>JBJOJS010000109.1:0-8454 GCA_046046455.1 Actinomycetota bacterium | reverse complement strand
GGGCTTGTAGGGGCCGGCGACATCGACGCCCATGTACTCCGCCTGGTCCTTGGACAGCTCGGTGAGGCGGACGCCCAGCGCGTCGAGGTGAAGGCGCGCGACCTTCTCGTCGAGGTGCTTGGGCAGCGTGTAGACGCCCAGCGGGTACTCGTCGGGGCGAGTGAAGAGTTCGAGCTGAGCCAGCACCTGGTTGGTGAAGGAGTTGGACATCACGAACGACGGGTGGCCGGTCGCGTTGCCGAGGTTGAGCAGGCGACCCTCCGACAGGACGATGATCGAGTGGCCATCGGGGAAGGTCCACTCGTCGACCTGCGGCTTGATCGTGCGGCGCGCGACGCCCGGGGTGCGGGCCAGACCGGCCATGTCGATCTCATTGTCGAAGTGACCGATGTTGCCGACGATCGCCTGGTGCTTCATCCGCGCCATGTGCTCGGCGGTGATGACGTCCTTGCAACCGGTGGCGGTGATGAAGATGTCAGCGCTGTCGACCACGTCGTCGATCGTGGCCACCTGGTAGCCGTCCATGGCTGCCTGAAGCGCGCAGATCGGATCGATCTCGGTCACGATGACGCGCGCACCCTGGCCGCGCAGTGAGTCCGCGCTGCCCTTGCCCACGTCTCCGTAGCCGAAGACGACTGCAACCTTGCCGCCGATGAGGACGTCGGTGGCGCGGTTGATGCCATCGACCAGCGAGTGGCGGCAGCCGTACTTGTTGTCGAACTTCGACTTGGTGACCGAGTCGTTGACGTTGATCGCCGGGAAGAGCAGGCGCCCTTCGCGCATCATCTCGTAGAGGCGGTGGACACCGGTGGTGGTCTCCTCCGTGACACCGCGGATGCCCTCGCCGATCCGCGTCCAGCGCTGCGGGTCCTCCGCGAGCGAACGACGCAGCACCTCGAGGATGACGGCGTACTCCTCGGAGTCATTGGGGTCGGTGCTCGGGACGACGCCCGCTGCCTCGAACTCCGTGCCCTTGTGGACGAGCAGCGTGGCGTCGCCACCGTCGTCGAGGATCATGTTGGGGCCGCCACCATCGGGCCACATGAGCACCTTCTCGGTGCACCACCAGTACTCCTCGAGGGTCTCGCCCTTCCATGCGTAGACCGGCACGCCGCGCGGATTGTCGGCAGTGCCGTCAGGTCCGACGACGACCGCTGCTGCGGCATGGTCCTGGGTCGAGAAGATGTTGCACGATGCCCAGCGGACGTCGGCGCCGAGCGCGACGAGGGTCTCGATGAGGACCGCGGTCTGCACGGTCATGTGGAGCGAGCCGGTGATGCGCGCACCCTTGAGCGGCTGGCGCGGACCGAACTCTTCGCGCATGGCCATGAGGCCGGGCATCTCGTGCTCGGCGAGGCGGATCTCGTCGCGGCCGAAGGCGGCGAGTGACAGATCAGCGACCTTGTAGTCGGGGGTTGTGGAATCAGACATGGCAGAACACCTCGAAAGGTTGGAAAGGGCCGGCGGACGGCACGAGGCTTCGTTGGTCCGGCGGGCGTGAGGTAAGCGTACTCCTGGATGCGAGTCCCGCGCACAGGCGCGGGCGCCGTGGGGAACCCACAGGCTTCCCGATCGCCCTGGACACCGCCGCTGCGACGTGGGCCCCTGAGGGATGAACGTCACACCAGACCCAGGGGTCGCACCGATGCGGGCCCCCCTCGTACGCCGCATCGGCGCGGCGCTGTCGGATGTCGTGGCCCTCGGCGCCCCCGCCGTCTGCGCGGGGTGTCGGAAGCCGGGGGTGGCCGTGTGCGTCGAGTGCCGCGAGTCGTTGAGCGGTCCGGCGCGGCTGCATCGACCCGTGCCGACTCCTGAGGCTTGGGTGCCCGCGCATGTCGTCGCCGACTACGCCGGGGTCACGCGAGCGGTGATGACGGCATGGAAGGAGCGCGGTCGCCGCGACGTGGCGGAGCACCTCGCGCATGCACTCGCTCGTGCGCTCGATGCCGCCGTGTCGGGCAGCGGTGCCGCGCTCGGGCCGTGCACGGTAGTGCCGGTGCCGTCGTCGACTGAGGCTCGGCGTCGACGCGGTGAGGATGCCTGGGAGCGCGTCGTACGGCGCGCGGTCGCAGATGCGTCGTCGTCGGGACTGAGCGTGGTGCGATGCCTGCAGCTCACGCGCCAGCCGCGGGACCAGGCCGGCCTGACCGCGGTGGACCGCAGGGCCAACCTCGCTGGGGCATTGAGGTGCGTCGAGCCGCCCGCGTTGCCGGTGATCGTCGTCGACGACATCATCACCACGGGGGCCACCCTTGCGGAGGCCGTGCGTGCCCTTCGCGCCGCGGGCGTAGAGCCTGCACGTTGTGCGGCTATCGCGGCGACCTCCCGCGTCCGGTGAGGGTCGTGTCCACCACACTGGTGCGGTGCCACCCTCAAGGCTGAGTGCGCTCACCGCTCTCGTCATCGCGACGACGCCGGTCGTGCGTCGGGGCCTGCACGCGATCCTCGCCGATGCCGGGTGGCTCGTGCTCGATGATGCGAGCGATTCCGCATCCCGACCGAGTGTCGTCGTCTGGGAACTCCCACCCGCATCCTCCGCTGCCGACGTCGCCTCGCTGCGCGATTCCCTCGACGGGGTGCCGATCCTCGTGCTCGTAGGGGCGGCGACGCCCGACGTCCTGGGCGCCCTCGTGTCGGCCGGCGCGCGCGGAGCAGTGGACCGAGATGTTGATGAGTCGGCGCTCGTCCAGGCGGCGCGTGCCGTGGCTGAGGGCCGCACGGTTGTCAACGCCGGGACCCGTGCTGATGGCGCCGGGTCACGACCTCCCGCTCTCACGCGCCGTGAGTCGCAGGTGCTATCCCTGCTGTGTGCGGGCAGCACCAATCGTGAGATCGCGGACGCCCTCGTCATCAGCGATAACACGGTGAAGAACCACGTGCGTCGCCTCTACGAGAAGCTGCACGTGCGATCGCGCACCGAGGCCGTCGTGCGCGCTGCACGATGGGGGCTCGTCCGCATCGACGGCACGGATTCGCTCGCCGGGAGGCCCGCGCCTGTCGGGCAGGGATAGCCCGCCGGGCAGGTAAAGGAGAACCAGGCCCGTCTAGGATGACCCGGTGGGCATTCTGGACAAGATCCTTCGCGCCGGTGAGGGCAAGACCCTACGCACCCTCGAGGGCATCGCCCGTCAGGTCAACGCGATCGAGGACGACTTCCTCGCCATGACCGACGAGGAGCTCCGCGGCCTGACCGCCGAGTATCGGACCCGGCTGGACAATGGCGAGACCCTCGACGACCTGCTGCCCGAGGCCTTCGCGACGGTGCGCGAGGCTGCTCGCCGCACTCTCGGTCAGCGCCACTACGACGTCCAGCTCATGGGCGGAGGGGCACTCCACCTCGGCAACATCGCCGAGATGCGCACCGGTGAAGGCAAGACCCTCGTCGCCACGCTCCCGTCCTACCTCAACGCGCTCTCGGGCAAGGGTGTCCATGTCGTCACGGTCAACGACTACCTCGCCGAGCGCGACGCCGAGTGGATGGGGCGCATCCACCGCTTCCTCGGCCTCAAGGTGGGCGTGATCCTCGCGCACATGACGCCGGCCGAGCGCCGCGAGGCGTACGCCGCCGACATCACCTACGGCACCAACAACGAGTTCGGCTTCGACTACCTCCGCGACAACATGGCCTGGTCCACCGAGGAGATGGTCCAGCGCGGGCACAACTTCGCCGTCGTCGATGAGGTCGACTCGATCCTCATCGACGAGGCCCGCACGCCTCTCATCATCAGCGGCCCGGCTGACCAGCCCACCAAGTGGTACTCCGAGTTCGCGCGCATCGCCCGCCTCCTCCAGAAGGACGAGGACTACGAGGTCGACGAGAAGAAGAAGACGATCGGCGTCCACGAGTCCGCGATCGACAAGGTCGAGGACCAGCTCGGCATCGACAACCTCTACGACACGGTCAACACGCCCCTCGTCGGCTTCCTCAACAACGCCGTCCGGGCCAAGGAGCTCTTCAAGCGGGATCGCGACTACGTCATCCTCGACGGCGAGATCCTCATCGTCGACGAGCACACCGGTCGCCTCCTCAAGGGTCGCCGCTACAACGAGGGACTCCATCAGGCCATCGAGGCCAAGGAGGGCGTGGAGATCAAGGCGGAAAACCAGACCCTCGCCACGATTACGCTGCAGAACTACTTCCGTCTTTACGACAAGCTCTCGGGCATGACCGGCACGGCCATGACCGAGGCCAACGAGTTCCATCAGATCTACAAGCTCGGCGTCGTACCCATCCCGACGAACCGGCCGATGGTGCGTCTGGACGAGCCGGATCTCGTCTACCGCACTGAGGATGCGAAGTACGCCGCGGTCATCGACGACATCGAGGAGCGCCACGAGACCGGGCAGCCCGTCCTCATCGGCACTACGAGCGTCGAGAAGAGCGAGGTCATCTCGCAGGAGCTCAAGAAGCGCGGTGTGCGCCATGAGGTCCTCAACGCCAAGAACCACGAGCGCGAGGCGTCGATCATCGCCGAGGCGGGCCGCAAGGGCGCCGTGGTCGTCGCCACCAACATGGCCGGTCGCGGCACCGACATCATGCTCGGCGGCAACCCGGAGTTCCGGGCAGCTCAGGAGCTCGAGCGCCGGGGACTCGACCCGGTCGAAGACCCCGAGGGCTACGAGAAGGCCTGGCCCGAGGCCCTGGCCGCGGCGCAGGAGTCCGTAGCGGCCGAGCACGAGGAGGTCATCGCCCTCGGCGGCCTCTACGTCCTCGGCACCGAGCGTCACGAGTCCCGGCGTATCGACAACCAGCTCCGCGGTCGATCCGGTCGCCAGGGAGATCCTGGCGAGACCCGCTTCTACCTCTCGCTCGAGGACGACCTGATGCGCCTGTTCAAGGCGGAGATGGTCGACTCCTTCCTGCGTCGATTCAATGTGCCGGACGACGTGCCCATCGAGGCCAAGATGGTCAGCAATGCCATTCGCTCCGCGCAGACCTCCGTCGAGGCGCAGAACTTCGAGATCCGCAAGGACGTCCTCAAGTACGACGACGTGCTCAACCGTCAGCGCCTCGTCATCTACGACGAGCGCAAGCAGGTACTCGAGGGCGCTGACATTCACGAGCAGGTGCGTACCTTCCTGGACGAGGTCGTCGCGGGCTACGTCACATCGGCCACGGCCGAGGGCTATCCCGAGGACTGGGATCTCGACAAGCTGTGGACCGCGCTCAAGCAGTTGTACCCGGTGGGTGTCACCGTCCAGGAACTCGAGGAGCAGTCCGGCGCCGGGCGCGCCGGCCTGTCGGCGGAGTTCATCTCCGAGGAGCTCACCAATGACATCCACCTCGCCTATGACCGACGCGAGGCTGAGCTGGGCGAGGAGGTCATGCGCGAGCTCGAGCGTCGCGTGATCTTGTCAGTCCTCGACCGCAAGTGGCGCGAGCACCTCTACGAGATGGACTACCTCCGCGACGGCATCGGCCTGCGTGCCATGGCACAGCGCGATCCGCTCATCGAATACCAGCGCGAGGGCTACGAGCTCTTCACCGCGATGATGGACGCCATCAAGGAGGAGACGGTCGGCTACCTCTTCCACGTCGAGGTGCAGGCACCGCCCGCGGTGAGCGAGGAAGCGGAGCAGGCTGCAGCGGCCGTCACCGAGGCCCCTGCCACGGCGGCGGTGCAGGCAATTGCCGCTGCAGCCAAGTCCGCACCCGCGGTCACGGCCAAGGGCCTGGGTCCGTCGCGGCCGCAGGTCCTGGAGTACTCCGCGCCATCCGCCGATGGCGGTGTCTCACGCGAGACGCTCCTCGCCGACGGTGAGGAGATCGAGGTCGACCCCAACGCCAGTCGGGCCGAGCGCCGACGCGCGGAGCGGGCGAAGCGAAAGCGCAAGTGAGTGCAGCGCGCGTGACGGGCCGGCCATGACCGAGTGGCTCGCACCCGACAGGCCCGTCTTCGTCGGTGGCACCGGGCGCAGTGGCACCACGATTGCTGGCCGCCTGCTCGGTCGCCATCACGACCTTCGCGCGACCAACCCTCGCGAGCTGCGCTTCATCGCCTCCCGAGGCGGCGTCGCCGATGCCTATGCCGGTCAGGTCACACCCCAGCAGGTCGTCGACGCCCTCTGGGAGCACTGGTACGTGCGGATCAAGCCCTCGGGTGCGCGCTCCGGTCTCTTCCGTCGACTCGATGAGCAGCAGATGCGCACCCTGTGTGAGGAGTACGTCGCGGGGTTTGCCCAGGATCCCGCCCGGGCATCGCGTCACTTCGCCGAATCGATCGTGTCCTCGGGCAAGTGGGCTGATGCCCAGGCGCGCGGTGAGGGCAAGTCCCGGTGGGTCGACACCACCCCGGCCAATGCTCGCGCCGCTGACCGCGTCCTCGCGCTCTTCCCCGACGGCGTCGTCGTCCACATGATGCGCGACGGCCGCGATGTCGCCGCATCGTTCGTCTCCAAGCCCTTCGGTCCGACCGACGTTTTCACCGCACTCGAGGAGTGGCGTGAGCGCATGATCGATGCGCACCGCGCTGAGCAGGCATGCCCTGAGGGGCGATTCCTGCGCGTCGACCTGCATGAGCTCACGGTCACGGACCGCGAGGCCACCCTCGCCGCGCTGCTCGAGGGCATAGGAGTGGGACCGGACCGACGCCTCACCCAGTGGTTCGACGCCAACGTCCTGCCGCAGCAGGCCCACATCGGTCGGTGGCGTCGTGACTACGATGACGCGACAGCTGCGCGCATCGACGCGCGCTACGACCAGATCCTCGCGGAGTTCGACGCTGCGGGCGTGCCCTACCCGCGCTCCTAGGCCGCCGACGCGGCATCCGGCCTGCCGAGCAACCACCAGGCGAGGGCCGCGGCGACGGTCGAGGCGATGCCGCCCAGCAGGCCCCACCACGTCGACGCCAGCACCATGGCGAGGCCTGCCGCGATGATGGCGTAGACGATCGCCACCACGCGGGCTGTCCGGAGGCGTACGGCCAGGGAGACGGGCCTGGTCAGGGCGAGCACGACGATGAAGGCAAGCGTCGCGATGGCGGCGATCGGACCGAAGAAGAAGACCGCCGTCTGCAGCGTCGCGATCCCCGCCCCCTCGTCGGGTGTGGATGCCCCCGTCGCGAATACCGCGAGCACCACGCCGACGAGGATCGCAGCGACACCAAATGCCGCAAGGCGCAGGAGGGCCGCTCCCGCCTGTGTGCTCATGCGACTGCACTGACGCCGAGTGCGCTGCGCAGCGAAGCGGCGAGGCACTCGCGGAGGAGCGCGCCGCGAGCGGCGAAGTCACGCTGGTGCTCGATGTACTCCGCTCGACCCTGGGGTGTCTCGATCGCGATGGGTGAGTAGCCGAGCGTGCGGAAGTCGTACGGCGAGGCGCGCATGTCCACCACCCGCACCTCGCGCGCGAGCGCGAAGCAGTCCGCGGTGAGATCCGCGCTGACCGCGGGATAGGAGCGGAAGCACCACTTGTAGAGGTCCATCGTCGCGTGCAGGCATCCCGGCTGCTCGAGTTCGGGCTGGGTGGCGCGGGTGGGCTGGACGAGGTTGAGCGGCCGCGCTTCCGCGGTGTAGAAGCGGAAGGCGTCGAAGTGCGTGCAGCGCAGCGGACTCGACTCCACGACGCGGGCGATGTCGGCCGGTGGCAGGCGCAGCGGCCACGCCGAGTGCCGGATCTCGTCGGGGGACTGCCGGTAGACCATGGCCCACTCGTGCCTGCCGAAGCATCCGAAGGACGCAGGGCGCGATCCCGTGGCCTCGAGCAGGCGGAGGGTCGACCTCAGGAGGTCGACGGGCAGCGACACGGGATCCACACGCGCGCCGTCATCGTCGACGACGTAGCCGCGCAGATCACGGAAGCCGCTGACATCGCCGGTGAGGAGTACGCCCGCACCGGGGTGCCAGCGTGCGAGTTGACCCGGCCGGTAGGAGTAGTAGTCGAAGAGGAAGTCGTCGACGGGATGGCTCAGGCCTTGCCTGCGTCGTTCCAGGCGAGGGGCGATCCACGGCGTGACACGGCGGGCATGCGCGGCATCGCGTTCACGCCATTCGCGCTCACTCATCTCCTGGTCGGCCATGGCCCAACGTCCTCGGGTCGTTACTCGACCGCGATGAGTCCCATGTCGGCGCAGCCGCGCTCGAGCGCTTCGAGACCGAAGGCATCGACCGGCCCGTGGGCGCCCGGCGACATCGTCTGCGTGGCGGACATGGCCGCGCCCCAGGCGAGGAGCTCAGCGGTGAGGTCGTAGGGCGAAGGTCCTTCGAGTCGCACGGTGGTGAGGTGGCGACCGACCGCGTCGAAGGCCTCGGCCTGCACGACGGTCCGCGCCGCGGCCCGGCTCGCAGCATCGGGACCCTCGCCGGTAGTCCGGCCGAGTCGCTGACGCAGGGCACGCATCGCGCGATCGCCCGCACCGGGCACCGCGGCCACGGCGCCCAGCGCGGTGCCGGCGTACGCCGCGGCGGGTGTCCACTTCCCGGCCCAGCCCAGCCACACCTCGATGTCGGCGACAT
>JBJOJS010000050.1:0-31077 GCA_046046455.1 Actinomycetota bacterium | reverse complement strand
CGCATCGCGCGATCGCCCGCACCGGGCACCGCGGCCACGGCGCCCAGCGCGGTGCCGGCGTACGCCGCGGCGGGTGTCCACTTCCCGGCCCAGCCCAGCCACACCTCGATGTCGGCGACATCGGGATCGGTGAGGGGGAGGGCGAGATGCTCCGAGCCGGCCACGGGCAGGCCCTTCCAGGTGCGGCCTCGGCCGAGGTCGAAGGCGCGCGTGCGACCGCCGGAGGAGCGGCGTTCGACGATGGTGCCGCCGCGTCGTGCATAGCTGGGCGCGAGCAGCACACCGGCGGCACTCGCGCGCGTGCCCGAGCTGATGCCGAAGGCACCCTCGATGAAATAGCCGATGTCGAGCCGTGTCGCGGGGCGACCTGCACGGCGGCACCGACGCAGTGCGAGTGCACCCGCGAGATTGCCGGGCACGTAGTCGTAGCCGAACGCGGTGATGAGTCGCGCACCCGTCGCGGCAGCTCGCGGACCGTAGACGTCGAAGACACGCCGGATGAAGGGCGGCTCGCCGGTCGAGTCGAGGTACGCCGCGCCGGCATCGACAGCGGCCTCCACCGCGGCATCGCCCCACTCCACGAAGGGGCCGACGGTCGAGACGAGGACGTCGTCGGAGGACTGGATCAGTCGGCGCACCGATGCCGGATCCCCGGCATCCGCGATGGCGATGCTGGGCTCGGTGGAGGGGCGGGGGGCCAGGGGCGCGAGGCGGTCCGCGAGGCGAGCGACCGCGTCATGGCGCCGTCCCGCGAGCACGGGGGCCAGGCCCGCCCGCACCATGGCCTCGGCCGTGAGTCGGCCGGTGTAGCCGGTGGCTCCAAGCAGGACGATGCGCACGGACGCCACGCTAGCCTGCGCCTGTGGGAGACGCGACGTCCGCTCGGGAGCCGGGCACGCGGCTGTGGCACCCCTTCGCCGATATGGCCGCGGTGGCGGAATCGGGGGAGCTGGTCATCGATCGCGGCGAGGGTGCGCACGTGATCGACGAGCAGGGGCGCCGCTACCTCGATGCGTCCGCCGGCCTCTGGTACTGCAACGTCGGCCACGGTCGGGCCGAACTCGCAGATGCGTCCGCCGCGCAGATGCGCCGTCTTGCGTCGTACTCCGCATTCGGCGACCTGGCCACCCGTCCGGCCCTCGATCTTGCGCAGAGGCTGGCGGAGATGGCCCCCATGGACGACGCGCGCATCTTCCTGACCAGTGGCGGCAGCGACTCGGTCGATACGGCCGTCAAGCTCGTACGACGCTACTGGGCGGAGTTGGGCCAGCCGGAGCGCAGCGTCATCGTGACGCGCGAGCACGCCTACCACGGCATGCACCTTGCGGGGACGAGCCTTGCCGGCATCGACGCCAATAGGGCGGGCCACGGGGATCTCGATCCTGCCGTCGTGCAGGTGCCGTGGGATGACGCCGATGCTCTAGACGCACTGCTCGACTCGCGGTCGGACGTCGCAGCGTTCTTCTGCGAGCCGATCATCGGAGCGGGGGGTGTCTACGCACCCCCGCGCGACTACCTCGCCCGCGTGCGTGAGACCTGCCGCCGGCACGGGGTGCTCTTCGTGGCCGACGAGGTGATCAGCGGGTACGGCCGAGCCGGTGCGATGTTCGCCAGCACGCGCTGGTCACTCGACCCCGATGTGATGCTCACCGCCAAGGGGATCACCTCCGGCTACATCCCACTCGGTGCCGTGCTCGTCGCAGGTCGCGTGGCCGCGCCCTTCTGGGATCGGGGTCCCGCACCGGTGATGTGGCGCCACGGCTACACCTACTCCGCGCACGCGACGGCATGCGCGGTCGCCCTGGCCAACCTCGACATCCTCGAGCAGGAGCAGCTCATCGCGCGGGTCGACACCCTGCAGCACCGCCTGGGCGCGGTGCTGCTGCCGCTGGCGGCGTACGACGTGGTGAGCGAGGTGCGCGCCGGCGTGGGCCTGCTCGCAGCCGTGGACTACACACCCGAAGCCAAGGCGGCGGGAGTCCCGGCGAGAGTGCTCGCCGAGCTGCGCCAGCGCGGCGTGCTCACGCGCAACCTCGCCTCAGGCGCGCTCCAGGTGTCGCCATCATTCGTCATCGAGGACGCGGATGTCACCCTCCTGGGTGAGGCGATCGCGGAGTCCCTGGTCGCCTCAGGAGCGGCGAGGACGCCCCTACCGTCGAGCGGGCTGCTCCCCGACATCACCGAGGACGAGGCTGTCACCTCCTACGACGATCGCCACTATCTCGAGCAGCGGCCGCCGCATCACGGTTGAGCGGAGCCGCCGCCCGACTGCTGCTTGAGCAGATCGCGGATCTCTTCGAGGAGCTTGACGTCGGCGGTGCGCGTGTCCACGGCGCCCTGTCCGGTCATCGAGCGGTACTTGTTCATGGGTGCCACGAAGAAGAGGTATAGGGCTGCAAGGGTGACGAAGAAGGTGATGATGGCACCGATGAGCAGGGCGAAGTTGAGCTCGTAGCCCGGGGAGAGGGTCACGGTCCCGCCGATGCCATCGGATCCCCCGAGGAGGCTGAGGATCCAGCCGACGATGGGCTCGATGAGGGCCTTGGTCACGGCGGCGACCAGGGCAGCGAGTGCGGTGCCGACCGCGACCGCGACCGCCAGGTCGATGACATTGCCGCGGAAGACGAATTCCTTGAAGCCCTTGATCATGCCGGCGTTCCTCTCGATCCGATGGCCCGTGTGCACGCGGTGCGTCAGCGCAGGACCACCCCGAGACCGGGCTGCGCACCTGCGGCCGCGAGTGCGACCGCTGTGCGGCGGTCCGTCGCGACGACGATGAGACTACCCGTGGCGCGCGGCGTCGCGCCGAAACCTGCCCCCGCCTCGCGTCGAGGGACCGTGACGACCTGCACCCCCTCGGCGATCACCCGACCACCGGCCTCACTCGATGCCAGGACGAGGTCGATGACGGATCCCGGGACCAGGAGGGCGGCGGCCTCCGCGTCGGCGAGGCGCACGGGAACCGTGTGCAGTCCGTCGGCCCGGGGTCCCTGGGCCACGAGACGGCTCTGCGTGATCGGTTCACCCGCCGCGATCCCGCCGGCGATGGTGCGACCGACGGCGTCAGAGGGCTCGGTCACGACTCCCGGCGGCAGGTAGTCCGCGGGCAGCGGCTCGACTGAGATGTCCTGCGCGGTCAGGGTCGACCCAGGCGGCAGATCCGAGGAGGCGACGGCGACGTCGACGAGCGCATCCGATGCCGGTCGCAGTGCCGCGGCCAGCAGGAGCACGGCAAGCCCCGCACTGACAGCGGCGAGGGGACGTCGAAATCGATAGATGGTGAGGCGCGCTTGGTTCACGCGCTGACGCTAGGCGCTGCCGCGTCGATATGGCGGGCGCTGTCCACAGGTACAGGCTGCTGCGGGCTGAGGTGCTGCGGGCTGAGGCGCTCGCGAACTTGGGGACGAAGACGCCGTGCAGCGGCACTTTCGTCCCCAAGTTCAGGGGGGGCGACGAGGTGGACGGGCGCGGTGCGATTTGGTGGACGGGCGCGGTGCGATGCGGTGGTCGCGCGTGAATGCGTGACTAGGACGTGGTCGAGCCGGATGAGGACGAGCTCGACGATGAAGACGATGTCGTGGAGGTCGATGTCGAGCTAGATGACGTCGAGCTAGATGATGTCGAGCTAGATGACGTCGAGGGAGATGACGTCGAAGAGTCGGACTTCTTCGCCCCGCTGTCACCGGAGGACGTCGTACTCGAGTCGGACTTGCGGGAGTCGTTGCGATAGAAGCCGGATCCCTTGAAGACGACACCCACGTTGCCGAAGAGCTTGCGCAGGGCGCCGCCGCAGTCGGGGCACGTCGTCAGCGGGTCGTCGCTGAAGGACTGGACCGCCTCGAGTTCGTGACCGCAGGCGGTGCACGCGTACTGGTACGTGGGCACTCGAACCTCCTTGGGGGAGCCTCGATGTTAGCACTCGTTCGGGGTGAGTGCTAAGCGAGTCGGGTGCGGGGGAGGGGGCGGCTCCCGGCCCTGTGGACGAGCGGCCGTGCTGTGCTCGACCGCGGGTAGTGTCGCTGCCGTGGCTATCGACGTCGAGCATCTCGGCAAGACCTTCGGCAACGTCCGCGCGGTCGACGACCTGTCCTTCACGGTCCCCGATGGCGTCGTGACGGGCTTCCTTGGCCCCAACGGAGCCGGCAAATCCACCACGATGCGCCTCATGCTGGGCCTCGATCGCGGCGACGGGCGCACGACCTTCGACGGCAAGCCCCTGCGCGACCATGCGCACCCGAGTCGCGTGGTGGGCACCCACCTGGATGCGCGCCCCTTCTTGCCCGGACGCACCGCTCGCGATCACCTGCGCATGCTCGGGACGGAGGCGCGGCTGCCCGAGTCGCGCATCGACGAGGTGCTGGCGATGGTCGGGCTCACCGATGTCGCCGATGAGCGACCCAAGACCTTCTCGCTCGGTATGGCGCAGCGCCTGGGCCTCGCCGGTGCGGTCCTCGCCGAGCCACGCGCGCTCATGCTCGATGAGCCCGCCAATGGCCTCGATCCTCAATCCATTCAGTGGCTGCGCGAGTTCCTGCGCCACTACGCCGCTGATGGCCGCGCGGTGCTCGTGTCGAGCCATCTCCTGTCGGAGATGCAGCTGATGGCCGACCACGTCGTCGTCATCGCTCGCGGCCGACTCGTCGCAGACGCCACCATCGATGAACTCGTCTCGCAGCGCAGCGATGTGCTCGTGAGATGCACCGATCCACCGCGACTCGCGGCCTTGCTGAGGGCCGCGGGCGGCGCCGTAGCGGAGGAGGGTGACGCCCTCGGCGTCACGGGGCTCACCACCGACGAGATCGGTCACCTCGCCTTCGACGGCGGTGTCACGGTGCTCGAGCTCGCGACGCGCAAGGCCAGCCTCGAGGAGACCTTCATGCAGCTCACGGGAGACGGCCAGCAGTTCGCGTTCGGGGAGGCATCGTGACCGGCGCGCTTCGCTATGAGTGGGTGCGCATCAGCACCGTGCGCTCGACGTGGGTCCTCATCGGTCTCGCCATGCTCGTGCCCGCGGGACTGGCGCTCTTCGTGTCCTGGCTGGTCGGCAGCCTCGGAGACCAGGCGGGCGGTCCGCCCGACGGATCGGGCGCAGGTGGACTCGCCGGCTTCCTGCCGCTCACTGCAGCTGTGCTGTGCGCCATCGGGGCAGCGGCCTTCGGCCAGGAGTACCGACACGGTCTCATCAGGATCACGCTCGCGACATTCCCACGACGCACGCCGGTCTTCCTCGCCAAGACGCTCATGGTCGCCCTCGTCATCGTGATCGCAGCGATCCTCGCCATCACGACCATCGTCCTGGCGCAGGCCCTGGGCGGAGTGATCTCCGGCACCGGGGCCACGTGGGATGACACCGCGTGGGGCGCCTCCGGCGTGCGAGCCGTCCTCTACATCGTGCTCTTCGTGCTCATGGCCCTGGCGATCACGGCGCTCACGCGCAATCAGCCCGTTGGGATCATCGCGCCGATCGTGCTCGCCGTCCTCATCGAGCCGATCGTGAGCACCATCGCCTTCGTGCAGGGCTGGACCTGGATCGACTGGGTGCTTCCCTTCTCCGGTGGGCAGGCCGCCGTCTCCACGGAGGGCGCCGAGGCGTGGGGGCACCTGGCCGTCTTCGGCGGCTGGTTCCTCGTGATCGCGATCCCCGCCTGGCTCCTCTTCGTACGTCGCGACGCCTGACCCATGTCCGGGACGCTCGACCGCGCTGATCGCCGCGACGAGATCCGCGCCTTCCTCGCGGTCGCTGCGGGTGGTGCACTGGGCGCGACCGCGCGCTATGGCGTGGATGTGCTCGCGGGTGAGCGGGGGATCGCCGCGCCCTGGGCCACGCTCGTCATCAACGTCGTGGGCTGCGCGCTCATGGGCCTGCTCGTCGCCTATGTACTCGCCCACCCGGCTCGGCATCCCCTGTGGCGGCCTTTCCTGGGCATCGGCGTGCTCGGCGGCTTCACCACGTTCTCCGCCTTCGCGGCGGACGCCGTGCTCCTTGCGGATGCGGGCGACATCACGACGAGCGCGGCATACGTCGTCGCGACCCTCGTGTGCGGCCTGCTCGCCCTGTGGCTCGGCACTCGCCTCGGACGTGCACTTCGACAGCGGAGGCCGGTCTCATGACCGCCGTCCTGCTCGTCAGCGCGGGCGGCGCACTCGGGGCGGCGGTGCGCTATCTCCTCGTGCTGCGCCTCACCGGGCGCTTCCCCTGGTCCATCCTCACGGCCAATCTGGTGGGCTCCTTCCTACTCGGCGTGCTCCTGGTCGGGGCAGACTCCGAGCTCCTGCTCTTCGCCGGCGTGGGCTTCTGCGGTGCGCTCACGACCTTCTCGACGTTCGCCCTGGACACCCTCGTGCTCGCGCGCGAGGGGCGCACGACCGCGTCGATCGCCAATGTCGTCGTGTCGGTGGCGGGGAGCCTGCTCGCCCTCCTCGCGGGACTGTCGCTCGCGCGTGCCCTCGGCGTCTAGTCGTCTGCGTTAGCGCTCTGCAGCGCAGCGCAGGACGCGCGTGGGCGTGATGATCGCGTCCACGCGCTGATCATGCGCCTGCGTCGGCAGTGACGACACGACGTCGTCGTCGCCGACCATCGCCGCGAGCACCACGGGAGTGGCGCCGAGGGAAGCGATCGCTCGGTCGTAGTAGCCGCCACCCTTGCCCAGGCGGTCGCCGCTCGGCGTCACCGCCAGCGCGGGCATGAGCATCACCCGCACCGGAAGGAGATCCACGCCCGGACCACGTGGCTCCTCGATGCCCATCGCCGACACCTCGGACTCCGGACCGTCGAGCACCCACTCCATCTCGTCACCGCAGACCCGCGGCAGCAGCACCTCGAATCCCGCCGCGGCGAGCCGCGCGCGCAGGACCGACGTGTCCGGCTCGGTGCCGTAGGAGGCATAGCACGTGACGCGCCGTGGCCCGGGAAGCTCCTCGACCAGCGTCATCGCCTGCTCCGCGACGGCGCTGGGGTCGGGGCGGTCCCCTGAGCGGCGCCGAGCCCGCGCCTCGGCACGCGCTGCCGCCTTGGCCGCGGATAGGTCGGTGCCGGGGGTGCCCACGCCGGCATTCTCCTAGGGTGTCCCCATGCGCGTGACGACGGCGGTCATCCCCGCGGCCGGACTCGGCACGCGATTCCTCCCGGCGACTAAGGCGACCCCCAAGGAGATGCTCCCCGTCGTCGACAAGCCGGCCATTCAGTACGTCGTGGAGGAGGCCGTGGCGGCCGGACTCGATGACGTCCTCTTCGTCACCGGGCGGAGCAAGCGCCCCCTCGAGGATCACTTCGATCGCAACCTGGAGCTCGAGTCGGCGCTTGAGGCCAAGGGTGACACCGCGCGACTGCGCAGTGTCACCGAATCCAATGACCTCGCGCGCATCCACTACGTGCGCCAGGGCGATGCCCTAGGCCTCGGGCACGCGGTGCTCATGGCGGAGCGGCACGTGGGCGATCATCCCTTCGCCGTGCTTCTGGGAGACGACCTCATCGATCCGCGTGATGCCGTGCTCGAGCGCATGATCGCGGTGCGCGACGAACTGGGCGGGTCGGTGCTGTGCCTGATGGAGGTGCCGCGCGACCAGATCTCGCTCTACGGGTGCGCAGCGGTGATGCCGACCGATGCGGACGGCGTGGTGCGTGTCACCGATCTCGTCGAGAAGCCCGAGGTCGATGTCGCACCGAGTTCCCTCGCCGTGATCGGCCGCTACATCCTCGACCCGGAGGTCTTCTCGGTGCTCTCGCGTACGCCGCCCGGGCGCGGAGGCGAGATCCAGCTCACCGACGCCCTGCGCGAACTGGCGCTCGCCGGCCGGGTCCACGGCGTGCTCTTCAGCGGGCGCCGCTATGACACGGGCGATCGGCTCTCCTACCTGCAGGCGGTCATCCGGCTCGCAATCGAGCGTGAGGACCTCGGTCCGGCGCTGCGCGCCTGGCTTCCGCAGGCTCTCGAGGGCGGGGCGTGACATGAGGTCGGTCGAGGAGCACCAGAGCATCGTGCTCGGCGACGCCCAGCCGTTGCCCGCCCAACGCGTCTCGCTCATCGAGGCCGACGGTCTCGTGCTCGCCGAGGCCGTGAGCGCGAGTTGGCCTCTGCCGTCCTTCGACAACAGCTCGATGGATGGCTATGCGGTGCGTGCCGAAGATGTCGTGGGCGCATCGGAGTCCGCTCCGGTCCGCCTGCCCGTGCGCGGCGACATCGCGGCGGGTCAGGAGCCGGCCACGCATCTCGAGCCCGGCACCGCGGTGCGGATCATGACCGGGGCCCCGGTGCCGCAGGGCGCCGACGCCGTCGTGCCCGTCGAGTGGACCGATGGCTCAACCGATGAGGTCGCGATCACACGCACCCCGGATCCGGGTGCCCACATCCGTCGTCGCGGCGAGGACGTGGCCGCGGGCGACGTCGTACTCGAGCCGGGCACCGCGATCAACGCGCGGGTGATCGCCATGCTCGCCGCGGTGGGCCTGGCCGAGATCCCGGTCCACCGGCGTCCTCGTGTGAGCGTCATCTCGACCGGTGACGAGCTTGTCGACCCCGGGATCGAGCCGGGCCCCGGGCAAATCGTCGACTCCAACAGCTACATGCTCACGGCGGCCGTCCGCGAGGCGGGTGCCGAGGCCGTGCGCGTCGGTCCCGTCCCCGACGACGAGGAGACACTGGAGCGCGTGCTGCGGCAGGAGGCCGAGCGCAGCGACCTCATTCTCACCTCGGGCGGTGTGAGCATGGGCGCCTACGACACCGTCAAGGCCGTCCTCATGCGCCTCGGTGGCGTCGACTTCGTCAAGGTCGCGATGCAGCCGGGCATGCCCCAGGGCTCGGGCACGGTCGGATCGACCCCCATCGTCACGCTTCCGGGCAACCCGGTGAGCTCCTTCGTGTCCTTCGAGGTCTTCGTCCGGCCGCTCATCCGACGACTGATCGGTCATGCGGAGCTGACGCGACCGCGCCTGCACGCGATCTGTGCGCGCGAGTTCGGATCCCCGATGGGCAAGACGCAGTTCGCGCGCGTGCGCATGCACGTGCACGACGGTCTCCTCATGGCCGAGCCCGAGGGCGGTCAGGGGTCGCACATCATCGGCGGGCTCTCCCGAGCGGACGGACTCGCCGTCATCCCGGAGCAGACTTCCCGCGTCGCGCAGGGTGACGAGCTCGTCATCATGGACCTGCGAGGAGGTTCCTGATGAGCGGTGAGTTCACGCATCTCGACTCGCGGGGTGCGGCGCGCATGGTCGACGTGAGCGGCAAGGACGTGACGGTGCGCACCGCCACCGCATCGGGCCGTGTGCGCGTGTCATCCGAGGTGATCACCCTGCTGCGGGGGGACGGCGTTCCCAAGGGTGATGCCCTCGCCGTCGCCCGGATCGCGGGCATCCAGGCGGCCAAGCGCACCCCTGATCTGGTGCCCCTGTGCCACCCCCTGGCGATCCATGGTGTCGACGTCGATCTCCAGGTGGAGGACGACGGCGTGGCCATCGTGGCCACCGTGCGCACGGCCGACCGGACGGGCGTGGAGATGGAAGCCCTCACCTGCGTGTCCGTCGCCGCGCTGGCGCTCGTCGACATGGTCAAGGCGGTCGATCCGGCCGCTGTCATCGGCGATGTCCGGCTGGACGAGAAGACCGGTGGCAAGCGCGGCCACTGGGTGCGCCCGGCATGACGCAGGGCTGGCCCGCTCGGCTGCGCGAAGGGCGCATCGAGCTCCGTCCGCTGCGACTGCGCGATGCGACCGCATGGCGAGAGGTGCGCACGCGCAATGCCCGCTGGCTGCGTCCCTGGGAGGCGACGCTGCCGCTTGCGGAGCACGATGCGCCGACGACGTACGGCTCCATGGTGCGTCGGCTTCGCGCCGAGGCGCGCGAGGGGCGCAGCCTCCCCTTTGCCCTCACGGTCGATGGTGCGTTCGCCGGTCAGGTAACGGTGGGGGGCATCGCCCGCGGATCGCTGCTCAGTGCCTACATCGGCTACTGGATCGACCAGCGCGTCGCGGGTCGGGGCATCATGCCAACGGCTGTCGCGATGGCGACGGACCACTGCTTCCGCGAGGTGGGACTCCACCGTGTGGAGATCAACATCCGTCCGGAGAACGCCGCGTCACTCCGCGTCGTCGAGAAGCTCGGCTTCCGCGCGGAGGGACTGCGCGAGCGCTACCTGCATATCGACGGCGATTGGCGCGACCATCTCACCTTCGCCCTGTGCACGGAGGACGTGCCGGAGGGGCTGCTCGCCCGGTGGCTGTCCTCGCGGGTCCGCCCCGGCGCCTAGCTGCCCCCACGCACCTCGTGCGACACGTGGCGTGTCCCGGCGCTGAGGTCCCCCATTCGGGGGGCTGGGACACCTAACGTTCACTGATGTGACGGGTCTGATCTATGTGGCGATCGTTGCCTTGTGGGCCGCCGTTCTCATCCCCATGTGGCTGCGCCGGCACGATGACGACCAGGCCCGCCGCATCGAGAGGCACCGGCTCGCGATGGGCACATTGGCACGGATCGCCGATGACGCTGAGGTCGCCCAGAGCGCTGCCGCGCGCAGGCGTCGCGTCGTGCTGGCGGGCGCCGCCACGGTGGGGGCTCTCGCCACCGCTGCATGGGTGGCCGGCCTGCTGCCGGGCATCGCCACGATCCTTCTGTGGGTGCCCTTCGCGGCGTTCCTCCCCATCGCTCTCGTGGCCGAACGCAGCGCCACTCGCCGAGCCGCTGAGCGCGCTCTCGAAGAGCGACGCGAACGACGCGTCCGCCGCGCGACACCTGATGTCCCGAGCTACGTCGACGCGCCCGTCACCCCCGTGAACGCGCCGGTGACGCGCTCGCGTCCTCCCGCACCGGCGTGGGACGAGGTCTTCGACCAGACCGCGTGATGCGCGACCTGCTGGTGTAGTGTCACGCCCTGTCCGAGGGAGACCTCGGCCGACGGGGCCTCGGCCCCCCGGGGCTGTAGCGCAGTCCGGTAGCGCACCTCGTTCGCATCGAGGGGGTCAGGGGTTCAAATCCCCTCAGCTCCACACATACGCAGAGGTCCCCACGGGGACCCGCATGCCGGTGTGACTTCCTGGGAATTTCCGCAGCGGGGCCCACCATGCCGCAGCGATCGCCGCGACTCCGAGCCGTCATCGCCCTACCGTGTGGGGCGAAGGAGGGACCATGTCCGGTCTGACCCGCTCCGTGACCCTCGTCGCGGCAGCTCTCGCGACGACGAGCGCGCTTGTCGCTTTGCCGGCCCGCGCCGAGGGGCCGGTGGCCGCGTGTCACTGGATCGATCGCGAGTACTCCGCCACCTACACGTGCGAGGACCCGGCCGAGACGGTCGATTCTCTGCAGATCGTCGAGTGCTGGAAGTACCCCGCGCCGGCGCGCACCTACGTGCGGTACAAGTCCGACACCGGATGGGTGCGCAATCCCGAGGTCACGGTGAGCGTGCGCGGGAGCAAGGGTTGTACCGAGCCTTTCCCCTACCGGACCGTTGTCACCATCCCGGGGTCCCTGCTCATGGAGATGGCGCCCACCCGCGTGCGCTTGACGATGCCGAGCGGTGATGTCCTCCTGCCGGACGGCACGACACGCACCATCGGCAAGACGGTCGTCACCTATGGCGCGTGCCTCATGCCCGAGGACGCCGGCGACTGGTGCCCCGAACGCTGACCCGTCAGTTGGCGGAGCCTCACACCCAGGTGGGCATCCACATCCGCCAGGTCCACTGGTCGTAGGGGATCACTTCCGCCGTCCAGATCGGGTAGAACCACCAGGCTGCGAGAACGACGAGGAGCAGGATCCCCGCGGCGACCCAGGTCCCTGGGCGACGGCGCGCACGACTCGCGTCGGGCGGACCCACGAGGGCTCCGATCATCATGGCCAGTGCCATCGCGAGGTAGGGCAGGAAGACGACCGAGTAGAAGGCGAAGATCGTTCGGTCAAGGTAGAGCAGCCACGGCACCCATCCGGCGAGGACGGCGAGGAGCACGGCGCCCGCCCGCCAGTCTCGGCGCGTGATCCATCGCCAGACGAGATAGAGCAGCGCGATGGAGCCGACCCACCAGATGATCGGATTGCCCAGCGCGAGCACTTCGGCGGCGCACGAGTCCACCTCGCATCCGGATTCACCGCGTTCCAGGCTCGCCCAGTAGAAGGACGTCGGCCTCGTCTGCATGAACCAGCTCAGAGGATTCGACTGGTAGGAGTGATCGCCGGTCAGTCCGACGTGGAACTGCCACGCCTCGCCGTGGTAGTGCCACAGTGAGCGCAGTCCCGCCGGAATCGCCGACGGAGTGCCGTCCGCCCACTGACGGCCCCAACCGCCGTCGGTGAGCAGCCATCCCGACCATGTGACGACGTAGGTGACGACGGCGGTGCCCACCATGGCGACGAAGGCGATGGGGGCGCTGCGCAGGAGAGTCACGGTCCAGGGCTTCTCTACGCCGAGGCGTCGGCGCAGCGCGATATCCCAGATGACGGTGAGCAGTCCGAATGCCGCGAGGTACCACAGACCGGACCACTTGACCGCGCAGGCGAGACCCAGGGCCACACCCGCGACCCAGCGCCAGGGGCGGGCCCCCAGTGAGGGGCCCCAGGGCCCGTTGGGGCCGGGTGGATGCGTCGTGAGTCTTCGTCTCACCTGGTCGCGGTCGAGCAGTAGGCAGCCGAAGGCCGCGAGCACTGTGAAGGACAGCACCATGTCGAGTACCGCGGTGCGACTGGTGACGAGGTGCATGCCGTCAAGCGCGACGAGCAGGCCGGTCACGGTGCCGACGAGATCCGAGCGCGTGAGCCGGCGAGCGATGCGTGCGGCCATGAGGATCGACAGGGTGCCGAGGACGGCCACGGCGAAGCGCCACCCGAAGGGCGTGATCCCGAAGAGCCATTCGCCGCCGGCGATCACCCACTTGCCGAAGGGAGGGTGTACGACGAAGGCGGGGTCATCCTTGAAGACCTCGATCGTCCGCCAATTGCCGTCGGACGCGAGGATGAGGTCGTTGGCACTGTCGTCGAACTGCTGCTCGTGCCCGTAGCGCAGGAGCGCAAGGGCGTCCTTGGCGTAGTAGACCTCGTCGAAGGCGAAGGCATCGGGCCGACCGAGGTTGACGAAGCGCAGCAGGCCGCCCACGACGGTCACGGCGATGGGTCCCGCCCAGCCGCGCCATCCCGATGATGGGAAGGGGGTGAAGAGCTCCGCGGCCTGCGTCGCTACGGGAGCGCTCGGCGTGGCCACCGCCCCATGTTAGGCACGCTTCGGCCAGCCATGGTGGCGTGGGGAGTCGCGGGGACTGCGAGGATGTCGGCGTGACCGGGCCTGCACTCCTCACGATCGCGGCCACCCCGCTCGGCAATGTCGGCGATGCGAGCCAGAGGCTCATCGATGCGATGTCGTCGGTGGACGTGATCGCGGCCGAGGACACGCGCCGGCTGCACCGGCTTGCCCGTGATCTGGACGTGACGATCACGGCCGAGGTTGTATCCCTCCACGATTCGGTCGAGGAGGGCAGGTCCAAGAAGCTCGTCGAGCGCCTCCAACGGGGCGAGCGCGTGCTCGTCGTGAGCGATGCCGGGATGCCGCTCGTCAGCGATCCGGGCTATCGCCTGGTGCGCGCATGCCTCGACGCCGGGATCGAGATCACGGTGCTGCCGGGGCCGAGTGCCGTGCTGGCCGCGCTGGCGGTGTCCGGGCTTCCCGTGGACCGCTTCTGCTTCGAGGGGTTCCTGCCCCGCCGATCGGGTGAGCGGCGGCGGCGCATCGACGAGCTCGCCGATGAGCGGCGGACGATGATCTTCTTCGAGGCCCCGCATCGTCTCGCCGATGCCCTGGCGGCGTTGGCCGAAGGATTCGGGGAAGACAGGCCCGCGTCCATCTGCCGGGAGCTCACCAAGACGTACGAGGAGGTACGCCGCGGCACGTTGCGCGAGCTCCTCGATGCGCTCGGCGAGGTGCGTGGCGAGATCACGCTCGTCGTCGGTGGAGCACCCGCCGCTGTCCGCAGCGGCGATCCGCAGTCGTGGGCCGCTGAGGTCGCGGAGCGGGAGGCGCACGGCACCGATCGGCGTACAGCGATCGCATCGGTCGCGCGCGACCACGGTGTCTCCCGGCGCGATGTCTACGACGCGGTGGTCCGTGCCAAGGGCGGCGCGCAGCCGTCTGGAAAGTAGGATCGCCCACCATGGCCGCCTACTACGTCACGACGCCGATCTACTACGTCAACGACGCGCCCCACATCGGCCATGCCTACACCACGACAGCGGGCGACGTCCTCACGCGCTGGCGGCGCCAGCGCGGCGACGAGGTGTGGTACCTCACCGGCGTCGACGAGCACGGCACGAAGGTCCAGCGCGCGGCCGAGGCCGGGGGAGTGAGCCCGCAGCAGTGGGTCGATCGACTGGTCGAGGAATCCTGGCGACCCGTCCTGGCCACGATCGACGCGGCGAACGACGACTTCATCCGCACGACCGAGCCGCGGCACAAGGATCGGGTGCAGCTCTTCTGGGAGTCCGTCCGCGACAACGGCTACGTCTACGAGGCGGACTACGAGGGTCCCTATTGCGTGGGCTGCGAGGAGTTCAAGCTCCCCGGTGATCTCGTGTCCGGACCCGAGGGCGATGACCTATGCCCGGTCCATCAGCGTCCTGTCGAGATGCTCAAGGAGACCAACTGGTTCTTCCGGCTCTCGGCGTTCACCGATGCGCTCATCGCGCACTACGAGGCCGACCCGACCGCCGTCGAGCCGCAGAGCGCCTACAACGAGGTCATGTCCTTCCTGCGCCAGGGACTCGTCGACATCTCGATGTCGCGCAGCAGCGTCTCCTGGGGCATCGGGCTGCCCTGGGATGAGCGACAGGTCGTCTACGTCTGGTTCGATGCGCTGCTCAACTACGCGACCGCGGTCGGGTACGGCGCCCCCGAGGGCACGGCCGAGGCTGAGCTCTTCGCGCGAGCCTGGCCCGCCGACGTCCACCTGGTCGGCAAGGACATCCTGCGCTTCCACGCCGTCTACTGGCCCGCGATGCTCATGGCTGCGGGGCTGCCCCTGCCGCGCAAGGTCTTCGCCCACGGCTGGCTGCTCGTCGGCGGCGAGAAGATGAGCAAGACCCGTCTCACGGGCATCGCTCCCTCGCAGATCGTCGACCACTTCGGCTCCGATGCCTTCCGCTACTACTTCATGCGCGCCATCCAGTTCGGGCAGGACGGCTCCTTCTCCTGGGAGGACATGTCCGCGCGCTACACCGCCGAGCTCGCCAACGGCCTGGGCAACCTCGCGTCGCGTGCCACGGCCATGGTGCAGCGTTACCGAGGGGGCGTACTGCCCGCCACGGGCGAGTCGACGTCCGCGGAGCAGCATCTGCGTGACCTGCTCGAGCAGGTCGTCACCGAGGCGGATGCCGCCATGTGCGCGCTCGACTTCGCCTCAGGCATCGGGGCGGTGCGACGTTTCATCGACGCGGTCAACCTCTACGTCACCGAGCAGGAGCCCTGGGTCGTCGCCAAGGACGACGCGCTCGCGTCGCGCCTCGACACGATCCTCTACACCGTGTGCGAGTCGCTGCGCGCCATCGCGACCCTCTACAACCCCGTCATGCCCAAAGCCATGGGACTGCTGTGGGATCAGATCGGTGCCGCAGCCACGCTCGGACCGATCGGCGAGCAGCCCATCGAGCGCGTCGCCGAGTGGGGTCAGCTCCCGGCAGGTGCGTCCGTGACCAAGGGGGCGGTGCTCTTCCCGCGGCTCGAGGAGGAGCCCACGTGAGGGAGCGGCCCGGCCCAACGGAGCCGCTGCCCCGGCCCGTCGTCGACACTCACTGCCACCTCGATGTCGTCGACCGTGAGCTCGGTGAATCCCCCGCCCCCGATGCGGCACTCGCCCTGGCCCGCGAGGCTGGGATCACGCGCATCGTCCAGGTGGGATGCGATGTCGCCTCCTCGGAGTGGGCCGTTGCCACCGCGCGCGAGACGCCCGAGGTGGTCGCCGCTGTCGCCCTGCACCCCAACGACGTGCCGCGCATCGTCGCACGCGAGGGGCGCGAGGGTCTCGACCGAGCGATCGCGCGCATCGAGGACCTTGCCGGCGATCCGGCCGTGCGCGCGGTGGGGGAGACCGGTCTGGACTACTACCGCACGCGCGAGCAGGCGGACCAGGCGCTGCAGCACGAGTCCTTCCGGCGTCACATCGACATTGCCAAGCGTCTCGATCGCACTCTGGTCATCCACGATCGCGACGCACACGCCGACATCCTGCGCATCCTCGATGAGGAGGGTGCGCCGGATCGGGTCGTCTTCCATTGCTTCTCCGGCGATGCCGACATGGCCCGATTCTGCGCGGATCACGGGTGGTATTGCTCTTTTGCGGGTGTCGTCACCTACAAGAACGCGGAGGGCCTGCGCGATGCCCTGCGCGTGCTGCCGCGCGATCGGATGCTCGTCGAGACAGACGCGCCGTACCTCACCCCGGTGCCGCATCGTGGCGCCGTCAACGCGTCCTATCTCGTGCCCCTCACGGTGCGTGCCATGGCTGAGGCGCGCGCCGAGCCGCTGGAGCAGGTGTGCTCCGACCTGTGGGACAACGCTATGCGCGCCTTCGGCGAGTGGTAGACGTGCCGGGCCAGCCCGACAGAGGCGGCTCCGCCGGCTCGCCGGGCCAGCCCGACAGAGGCGGCTCCGCCGGCTCGCAGGGCCATGGCCTCCTCGGGGCGAGTGACCTGCGTGCGATCGCCGCGCGCTGGGGGATCCGGCCCACCAAGCAGTGGGGGCAGAACTTCGTCGTCGACGCCAACACCGTGCGCCGCATCGTGCGTCTCGCGCAGGTAGGCGAGGGCGACATCGTCCTCGAGGTCGGGCCCGGTCTGGGCAGTCTCACGCTCGGCCTCCTCTCCGCGGGCGCGCACGTCGAAGCGGTCGAGATCGACCCTGTCCTCGCAGAAGCACTTCCCGACACGGTGGCCAGGCTGCGACCTGACGATGCCGACCGACTGCAGGTGATATGCGCCGATGCCGTACGCATCGGGGATCTCCCGGCGCCTCCGGACGCACTGGTAGCGAACCTGCCCTACAACGTCGCCGTACCCGTCGTCCTGCACCTGCTCGAGACTTGCCCGTCGCTGCGGACCGGGCTCGTGATGGTGCAGGCGGAGGTGGCCGATCGACTCGTCGCGCCACCGGGCAGTCGCACCTACGGCGTTCCCTCGGTCAAGCTCGCGTGGTTCGCGCGCGCCGAGCGCGCCGGGTCGGTACCGGCGAGTGTCTTCTGGCCGGTACCGCGGGTCGAGTCCGGTCTGGTCTCCTTCACCCGTCATGCGCCGCCGCCCTCGACGGCGTCGCGCGAGGAGGTCTTCGCGGTGATCGACGCGGCGTTCGCGCAACGGCGCAAGACCCTGCGCGCTGCGCTTGCCGGGTGGGCCGGATCTGCGGCCGCGGCCGAACGCATCCTCGTGGCCGCGGGCGTCGATCCCGGTGCGCGGGGGGAGAGTCTCGATGTCGCTGCCTTCGCGCGCATTGCGAGTGCGCGCGCCCTCATCTAGTCCTCCTGCGCACCGACTACTGTCGAGGCGTGGTCACCGTCCGCGCGGTCGCGCCCGCGAAGATCAATCTCAGCCTGCGCGTGCGTTCCCTGCGACCTGACGGCTACCACGAGATCGCCACCGTCTTCCACGCCGTGTCGCTCGCCGATGAGGTGACGGTGAGTGCGGGGCCCGCGGGCTCAGGGCGCGTCGTCGAAACGATGGGGGAGCAGAGGACATCGGTGCCGGGAGGCGATGACAACATCGCGGCCCAGGCAGTCCTTGCACTCGCCCGGCGTGCCGGTATGCCCGCTCCGGATGTGTCGATCGGCATCGCCAAGTCCATCCCCGTGGCCGCGGGCATGGCGGGGGGAAGCGCCGATGCCGCGGCGACGCTGGTCGCACTACGACGTCTCTGGGGTCTCGACCTCTCCGACTCCGTGCTCGCCGAGATCGCCGCGGAGCTCGGGTCGGACGTGCCTTTCTCGCTCATGGGCGGCACGGCGCGCGGCACCGGCCGAGGTGAGCTGCTCACACCGGTGCTCACCCAGGCGGAGTTGCACTGGGTCGTGGCGCTGAGCGACGCAGAACTCTCGACACCGCGCGTGTACGCCGAGTGGGACCGGCTCCTCGGCGAGGAGAAGGTCGAGTTGGCGAACGATGCCGACGCTCTCGACGTGCCGCTGCTCAGCGCGCTGCGCCAGGGAGACGCCCGCGGCGTTGCGGCCCATCTGGTCAACGACCTGCAGCCCGCAGCCATCGCGCTGCGCCCCGCGCTGCGCGGCGTACTCGATGCCGGCGTCGAGCTCGGCGCACTCGCGGGCATGGTGTCGGGGAGCGGACCCACGTGCGTCTTCCTCGCCCATGGCCGTGAGGCCGCCATCGCGCTGGCCGCGGAGATGGCCGGGACCGGGCTGGTCCGGGGCGTCCGGCACGCCGTCGGCCCGGTGCCGGGCGCTCGCGTCGTCGCGTGAATTCAGTGGCGGGCCGAGCGCGGCTTCGCCTCGAGATGCGCCAGGCCATTCCACGCGAGGTTGACGAGGTGGGATACCACCTCTTCCTTGCGCGGCTTGCGCACGTCGAGCCACCACTGACCCGTGAGCGCCGTCATGCCCACGAGCATCTGGGAGTACATCGGAGCCAGTCGCGTGGGGAAGCCATGTGCCTTGAATTGATCGGCGAGCAGGTGCTCGACCTGGCCCGCGACGTCGACGATGAGGCTCGCGAAGGAGCCTGTCTGCTGGGACACGGGGGAGTCGCGGACGAGGATGCGGAATCCATCGGGCTGCATGTCGATGTAGTCGAAGAGCGCCATGCCCGCCTGCTCGAGGAGCTGCCTGGGATGGGTGCCCTGGAGGGCGCCGCTCATCATGGTGAGCAGGTGGTTCATCTCGCGGTCGACGACGACCGCATAGAGCCCCTCCTTGCCCCCGAAGTGCTCATAGACCACGGGCTTGGAGACACCGGCCGTGGCAGCGATCTCCTCGACGCTGACCGCCTCGAAGCCCTTCTCGGCGAAGAGGGTGCGACCCACGGCGATGAGCTGCTCGCGGCGCTCCCGGCCGGACATGCGCATGGCGGATTCGTCTCCTCGCGGCGACGCGCTATGCGGCCGTCGAGGCGCTGACCTCGTCCGCGGGTGTCCAGCCGCGAATGCGACGTCGGAGAGAGGGGTCCTTGAGTTTGGCGGCGAGTCTCTCGGGCTGGGGCCAGCGGACGTCGCGTGCCAGGTGCAGTCGCTCCATCGCGCGGATGATCCCGGCGCTGATGTCGACCTGTCCGCGCAGTACGCCGTGTCGCGCCGCCGTGGGCTCCGCGTGATGCAGGTTGTGCCACGACTCGCCGAGGGAGGGAAGTGCGAGCCAGCGATTGTTGGTGGAGTTGTCGCGGGTGCGGAACGGCCGCTGGCCGAAGACGTGGCAGATGGAGTTGATCGACCACGTGACGTGATGGACGAGCGCGATGCGGACGAAGCTCGCCCAGAAGAGCGCGGTCAGAGCACCCTCCCAGGACCATGTGATGAGGCCGCCGAGGACGGCGGGGGCGAGGATCGTCGACACGACGATCCAGGGGAAGTAGCGAGACACGCGCTGCAGGGCGGCGTTGGCGCGGATATCCGGCGCGTAGCGCTCGATGGACGTCTGCTGGCCGTCGAAGAGCCATCCCACATGCGCGAAGACAAGGCCCTTGGCGACCGCACGGTGCGAGGTGCCGAAGCGCCACGGGCTGTGCGGGTCGCCCTCCTCGTCGCTGCGGGCATGGTGGCGCCGGTGGTCGGCCACCCACTGATCGAGCGAGCCCTCCACGGCCGTGGAGCCGGCGATGGCGAGGAGCACCGAGACCCAGGTCGGCGCCTTGAAGGAACCGTGGGTGAAGTGGCGGTGGAAGCCGACGGTGATGCCCGCGGCCGCGATGACGTAGAAGACGGCGGCGAGGATGAGGTCGGTCCAGCCGAGCCATCCGCCCCAGGCGACGGGAATCGCGAGCACCACGGCAAGGAGGGGCACGGCGACGAAGATCGCGATCATCGTCCGCATGCCGCGCGCCATCGGCTCGGTCACCGGTCGCTGTGTGCCCGACTGCTGCGCGCCCGTGCCCTGCTCGCCGATGATCGCCGTCATGTCCACCTCGTGATCCACCTGCTCCGGGAGCGTCCCGGAGCAACCTACGCAACCGTAACCTACGGTGCCGTAACCTGTCCACGTCCCGGAGCAATCGACGTCCCTGGGAGACTTCTCGGCGGACCCGCTGGGGTCCTGGTCCCGGCTCGTCCAATGGCAGGACAAGAGACTTTGGATCTCTGAATGGGGGTTCGACTCCCTCGCCGGGAGCACCTGCTGCACGGGGTAGGGTGCCGACGTCGGCTGCCCCCTCGGGGCGACCCTTCTCGTGGAGGTCCGTGAGCGGTGACGTCGCAGGGCCCGGTCGTCATCGTCCTCGCTGCGGGTGAGGGCACGCGCATGCGTTCCGCGACACCCAAGGTCCTCCACCCCATCGCGGGGCGCTCTCTCATCGGTCATGTCCTCGAGGCCGCCTCCACCGTCGATCCCGCGCACGTCGTCGTCGTCATCGGTCATGGGCGCGACCAGGTGCTCGCGCACCTGGAAGAAGTCGCGCCCTGGGTCGACACCGTCGTGCAGGAAGAGCAGCGCGGCACGGGTCACGCTGTGCGCATCGCACTGACCGCGCTCGCGTCGACTCAGTCACTGACTACGGCGCCCATTGTCGTCCTGAGCGGTGATACGCCGCTGCTCACCGGATCGACCGTCCGCGCACTCGTCGATGCCCAGGTGGACGCGGGTGCGGCGGCGACGCTGCTCACCGCGGTGCTTGCCGACCCGACCGGCTACGGCCGCATCATCCGCGGCGCGGACGGGGCCGTCGAGGGGATCGTCGAGCATCGCGATGCCTCGGAGGAGCAGCGCGCCGTCAGCGAGATCAATGCGGGCATGTACGCCTTCGACCCGGTGCGTCTGGCCCCGGTGCTCGAGCGGCTGACCACGTCCAACGACCAGGGCGAGGAGTACCTCACCGACGCCGTGGGACTCCTGCGTGACGATGGCCACCCCGTCGCGGGCCTCCTTGTCGACGATCCCCACGAGATCCTCGGCGTCAACGACCGGGTGCAACTGGCGGAGGCGGCGGCCTTGATGCGCGATCGCATCAACGACCGCTGGATGCGTGCCGGGGTCTCGATGCTCGATCCGACCACGACGTGGATCGATGTCGATGTCGACCTCGCCCCCGACGTGACCCTCCTGCCGCAGACCTCGCTGCTCGGGCCGACCTCGGTGGCCACGGGAGCGCGACTCGGACCCGGTACGACGCTGACCTCGTGCGAGGTGGGCGAAGGCGCCACCGTGATCCACACCTGGGCAGAGCTCGCCGTGATCGGAGCCGGCGCGAGCGTGGGCCCCTTCACCTACCTCCGCCCGGGCGCGACGCTCGGCCCGGCATCCCGCGCGGGCGCCTTCGTCGAGATGAAGAACGCCACGATCGGGTCGGGTGCCAAGGTGCCCCACCTGTCCTACGTCGGCGACGCGGAGGTGGGGGAGGGCACCAACATCGGCGCGGCCACGATCTTCGTCAACTACGACGGGCAGTCCAAGCACCGGACCGTGATCGGCCGCCACGTGCGCATCGGCAGCGACACGATGCTCGTCGCACCCGTCACCGTGGGCGACGGTGCTTACACGGCGGCGGGCTCGGTCATCACCGAGGACGTCCCGGCCGGTGCCATGGCGGTTGGGCGTGCCCAGCAGCGCAACATCCCCGGGTGGGTGCAGCGCAAGCGCCCCGGCAGCGAGTCGGCGCGCGCCGCCGACGCGGACCTCGATCAAGACCTCGGCAAGCCCCCGACCAGCGAGGAGTCATCGTGAGCGAGTTGACCGTCCCCCCTAGCAAGCGGCTCGTTCTCCTCACCGGACGCGCGCATCCGGACCTGGGCGAGGAGGTCGCGGCGCACCTCGGCACCGACCTGTGTCCGGTCGACGCCTATGAGTTCGCCAACGGCGAGATCTTCGTCCGATTCAAGGAGTCGGTCCGTGGCTGCGACGCCTTCGTCATGCAGAGCCACACGACTCCGATCAACACCTGGATCATGGAGCAGCTCATCATGGTCGACGCGCTCAAGCGGGCTTCCGCCAAGCGCATCACCGTGATCGCCCCCTTCTACGGCTACGCCCGACAGGACAAGAAGCACCGTGGCCGCGAGCCCATCTCCGCACGTCTCATGGCCGATCTCTTCAAGTCCGCCGGTGCTGACCGCCTGATCACCGTGGACCTCCACACGTCGCAGATCCAGGGCTTCTTCGACGGCCCGGTCGACCACCTCTTCGCCCTGCCCCTGCTCGCTGAGCACATCTCGGCGCGGGTGGATCTCGACCGCATCACCGTCGTGTCACCGGACGCCGGACGCGTGCGCGTGGCGGAGAAGTGGACCGACATCCTCGGCGCTCCGCTGGCGATCATCCATAAGCGTCGCGATCCCGACACTCCCAACGAGGTGCGCGTCTTCGAGGTGGTGGGTGATGTGCGCGACCGGATCTGCATCGTGGTCGACGACATGATCGATACCGGTGGCACCATCGTGAAGGCAGCGGACACGCTCTTCGAGAACGGCGCCGCGGAAGTGATCGTCGCGGCGACGCACGGCATCCTCAGCGAGCCGGCCGCGCAGCGCCTGCAGGATTCGCGCATCAGCGAGGTCGTCGTCACCAACACGCTGCCCATCCCGCCGGATCGCCAGTTCGAGAAGCTCACGATCCTCTCCGCCGCCCCCCTGCTGGCCCAGGCCATCTACGAGGTCTTCACCGACGGCTCGGTCACGCGCATGTTCGAGACCCCCGAGCGCGTCCCCTCGACGCACTAGGACCGGGTCCCACCCCGATCCGGGAGCGGGGAGGGGCCTCGGCTAGAGTCTGGCCGTTCCTCGGCGAGGGTGCTCCCGCACCGTGATCGACGTGGCCGCTGGCCGCACCACGCCGTGGCTGCTCCGCTCGGAGGTCGTCTCCGACGGTCGACGAGGAGGTCGCATCGTGAACATCCGTCTGGAAGCTGAGCCCCGCTCCGACTTCGGCAAGGGTGCTGCTCGACGACTGCGCCGCTCCGGCCGCATCCCCGTCGTCCTCTACGGCAGCGGCACCGAGCTCGTGCACCTGTCGCTGCCCGGCCACGACCTCGAGCAGGCGCTGCGCAAGCCCAAGGTCACCCTCGAAATCGTGCAGGGATCGGGCACCACACTGGCCAAGCCCCGCGATGTGCAGCGCGATCCGGTGCGTCGCACCATCGAGCACGTCGATCTCATCATCGTGTCCGCGGCTGAGGCGCGCGATCGTGCCGCCGAGGCCGAGGTCCTCGTGGCTGAGGCGGCCGCTGCCGCTGAGGCGGCAGCGTCTACGACAGCGCCCAAGGGTCCCTCCGAGGAGTCGGCAGTCGCTGAGGCATCTGCCGAGTCGGCTGGCGAACCGGCTGGCGAGTCGAGCGACGCGGCTGAGTCCGCCGGCGACGAATCCTGAGGATCTTCCGCCGCACGCGCGGAAGCGACGGAGGCGACGCCATGCCTGCCTGGCTCGTCGTGGGTCTCGGCAATCCGGGACCCGAGTACGCGACCACGCGCCACAACGTCGGTGCCATGGCCGTCGAGGCCCTTGCCGAGCGGTGGGGTGGCCGCCTGAAGTCCGATCGCTACACCCGGTGCGACGTGTACGACTCGCGCTGGGAGGGACACCGCGTCGTCCTCGCCCGGGGACGGTCCTACATGAACGAATCGGGCGGACCGGTCCGTGCACTCGCCGATCATTTCAACGTGCCCGTCGACCGCACCATCGTCGTTCACGATGAGCTCGACATTCCCTTCGGTGCTCTGCGCGTCAAGCAGGGCGGTGGCGATGGCGGCCACAACGGACTGCGCAGCATCCGCAAGGTGCTCGGCACAGGTGACACGATCCGCATCCGCGTCGGCATCGGCCGGCCGCCGGGGCGGCAGGATCCCGCGGACTATGTCCTCAAGCCCTTTGCTGCCGCTCAGCGCGACGATCTCGCCCTGCTCATCGATCGCGCCGACGACGCGATCGAGTGCGTCATCGGTGAAGGAGTCCCGATAGCGCAGAATAGGTTCAACTCCGACTAGTCCACCGCACGTCCCCACTCGCTACCCATCTCGCCACACGTCTTGACCGGAGGGCACACATGAGCAGCACCCCACTCGCCGATGCGACGGACATGGAGGTCTCCGCGAGCGTGGCCGCCGAGGCCGGGCGCCTGCTGCTGGATCTGCGCAATGGCTTCGGACCGGTGGAGGATCGCGAGACCGCCGATGCCCTGCGCAAGAAGGCCGACGCCACCTCGCACGAGCTCATCGTCGCCCGGCTCGCGGAGGCGCGACCCGGTGACTGCGTCCTCAGCGAGGAGGGGGCCGACGATCTCGCTCGGCTTGACGCCGAGCGCGTGTGGATCGTGGACCCACTGGACGGCACCTGGGAGTACGGCCAGGGCCGTGTCGACTTCGCCGTGCACATCGTGCTGTGGAACGCCGACCCGGATGCCCCGGGCGGGGGCAGGCTGACCGCCGGCACCGTCGATCTGCCGGCACAGGGATTGGCGCGCCGCTCGGATGACGCACCGGAGCCGGCGCGACGGCTGCCGCAGGATCGACCCATCCGCATCGTCGCCTCGCGCACCCGCCCACCCGCCGTGCTCGCCGACGTGGTGGCGGCCCTCGATGAGAGCCTGCGCGCGCAAGGTCATCCCTACGGTGTCGAGGTGATCGACGTCGGATCCGTGGGGGCGAAGGTCAACGAGATCCTGTCCGGGCGAGCTGAGGCCTACGTCCATGACACGGGCTTCTACGAGTGGGATGTCGCCGCACCCCTGGCGGTCGCGCACGCGCACGGCCTTACGGCATCCCATGTCGATGGTCGACCCGTGAGCTTCAATCTCGAGCGCCCCTACGTCACGGACCTCCTCGTCGGACTGCCGGAGTTCGCCGAGCAGTTGCGCGCGGGCATGCTGCGCGCGTCCGGAGCGTGACCCTCCCCGGCCTGAGGCGCGCACTCGGCGACATTCCCGGCATCGCCGAGGCCGTCACGCAGGCGGTGCGCGGTGTCGACGGCGTCCACATCACGGCCATCCCGGAGGTGCGTCCCGCGCTCGTCGGTGCCGTCGCGGCGGACATCCCCCGCGAACGACGCATCCTCGTCGTCACGGCCACGGCGCGCGAAGCGGAGGACATCGCCGACGCGGTGGAGGATCAACTCGGCCCCGGCAGCGCCGTGGTCTTCCCTTCCTGGGAGACCCTCCCGCACGAGCGCCTGAGCCCGGCGGCGGACACCGCGGGCGGCCGGGTGTCCACCCTGCGCAGGATCGTGCACCCACAGGATGACGAGCCCCTGCGCGTGGTGTGCGCACCCGTGCGCTCTGTGCTGCAGCCGCTCGTCGCGGGCCTGGCCGATCTCGAGCCGCTCACCCTTGACGAGGGTGCCGACATCGACGTCGATGATGTCGTCGCCGACCTCGTCCTGCGCGGCTACTCGCGCGTCGATCTCGTCGAGCGACGCGGCCAGTTCGCCGTGCGCGGCGGGATCCTCGACATCTTCCCGACCACCGCGGAGCACCCGGTGCGCGTCGAGCTCTGGGGCGACACGATCGAGGAGATCCGCGACTTCTCGGTCGCGGATCAGCGATCGCGCCACCACGTGGGTCGTGTCGAGCTGCACCCTGCCCGCGAGCTCCTGCTCACCGCCGACGTGCGTTCGCGTGCCCGCGCCCTGGCGACCGCACACCCCCAGGCCGCGGATGTGCTCGACCGCGTCGCCGAGGGCATGGTGGTCGATGGCATGGAGGCATTCGCTCCCGTGCTCGTCGACCGCATGGAGTTGCTCGTCGACCTGCTGCCGCCGGGATCCGTCATGCTCCTCTGCGATCCCGAGCGCATCCGCTCGCGCGCGGAGGATCTCGTGCGCACCTCGCAGGAGTTCCTCGAGGCCTCGTGGCACGGCGCTGCGGCGGGTGCGGCGACACCGCTCGATGTCGAGGGACTCGACCTCTCGGCGGCGGCGTACCGCTCCGTCGTGGAGGTCGAGTCCGCGGCGCGCGCACGTGGAGCCGTGTGGACCACCGACTCCTTCGCGCAGGAGGGCGACGATCTCGCTCTCGACGCCCGGCCACTGCCGGATCGGCGCGGCAGCCTCCCCGAGGTGCTCGATGACATCCGCGCTTGGCGTGAGGCCGGGGATCAGGTCATCCTGCTCGCGGAAGGTCCCGGCTCGGCTGAGCGGATCGCGGCCTCGCTGCGCGACGAGGGCATCGAGGCGACGTGGCGCGACGATGTGCCCGCGGCCGACGAAGGCGGCGTAGTCGTCGCCACGGGCCGTTGGCAGGGGGGCTTCGCCTCGCCGGGAGGTCGCATCGCCCTGGTGACCGAGGCCGACCTCTTCGGCCAGCGCTCCCCGGTGCGCGATGCCGCGCGCATGCCCTCGCGACGTCGTCGCACGATCGATCCCCTCCAACTCGCACCGGGTGATCTGGTGGTCCACGAGCAGCACGGCGTTGGTCGCTACGTCGAGATGGTGCAGCGGACGGTCGGCGATGCGACGCGCGAGTACCTCGTCATCGAGTACGCCGCATCGCGCCGGGGCCAGCCGCCGGATCGGCTCTACGTCCCGACCGATCAGCTCGACCAGGTGACGCGCTACGTCGGTGGCGAGGCTCCGACGCTGAGCAAGCTCGGCGGATCGGACTGGCAGCGCACCAAGGCGCGCGCGCGACGCGCCGTGCGAGAGATCGCCGATGAGCTCGTGCGGCTCTACGCCAAGCGCCAGGCCACCCCGGGCCATGCCTTCGGGCCGGACAGCCCGTGGCAACGCGAGCTCGAGGACGCCTTCCCCTTCGTGGAGACCCCCGACCAGCTCGCGAGCATCGACGAGGTCAAGGCCGATATGGAGCGGTCGATGCCGATGGACCGCGTGATCTGCGGCGATGTCGGATACGGCAAGACCGAGATCGCCGTCCGCGCTGCCTTCAAGGCGGTGCAGGACGGCAAGCAGGTCGCCGTACTCGTGCCGACGACCCTGCTCGTGCAGCAGCACTTCCGCACCTTCTCCGAGCGGTATGCGCCCTTCCCGGTGACGGTGGCGGCACTGTCGCGATTCCAGACCGACGCCGAGGCCAAGCGCACCCTCGAGGGGCTCGCTGACGGCACGGTCGACGTCGTCATCGGCACCCATCGCATGCTCACCCCGCAGGTGCGCTTCAAGGACCTCGGCCTGCTCATCGTGGATGAGGAGCAGCGCTTCGGCGTGGAGCACAAGGAGCACATCAAGGCGCTGCGCACTTCGGTCGACGTCCTCACGATGTCGGCAACGCCCATCCCGCGCACCCTCGAGATGTCGCTCACCGGTATCCGCGAGATGTCGACGATCCAGACGCCCCCCGAGGAGCGGCATCCCGTCCTCACCTACGTCGGGCCCTTCGACGATCGGCAGGTCGCTGCTGCGATTCATCGCGAGCTCATCCGCGATGGCCAGGTCTTCTTCATCCACAATCGTGTCGAGTCCATTGACCGGGTCGCCGCGAAACTGCGCGATCTCGTGCCCGAGGCCCGGGTGGCCGTCGCTCACGGGCAGATGAACGAGCACGAGCTCGAGCGCATCGTGCTCGACTTCTGGGAACGCCGTATCGACGTGCTCGTGGCCACGACGATCGTCGAGAACGGCATCGATATCCCCAACGCCAACACCCTCATCATCGACCGCGCGGATGCGCTGGGTCTCGCGCAGTTGCATCAGCTGCGCGGTCGCGTGGGCCGTGGGCGCGAGCGCGGCTACGCCTATCTCCTCTATCCGCCGGAGCGACCGCTCACCGAGACCGCTCATGAGCGCCTCGCCACCATTGCCCAGCACGCCGATCTGGGCTCGGGTATGCAGATCGCGATGAAGGACCTCGAGATCCGAGGGGCAGGCAACCTCCTCGGCGGCGAGCAGAGCGGCCACATCGCCGAGGTCGGCTTCGATCTCTACGTGCGCCTCGTCGGCGAGGCCCTGGCTCAGGCACGTGGTGATGTCGATGCGGCGCCCCTCGAGGTCAAGATCGAGTTGCCCTTCGATGCGCACATCCCGCACGACTACGTCCCGGAGGAGAGGCTGCGCCTCGAGGCTTACCGCGGCATCGCGGCTGCGATCACCGAGGCCGATGTCGACGCCGTGGCGGAGGAGCTCGCCGACCGCTACGGATCCGCGCCCCCACCGGTCGAGACCCTTCTGGCGGTGGCCCGTCTGCGCGTGCGGGCCCGGGCCGCGGGCGTGGGCGAGATCGTGATGGCGGGGACCCGGGTTCGCTTCCACCCGGTCGAGTTGCCCGAGTCACGGGAGCTGCGGCTCATGCGGCTACACCCGGGCACGCTCGTCAAGCCCGCGGTCCGTACGATCCTGGTGCCGCGTCCGCCCGCGGGTTCGACCAGCGACACCGAGTTGGTGGAGTGGGTGCGAGGAGTGCTCGACATCCTCGACCCGCCGGAGGGGGCGGCGTAGTGCGTGAGCGAGGACCAGGGCGAGTGCAAGGGAGCGGGAGCGTCGTGACCACGATGAAGCGGCGAGGGATCGTGGCACTGGTGGCCAGCCTGGCGCTGGGAGCCAGCGTGTCGCTGTCCGGCTGCGCGGGACTGGGCGAAGCGGGATCCGCCGCGACCGTCGGCGATGTGCAGATCTCCACCGACGCCCTGTCATCCGACACCGAGGCCGTCCAGTCGCAGCGGGGAGAGCAGGCGGGGGCAGCTGACCTGGCCCTCACGCTCGCTGTCCTCCAGCGCCTCGTCATCACCGAACTCGTCGGCCAGGCGGCCGGCGCCCAGGGAGTCACCGTGACCCAGGGCGAGATCGACACGGCCAAGGCTGAGTTCGAGGCTCAGCTCGGTGGGCCCGAAGCTCTCGTTGCGGCGTACCTCGACAGCAACGTGCCGGCGCAGGCCATCGACCAGCAGGTCGAGCTGTCGCTGCAGGTGCAGAAGCTCGGATCCACGCTCGCCCCCGACGCCGACCCCAACGGCCAGCAGCAGGCCGTCGTTCAGTACGTCACCGGATTCGGCCTGCAGGAGGGAGTCACCGTGAGCCCGCGCTTCGGCACGTGGGACGCGGGCACGCTCACCGTGGGCCCGCTGCCGAGCGACCTGTCGACCACGGTCACCGTGGAGGATCCGCTGGCAGGCGTCCTCCCGGCTCCCTAGGCTCACGCCATGCCGGAGTCGGGTGACGGCCTGGACGAACTCGTCGCCGTGATGGATCGCCTGCGCTCCCCGGGCGGCTGCCCGTGGGACGCCCGGCAGACGCATCGCAGTCTCGCGGAGTACCTCCTCGAGGAGGCCTACGAGACCGTCGAGGCCATCGAGTCCGGCGATCGCGACGACCTGCGCGAAGAACTCGGCGATCTCCTGCTCCAGGTCGTCTTCCATGCGCGCATCGCGCAGGAGGATCCGGACGATCCGTGGGACATCGACGACGTCGCTCGCGGCATTGTCACCAAGCTGGTACGCCGCCATCCGCATGTCTTCGCCGACGGTGCCGACGAGGTGACGACGGCCGATGACGTGCAATCCCAATGGCATGTGCTCAAGGCGCAGGAGAAGGGACGCACCTCCGTCACGGAAGGCATCCCCGAGGCACTGCCCGCACTGCTGCGCGCCAGCAAGGTGCTCGCGCGCAGCGAGCACCTCGACGTGCCCCTGCCCGACGCGCCAGTCGTGGACATCGCGGATGAAGAGGCCCTCGGCGACCTCCTCCTCGTGCTCGTCGCCGCAGGTCGAGCGCGCGGCTGGGATGCGGAGGCGGCCCTGCGCGAGGCCGTACGCCGCCAGGCTCGCCGCGTCCGCGACGCGGAGGGTGCGTGAGCGCCTCGGCGGACCTCGCGGCGCTGGCCGGTCAGGCCCGTGACGCGCTGCTGGACTTCAATCCCGTGCTCGGCACGCAGGCCGGCGATCACGAGCGAGACGCCGAACTCCCCGATCTCACTGTGTTTTCGGTCGATGCCCACCTACGCCGACTCGATGGGCTGCTCGAGCGCATCGACGGCGTCGACGATCTCGAGCTCACCGTCGATGAGCAGGTGGATCTCGAGGTCCTGCGTGCGCGCCTCGCCGCCGATGCCTTCGACCTCGCCGAGATCGCGCGCTATCGCTGGGATCCGCTCGTCTGGGATCCCGCCAGCGGGCTGCACGCGCTCGCCATCCGCGACTTCGCACCGGCGGCGGAACGCCTGGAGAGCGCCCATGCGCGCATGCGCGCGCTGCCGATGTTCCTCTTCGACGCGCGCGCGACTCTCCAGGAGATGTCGGCGATCCACGTCGAGACGGCTCTGCTGCGCCTGGCCGGATTCGATTCCGTCCTCGACGAACTCGCCGCGCTCGGTGACCTCGACTCACGGGCGGTCGACGATGCCCGCGAGGCCGTGAGCGCACACCAGGCATGGCTTACTGAGCGCCTGCCCCACTCGCGCCGCGATCCACGGCTCGGCGTACGCCTCTACAGCGCGGCGGTGTGGCACCACCTCGACGAGGAGGTCGCGCCCGTCCAGGTCCTCGAGCGCGCCGAGGCGCATCTCGATGACGTCACCGCGCATATGCGCGAGGCGGCCGCGGAGTATCTCGGCGAGTCGGTCCGCTCGCCCGACGTCGTGCGGCGCGCCCTGGCGGATGCGGCGGAGCGCTCCCGCATCGAGCGCGAGACCCTCGTGCCCACGATCCGCCACGCACTCGATCGGGCCACCCGATTCGTGCGGGAGCAGGACCTGCTCACCCTCCCCGACCAGCCGGTCGATGTCGGCGACATGCCGCGCATCCACCGCGGCGTCGCGGTCGCCTACTGCGATGCACCCGGCCCGCTCGAGACGGCGGCACTGCGGACCGTCGTCGCCGTCGCGCCTCCGCCGGACGACTGGCCTGCCAACCGTGTCGATTCCTTCCTGCGCGAGTACAACGGCGACCTGCTCCACGACCTAGCCATCCACGAGGCGATGCCCGGACACGTCGTCCAACTCGCGCGGGCGCGCGCAGCCGACACGACTCTCGTACGCCGCCTCGCACCATCCGGTGTCTTCATCGAGGGTTGGGCGGTCTACGCCGAGGAACTGCTCGTCGA
>JBJOJS010000042.1:0-28827 GCA_046046455.1 Actinomycetota bacterium | reverse complement strand
ACGACGAGCCCTGCGGCTTCGAGTTGCGCCTGGGCCTCGGACAGCTCGACGCCGGCGAGGTTGGGCAGCTTGACGGGCTTGGGCCCCTTCGAGACGACGATGTTGACCAGGGAGCCCGGCTTGAGTTCATCACCGATGGCGGGATCGGTGGAGGCCACAGACCCATCGGGAACGACGGGATCCCAGTCCTCGGTGATGACTCCCACGGCGAGGTTGGCCTCGGTGATCGCGGCCTGGGCCTCGGCCAGGGGCTTGCCCTTCACATCGGGTACGGCGTAACGCTCCGGACCGCGGGAGAGCACGACGGTCACGGCTGAGTCCGCGGCGGTGCTGGCACCGGGCTCGGGATCGCTCGACAGCACCAGGCCCACCGCGACGGTCTCGCTGTACTCCTCGCCGCCCACCTCCAGGCGCAGGCCGGCCTGCTGCAGCGCGGATGTGGCCGAGGCCTCGTCCATGCCGATGATCCCGGGCACGGTGACCTGCTTGCCCGGTCCCGCAGCGAGGTACCACCCGGCGAACGCCGCACCGCCGACGGCGAGGAGGAGAAGGATGACGGCGACCAGCCAGCCGCGTCCGCGACGACGTCGCGTGGGCGCTTGTGCTCGGCCCCCCTCGCCGGGTGTCACCGGGCGCACGGTCACGGCGGGCGGGGGAGTGCCGCCGGCAGCCGCGCCGGCCGCCATGTCCACGGGCACGATGAGGGTGTCCTGGGTGTCCTTGGTGAGCGGCTGCGGCGGAGGCAGTGTGCGGCGGACGCGGCGTACGTCGGCGAGGAAGGCACGGCAGTCGGGGTAGCGCAGGTCCGGGTCGCGGCGCGTCGCCGTGGCGACAAGGGCGTCGACATCGGGGGGAATACTCGAGCGCAGTGATGACGGAGCGGGCACATCGGCGTTGACGTGCTGGTAGGCGACGGTGATGGCGCTCTCGGCGGCGAAGGGCACCTGGCCCGTGACCATCTCGAAGAGGCAGATCCCGGCGCCGTAGACATCGGATCGTGCATCGGCATCGCCGCGCTCGACATGCTCGGGAGAGAGGTAGGCGACGGTGCCGATGATCATGCCCTGGGTCGCGGTGGTGTTGTTGGTCACCGCGCGCGCCAGGCCGAAGTCGGTGACCTTCACGCGGCCGTCGTCGGAGATGAGGATGTTCTCCGGCTTGATGTCGCGGTGGACGAATCCCGCGTCGTGCGCCGCGGAGAGCGCCTCAAGGACAGGATCGAGGATGGTGAGTGCCTGCTCCGGGGTGAGCGCGCCGTAGTCGCGCAGGACGTCGCGCAGGGTGCGGCCGGGGACGTACTCCATGGCGAGGTAGGGCAGCCCCGCTGCCTCGCCCTGGTCGAAGACTGCGACCACGTGCGGGTGGCTCAGCTGGGCCGCGGCCCGCGCCTCGCGACGGAAGCGGGTGACGAAGCCGGGGTCCTCCGCGAGCGCGGCGCTCATCATCTTGAGGGCGACGGTGCGGTCCAGGCGCGTGTCGATGGCCTCGTAGACGGTGGCCATGCCGCCCCGGGCGATGCGCGAGACGACCTGGTATCGGCCGTCCACGAGGGTCCCGATGAGGGGATCGGGGAGCACGGCGGGGCCCGTCGGGGAATCCATGGTGGCTCGAGTCTAGGTCGGCCGGATGCCCCATCAGGGGATGCGCGGATCCGGCGTGGCAGCCCTGGGGCTCCCCGGGCAGGATGGACGGGTGAGCCGTCGTGATGAGATCGCCATGGGCGACGACGAGATACGTGCATTCCTCGAGACCGCGCGCACGATGATCCTCACCACGATCGGGCCGGATGGGGTCCCGGACCCCGTCGCGATGTGGTTTGTCCTCCGTGAGGGGGAGGTCTGGATGCGGACCTACGCCAAGTCGCAGAAGGTCGCCAATGTACGTCGCGACCCGCGCGTGGCGACCCTCGTCGAAGACGGCGACCGCTATGCCGAGCTGCGCGGTGTACAGGTCTCCGGGCGCCTGGAGCTCAGCGAGGACATCGATGTGATCTGCGAGATCGCGGCGGCCCTCCTCGTGAAGTACGAGGGCCTCGATCCGGAGCACGTGCCCGCGGCGATGGAGGCCTACCGGCCGACCGCCGTCAAGCAGGTCGCCATGCGCCTCGTGCCCGAGCGCACCGTCTCCTGGGACCACGCCAAGCTCATGTCGGGCGCCTGATGGAGCTCGAGCGCCTCACCTACCTCGGCGTGCTGCTCTTCATCTTCGTTGGCTCGGCCTGGCTCGAGATCGCCCTGCGCACCCGCGTGCTGAGACGGTGGAAGCGCCTACTCCTCGCGCTGGCGGTCCCCTTCACCCTCTTCGTCATCTGGGATATCTGGGCCATCGCGACCGGGCACTGGAGCATCGACCCCGCCCGCACGGTGGGCATCGAGCTCGGCGGGATCATCCCGATCGAGGAACTGATCTTCTTCGTGGTCGTGCCGCTCGCGTCGATCCTCAGCCTGGAGGCCGTGCGGGCGGTCAGGGGCTGGCCACTGGGCGACGAGGTACCCGCAACGGCTTCAGTGCCATCATCGCCGCCGCCGGACGGTGATGCGTCGTGACCTACACCCAGATCGGGATCGCTGTCGTCGTCGCCTCCATCGTGGTGGACGTGTTCATCCTGCGTACGCGGCTGGTGACACGCAAGGGGTTCTGGGTCTCGTACGCCATCGTGCTCTTCTTCCAGCTCTTGACCAATGGCGTGCTCACGCGCCTGCAGGTCTTCCGCTACTCGGACTCGATGATCGTGGGAAGCCAGCCTGATTCGGGCACGCCACCCTTCATCGGCAACGGCCGCATCGCCTACCAGCCCTTCGAGGACCTGCTCATGGGCTTCTCGCTCTGTCTGCTCGCGTGCGCACTCTGGATCTACTGGGGCCGTCGCGGGGTCCAGCGCGAGCCCATGTCCGGACCGCCGATCTGGCGCACGTGGACGTCGCGGAAGTCAGGCAGCAAGCCTTCAGGCAGCGCTGCGTCGACGAGCCCGGCGGGCGCGGACCCAGGCGGGGCCGGCCACGGCAAGCCGTCGTCGTAGCGGCACCGTCGCGCGCTTGTCGAAGACCTCGTAGTCGATGCGCTCGACCTCGTCGACGATGCCGCAGTAGAGGATGCGCGCGGCTTCGATGCACGGCTGCGAGTCAGCGGACAGCAGGGCGATGCCGGATCGTGATCGCTCCTCGAGCGCGCGCACGCGCATCACCTGCTCCGCGAGGGCTGCCTTGACTGCGGGAGTCGCCACGCGGCGCTCGAGGACCTCGCGCGTGACACCGTGCTGGGCAAGCTCCTCCATGGGGAGGTAGACGCGACCGCGGTGCAGGTCCTCGCCGACGTCGCGGATGAAGTTGGCGAGCTGGAAGGCCACGCCGAGGTCCTTCGCGCGCTCGTAGGCCTCGGGTGCGCTCGGCTCGAGGATGGGCACCATCTGCAGGCCGATCACCGCGGCACTGCCGTAGACGTACTCGTAGAGATCGTCGTACGTCGCGTACTCCGTGACGGTGAGGTCCATGCGCATGGAGTGGAGGAAGGCCTCGAAGTGCTCCAGCGGGATGTTCCAGGTGCGCACCGTGTCGACGAGGGCACGTCCCACCGGATCGCGGGAACGACCGCGGCGGAGGTCGGCGAGGATCTCATCTCCCCAGCGGCCGAGCCAGTCGGCCTTCTCGGCGTCGGTCAGGGTCGAGGAGAGGTCATCGACGATCTCGTCGGCGTAGCGGGCGAAGCCGTAGAGCGCATGCACGTAGGGGCGCTTGCGCGGCGGCAGGAGCAGAGTGGCGAGGTAGTAGGTCTTGCCGTGCTCGGCATTGAGTCGCTTGCAGCGCTCGTAGGACGCGCGCAGCGATGGATCATCGATCCCGGCCGCATCCCACTCATTCACGGGTGCCGATCCTGCCACGGAAGACCGCGTCGTCCGCACGGGCCTGCGCATCGGGGTCGGCGGGAAGGAGTCCATGGCTCAGTGGTCCGCCGAGCACGAGGCGGCGTTCTCGCGGACTCACGAGGAGCACGAGTCCCACGACGATGAACGCCGCCACGATGGCCAGGCCGTCGCTGAACTCGAAGAGGCTGTCGGAGGTCGAACTCGACTCCGCCATGCCGTGCAGGGAGAAGCCCGCGATCGTGACGATGGCGATGCGCAGTTGCGTCGGCCCGAGTCCGGTGGCGGCGAAGAGCGGAAGGAACCACAGCAGGTACCACGGCTGGATGACGGGCCCGAGCAGGACGACGGTGAGGAAGGCGAGTGCCGCTCCGCGCACGGGACTGCGCCCCTCGGGGCGCAGCACGAGCCACCCGATGATGCCCAGCGCGGCGAGCGTGCCGATCGTGCGGGTGATGGTGACGACCAGTGCGTCGTCGATCGTGAGACCGAGCGCGGTCGTGCCCATCCCGATGAGCATGCCGATCGCGGTCGCGGGCGATAGCCACGTGCGCACCTCGCCGGGTGTGCCCAGGGCCGCGATCCATCCTGGCCCCACTCCTGCGAGCACGCTCGCCACGGCGAAGACCGCGATGGTGATCGCCAGGGCGAGCGCCCACGCGCGGATCCGCGCACCCCAGCCCGACGTGAGCCCGGCCCACTGGAGGCCGATGAAGGGCAGCGCGAGCAGGGCGATCGGCTTGATGGCTGCGGCAAGCGCGATGGCAATCGTGCCGAATGCGGGATGCCGCTCACTGGCGAGGGCGAAGCCCATGACGATCAGCCCGATCATGAGGGCGTCATTGTGCGCACCCGACACGACATGCATGATCACGAGCGGATTGAGTACGCCGAGCCACAGCGCCGGTGCTGTGGGGATGCCATGCGCAGCCGCAAGGCGGGGGAGGTAGATGACGAGCAGGGCGAGACCGGCCAGCGCGGAGAGGCGGAAGATGAGAGCGGCAAGCGCGGGCTGCTCGGGCGCGAAGTTGGCGACCCCGCGGGCGAAGAGGAGCCAGAAGGGACCGTACGGCGTCGGCGTCTCGGCCCACATGGGGTCGACACCGTCCTCGAACCATCCGTCGATGACCGCGACGCCGGTCTCGTAGGGATCGCGGCCGGCCGCCACCACCCGACCCTGCGCGAAGTAGGAGTAGACGTCGCGGCTGAAGAGCGGCGGTGCCAGCACCAGGGGGGCGACCCACGCGATGAGGACGGTGACGAGGGTCCGCGGGGCGACACCGCGCAGGCTGTGGGGATCCTCCGGGTCCGCGAGCAGGTCGTGCCCCAGGATGAGCCAGGCCTGGAGCAGCAGGGCGACTCCGACGAAGACGAAGGCGCGCGAGAGCAGCAGCCCCGCGGTCGTGCCGCGCAAGGCGTCCACGCCCACGATGTCGGTTACGCCACCGGTGAGCGGGAGCCAGCCCACGCCGAGTGCCCCGACGGCGAGGATGAGCGAGCCGATGAAGCCCGGGAGTGCGTAGCGCGCGAGGAGCCGCACATCCCACGAGGTCACGACGCCAGCGTAGGCGTCACTGCCGCGGTCTCAGCGCAGGGCGCGGGAGCGGTAGAGCGGGTCCTTGCCGAGGATGCGCTCGGCCGCGAGCCGACCCGAGACGAGCACCATGGGTACGCCGACCCCGGGCTGGGTGCCCGAACCGGTGAAGACGACGTTCTCGCCCCAGATGTTGCGCGGCCGGAAGGGACCGGTCTGCAGGAAGGAGTGCGACGCGGCGAACGGTGCCCCGCGCTCCATGCCGCGCTGCTCCCAGTCCAGCGGAGTGGTCGTCGCCTCGACCTCGATGGCGTCGCCGAAGCCCCGGTAACCGCGCTCCTCGAGCACGCGCACGACCTCGTCGCGGTAACGCGGACCCTCGGTGCGCCAGTCGATCGGCGCATCGAGATTGGGCGTGGGGAAGAGCACGTAGTAGACCTCCTTGCCGTCGGGGGCAAGGCTCGGATCGGAGTGCGACGGGTTGGTGACGAGCAGGCTCGGGTCGCTCATGAGCCGCTTCTCGTCGATGAGCTCGCGGAAGACACCCTTCCACGACCTGCCGAAGTGGATGTTGTGGTGCGCGATCTGCGAGTACGACGCCGACGATCCGGCGAGCAGGAGGAAGCAGGAGGGTGAGTAGTCGAGGCGGCGGATGCTCCAGGGTGAGCGCCCCAGCAGGTCGCGGTAGGCGACGGGCAGGTCGGGGTTGAGGACGATGACGTCGGCCTCGAGTCGCTCGCCGTCGGCGGTGTGCACGGCGACCGCGCGCTGGCCGCGGGTCTCGACCCGCGTGACCTCCGTGCCGTAGCGGAACTCGACACCGTGCTTCTCCGCTGCGGCGGCCATGGCCTGGGGCACCGCGTGCATGCCGCCCTTGGGGAAGAAGACTCCCGCGACGGAGTCCATGTAGGCGATAACGGCGTAGATCGCGAGGGCGTCGTACGGGGAGAGCCCGGCGTACATCGCCTGGAAGGAGAAGACCCGCTCGGTGCGCGGATCGCGCAGGAACTCGCGGACGCGGGGCGCGAGCTTGCGGAAGCCGCCGATGGCGACCAGCTTGGCGAGATTGGGAGTGAGCAGGTCGAAGGGCGAGTCGATGTTGCGATCGATGAAGTCGGTCATCTCGTAGCGATAGAGCTGCGAGACGAAGTCGACGTAGCGGCGATAGCCCGCGGCCTCCTCCGGGCCGATGACGGTGCGGATCTCCTCGGCCATCTCGTCGACATTGGCGTGCACGTCGAGGCGTGAGCCGTCGGGATAGAAGGCGCGATAGAGCGGTGCGACCGGGGTGAGCTCGAGCCAGTCGGCCATGTCCTCGCCGACGCTGTCGAAGGCATCGGCGATGAGATCGGGCATCGTGAGCACGGTCGGGCCCGTGTCGATGTGGTACGTGCCCGAGGCGGAGTCGAGCTCGAGTCGACCCGCGCGGCCACCCGGCACGTCTTCGCGTTCGAGGACGGTGACCTGGCGTCCGGCGCCGGCGAGGCGCATGGCTGCCGAGAGCCCGCCGAGTCCCGCGCCGACGACGATGACGCGGTCGGTGGGTCCGGTGACGGTGCGGGGCATCACACGCTCCTTCGGGTTGCGGCGTAGGCGAGGCCGGTGAGCACCTCGGGCGCGGGGGACTGCAGGGCGACCGAGTCGAGGGAGGCGAGCGCCTGATCAGTGAGCGAGGTGATCAGCTGCTCGGCGTGGTCGAGTGCGCCGGTCTCGGAGATGACCTCGCGCAGGAGGGCGACACCCGTGGCGTCCAGGCCCGGATCGCCAAGGTGGCGCCGGATCTGCGCGGCCTGAGCGGGCGTGGCGCGGTCCATCGCGGTGGCGATGAGCACGGTGCGCTTGCCCTCGCGCAGGTCGTCACCCGCCGGCTTGCCGGTCTCCGACGGATCGCCGAAGACGCCGAGGACGTCATCGCGGAGCTGGAAGGCCTCGCCGAGGGGCAGGCCGTAGCCGGTGTACGCCGCCATCACATCCGCGTCTCCGCCGGCGAGGGCGGCGCCCATGTGCAGGGGGCGCTCGATGGTGTACTTCGCCGACTTGAAGCGCACGACGCGCATGGCGCGCTCCACCGAGCCTCCGCCGCGGGCCTGCTCGAGCAGGTCGAGGTACTGCCCGGCCATGAGCTCGGTGCGCATCTCGTCGTACACGCGCTTCGCCGCGTCGAGCTGCTCGGCGGGCACCCCGCTGGTGAGCAGGAGCTCGTCGGCCCAGGACAGGCACAGGTCGCCGAGCAGGATCGCTGCACCGACACCGAAGGCCTCGGGTGAGCCGAGCCACTCGGAGCCGCGGTGGAGCATCGCGAAGCGGTGATGTGCCGACGGCATGCCACGACGTGTGTCCGACCCGTCCATGACGTCGTCGTGGATGAGCGCGCAGGCCTGGAGGAACTCCAGTGCCGCCGCGGCCCGAAGAGCCTCCTCGGTGTCAGCGCCACCGGCACCGCGGTAGCCCCACCAGCAGAAGGCCGGGCGCAGTCGCTTGCCGCCGCTCAGCAGGTCGCTCACCGCCTCGATGAGCGGGTCGAGATCGTCGCTCACGCCGTCGAGGATGTAGCGCTGCGCCGCGATGAAATCGTCGACGGCCTTCTGCACGCGCGGGCGCAGGTCGTCGGCGTCGAGCGGCGAGGTCACGCCTTGAGCCTAGGGGCAGTGGGCGCCAGCGGCATGCCCGCTAGGCGCATCCCGGCTTCGCGCTGCTGCGTAGAGTCCGCCTATGGGAGGGGAGGCGGGTTTCACGCTCGAGGGCCTCGCCGAAGCCCTCGTCATCGGCGGGATCGTCGTGATCCTCGCCATCGCGGGAGTGCGCTTCGCCGGCCGGCTCGGGATCCCCGGCCTGCTCCTCTATCTCGGCATCGGCCTGATCCTCGGCAACGTGTCCACCAGGGTGCCCTTCGGCCCCGAGATCGGGCCGCTGGATCCGGAGTTCGCGACCGTCCTGGGCTCCGCGGCCCTCATCGTCATCCTCGCGCACGGTGGCCTCACCACGCGCTGGTCCCAACTGCGGACCGTCCTCGGGTCGAGCATCGCGCTCGCCACGGTGGGCGTGGCCGTCAGTGTGACGGCTGTTGCCCTCCCGCTCATCTGGCTCACCGGCATGGAGCCGCAGCTCGCGGTGCTGCTGTCGGTCGTGCTCGCTGCGACGGATGCCGCCGCGGTCTTCTCCGTGCTGCGGCGCGTCTCGATCCTGCCCCGCCTGCGCACGCTGCTCGAGGGCGAAGCCGGCCTCAACGACGCTCCCGTCGTCGTCCTGGTCGTCATCATCGCCTCGGGTGCACTCGCGTCGGACCCGTGGCTCATCCCGGTCCTCGTCATCGCCGAGCTCATCGGCGGAGGGCTCGTCGGCTTGGTCGTCGGCATCGCGACGCGATGGCTGCTGCCTCGCCTCGCGCTTCCGGCGGTCGGGCTCTACCCGATCGCGGTCCTCACTCCGATCGTCGCGGCGTACGGCGTGGCCGACCTGCTGCACGTCTCGGGATTCATCGCCGTCTATCTCGCCGCGGTGATCGTGGGCTCGTCGTCCGCGCTGCCGCACCGGCGTGCCGTCAAGGGATTCAGCGATGGCCTGGCCTGGATCGCCGAGATCGGACTCTTCATCATGCTCGGCCTCCTCGTCGACGTGAGTCGGCTGCCCGCCGCCATCGGCATCGCGCTTGTGGCCGCCGTGCTGCTGGTTGTCCTCGGCCGGCCTCTCTCGGCCTTGATCTCGCTCGCCCCCTTCCGGTGGCCGATGCGCAGCATTGCTTTCGTATCCGTCACGGGCCTGCGCGGTGCGGTGCCGATCGTCTTCGCAGCTCTCGCGCTGGGCCTGGCGGTGCCGGGGGCGGAACTCGTCTTCGACGCGACGTTCATCGTCGTCCTCATCCTCACGCTGGTGCAGACACCCGCGCTCCCGTGGGTTGCTCGGCGACTCGGTGTCGCGTTGCCTCACTCGGCGGGGGAGCTCGACGTCGACAGTGCGCCGCTCGACGGGGTCAACGCCGTCATGCTCGGCCTGTCGATCCCCGAGGACAGCAAGCTGGTCGGTGTCTTCGTGCGCGAGATCGGACTTCCCCAGCCCTCCGCCGTCTCACTGGTCGTCCGCGAGGGATCGACTCTGGTTCCTGACAGCGAGACGCGCCTGCGCGTCGGTGATCAGATCGTCGTCGTCACCACGCCGCAGGATCGCGAGGCGACCGAGCGGCGCCTGCGCGCCGTGTCGCGCAGGGGGCGTCTCGCGGTGTGGCAGGGCGACGAGGGATCCGAGGACGCCTAAGCGCGGCCGATCGCCTCGGAACTTGGGGAGTTTGGTGCAGGAAACCTCGCTGAATCTCCCGAAGTTCGGGCGAGGTCTGGCGCCTAGGCGCGGCCGATCGCCTCGGCGACGATCTCGGCGCTGATCCCCACGAGCGGCAGGCCGCCGCCGGGGTGCGACGAGCCTCCGACGAGGTAGAGCCCCGGCACGGGGGAGATGTTGGCGGGGCGGAGGAAGGCCGCGCGCGTGCCATTGCTGCTCGTGCCGTAGATCGCACCGCCGGGTGCGCGTACATCGCGTTCGAGGTCTGCAGGTGTGCGGATCTCGCGCCACAGCAGTCGATCGCGCACGTCGAATCCGCGTCGTGCCATCACGTCGAGCACGTGGTCGGCGTAGGACTCGCGCAGGGAGTCCCAGTCCACCGGACCCTGCCGTGGGGCATTGACCAGGACGAACCACGACTCGTGATCCGCATCGGGTCGCATGCGCGGATCGTCAGGCGCACAGACATAGATCGTGGGATCGGCCACGGGGCGTCCGCCGAAGACCGCGTCGAACTCCGCGTCGTAGTCGGCGGGGAACCACACGTTGTGATGCTGCAGCCCGGCGGTGCGTCCGCGCACGGCGAGGAGCAGGACGAAGCCGGAGAGCGATGGGGTGGCGCGACGCACCGTGCGCAGCGGCTTGCGCGCACGCGGATCATCGATCATGTGGGCGTAGAGGTGCTCGGCATCGGAGTTCGCCACGACGATGTCGGCGTCGATGCGTTCACCGTCGGCAAGCTCGACACCGGTCACCCCGCTGGCGTCGGTGTGGACGCGCACCGCATCGGCGCCCGTGCGCATCTGCACCCCACGCTCGTCGCAGCGTGCGATGAGCGCATCGGCGAGCGTGGCGAGGCCGCCCCCAAGATGCCATGCGCCGAACTCCTGCTCGACGTAGGGGACGGTCATGAGTGCTGCGGGCGCCTTGCGCGGATCCGACCCCTGATACGTCGCATAGCGATCGAGCAGCATGACCTGGCGGGGATCGCGCAGGTGCTTGCGACCGAGCCGACGCAGCGATGTGAAGGGCGCCACCGCCTTGACCTCGCGCGGATCGGTCGCCAGCTTGATGAGCGTGCCCGCGCCCTCGAGGGGGGATTGGATGAAGGGCCGGCGCGTGATGCGCCACACCTCGGCCGCCCGCGCCATGAGCCCGCGCCAGTCGTCGGTCGCGCCGCCGCCGAGCTGGTCGCCCATCGCCCGCGCGATGCGCGCGGGGTCGGTGCCGGGCAGTTCCAGGGTGCTGCCGTCGGGGAAGCGGTAGGCGAACGCCGTGTCGAGCGGCTGGATGTCGACCGACTCCTCGAGAGCCTTCCCGGTCTTGAGGAAGAGGTCGCGGTAGACGGCGGGCAGGGTGAACAGGCTCGGACCGGTGTCGAACACGAAGCCATCGCGCTCGTAGCGCGCGAGCTTGCCGCCGAAGCGCGAGCCCTGCTCGAGCAGCGTGACGTCGTGACCCTTGACCTTCAGGCGCGCGGCGGCGGCCATGCCTCCTGCGCCACCTCCGATGACGACGACGCGGGCCACGTCGCCAGCCTAGGGTGCGGCGGTTGTTGGGCTGGACACGCTCCTTGCGCTCCTGGCAGCCTGAGACGGTGACGCGAATGCGGCGTGCGCTGCGGCCGGTGGGGACCCTGGTCCTCGCCGGCGCCCTCGTCGCCTTCGGCGCATCCGGTGCCGTGTCCGCTGCTCCGCCCAAGGCGGGAGAGCGCTGCCCCAAGGTGGGCGCGGTGGCCAAGGATGCCCAGGGGCGCTCGCTGGTGTGCGTCAAGGGCAAAGGCGGCAGGCTGACCTGGCGCGTGGGCAAGGGTCCGGGTCCGGTTCCCGGTCCGTCGCCCTCACCCAGCCCGGCGGGCCCGCCGTACGAGTGGTCGGGATCCTGGGAGCGCGGCTGGCAGCGCGTCGGCACCCCACCGCCCTGCCCGAGCAACCTGTCGAGCCTGTTCGCTCACCTTCCCTTCGACGCGACCGACGTCACGTCGATCCGGCGCCCCGGCTATGCCAATCCGCAGTCCGGCTACAAGCCGCACGGTCACGTGCGCTTCTCGCCGACCGATGCCGACGGCGTACAGCGCATCGTGGCCCCCGCCGACGGTTGGCTCTTTGCCATCGGCCGGTACCGAGAGGCTTACACGCCTGGCAACGACCAGGTCATCCTCGACTTCTTCACCGATTGCGGCGTGATGTGGCGCTTCGATCATCTGCGCGATGGCACGCTCGCTCCTGCACTGCAGACGGCGGTCGATCGAATCGCGCTCCGAGAGGACTCCCGGACCACCCGTGTGACGCCCATACGCGTGAAGGCGGGAGATCTGATCGCCACTGCTGTCGGTGCGACGAATTGCGAGGTGGGCAGGCCCCTGTGCATTCCGCCGGGCGGCCCCAACTTCTTCGTCGACTTCGGTGTCTACGACCCACGGCAACTCAACGGCGCGGCGCTTGCCGACCCGGCGTACCTGATGAATGCCCCCATGGAGTCCTACAAGGGCATCGCCGTGTGCTGGCTCGATCTCTTCCCCGGCTCTCGGAGTGCTCTGGACCGAGTGGCCGAGGGCGACTCCGACTACTGCACCGTCCCCTAACCCGGCTGCGCGTGCCCTGACTCGGCTCCGCTCTCAGTGGAGCGACCAGAGGACAAGGGCGGAGGCGACGCCCGGCGCGGCCCAGATCCACCCCCACCGCGCGCTCGCTGCGACCACCGAATCCCGATACCCGTAGAGGATCGACAGCTGCGGGGGGAAGAACGCCGGGATGGTGAATCCGAAGAGCACGAAGGCGATGGCGATCTCCGGTGTCGGTGCCAGTAGCGCCGCGGGGACGAAGAGCAGGATGCGTACGGCACTGAGCAGACCCCACACTCGCATGCCCGGACGCCACGGGATCCGCTGCGAGGGATGCAGCACCGAGCCGACGAAGACCGCCGCCCCCGAGAGCGCGAGGAGGGGTGCGGCCCAGGCGAGCGCGGTGGCGGTCCACGTGGGTGTCTCCCGAGTGACGTTGAGGATGAGACCTATGCCGAGTGCGATCACCGGGGCCTGATCGATCCACGACGTCCGCATGCGCTGGGGTTCGGGGGCATGGCGGCGGAGGAGCCAGGTGAAGAATCCGAAGATCAGGATGTAGAGGCGATCGACGATGACGGCGAAGACCGCGCCGGGGGCACCCGCGATCGCGGTGGCGACAGGGATGACCCAGAAGCCGCCATTCGCATTGGCGGACCAGCCGCGCAGGACCGCGCGTCCCGTGCGATCGCTGCCGCGGGGTGTCGTCCACCACGCGACCGCCATGATGACGAAGGTGAATGCCGCGGCGAGCAATGGCCACAGCAGGTCTCCGAAGCCCTCCAGACGCCACGCGGCGAGGATCGAGACGCCGACGGAGACGATGACGATCTGGTAGCGGATGATGCGCTGCCAGACGCCGGACACGCGCGCACTGCGCGAGCTCGCTACCCCGATGCCCGCCCCTAGCGCGTAGGCGAGGACGACGACGAGGCCGGTCATCGGTCGATCACGGCAGCGGTCGACCTCGCCACGTGATGGTGCCGGCGCGATGGCGCCGTAGCGACGCCAGGATCAGTCCGGCGAAGGTGGCCACGGAGACGGGTTGGGCGAGCACGTCCGGCCACACGCGCTCCCCGGTGCGGCGGGCGACGACGTAGCGACCGAGCACCCCGCTGGCGTATCCCGCGACGCCCCACGTGCGCGCGGCCCGGCCGGGGCCGAGCACGGCGAAGACGGGTGGCGCGACGTAGGCCAGGCCCATGACGGCCACAAGTGCGTATGCGACCGGCGAAGGTTGCACCGCCGACCAGACGGACTTCGTGTAGCCCTCGTAGATCTCCGGCCACGAGGTGTACATCCGGCACGATGCCACGGCGCTGCCATCAGCGGGAGCGCCCTGGAAGCCGGCGCGCTTGAGTGCACGCAGGATGCCGACGTCCTCGAGGATCATGTCGGACACAGCCGCGTGGCCGCCGCTGATGCGATAGGCGCGCGCATCGACGACGAGGAGCTGCCCGACAGCCGCCGCCATCGACGGGTAGTGGCTGCGCTCGGTGATGCGGATCGGCAGTGCTGTCGCCCAGGACCAGACGACGAGAGGCTGCATGATCCGCTCGGCGCGCGTCACTGCGACCTGACGGGGATAGGGCGACAGCAGGTCGAGGCCGCCCTCGCGCATGTGGTGGATCGTGGAGGCGACGGCGTGGGCACTGAGTTGCACGTCGGCATCGACGAAGACGAGCACGTCGCCCGTCGCCTCCTGGGCGAGGCGATGGCACGCCCAGGACTTGCCCAGCCAACCGCTCGGCGGCAGGTCGTCGGGACCGTCGATGATCTTGACGCGCGGGTCGGAGCCCACCACCTGGCGGATGACATCGCCCGTGCCGTCGGTCGACCCGTCGTCCAGGATGAGGATCTCCAGGTCGGGCAGACCCTCCTGCGCGAGCAGTGAGCGCAGCGTGGGTGCGATGCGGAGTGCCTCGTCACGCGCAGGGAGCAGGATCGACACGCGCTCGTGCACGGTGACGCTCTCATCGCGAGGGCGACGGATCAGACGCATGTTGATGGCGGCGTGCGCGGTGAGCGCGGCAGCAGTGAGTGCACCCGTTGCCGCGACGACGCCCGCGATGGTGCGCGTCTTCATGGTCGACGCGTCCTCACGGCCTGCGCGTCCAGGAGATCCAGGCCCACGGGATCACGACCGCGCCCATGATGATGCCGCCCCAGACAGCCACCCACGGCCTGCCGAAGAACACCGCGTTGGCGAGCACGTTGGAGAAGTACACCCACGCGAGCATGAGCGTGGGTACGCCGTCACCGGCGGGCTTGCGTACGGGCAGCCGTGACAGCAGCACCATGATGATGAGCGCGGTGATGATCCATCCGACGTAGTTGGTGAGTGGGATCCCCGGAATGCCGGGCAGGCCGGGGTCCGGATTCGCCCACGTCCAGTGCCCCTCGCCCACCATCTGAGGGTCCAGGAAGAGATCCCACGCGGCCAGGATCCAGGCGCCGAAGACCACGACTCCGGCCCGCGTGCGCGAGATCCGCTGCGCCGCCAGGAACGCGGGATAGGCCATCATCGCCCAGGCCATCATCACGATGATGGGCACGCCGATGAGGGTGGGACCGAGCGTGGAGTTATAGGAGTAGCTGCCGAAGGGGAATCCCGTGGCCACGCCGACGGCCTCCATGGCGAGGCCGACGCCGCCGGCGATCGCGACGTACCCCATCGCCCAGGCCCAGCCGCGGGTGAGCCACGCATGGCTCACGGACGCGAGGAAGAACGTGACCACCGTCGCGATGGTGAGGAAGTCGCGCGCCGCATCGGCCAGCAGCCAGATGATCTGCCCGCCGATGGTCATGCCGGCGAAGAGCCATGGCAGCCACTGCCAGCTCACCGGCATCCGACGACCGTCGGAGTGCGGTCCCTGGTAGACGCGGATGCTCATGCGCCGGCGCCCGGCGCGCTGGCTCCCCGCGACGCTGTCTCGCGCACGAGCGTCGTCGTCACGGTCGGCACGTCCCACATCGGTGCGTGCCCGCAGTTCCACAGCACTTCCCAGCGCACATGCGAGGGTGCGAGGTCCCGCTGCTGGAAGCGCGGCGCGGGCAGGAGCCGGTCGTTGTCGCCGAAGGCGATGGTCACCGGGACCTCCGCGGGGATCGCCTCCGCGCGGTCGAAGCGCCGGTGGAGCGCTCCGTCATGGGCCTGCTCGAAGCCCCGGGCGTCGGCTTGGGCGTACGCCGCGTCGACGGCGACCCGGTAGGGCACGGCCCCCGCGCGCTCGGCGCCGGTACGCATGAGGGTGCGCCGCACCGGGCCGATGCGCATGATCGACGGAATGAAGCGCTTCGTCGCGACGGCGGCGCGACGGTTGAACTGGATCGCGCCGAGTGGCTCGTGAATCGGCTCCCAGAGTCCCGCGGGACACAGCGCCGTGACGCTCAGGGCACGCCCGTCAGCGGCGGCCTCGAGTGCGGTCCAGCCGCCCAGTGAGTTGCCGACCAGGTGCGCGCGGTCGATATCCCGCTCGTCGAGGAAGCAGCCGATCGCGCGCGCCATCTCCGTCGCCGGTGTCTCGGCCTGCCCGGGGATGGGATCGGAGTCGCCGTGCCCGGGGAGGTCGACGGCGTACACCGTGAAGTCGCGCGCGAGGTCGTCCACGACGAGATCCCAGCACCGACGCGAGGACGCGAGGCCGTGGATGAGGACGAGCGGAGGCCCCGAGCCCGCACTGTCGAAGGCGAGACTCGGGATGGATGCGCTGCCCGATCCTGCAGTCACGGCATGTCCTCCTCGTCCGGACACACCCTAGGCCGATACGTCGGGGCGGGTGTCTCGCGGGACTACGCTCCCCACGAGGAGGTGGAGCGTGGGGCGGTCCCGGTCGGCGGAAGATCACATTCCCCCCAGGCCGCCCTTCCCTGCGCCCTACGACACTCCCGACCACGTCTCGCCCGCCTTCCGCCGTATCGGCGGCTATGCCTGGCGCATTGCGGCGATCGGGGTGGTCCTGTGGGGGCTGCTCCTGCTCATCACCCCGCTTCAGACGCTCATCCTCGCGCTCTTCTTCGCCCTGCTGGTCGCCGCGTGGCTCATGCCGCTCGTCAACCTCCTCGCCAGGTCGCTGCCGCGCTGGCTCGCGGCCGTGGTGTCCCTGCTCGCCTTCGCGGCGGCGGTTGCGCTGGTGGTCATCTTCATCGGGATGCAGACGATCGCGCAGTGGGAGGGCATCTCCGCGGCGTTCAACCAGGGTGTGGCCGACCTGCAGACGTGGCTGCGCGAGGGTCCCCTGCAGATCACCGATGCCCAGCTCACGAGCGTCTATGTGCAGGTCGAGGACTTCATTCGCTCATCCGGCGGCGACATCGCACTCGGAGTGCTGTCGGGGGTCGGCAGCGTGCTCGGAGTGGGTACGGCGCTCGCCGCGGGGGTCTTCATCCTCATCTTCGTGCTCATCCAGCCCAGCGAGATCTTCGCGTGGTTCGTGCGCTGGATGCCGGCCCGCAATCGCGAGGTGATCGGCCAGACGGTGCGCATCGCCTGGCGGGGCTTCTCCCAGTACTCCCAGGGCCTGGTGCTCGTCGCCATCACCAATGCGACGCTGGTGACGATCGTGCTGCTCCTCATGGGCGTGCCGCTGGCGATACCCCTGGGCATCATCGTCTTCTTCGGCGCCTTCATCCCCTACATCGGCGCACCCATCGCGATGCTCCTCGCGGCCTTCGTGGCGCTGGTGACCGATGGCCCGCTCGCCGGCGCACTCGTCATCCTGCTGATCTTCGTCATCGGCCAGCTCGAGGGCAACGTGCTCCAGCCGCTGATCATGGGGCAGACGGTCAACCTCCATCCGGTGGCGATCGTCCTCGTCACGGCGACGGGTGCGGCGTACTTCGGGCTCCTCGGCGCCCTCATCGGCGTGCCGCTGGCGGCGGGGGTCTACGGAGCGATGCGCTATCTCAGCGGTCCGGTCCGCACGGACGACGGCTCGCCACCCGAGCCGGTCCCGGCCGGCGAGGGCACCTTCTAGGGTCAGACCCTCCGCGTACGAACCTCCATCCTTCTGAAGTCGGACGTCTCGCCTTCTGCCTCGGCCGGCAAAAGCACGGATCTCCGGCGGGATATGCGTGCTTTTGCTGGCGGAGGACGTGAGGTGTCTTCCCCATGGCATGCTCGTCGCGTGTCCGGCAGCCATGCGCACTCGCTGACCCGCTGGGCGTGGCTCTCGATCGCCGCCGCCGTCGTCACCATCGGCATGAAGACCGTGGCCTATCTCCTCACGGGCTCCGTCGGTCTCCTCTCCGACGCCCTGGAGTCGGTCGTCAATCTCGTGGCGGCGATCCTCGCCCTCATCGCGATCGCCGCCGCGGCCAAGCCCGCGGATGAGCGCCACCACTTCGGCCACGGCAAGGCGGAGTACCTCTCGGCAGGTGCCGAGGGAGTGATGATCGTCATCGCCGCGGGCCTCATCGTCTACGCCGCGGTGGACCGCCTCCTCAACCCGATGCCGCTGGAGGACCTCGGCATCGGCCTCGCGGTCACCCTCGGGGCCACCGTGATCAACGGGGCCGTGGGTGTCGTCATCCTGCGCCAGGGCAGGCGCCATCGGTCGATGGCACTCGTCGCGGACGGCAAGCACCTCCTCACCGACGTCTACACCTCGATCGGGGTCATCGTCGGGGTGGCGCTCGTGGCCGTCACCGGATGGCTGCCCCTGGACTCGATCGTCGCGCTCGCGGTCGGGGTCAACATCCTGTGGACCGGATTCATCCTCGTGCGCAACGCGGGACGCGGGCTCCTGGACCACGCCCTGCCCCAGGAGGACACCGCGCGTGTCCTCGCCGTGCTGCGAGAGTTCGTCTCGCGATTCCCGGCGGGCGAGTTGGAGTTCCACGGGCTGCAGACACGCGAGTCCGGGCGCGATCAGTTCGTCTCCGTGCACGTCCTCGTGCCGGGCGCATGGACCGTGGCCCGGGCGCATGACCTGGTCGAGGAGATCGAGGCCGCGATCCGCGCCGAGCTCCCGCACGCTCAGGTGCACACCCACCTGGAGCCACGCGAGGATCCCCGGTCGCACGAGGACTACTCCCACGGTCCGCGCGTCGTGCGCGAGGAGGGCTGACCGACCTCCGTGTGTGAGGGGCCTTTGGTCCTGCGCCTAGGCTCAGTCCGTCGGCGATGGCCGACGTGAATCCTCGAGGAGGCAGGTCATGGCGATTCGACTCGGTGACGTGGCGCCGGACTTCACGGCGGAGACCACGGAGGGCAGCATCGACTTCCACGATTGGAAGAAGGGCAGCTGGGTGGTCTTCTTCAGCCATCCGGCCGACTACACGCCCGTGTGCACGACCGAGCTCGGTCGCACCTCGGCGCTACAGGCGGAGTTCGACCGGCGGGGCGTCAAGTGCATCGCCATCTCGGTGGACCCGCTCGAGTCGCACCAGGGCTGGGCCGGTGATATCGGCGACGTCGGCGGCACCGACCTCAACTTCCCGATCATCGCCGATCCCGACAAGACCGTCTCGGTGCTGTACGACATGATCCACCCGGGCGAGGGCGACACCTCCACGGTGCGCTCGGTCTTCATCATCGATCCCCACGACAAGGTGCGCCTCACGCTCACCTACCCGAAGTCGGTCGGCCGCAACTTCGACGAGATCCTGCGCGTGATCGATGCGCTGCAGCTCACCGATGCCGCCCCGGTCTCGACGCCGGTCGACTGGCGTCCGGGAGATCGCGTGATCGTCTCGCCGATGATGTCGACCGAGGACGCCAAGGCCCGCTTCGGCGAGGTCGAGGAGGTCAAGTCCTACCTGCGCTGGACCCCTCAGCCCCAGGTGTGACGCGGGCGCCTAGGCCTTCTTCAGGGCCTTGAGCGTCCATCGCGTGGACAGTCGCCCGGTGACGGTGCCCGCGGCATCCGTGAGCTCGCAGGTGATGTCGATCTCCGGTCGCGCGCCGTCATCGAAGGTACGGCGTGCCGCGTCGATGTCGCCGTCGATCCGCGCGATGGCCGTGATGTCGCCGCGTGCGATCGCGACGTAGTCCATGGTCGCGGTCACCGGCAGCAGCACCGCCCGATCCATCATGTCGCCGAACGCTGCGATCGCGGCTGCTCCCGTGGCTGATTCCCCGGCGGCGAACATCGCCGCGGCGTGCGGGCCGCCGACATGGTTGCGGTACTCCGGCTGGTCGCGCAGCACGACGACCGTGCGGTCCGTGGAGACCTCGTCGTACTCCAGTCCGAGCGTGGCGACCATGGGCACGACCTGATGCATGAGGGCGCCGATCTGGTCGCCGGGGATACCTGCCATGCCACCCGAGGCTAGCGGTGCGAGACTGGCCGACGTGCCCGAGGCCATCGACGACGACTACCCGTGGCCCTCGGGGCCCTGGATACGCGCGCTCTTCGTCATGGCCCTGGACGGTGCCTTCGCCGGTCCCGACGGCCGTTCGGGCAGCATCTCGGGGCCGGCCGACCTCGAGGTCCTCATCGCCGTACGCCGCTGGTCGGATGCCGTGGTCGTGGGTGCCGCCACGATGCGACTGGAGCGCTACAAGCCCATGCGCGCGAAGGAAGTCGTATCCGCGGAGCGTCTTGCGCAGGGGAGGAGCGCGGCGCCCCGCCTCGTGATCGTGAGCAGCAGCCTCGACCTGCCGTGGAGTGATCCGGCGTACTCCGAGTCGGCGCTCCCGCCGCTCATCGTCACGACGGAGCGCTCCTCCAGCGAGGCACGCGACCGAGTCCCGGCGACGTGCGAGTTGCTCATCGCTCCGGGCGATCGTGTCGACCCCCTGTGGTTGCGCGAGCAACTGATCGAGCGTGGCATGGAACGCATCGTCTGCGAGGGAGGCAGGTCCCTCCTCGACGACTTCGCTCGCGCGGGCGTCATCGACGAGTGGGCGCTCACCCTGTCGGGGCGTGCGGGTGCGTCCGAGTTCACGCCCGTCGCCGTGCGCACCGAGGATTCCTTCGTCTTCACGCGATTCGTCCGCAGGGGGCATGAGTGAACGACGGACCCGCTCCGACACTCCTCATCAAGGGGAGGGCTCGGACCATCGACTCCACGCTCGTGATGGGTGTCGTCAACGCCAGCCCGGAGTCCTTCTCCGACGGGGGTCGACACACGACCTTCGATGCTCAGGTGCGTCTGGCGGCGTCGCTGGTCGAGGCGGGTGCGGACATCATCGACGTCGGCGGGCAATCCGCCGTCACCAACCAGCCCCCCATCGAGGAGGGCCTCGAAGTCGACAGGGTGCTGCCCATCGTCGAGTGGCTCGTCCGGGAGTTCCCCGACGTGCTCGTGAGCGTGGACACCTACAAGCAGCGCGTCGTCGATGCTGTGCTCCAGGCAGGCGCGCACATCATCAACGACGTGAGTGGACTGCGCTATCCGGCGGTGGCGGCCAGCTGCGCCCAGCACGGAGCCTCGCTGGTCATCATGCACACGGCCGCACCTCCGAAGGTGCGCCTGCAGGACCCTGCGCTGTACGCCGACGTGACGGCGGAGGTCGTGGGCTTCCTGCAGGAGCGGATGGATGTAGCGATCGCAGCAGGTGTGCCTTGCGAGGCGCTGATCCTCGATCCGGGTCCGGACTTCACGAAGACGCCGTACCAGACCGTGGAGATGCTGCGTCGCATCGACGAGGTCCGTGCACTCGGCAGGCCGTTGCTCCTCGCTCTGTCGCGCAAGGACTTCCTCGGTGCGATCACCCACCGCACGCCACGGCAACGCGATGCCGCCACAGCTGCGGCCATCGCCCACCCCGCGGTCACGCCGGGCAACATCGTGCGCGTCCACGATGTTGCCGCCGCCGTCGACGTCATCGCGACCATCGACGTGCTCGTCGGACGACGCGACCTTGAGCCCGACTTCGTCCTGCCCGATTCACTGCGCTACGAGAAGCCGCATGAGTGAGGGTGCCATCGGCTGGTCCCCGGCATCCGAGTGGGATCTCGGCCGAGTGTCCGAGCTGAAGGGCGATCATCGGATCGCCGTGGTCATCCCGGCGCGCAATGAGCAGGAGACGATCGCGAGCGTCGTCCGGATCATCAGGTCGCATCTCGGTGACCTCGCGGATGACGTCATCGTCATGGATTCGCTCTCCACCGACGCGACCGCGGCTATCGCGGCTGACGCTGGGGCGCAGGTGCACTCCGTGGCGGATGTGCGTCCCGATCTCGGCGTTCATGCGGGCAAGGGCGAGGCACTGTGGAAGTCGCTCTTCGTGACCGATGCCGACATCCTGGTGTTCATCGATGCGGACTTGACCGATTGGGGACCGCACTTCGTCACCGGTCTCGTGGGGCCGCTGCTGGCGGATCCTCGGGTGATGCTGGTGCGTGGCTTCTATGATCGCGTGCTCAACGTCGGGTCGTCGCCCTCGCTCGAAGGGGGGCGCGTCACCGAGCTCGTCGCCCGACCGTGGCTGGCCCTGCATCGGCCGGAGCTCGCGGGAGTGATCCAGCCGCTCGCGGGGGAGTGGGCGATCCGGCGGACGGCCTTTGAGCAGTTGTCGGTCCCGATGGGATACGGGGTCGAGCTGTCGACCCTGCTCGATGTGCATGAGGGCTTCGGCCTCGAGTCGATCGCGCAGGTCGACCTCGGCCGACGCGCCCATCGGCATCAGAGCTTGCACGACCTCACGGCCATGGCCGTCGAGTTGATGGTGGTCGCGGAGCGTCGTAGCCATGGGGGGAAGGTGTACGACCCCGGTGAGAAGGTCAGTCTGCGATTGCCGACTCTCGACCGCTCGTGGAAGGTTCGCGAGGTGCCCACGGGGGAGCGGCCCCCGCATGTGCACGCGCACTGAATCAGAAGGTGCAGTGATGGGAGGACGACATGCCTGAGCCCCTCGACGACCTGGCCCTCGCCGCTCTCGCCGAGGCACTACCCGCGTGGCGAGTCGAGGGAGGCAGTCTCGTGCGCGATGTGGAGGCGCCGACCTTCCCGGCGGCCATCGAGTGGGTCGTCATGATCGCCGCGGCCGCCGAGGAGATGGATCACCACCCTGACATCGACATCCGCTGGCGCCGGCTTCGCCTGGCGCTGTCCACGCACTCCGCCGGTGGTCGCATCACCGAGCTCGATGTCGCTCTCGCCGAGCGCATCGACGCGATCGTCGGCTAGGACGTCTCTGCGACGGGGGGCGGATCGGCGGCGACGGTGTCCTCGATGAGGGCATGCCGCTTCACGTAGATCTGCACCAGCGCGAGCACCATCGCACCGACGGGTACGGCGAGGAGAGCACCTGCGACTCCGAAGAGCGCCGCACCGAGCAGAACGGCGACGAATCCGTACGCCGGATGCACGTCCACAGCCTTGGCGCTGATGCGCGGCTCGATCGTGAGGTTCTCGATCTGCTGGTAGATGAGTGCGTAGATGAGCACGATGACGCCGAGCCACGGATTGCCGCTGAGCAGGCCGACGATGACGGGCAGGATGATGGAGATGTAGGTCCCGATCGTCGGGACGAACTGCGCGACGATGCCGGTCCACAGGGCCAGGGGCAGCCAGTAGGGCAGCCCGATCACCGCGAAGACGATCCCGCTGAAGAAGGAGTTGACCGCGGCCAGGATCGCGCGGGCGGCGACGTAGCGCCCGGTCTTGTCGGCCGTGATGTCCCAGACGTTGAGGAAGACCGACTGCGACTGCGTGGGGAGCATGCTGGCGATGTAACGGCGCAGGCGTGGGCCATCGGCGGACAGGTAGAACGCGATGAGGGCAAAGGTGAAGAGCCCGAAGATTCCACCGATGAGCGAGACTGCGAATCCGAAGATGCCCTTCGCCGCGTCGGCGGCGATCTGCTTGAGTGCTGCCTGGTCGAGGTTGACCTGGGCCAGCAACTCCTCTGCGGTGTAGGACTGGCCGAAGGTCTGGTTGAACCACTCGAGCCCCTGGGCGGCCAGAGCCGGCACGCTCTCGACGATCTCGATGATCTGATCGACCAGCAGCGCGCCGAAGGCCGCGAAGAAGGCGACGAGGAAGAGCGCGACGCCGCCCATGACGATCAGGGTGGCCAGGCCGCGTCGCATGCGCTTGCTCAGGGCATTGACGGCCGGCGCCATCGCCAGGGCGAAGAACCACGACATGAGCACGGTGAAGATCACGCTGCCGCCGTCCTCCAGGAGGAAGCGGATGAGCATGAAGATGAAGACGAGGGCCATCACGATGAAGCCGGCCCGCCAGATAAAGCCCGGGCTCACCGGCCAGCCGGGCCGACCCCCGTCGCCGGGCTGCGTCATCTCGGACATCCCGTCACGCTATCGCGGGGCGCCTTCTCGTGAAGCCCCGGCGCGTGGCGCCACCCTCTGCGGGGTCGGCTCGCCATACTGGCGCCATGTCCGTGGCCCTGTGGATCGCCGCCATCATCCTCGCCCTGGCCATGCTCGGCGCAGGCTCCATGAAGCTCATCCGCTCACGGGAGCAGATCGTCGCCATGGGGATGGGCTACGCCCAGCACTTCCCGCCGGGCGCGATCAAGGCGATCGGTGCGCTCGAGGTCCTCGCGGCCATCGGTCTGATCGTGCCGGGTCTCACCGGCAGCGCCCCGATCCTCGTGCCGCTCGCGGCCACGGGTGTGGCCATCCTCATGCTGGGGGCGATCGTCACGCACGTGCGCCTGCGCGATCCGATCGGCCAGTCGATCCCCGCCCTCGTCCTGCTGCTGCTCGCGGCGTTCGTCGCCTGGGGGCGCTTCGGGTCGTACCCGCTTTAGGCCCTCGACGTCGTGGTCAGTGCCCCTGCGGGTGGCCCCCCGTGACTCCCGCGCAGCGTCGCATCATGGTGGGCGTCTGCCTCGTCATCGGCATGTCGCTGCTGGTGTCGGGCGGCCTCACCTTCCTCGTGAGACCGATGGCGGAAGACCTGGGGCTGTCCGACGCAACCGTCGATGACCTGCTCGCCATCCCGAGCGTTGCCGCTCTGATCATGGTCTTCTCCGCTGGGCAGCTCGGCGATCGCCTCGGTCCCCGGCGCACGATCGTCCTTGCCGCCGTGGCCTTCAGCGCCGGTGGTTGCGTCCTGGCCGTCGCGGGCAACGCATACGTCGCCGAGATCGGCCTGGCGATCTGCTCGGCCGCGGCCGTGACCGTGCAGATCGTCGGCATCAGCCTGCTGCAGCAGGCGACGGTCGATGGGCCCGCCCACGTATCGGCGTTCACGACGTTGGGGGCGGTGTTCCCGCTGGCGTTCCTCATCTTCCCGGTCGCGACCGCGGGTGCACTGGAGTTCTCTCCGTGGCAGCTCATCCCCGTCGTGTGGGTGCTCGCGGGAGTGGTGATGCTCACCGTTGCGTTGCTCATGTTCGAAGCCGAGCCTGGCGAGCCCTCCGTCGGCGAGTCGGTGACCCCGCTCTTGGCGGGCATCGCCTTCGCCGCAGGCGCCTGGGCGATCGCGGAGACCGACGATCTGCGGGTCGATCCGATCACCATCGCCGTCTCAGCGGCCGTCTGCCTCGCGTCGGGATTGGCGTGCTACGCCCTCGCACGTCGGCATGCGACGCCGAGCTTCACCTTCGAGCCCATCCGCGCGCAGCAGTTGCCCCTTCTGCTTCTTGCCATCGCGCTGGTCACGCTCGCCGGCCTGCTGACCTACGTGAGCATCGCCCTCGAGTATCTCTATGACCTGACGCCGTACGGCGCTTCGCTTGCTGTCATTCCGGCTCAGATCGGGGCGATCCTGGGGGCGAGATTCCTGGCCCGCCATGCGATCCGGCGCTGGGGGGGCGTCCGAGCAGCGCGGTTCCTCATGCTGGCGCTCGCCGCGACGATGCTGCCCCTCGTCCTCCTGAGCGTCGGGTCGCCGCTGTGGTTCCTCGCCGGTGTCGCAACCGTTTTCAGTTTCACGTGGATGGCCGTGTTGACGGTGCTCAACGCGGAGGTCATGCGCCGCGCACCTGCAGAGCAGACGGGCGCCGTGTCGTCCTTCCGGACCGCAGCGAGTTCGCTCGGCACGGCCGTCGGCGTGGGCGTCTTCGGTGCGATCATCATCTCCACCGTGTCGATGGACGGCACAACTGTCGACCTGGGTCCCGAGCAGCTCATCGCCTTGACCAACGGCCTCCGTCTCGCCGGGCTCCTCGCGAGCCTCGTCGCGCTCATGGGCTGGGGAGTGCTTCGCGTCGTGCAGCGTCACTCGTCACCGTCGGCTGACCACGCGTGAGGCACACGAGCTAAAAAAGTTCGTCGGGAAGGCGTAGCACTCATGGCCACCCGTACCTGGGAGGGAAGCCTGAGGTGCCCTAATCAGCGAGGACGGTGCTCAATCCGAAGTTGCCACGCATCATGTTGAGGAATGCGACGTCGTCCATCGCGGCCCGTGCTCCGAGGGTGGCCACTGCGTCCTCGCCCACGATGTAGCGCAGCTGGGGTGTGCCATCGGTGGCGGCACCATAGATCGCCATTGCGACGTCGTCGGCCGCGGCACTGCCCTGAGCCTGGACGGCGGCAAATGCCGTCAAGACGGCACCGACGGTCTCCTGGTATGGGCCTCCTTCGGGATCGACGCTGAGGACGAAGGACCTGCCCGCAAACTCCGTGTCGATGAGCCCCGGCTCGATGATCTTGACCGCGATGCCCAGCGGAGCGAGCTCGTAGGTCAGCGCCTCGCTCAGGCCCTCGACGGCGAACTTGCTGCCGTGATAGAGCGAGCCGAGGGGGAATGCCATGCGGCCGCCTACGGAGGAGATGTTCACGATCACTCCTGAGCCCTGCTCGCGCATTGTCGGTAGGACCGCCTTCGTGACCTCCATGAGCCCGATGACATTGGTGTCGAACTGGCGGCGGATGACCTCCATGTCGGTCACCTCCAGCGCACCGTAGGCGCCGAAGCCAGCGTTGTTGACGAGCACGTCGATGCCGCCGAAGGTCGCGCGTGCCTCGCTCACGGCAGCGGCGATCGACGCACTGTCGGTCACGTCGAGTCGTGTGACGAGCACCCGGGGAAGGGCGGCGAGGTCGGCGCCGTCCTCGGGGGAGCGCATCGTCGCGACGACGTTCCACCCCTCGGCCTGGAATCGCTGCGCCGTGGCGCGACCGATGCCGGTCGAGGCCCCGGTGATGAATGCAGTGCGCGACATATCTCCTCCAAGGGGTGGGCTACGTTTCGCAGCACTGTAGGGTGTGGACCATGGTCCATAGTCAAGGCGAGGAGTCCGATGGCATGCTTATCGGGGAGTTCGCCGAGACGGTCGGCTCCACCAAGGACACCGTGCGCTTCTACACCCGCCTCGGGCTCCTCACCGCGGGGGAGCGGGCCGCGGGCCAGCGCCACTACGCGGTGTACGCCGAGGATCAGGTCGAGCGCTTCATCTTCATCGAGCAGTGCAAGTCCCTCGGCTTCACGCTCCAGGAGATCGGCAACGCGCTGAAGGAACGCGACGCGGGAGCGCTCACTGCTTTACGCCAGCAGGAGCTGCTCGAGGAGAAGCTCCGCTCGATCGAGGAGCGCATTGCGACCTTGCGTGAGGCGGAGCGGAAGCTCCGCGCGAAGGTTGGCCGCGCCGGCACCTAGTCGGACGTCGTCACCCGTCCTGCAGCCCCACCCGCTGGTGGACCTTGCGCAGCCAGGAGGGCGCCCACCAGTTCGCATTGCCCGCGATGCGCATGAACGCCGGCACGAGCAGAGCACGCACGATCGTGGCGTCCAGCAGGATCGCCACGGTGACGCCCAGGCCCAACTGCTTGATGTTGGTCGCTCCACTGGTCATGAACGACGCAAAGACGATCGCGATGAGCAGGGCTGCGGCAGTAATGATCCGACCCGTGCGCTGCAGGCCGAAGGCCACGGCATCCGTGGTGTCCTTGCCCGCGGCGTGCTCCTCCGTGATCCGCGACAGCATGAAGACCTCGTAGTCCATGGAGAGCGCGAAGGCGATCACGCCCACCAGGACCAGCGTCGACATGTCGACGGTGCCGGTGACGGTGTAGTCGCCGGTGAGCCACGAGAGCCGCCCGTCCTGGAAGACCCACACGAGTACGCCGAGCGCTGCGGACAGGCTCAACAGGTTGAGCACGAAGGCCTTGATCGGGATGAGCAGGCTGCCGGTGTAGAGGAAGAGGATGACGAGCGTCGTCAGCGCGAGCCACACGATCACCCACCAGAAGCGGTCGAGGATGCTCTGCGTCGCATCGGCCCAGTCGGCCGCCACTCCGCCGACGAGCACCTCGGATGCCGGAGCGGGGATGCCCCGGATCTCGGCCAGGAGTTGCTCGCCTGCGGGGTCGATGGGCGGGACGCTCCCGACCGCTGCGATGCGCACGTCATTGCCTGACGTCCACGTCGTCGGATCCGGATTGGGTGCGACGACCTGGCCATCGACGATGACGTCGGTGGGTGTCGTCACACGCTCGACGCCGTCGAGCTGCGAGACCTGCTCGGCGTAGGCACGGACCTCCTCGGTCGATCCTGCTTCGACGAGCACGACCTCGTACGGCGAGTTCTCATAGCCGGGGAACTCCTCGCGCAGCACCTGGCCCGCCTGTGCGACCGGGTTGTCCGCCGGCAGGGCACGCTCGTCGACCTGCCCGAAGACCGCTCCCAACGCGGGTGCGGCGAGCACGAGGAGGACAGCGACGGATGCGATGAGCACCGGCCACGGCCGGCGCATGACGAAGCGCGCCAGGCGCGCCCACCCGCCGTCGTCCTTCGGAGCAAGGTCCCCGCGCCGCACCTTGAGCTTGTTGATGCGCGGCCCCAGGATCGCCAGCAGCGCGGGGATCGCCGTGAGGGCACCGATCACCGCGAGGACGCTCACCGCCATGCCCGCGTAGCCGAAAGACCGCAGGAAGTACTGGGGGAAGAAGAGCAGGGCGGCAAGCGCGACCACGACGGTGATCCCCGAGACGAACACCGTCTTGCCGGCGGTGTTGACGGTGGCCGCCACCGCATCGGGCACGGTCTTGCCCGCTCCCAGCTCCTCTCGGAAGCGATTGATGATGAGCAGTGAGTAGTCGATGCCGAGCGCCAGACCGAGGCCCGTGACGAGGTTGAGCGAGAAGACCGACACATCGGTGAAGAGGGAGATGACGTAGAGCACGAGGAAGCTGCCGAGGATCGTGCCCATGGCAACGAGGAAGGGTAGGCCTGCCGCCACCACGGAGCCGAGCACGAAGATAAGCAGGATCACGGTGAGCGGGACGGCGACGCTCTCGGCGCGTGCGAGGTCTCCGGAGATCTGCTCGGTGAAGGCGTTGCCGATCACCTCGCCGCCGAAGGCGTAGACGGTGAGGTCACCCTGCTGCCCGGTGTAGGTGTCGACGATGTCGGTCGAGAGTTGCTCGAGGTCGGCGTTGGGCTCGGCGTAGACGACAGCCTGTGCCGTGCGGCCGTCTTCGCTGCGCAGCTCCGGTGCAGCGGTCGACCAGTAGGACACGATGCTCTCGACGCCGGGTACGGCGGCGACATCGTCGAGCAGGGCGGTGGCGGCAGCGGCGTCCGCGTCGACGTCGGTCCGGGTCTGGATCACCAGGACGACGGCGGGATCGCTGACACCGAACTCGTCCTGGACGTACGCGGCCGCGCGTGCTGCTTCGCCCCCGGGATCGGCGAAGCCCTCGCTCTTCATGTTGGCGAAGACCTGCACGCCGAAGATGCCGAAGATCACCGAGGCGATCACGTATCCGATGAGCACGGGCCAGCGGTAGCGCGCCA
>JBJOJS010000036.1:0-21045 GCA_046046455.1 Actinomycetota bacterium | reverse complement strand
CCTTGGCGAAACGCCGACCGGTGGTCTCCTCGACGTTGCCGGTGAACTCGCGCTTCTCCTTGCACTTCACGCAGTAAGCCTCACCCGTGTACGACTCGGCCATGGGCCGTCCTCCTCGTCTCGTTCCTGTGAGGCGGTGCCTCACCGGTCCCCTGGCGGGGACCTGCCCCTTAGGGGCGGCGTCGCCACCCTAGGGCAGCCAAGCGCCCCACGGGGGGACCAACTCGGGCCTGGGGACCCGTGTCGGGGGCAAAATGCCCGAAATATATGAGTTTGGAGCGGTCAGGATCGAGTCATCCCCCATGGGGAAGCCCCCGGGGCGCTTGGCCGAGCGCGCCTTCCCCTCGCGCGCACGGCCCGTTATCCCGGGGGCTGCGCGCCAGAACGTAGGCGGCGTCCGGGGGCGCGTCAACGTCCCCTGTGGGCAGATCTGGGGATGACATGGGGATGAGGTCCGGGAGTCCTGGGGAGAGGCTTGGGACGGTCCTGGGGATTGCGCGGGGAGGTCCGTCGGAGAGCTGCCCTGACGTGGGCGGATGTCGTCCACCGCCTGTGGAGCGAAAGTTCTCCGGGTGGGGGCGTTGCCGGTCCCTAGGCGCCGAGCCGCGTGCGTGCGGCGCGGACGAGCAGCCGGACCGACGCGTCGGTGTCATCGGGCAGCGCCGACCACGGCCACCAGCGCAGGTCGAGGGATTCCGACGAGCGTTGCTCGACCCCGCCGGGCGGTGCGATCACGAGGAACTGCACGTCGAGGTGCTCGAGGAGGTCTTCGCCTCCGCGACCGTCACGACATCTCACGCGGTGTCGGTCGAGCCGCAGAGGTGACGGATCGATGTCGATTCGGTCGATGCCGCCTTCCTCGACCGACTCCCTGCGTGCCGCATCGACGAGTGTGGCGTCGCTCGGCTCGACATGTCCGCCCAACTGCAGCCATCGCCCCACGAGTGGATGGAGCGTGAGCAGCACTGCCTCGCGTGAGGGATCCACGACGAGGGCGCTCCCGGTGATGTGGCCGATCCTGTTGGCTCGCGTCATCGCGTCGGGATGGGCGGCGAGGAAGTCGAGGTAGTCACGACGCAGCAGCGCCTGGTCCTGCGCGGCAGGGGCCCAGTCCGTCAGCCGCGCCACCGCATCGGCGTGCAGCGGATCAGGCGTCATCGGCGTCGAAGCCGGCGAGAGGGTCGCTGGAGAGGAAGGCGCTGGGGTCAGCGAGGTCCTCCGCGGTGGGCAGGAGATCCGGATGGGCCCACAGCGCATCGCGGCCCTCGATGCCGCGCTCCTCGCGCAGTTGCCGCCACAGCGCCGCGGCCTCGCGCAGCGCACGAGGTCGCAGCTCGAGTCCGACGAGCGAGGCGAACGTCCGCTCGGCAGGTCCGCCGGCGGCTCGACGTCGCCGCACCGCCTCTCCGAGGCGCTCCGCCGAGGGCAGCGTCGCGCTGCAGGCCTCGGTGACGACGTCGTCGACCCAGCCTTCGATGAGGGCGAGCAGGGTCTCGAGTCGACGAAGGGCGGCCTGCTGCTCCTCGGACTCGGCGAGGGCGAAGAGGTCCGATCCCATGAGCTCGCGCAGCCGCTCCGGATCGCCCAGCGCCCCGGGGTCGATGCCCTGCATGGCGTCGTTCATGCGCTCGGGATCCACGCGGATACCGCGGGCATAGGCATCGATCGCACCATCGAGCCGCGGGGCGAGCCACGGGACGTGGGCGAAGAGGCGCTGATGCGCGCACTCGCGCAGGGCGAGATAGAGGTGCACGTCGCCGTCGGGCACGTCGAGCCCGTCTCCGAATGCCGCGACATTGCGCGGCAGGAGCGCCGGTCGGGCATCGCTCGTGAGCGGGATGCCCACGTCGCTCACGCCCACGACCTCGCTCGCGAGCGCCGCTAGGGCCTGGCCCATCTGCATGCCGAACATCGCGGAACCGAGCTGGCGCGCCATGCCCATGAGCGGTGCCATCATCGCGAGCGTCTCCGGAGGGGTCCCTTCGGGCAGCATCGCGGCGAGTTCCGGAGGTAGCTCCCCTGAGGTCGGCATGGAGGACATGACCGACTGCACGTGCTCCGCGATGGGCGTGACCATGCGCTGCCATGCGGGGTACGTCGCCTCGAGCCACTCGGATCGACTCCAGGCTGCGCCCGATGCCGAAGACGCCGGGAAGGTGCAGGTGGGATCAAGCCACACCTGGGCCAGTTCTACCGCTGACGCGACATCACGTCGTTCGGCGTCGCTCACCGAGGGATCCCCTGCCTGGGCGATCGCCTGTCTCGCCGTGTCGCGCGCGAGGTCCCAGTTGACCGCACCGTCTCCGCCGGACTCCAGCAGTCGGCCCAGATGCTGCAGCATCGCCCCGAGTTGGCTCATGTCGAAGGCAGGTCGCCCCGCGCTCTCGTCGGGCATGCCGAAGCCGAAGGGGAGTGAGCCGCTCATCCCCCCACGGTACGCCGGGTGCTCGGGCGGTGCTCCCGCCGCGGGGGGCGTACCCTGGGGCGGTCCGAGGTGGGTCATGCCCGCCCGTGCTCGATCCGAGTCGGCCAGGAGAGGAGTCCCGGTGTCCGCGCTGCTGTGGTGGCTTATCCCGCTGGGTGCCACTCTCATCGCCCTCGCCTGGGCCGCTTCGCGGAGCCGTCCGCGACGGGTCGCGGACACCCACGAGACCGTGGGTGACATGGCTCGCTTCCGCGCCGCTATGCGCCGTCCCCTGCCGGCGGAGAGCCCGGCTCCGGATCGCCGCGCGTCCCGGCCGGCCCGTGCGGGAGCTACGCGTCCGTCGGCTCCTCGACCCGGTCGCACGCGGCGCCCCGCAGACCGCCGCCATCCGGCGTGAGCAATCCCTCTCCGGCGGAGGTCAACTCCGCCGCGTCCGCCGCGCGGCGTCCGCGCCACCGGGCTCTCGTCGCCACACTCGCGGGACTCGTGCTCCTCGCGCTCGTCGCCCTGGCGGCGCTCCTCCCCGTGCCCTTCATCGTGCTGTCGCCAGGTCCGACGTTCAACACCATCGGTGATGTCGACGGTGTGCCCCTGGTGGAGATCACCGACACGACGACCTATCCCGTGACCGGTGCACTGGACATGACGACGATCCGCGAGGAGGGCGAGCCACGCAGTCCCCTCACCGTTTTCGGTGCCCTCGTGGCATGGGTGGATCCGAACCGGGCCGTCCTTCCCCGCGAGTTGCTCTACGGCGATGACGAGACGACGGAGGAGGTGCAGCAGCGCAATGCTGTCCTCTTCTCCACGTCCCAGTCCAACGCGATTGCGGCGGCCCTCAACACCCTGGGGGAGCCGCTCATCGAGGATGTCGTCGTGACCGCGGTCGTCGAAGGCACTCCGGCGTTCGGAGTGCTGGATGCCGGCGAGCGCATCGTCGCGATCGATGGCACGCCCGTGCAAGCCCCCGAGGATGTCGTCGAGGCCGTGCGCGCGCAGCCGGTCGGATCGACCCTGGTCTTCACCGTCGAGCGCGATGGTGAGGAGGTCGACGTCGAGGTGGTGTCGGCCGAGAAGCCGGATGAGCCGGACGTGCCGTACGTGGGCATCACTGTCGGCGTCAACTACCGGGCGGAGTTCCCGATCGTCTTCGCACTCGAGGACATCGGCGGTCCGAGCGCGGGCATGATGTTCGCCCTGGCCATCGTCGACAAGCTCACCCCCGAAGACCTCACCGGCGGAGGTCATGTGGCGGGCACGGGGACTATCGATCCGGCGGGTGCGGTCGGGGCCATTGGCGGGATCCGTCAGAAGCTCGCCGGCGCCCGCGGGGCGGGAGCGACCCTCTTCCTCATGCCCGAGGTCCATTGCGAGGAGGCCGCCGGTCACGTTCCCGACGGCCTCACGGTCGTGCCGGTCACGACCCTGCAGGGAGCACTCGATTCCCTGGCCGCCTGGCGGGCCGGGGAGCCTCTGCCCACCTGCCCCGACATGTAGCCGGCGGCTGCGTGACGTAAGTTGCTGTAATGGCCTCTCCGACGTCTGTCGCCGCGGCACCCCGTCGTGGTCGGGTCCTGCTCCCGACCATCATCATCCTCGGGGTCATCGTCCTGGGCTTCGTGATCTTCACGGGCTTCTATACCGACTGGCTGTGGTTCGACTCCGTCGGCAAGACCGAGGTCTTCACCGTCACCCTCACGACGAGGCTGGCGCTCTTCGCCTCCTTCGGCCTCACGATGGCCGTGGTGCTCGCAGGCACGCTGTGGATCGGCTACCGCTTCCGGCCGACCATCCCCCTGCTCACCCAGGAGCAGGCCGGCCTCGAGCGCTACCGCATGGCCCTCAACCCCTACCGCGTCCTCATCACCGTGGGCATCGCCGCGGTGGTAGGCCTGCTCGCAGGCATCTCCGCATCGGCGGAGTGGGGGACCTTCCTGCGGTGGCGCAATGCGACCGACTTCGGCGTCACCGATCCGCAGTTCGGCCTCGACATCGGCTTCTACACCTTCACCTACCCCTTCCTGCGGTTCGTCCTCGGCTTCGCGTTCTCCGTCGTGATCCTCGCCATCGGGCTCGCGATCGCTGCGCACTACCTTTACGGCGGCCTGCGTTTGCAGCCGCAGGGCGATCGCATGAGCACTGCCGCTCAGGTGCACCTCTCCGGCCTCATCGCGCTCCTGCTGCTCCTCAAGGCAGTGGCCTACTGGCTCGACCGCTACGGACTCATGGTCAAGAGCGAAGCCCTCGTGCAGGGCTTCACGGGTATGAAGTACACGGATGTCAATGCCGTGCTGCCTGCGCTGCAGATCCTCACCTTCGTCGCGCTCATCACGGCGGTGCTCTTCATCGTCAACATGATCGTGCGCAACTGGGTCATCCCGCTCATCGGACTGGGGCTTCTCGTCCTCACATCGATCCTCGTGGGAGGCGTCTACCCGGCGATCGTGCAGCAGTTCCAGGTGCGCCCTAGTGAGCTCGTGCGCGAGCAGCCCTACATCGAGCGCAACATCACCGCGACGCGCTCGGCCTACGACATCGCCGACGCGCAGATCCAGGAGTACCCGGGCACCGTTGAGCCCCCCACGGAGGCGGTCATCCAGGCCAACCTCGGCACGCTCGACAACATCCGGCTCCTCGATCCGGCGCTCGCCTCCCCGACGTACAACCAGCTCCAGCAGATCCGCGCCTACTACTCCTTCAACGACAGCCTCGACGTCGATCGCTACGCGATGGAGGGCGGACAGCGCGGTGCGGTGGTCGCCGCGCGCGAGATCAACCTCGGCGGCATCCCGGAGAACCAGCGCAACTGGGCCAATGACCACGCGGTGTACACGCACGGCTACGGCTTCGTCGCGGCATACGACAACACGGCGGAGTCGTCCGGTCAGCCCGACTTCTTCGAGAGCGACATCCCGCCGGAGGGACTGCTCGACATCGAGCAGCCGCGCATCTACTTCGGCGAGCTCTCTCCCACCTTCTCGATCGTGGGTGCCCCGGAAGGCACACCGCCGGTAGAGCTCGACTACCCCGACGATGCGAGCCCGACCGGGCAGGTCAACAACACTTACACGGGATCCGGTGGCGTGCCCGTCGGGTCGTTCTTCAACCGGTTGCTCTTCGCGACGAAGTTCCAGGACAGCAACATCCTGCTCACGGACTTGATCAACGAGGAGTCGCGAATCCTGTGGGACCGCGCACCGCTGGAGCGGGTCGAGAAGATCGCCCCCTGGCTCACGCTCGATCAGGATCCCTACCCTGCGGTGGTCGACGGCCGCATCGTCTGGCTCATCGACGGCTACACCACCTCCAACGACTACCCGTACTCGTCGCGTGTGTCCCTGGGCGAGGTGACGAGCGACTCGATCACGGTGCGGACGGGGTCGACGGCCATCGCCCCGAGCGATCAGCTCAACTACGCGCGCAACTCGGTCAAGGCCGTGGTCGACGCCTACGAGGGCACGGTCACGCTCTACGCCTGGGACGAGGCCGATCCCATCCTCCAGACGTGGATGAAGGCCTTCCCTGGCGTCGTCCAGGAGCGCAGCGCGATGCCCGCGGAGATCGAGGCGCATGTGCGCTATCCGCAGGACCTGTTCAAGGTCCAGCGTGTCGTCATGTCGCGCTACCACGTGACGGACCCGGCGACCTTCTACAACGGCACCGACTTCTGGATCGTGCCCTTCGATCCGACACAAGCGATCCAGCAGTTCCAGCCGCCGTACTACCTCACCCTGCAGATGCCGGGTCAGGAGCAGCCGACCTTCTCGCTCACGACCACGTTCGCGCCACAGCGTCGTCCGACGCTGGCGGCGTTCATGGCCGTGGATTCCGCCCCGGGTGACGGCTACGGCACGATCCGCGTGCTGCAGTTGCCGAGCAACACCACGATCCCGGGCCCGACCCAGGTGCAGAACAACTTCGAGTCCGATCCCGACATCAGCGCGGAGCTCTCCCTCTTGCGCCGTGGTGGATCCGAGGTCAACCTGGGCAACCTGCTCTCGCTGCCCTTCAACGGTGGACTGCTCTACGTCGAGCCCGTCTACCTGCGGGCCACCCAGGATGGCTACCCGCTCCTGCGCAAGGTGCTCGCCGGCTACGGCGCCAACGTCGCGCTCGCCGACACTCTCGACGAGGCCCTCGCGGCGGTCTTCGAGTCCGATCCGATCCCGACTCCCGAGCCCACACCCGGGCCCGATCCGGATCCCAACCCGGACCCAACGCCGACTCCGACGCCCACGCCAACTCCGGGACCGTCGGGGGATCCGCTCACCGATCTGCAGACGGCACTTGCCGATGCCCAAGCGGCATACGAGCGCGGTCAGGCCGCGCTCGCCGACGGCGACTTCGCGGCGTACGGCGAGGCGCAGGCTGATCTCGAGGCGGCGCTGCGCCGTGCCCAGGAGGCTGAGGCCCGTCTGGTGGGTGAGGACGCGGGCGGACAGCCCGCCTGACGTCACGAGGGCGCGATCACGCGGGCCGATAGGCTCCCGGCGTGTCCAAGGTCCTGTCGTCCCTGCCCGTCGGCGAGCGCGTCGGCATCGCCTTCTCCGGAGGGCTTGACACCTCCGTCGCGGTCGCGTGGATGCGCGACAAGGGTGCCGTGCCCTGCACCTACACGGCTGATCTCGGGCAGTACGACGAGCCCGACATCGACAGCGTCCCGGGACGCGCCGTCGAGTACGGCGCGGAGATCGCCCGGCTCGTGGACTGCAAGGACCTGCTCGTCGAAGAAGGTCTGGCAGCCATGTCGTGCGGGGCCTTCCACATCCGTGCGGGTAACCGCATGTACTTCAACACCACGCCCCTGGGGCGCGCGGTCACCGGGACCCTTCTGGTGCGCGCGATGCTCGACGACGACGTCCTGATCTGGGGTGACGGATCGACGTACAAGGGCAATGACATCGAGCGCTTCTACCGCTACGGACTGCTGGCCAACCCGCAGCTGCGCATCTACAAGCCGTGGCTGGACGCCGACTTCGTCGGCGAGCTCGGCGGGCGCAAGGAGATGTCGGAATGGCTGGTGGCGCACGGGCTGCCCTACCGCGACTCGACGGAGAAGGCCTACTCCACCGACGCCAACATCTGGGGTGCGACGCACGAGGCTAAGCGACTCGAGCATCTCGATGTCTCCATCGAGATCGTCGACCCGATCATGGGCGTGCGCTTCTGGGATCCGGCCGTTGATATCGCGACCGAGGACGTCACGATCTCCTTCGAGCAAGGCAGGCCGGTGCGCATCAACGGACGTGCATTCGCCAGCGCCGTGGACCTGGTGCGGGAGGCCAATGCCATCGGGGGACGCCATGGCCTGGGCATGGCCGATCAGATCGAGAATCGCATCATCGAAGCCAAGAGCCGCGGCATCTACGAGGCCCCGGGCATGGCCCTGCTCTTCATCGCCTACGAGCGCCTGCTCAGCGCCATTCACAACGAGGACACCCTGGCCAACTACCACGCCGAGGGTCGTCGACTGGGGCGCCTGCTCTACGAGGGCCGCTGGCTCGATCCGCAGGCCCTCATGCTGCGCGAGTCGTTGCAGAAGTGGGTCGCGTCTGCCGTGACCGGCGAGGTCACGCTGCGCCTGCGTCGCGGCGACGACTACTCGATCCTCGATACCCGCGGCCCGGGGCTGAGCTATCACCCCGACCGCCTGTCGATGGAGCGCGTCGAGGAGGCGGCCTTCGGCCCCACGGATCGCATCGGGCAGCTCACCATGCGCAACCTCGATATCGCCGATACCCGCACCAAGCTCGAGCTGTACGCCGCCCAGGGTCAGCTGGGCGCGGGGCATGTGGAACTGGTGGGCCGGCTCGACGCGGGCGGCGCGGAGGCGATTGCCTCATCCGAGGCCGTCGCCTCCGATGAGGCACTCCTCGATCGCGCGGCGATGGAAGCCGGCACCGACTAGGTGAAGTTGTCGCAACGCGCGACTCGGGTCAGTATGGAATGAGTCGACCCGAGGAGTTCCCTTGCTTGCGTCCGCACGCCCCATCCCCGCCGCTTCGGATGCCGTCCTCGATGCTCTCGAGGCGGAGGCGATCTGGGTGATGCGCGAGACGGCGGGAGCCTTCCGCCGCCCGGTCCTGATGTATTCGATCGGCAAGGACTCCTCGGTCCTGCTGCACCTCGCGCGTAAGGCCTTCCACCCGGGGCCAATTCCCTTCCCGCTCTTGCACATCGACAGCACGTGGGAGTTTCGCGAGATGATCGAGCATCGCGAGCGCATAGTCGAGGAGCTCGGGGCGACCCTCATCGTCGGCATCAACGAGGAGGGCGTGCGCGATGGAGTGACACCCATGTCCCATGGCGTCCAGGAGTACACCCGGATCATGCGGACCGTCCCGCTGCTGAAGTCACTCGACGAGGGAGGCTTCGATGCCGCGATCGGGGGCGGCCGACGGGATGAGGAGCGGAGTCGGTCGAAGGAGCGCATCTTCAGCCTCCGCGAGCCGGGCCACCGCTGGGATCCCCGCAAGCAGCGCCCGGAGTTCTGGCGCACGCCCAACACCTCGCTCAACGAGGGGCAGACCATGCGCGTCTTCCCCATCTCCAACTGGACCGAGCTCGACGTCTGGCGCTACATCCGCCGCGAGGGCATCCCGGTCGTCGACCTCTACTTCGCCCGCGAGCGCACCGTCGTCGACCGCAAGGGCTCGCTGCTCATGCTCGACGACGACCGCATGCCGCTGGAGCCCGGCGAGGTGCCGCACACGCGGAAGGTTCGATTCCGCACCCTCGGCTGCTACCCGGTCACCGCGGCCGTCGAATCCGATGCCGAAACCCTCGATGACCTCATCCACGAGATGGAGACCACGAGTCTCAGCGAGCGCGCGGGACGCTTGATCGACGGAGAGAAGGGCGACTCGATGGAGGCCAAGAAGCGCTCCGGCTACTTCTAGGCGGCAGGGCCATCAGCCGGTGTTGCGCAGGCCCGTAGCGATGCCATTGATGGTGACGGACAGGGCGCGACGCAGATCGACGCTGGGGTCCTCGACGGCTCGGACGCGCTGCAGCAGGCGCACCTGCATCTCGTGCAGGGGAAGCAGATAGGTATCGCGCACTTCGAAGGTGCGGTGCAGCGTCGGATTCGCCGCGAGAAGGTGCGGCTGTCCTGTTACTCGCATGAGCTCCTCGACCGTGCGTGCATGCTCCTCCTCGATGTCGGCGAAGAGCCTGCGCAGATGGTCGGGCACCAGACCGTCGACGTAGCGCCGCGCGATATCGAGGTCGGTTTTGGCGAGGGTCATCTCGACGTTGGATAGGAAGTTGCGGAAGAAGTGCCACTGGCGGTGCATGGCGCTGAGCGCGTCGCCGTAGCCCGCGGCGCGTGCGGCCGCGAGGCCGGTCCCTACGCCGTACCAGCCGGGCACGATCTGGCGCGACTGAGTCCACCCGAAGACCCACGGGATCGCGCGCAGTCCATCGATGCCCGCCGCGGTGTCGGGACGGCGTGCGGGGCGTGAGCCCATGTGCATCCCGCCGAACTCCTCGACCGGCGTGGAGGCGGCGAAGTAGGCCGGCAGGTCGGGGTCATCGACAAGATGGCGGTAGCGCGCCTGAGCGGCCGCCGAGGCGGTGTCCATGACCGTGTCCCACACTGCGAGCTCCTCAAGGGAGTTGCGTGGGCGGTCGTGCAGCAATGTCGCATCCATTACGGCGGCGAGGATCTGCTCGAGGTTGTCGCGGGCGAGGGTGGGCAGGAGGTACTTGTCTGAGATGACCTCGCCCTGCTCCGTGAGCTTGATCCGTCCCTCGAGCACCCCCCATGGCTGGGCGAGGATCGCGTCGTACGTCGGTCCGCCACCGCGGCCTACGGTGCCGCCGCGTCCGTGGAAGAGGGTGAGTGCGATGCCTGCCTCCGCGGCCGTGTCGCGCAGTCGCCGCTGGGCGAGGTGGATCTCCCACTGCGACGTGGTGATGCCCGCATCCTTGTTGGAGTCGGAGTAGCCGAGCATGACCTCCTGCACGTTGCCGCGCGAGGCGAGGAGACGGCGATACGTCGGCTCCGCGAGCAACTGGCCGAGGATCACGTGAGCTGCGCGAAGCTCGTCGACCGTCTCCAGTAGTGGCACGAAGCCGACCATCGCCGTGCCTGCGTCGGTGTCGACGAGTCCGGCTTCTCGGGCGAGCACGACGGCGGCCAGCACATCGTCGGCGCCCTTGGTCATCGACACGATGCAGGTCTCGACCGTGCGGGGCCCGTAGCGCTCGATGGCCTCGCGGGCGGAGACGAAGGCTCCGTAGGTGGACAGCGCGGAGGCATCGAGTGGCGGTGGAGTGGGTGCGAGCGGGCGACGGGAGAGCAACTCGGCGGAGAGCAGCTCACGGCGGGCATCGGCGTCCAGGGACACGAAGTCGACCGCGCCTGGGAGGCGGCCGAGCAGCTGGCCGATGGCCTCGCGGTACTTGCCTGAGTGCTCGCGTAGGTCGAGAGTCGCGAGTGGAAGGCCGATCGCGGCGATGACGCGCAGTGCCCGGTCGATGACGCCGATGGCCGCGATGGAGCCATCGGCCGCGAGCGACGCGCGGACCTGCATGAGGTCGTCGAGCAATTCGCTCGTGCAGCGGTAGTCGCGACCGGGCACGTGCTGTCCCCGTGAGCCGATGCGCTCGCGCGTGAGGCGCAGACGGTTGTGGATCACGGAGAGCTTCAGGCGCACGGGCTCCTCGGCGTTGATCCGCAGGAATCGCCTGTCGAATTCCGGCAGATGCTCCAGATCGGCGTCAACGGCCGCGCGCAGCGAGGAGTCGGCACCGGCGAGTCGTTCGCTGACCGAGAGGTCTTCGAGCAGCCGATCGACGATAGGCAGGATGTCGCCGATGGCGTGGTCACGCTGGAAGTCGATGACCGCACGCGTGACCTCCGGCGTGACGAAGGGGTTGCCGTCGCGGTCACCGCCGATCCAGGAGCCGAAGGTCAGCGGTGCGCTGTCGGGTTGGAGGTCGGCACCCAGAAGCCGGAACGCGGTCGCGAGGTCATCGAGCACCTCGGCCAGTGGCCCGCGAGCGAGGTCGTCGAGGTAGTAGAGGGCGTTGCGTGCCTCGTCGACGACCTGGGGTTGCTCCAGGCGCAACTCATCCGTTTGCCACAGCAGATCGACGAGCTCGGCGATACGCGACCAGCGTCGCTCATCGTCGATGAGGTTGTCGAGGAGAAGGTCGGCAATGCGGCGCTGCTTGGTGAGGACCGAGCGTCGTGCTGCCTCGGTCGGGTGTGCGGTGAAGACCGGACGCACCGCCATGGCGTCGGCCAGGGCGCCGGCCTGCTCGGGTGTGACGCCGTGCTCGCGGGCACGCTGGGAGGTGCGCACGATGAGGCTGCCCTCGGTCTGCCGATGCGCGCGCACGTCTCGGGCACGCTGCACCTGCTCGGCGACGTTCGCGAGATCGAAGTAGATGGAGAAGGCCCGCGCGAGCATGGTCGCCTCGTGGAGGTCGAGTCCGTCGATGATGCGGGTGGCGGCATCGGGGTCTTCGCGGACCGCGGCGCGGACAGCCTCGACGGTCTCGAGGAGGCCGGCCCCTTCGTGGCCGGCGAGGGCCTGGCCGAGGAGCACGCCGAGACGGCGGATGTCCTCCCGGAGTGAGGTATCCCGAGTGTCGTCGGCCGTAGTCACGGGGAAGACCGTACCCAGGGCGTGTTGCGCGCGCGTTTCGTGCTGGGGCGGAGAGTCAGGCCGTCGGTAGGGTCAGCGGGTGGTGAGCATCGTCTTCGGCCTGCTCACCGCGGCCTTCTTCGCCAGCAGCAGCCTGCTGTCATCTCGATCCGTCAAGGTGATCGGATCGGCGTCATCTCTCGCGTGGGCGATGCTCGTGGGCCTGGTCATCACGACCCCCTTCGTCGTCGCCTCGGGGGTCCCCGCCAACCTCAGCGCGAGCCTGCCCTGGATGACGGCCGCCGCGCTGGGCAACGTGATCGGCATCCTCGTCGCAGGCTTCGCCCTGCGCGTGGGCAAGGTGGGTGTGGTCGCGCCCATCCTCGCCACAGAGGGGGCCATTGCCGCGGTCATCGCAGCGGTGCTCGGCGAGAGCATCGCCCCGATCGTGGCGTTCCTCCTCATGGCCATCGTCGGCGGCATCGTGGTGTCCGCCGTCGCACCCGACCCTGAGCCCCTGGAGCACGAGCGTCCGCTGTACGCCGTCCTGCTGTCCACCTTCGCCGCCGCCTGCTTCGGGCTCTCCCTCTTCGCTGCAGGCAATCTCAGCGATGAGCTGCCCATCGCATGGGTGCTTCTGCCCGCGCGACTGGTGGGCGTACTCATCATCTTCCTGCCGCTGCTGGTCACGCGGCGTCTGCGCATCACGCGCGCTACCGCGCCACTCGTCATCGCGATGGGCTTCACGGAGGTCTTCGGCTTCGTCTGCTTCGCCATCGGCGCTCAGTACCAGGTCGCCGTGACCTCGGTCCTTGCCTCGCAGTTCGCACCGATTGCTGCCGTCGCGGCGTACATCCTGTTCAAGGAGCGACTGGGTCGGCTGCAGATCGCGGGAGTCGTCGTGCTCGTCCTCGCCGTCGCATCCCTGACGCTCGTCACCACCGCATCATGAGACCTGGCGGCGCTCCATCATGGGGATGCCGGGCGTCGTGTCGTTGATCGCCCAACTGATGATGACCTCGGGGGTGATGCGGAATCTTTCGCCACCGTCGTGCCGCTCGATGGTGCAGGAGCCGATGACCTTGATGCCACGGGGAGACCAGGGGTTCGTCGAGGCGAGATCATCGATCACGACCGTGGCTCGAGGATTCACCGTGATGTTGCGGTAGCGGACGGTCTTCGCGATGTCGAATCCGGACGTGACGATGTCATCTCCGTCGACCTGGAACACTACGGGGGCGACATCGGGCTTGCCGGTGAGCGATGCGGTCGCGAATCGCATCAAGGGTTGGCTCCGCAGGTAGGCGAGCTCCGCGTCGGTGAAGGCGCCCATCAGCGCGATATCTCGAGGAACGCCGTCACGATGGCGATGACCATGAGCACCAGGGCGGGGATGGACTCCTTAGGCGCCCCGACTCGGAAGTGCGAGATGACCGCTCCGAGGAAGTAGAGCGCCAGGCCGATGGCGGCTGCGATACCGATCGGGGCGACCCAGATGCCGACGACGAGGCCAAGTGCGCCGAGCAACTCCAGGATGGCGAGGAGCGGGATCTGCCGGTCGGTCACCCCGACCGAGTGCATGGACTCGACGATCCGGCTGTCACGGCGCAGTTTCTGGATCCCCGATCCCGCGGCGGCGATGCCGAGCAGGGTGGCCAGGATGATGAGGGCGATGCCCACGTGAACCTCCGATTGGTTACTAGTAGGAACTGGCCCTACTATGGAGGACTATTGGCAACGCTACAAAAGGCACAGCGCAGTAACCGAGTGACACGGAGGTTCCCATGGCGGTCGCGCAGCTGATCGAGCATGACTCCGAGCGCTGCCGGGTGATCCGCGAGACCTTCGACCGCCTCGGTGACAAGTGGACCTTGCTCATCGTGAGCATCCTCAGCCATGGCCCACAGAGATTCACCACGCTGAAGTACGCCGCCGAAGGGATCTCCCAGCGGATGCTCACGCTCACCTTGCGCAAGTTGGAGCGAGATGGGCTGGTCGAGCGCACGGTCTACGCCGAAGTGCCACCCCGGGTGGAGTACGCGCTGAGTGCTCTCGGGCAGACCCTCGTCGGTCCTGCCACTGCCCTTGCTGACTGGGCGGTCGATCACAGCGAGGAGATCGCCGCGCGCCAGAGGCGCTTCGACGGAGGTTGACGGAGCGAGGCGGCGCTTACGCGGCAAACGTCAGGGGCTCGTCACAGGTCGACGCGCGTGCCAATGGAGATGACCCTGTCCCGCGGAAGGCCGAAGTAGGTAGCGGGCGTCGGGCTGTTGCGATGCAGATAGGCGAAGAGCTTCTCCAGCCACGCGGGCATGCTTCCTGCGCTCGTGCCGACGAAGCGACGTTCGGAGAGGTAGTAGGTGGCGGTGTCCTCGGACTCCTGGAGCAGTCCGCTCCGAAGGATTGCTGGGATATCCGCCGTCTCCATGTATCCGGTGTGGATCGTGATGCGCTTCACGCCTTCCATGACATCGCGCACGGAGGGGGGAATCGTGGCGACGGGTGTGCTGTCAGTGACCACGGTGACGACGATGATCTTCTCGGGGATCCCGTGCAGGAGGTCCACCTGCGTCGACAAGGCTGCAGGCACGTCCTCGGATTGCGATGCGAGATAGACCCCGACGCCGGGGATACGCGAGATCGTGCCCTGCTGCAGTCCCTCGGAGACCGTCTCCCATCTACCCATATGCGAGGCCATGTAGGAATTGAGCGCACGGTATCCCGACCACCACGCAAACATGACGAGCAGGACGACAGCGCCGAATACGACGGGCACCCAACCGCCATCGAAGATGTTGGCGAGCGTTCCCAGCAGGAAGTACGAGTCGATGATGAGGAAGCCGATGGTGAGGATCCAGCGCGGGACGGCGGGCCAGTGCCACGTGTGCTTCATCACCGAGGCAAAGGCGATGGTGGTGATGAACATCGTCCCGGCGATGGCGAGGACGTAGGCGTGTGCGAGAGCCGATGATGTGCGGAAGGCCAGCACGCAGGCGATGCAGAGGATGCCCACGATGAGGTTGACGACAGGCACGTAGATCTGGCCCTCATGGCCAGCGTGGGTGTGCAGGATGCTCATCCGGGGCAGCAGGCCGAGTTGGATGCCCTGGCGCGCTAGGGAGAAGACCCCGGTGATGAGTGCCTGGCTTGCCACGATCGTTGCTGCGATCGCCAAGATGACCAAGGGCAGCGCCCAGCCCTGCGGTGCGAGCGAGAAGAAGGGATTCTCCGCCGCTGCGGGGTTGGAGCGGATCAGGGCGGCCTGGCCCAGGTAGCACAGGACGAGGGCGGGTCCCACGAGCACGGCCCAGGCTAGGCGGATCGGCCGCGCCCCGAAGTGCCCCATGTCCGCATAGAGCGCTTCGGCGCCGGTGACGCACAGGATGACGGACCCGGCGAGGAAGAGCGCTTGTACGCCGTTGCCGGCGAAGAACGCGATGGCGTAGTGAGGAGACAGTGCGGCGAAGACTCCCGGATCGCCGAGGGCGTACCACAGTCCTAGGCCACCAATGACAAGGAACCACAGCGTCATGACGGGTCCGAAGATCATGCCGATCGCGTGAGTGCCACGGAACTGGAAGGCGAAGAGGACGACAAGGATGAGCACAGCGAGCGGGACCGCGTAGGCACCGAGTCCCGGGCGCACCAGTTCGAGGCCCTCGGTCGCGGAGAGCACGGAGATGGCCGGTGTGAGCACTCCGTCGCCGAAGAGCAGGGCCGTGCCCACGAGGATCAGTCCGAAGATCCAGACCTGGGTCCCCTTCGGGGACTGGCGCACTGCCTTGGGGAGCAGGGCGAGCAGGCTCAAGATCCCGCCCTCGCCCTGGTTGTCCGCGCGCATGACGAAGGTCAGGTACTTCACCGACACCACGAGCATCAGTGCCCAGAAGATGAGCGAGGCGATCCCGAAGAGGTCCGCCTCGGTGGCTGAAGTCTGGGCCACCGACTCCTTGAGGGCGTAGAGCGGGCTCGTCCCGATGTCACCGAAGACGACGCCGGTTGCCCCCATTGTGAGTGCGAGCAGGGCCTTGCCGCGGGGGGGCTGGGTCACTCATCTGAATCTACCTACTTGCCGACGCGTGCGGGTCGCCCGGGCCGTCAAGAACGCGTTAAGACCTCGTGCCGGCGAGATGAGGCGTATCGATGCGACGCGTCAGCGGGGGAGTACTGGCCGGTGACAGACTGAGTCCATGCCCGACAGTCGGCGACGACCGCTCTCGTTCAGGCGGATAGCAATCGTCGCGGGGGGCATCGGCGCGATTTGGTGCACGGTGGCCCTCTTCACCCTGTGGCGTCCGGTGGATCTCTCGGTTGCTCTCCTGGTCGTGCTCGTGCAGGTGCTCGCCATCGCAGTATTCGCCGGCCCCGTGCTCTCGCTGGTGGCGGCCCTCTCCGCAGTGATCCTGGTGAACTGGTACCTCGTCCCGCCCTATGGGACCTTCGAGATCGCGAGCGCTGGCAATGTCGTCACGCTCGTTGTGTTTGGCGTTATGGCGGTTGTGGCAGCAACGCTCGTGGAGATCGGTGCTCGCGGGCGCCAGGCTGCCAGCGAAGCGGCGCGCCGCACGGAGTTGCTCTCCGAAATCGTCATGGTTGGCGACTCAGGGGACACAGCGCAGGTCCTCGAGCGCGTGCGCATCGGACTTGGGTGGGACTATGTGGAGCTCCGCGGAGTCCTGAATGGAAAGGTCGATGGAGTACTCGCGCGAAGTGGAATGGCCTGCGACTCCCCGAGCGTGGACATTCCTCTATCGGAGGGCTATCGACTCGCGGGACACGGCGTAGACGCGTCGACTACCGACCCCGACTTCGTCCTGTCTCTCGGGAGTGCGGCAGTGCGCGCCTACGAAAGCGAGCAACTCGCCGCGGAGACTCAGCGTGCGGAGCAACTGGCGGCGATCGATCGAGCTCGTACGGCGCTGCTCGCCAGTGTCGGGCACGATCTGCGCACGCCACTGGCCAGCCTTCGCTTGAGTGTCGATGCCCTCCGGTCGCCGGCGGCGGGGCTCCGTGAAGAGGATCGGCGAACCCTGCTCGACACCATTGCGGTCTCCACCGAACGGCTGGACGACTTCATCGCCAATCTCCTCGACATGAGCCGACTCCAGGCGGGTGTGGTCGTTGCGCGCATCGGACCCATGGACGTTGCTGATGTTGTGGACCGCGCCGAGCTCGTCTTCGCGAGTGATCGAGTGATCGTCGATCTCCCTCGCGCGCTTCCGAAGGTGGCCGCCGATCCGGCCCTGCTGGAGCGCATGGTGGCCAACCTGATCTCGAATGCCCTGCGTTACTCGCCGATCTCCCAGCCCGTCGAGGTGACGGCGCGCTCGACGGACGCCTGTGTCGTCCTGGCCGTGAGCGATAGAGGTCCTGGGCTCGAGGCGGCTGAGGCGGAGGACGTCTTCACCGCCTTCCATGGGGTGGGGGCGCAATCCGACGGAGGTAGCGGCCTGGGCCTGGCCATCGTCAAGGGCTTCGCCGAGGCGATGGGGGTCGACGTGGCACTTCGGGCGAGGGCAGAGGGCGGCCTAGCCGCCGAGATCTCGATCCCCACGTGGTCGGAGCGGGCATGACCACCATCGTCCTCGTCGAAGACGACGCAGAATTGCGCACCGCGCTCGCGGTGACCTTGCGGGCGCGGGGACACGACGTCGTCGACGTCTCCACCGGGCAGGCGGCGATCGAGGCGACGACTCATCACAGGGCGGATGTCGTCGTCTTGGACCTAGGCCTGCCCGACCTCGATGGGATCGAGGTGCTCTCCAGGATTCGGCAGATCAGCGCCACCCCCGTCATCGTCCTCTCAGCTCGGCGCGAGGAGGTCGACAAGGTGCTCGCCCTGGACGCGGGTGCGGACGACTACGTCACGAAGCCCTTCGGTGTCGATGAGCTTCTCGCCAGGATCAGGGCGGCGATTCGGAGGTCAGCGCATCCCGAGGCACCTCGGATCGTCGCCACTGAGGACTTCACCCTGGACTTCGGGACCAAAATGGCGAGGGGAAGTGACGGCGAGTTGATCCGGCTCACGCCCACCGAGTGGTCGCTGCTGGAAACGCTCGCGCGAGCCGATGGCATGCTCGTGCCGACCGCGGACTTGCTGACCGAGGTCTGGGGGCCGGGCTACGTGAGCCACACGAACTACCTCCGCGTCTACGTGGGCCAGCTTCGCCGCAAGCTCGAACGCGAGCCCGCGCACCCCCGATATGTCATCACCAGCCCTGGAATCGGCTACAGGCTCGCGATTGGGCAAACGTGACCGCGTGCGTCGGGAGGGCAACGGGGTTGTCCACAGATCGCCCCCTGAGGGAAGACGGAAGGGCCGGTCCTGTGGACCGGCCCTTCCTACTGAGTAGCGGGGGCAGGATTTGAACCTGCGACCTCTGGGTTATGAGCCCAGCGAGCTACCGAGCTGCTCCACCCCGCGCTGGCCTTGCGGCGTGGACAAGGATACGACGGGCCACTCGGGCGGTTTCTCACCGGGGTCGCCCTAGGCTGGCGGCATGCCCTTCAGCGTCGAGGTCCCGGTCACCGTCCGCTGGCGTGATTTCGATGCCCTCGGCCACGTGAACAACGCCGTCTTCCTCACCTTCCTCGAGACCGGCCGCGACCGCTTCTTCCACGCACTGGTGGGTGACACGTTCCTCGATCTCGTCCTCGTGCGCCTCGAAATCGACTTCAAGGCCGAGATCCCCATGGGGACCGAGGAAGTGACGGTCACCTGCCGGGCCACGGACATCGGGCGCACGAGCATGAGGACCACCGAGCAGATCCTCCTGCCCGGTGGCGACCTGGCCGCTCAGTCCCAGACGGTGATCGTCGCTCGAGATGCGACGACGCGCTCCTCCCGGCCCTGGACCGATGAGGAGCGCGCCATCCTGGAGGGTGCGCTCCCCTAGGGCACCTGGGACCAGGACAACGATCTTCGCGCGCGAGTCGCCGACGTCATGCTGCCCTTCGCGTGGTCGTGCCGGTTCCGCAAAGGTGTCGACGTGTGGGTTACGTCCGCGCGGGGGATGCGAATTCGAATGCGCTGCGTTTCCCCGGCGTACGCGCAGTATTGTCGAAGGCATTGCTCCTGCGGGTCGGCAGACGACGAGGAAGGGGAGTGGCAGGAGGGGACATGCGCTTCTGGGAACGGCATTGGTTCGACGTGGGCGGCGTGCTCGGCATCGTACTCGCCGTCTGGCTGCTCGTGGCCGGATCGTCCATGACGACGATCACGCTCCTGCTGTGGCTGAGCCTCTTGTCACTCTTCGCGCATCAGGTGGAGGAGTGGCGCTGGCCCGGCTGGTTCCCCGGCATGCTCAATGTGGTCCTCTTCCGCAGCAAGGACCCGTGGCGCCTCCCGCTCAACGTGCGCAGCGGATTGGTCGTCAACGTCGTCGTCGGGTGGGTCGCCTACCTGCTGGCGGCGATTCTTGCAGAGCGGGCCCTGTGGCTGGCCCTTGCCACCATCCTCGTATCGCTGGGCAACTGCGTGCTGCACCTCGGGGTCATCCCCATCCGGGGCCGCATGCCCTACAACCCGGGGATGGTCACGTCACTGGTGTTCTTCCTACCGCTCGTCGTGTGGTTCGCCATCGTGGCGATCCCGGAGATGACGGTCACCGAGATCGTCGGCGGCGTCATCCTCGGCCTCGTCCTCAACATCGGCGGCGTCATCGGCATCATTCGGGTCCTCGAGGACGAGGACGCACCGCCGTTCGAGGACCGACAGGTCGTCCCGGCGCTCAAGTACGCGCGCGAGCCGATCAGCGGCGCCTGACTCCTTTGGCAGTCCGGGCGAAATCCGTACAGCGTCGACTAGGAGGTCGTGCCTTCCGGCATACCGTTGACGTAGTAGGCCTGCACCTGCGGCATGACCGGGCGCATCATGAACTCCGGACGGCGCAGGCCGCTGGGGCTCGGGCCCGGACGCGTCCACGACATCCACTCTCGGTAGACCTCGCGCGACTTGGCCGTGTCGACGACGACGTCGCCGTACTTGTCCTCGTCATGCGCACGCTCGATGTGGACCTTCTGGTGCCAGCAGTGCATGCCCGACCACGTGTCGGGGTGCACGGGGAAGGCGAGGTTCTGGTGGACGCCCGGGTCCTCCCAGTTGATGCGCATCGAGTCGGCGTCCCCGCTCGCGAAGGGCTTGACACCCTCCTTGTAGCGCAGGCGCCAGCGACCGTCGGGGAGTTGGCCGACGTCGACCTTGCCGGTCACCCAGCGGCTGCCGGCCTCATCGGTCGTGCGCCAGCGGCCCATGTGGTGCGACAGGGCCGTGACTCCGGGCCGCACGCCCTCGGTGACCCAGACCCGGGCGACGAAGTAGCCGATCTCGGTCGTCACGCGCACCATGTCGCCGGTCTGCAGATTGCCAAGGCGCTTCGCGTCGACGGGATTCATCCACATCGGGTGCTTGTTGGAGATCTCATTGAGGTACTTCGCATTGCCCGAACGGGTATGGATCAGCGTGGGCAGGCGGAATGTCGGCACGAGGAGGATCTCGCCCTTGGACTCGTCGATCCCGCCGTGGTGCACGTGCGACGTGATGTAGGTCGGGGTGGCGTATTCGGGCCAGCCGAACTCCGCCATCGAAGGGGAGTAGAGCTCGAGTTTGCGGCTCGGCGTGAGCCAGCCAGCGACTTTGGAGCCGTCCTCCATCTCGATGCCAACCGCACCAGCTTCGCCCACCAGGGGCTTTTGCGTCTCGGGCGTGATCGGCTTGCGCAGCACGCCATTCTCGTCGGGCATGGCGCCCTCGAGCTCGGCCGGGGTGAGCGGGCGCTCATCCTGCCGGTAGAGGCCGTTGACGATCTCAACCGCGCCGTACTTGCGCATGTACTCCAGGGGCGTGAGGCCCTCGGCTGCGGCCTTCTCCGGGAGCCCGGGGACGTTGTTGTCGAAGACGTAGCCGTAGTAGTCATCCACGGTCATCTTGTCGCCGGGGCGACCGGGTGCCTCGAAGTACTTGCGGATGCCGAGCGAGCCGTCAGGATCGATGCGCCACGAGAGCTCGAACCAGAACTCCACCTC
>JBJOJS010000081.1:0-11577 GCA_046046455.1 Actinomycetota bacterium | reverse complement strand
TGCCCCTGCGCGCGGAGCTGATCGGCTACGTCGTCCCACATCGCGCCGTCGAAGGGGAACGCGTGCAGGAGCAGGTAGCGTGCCATCACCGCTGCCTACGGCATCGCGGAAAGGCCGCCGTCGACGACGAGCACCTGGCCGGTCATGAACGACGATGCATCGCTCGCGAGGAAGACCGCGGGCTCGGCGATCTCATCCACGCGGCCCCAGCGCTGCATCGGCACGCGCGAGAGCGCGGCCCGCTCGGCATCGTCGTTCGCGCGCAGGAAGTCGGTGAGGTCGGTCTCGATCCAGCCGGGGACCAGGGCGTTGACGCGCACGCCCATCCATGCCGTCTCGACGGCAAGCGACTGCGTGAGCGAGATGAGCGCTGCCTTGGCGGCGCCGTAGTGCGCCATGGTGGGTGCGCCACGCAGGCCGGCGACCGAGGACACATTGACGATGGATCCTCCGCCATCGCCCAGCGCCGGGAGGCTCACCTGGGTGATGTCCACGATGGAGGAGAGATTGAGGCGCATCGTCTTCTCCCACCCACTCATCCGCATCTGCGCGACGGGAATCGAGAAGGAGTTGCCGCCCGCGTTGTTGACGAGGACATCGAGACCACCGAGGGCGTCGATCGCCTGGGTGGTGGCCGCGCGTGTCGCCTCGGCGTCCATGACATCGGCCGTGACGATCACGGCCCGCTGGCCGAGGCCCTCGATCTCCGCGGCCACCTCCGCGAGGAGGTCGGCATTGCGCGCGAGGATCGCGACGTCAGCCCCGGCTGCTGCGTAGGCCACCGCGATACCGCGACCGATCCCGCGCGATGCACCGGTCACGAGCGCCCGCTTGCCACTCAGGTCGAAGCTCATAGGTCGGACCACCTCTCCATCGCTCCCTCGAAGGCCGCCCGGTCGGCCGGCCACTCCCACTCCACGTCACCGAGATCGGGGCGCAGTCGCGCGATGACCTCGCCGAGCACGGTACGCACCGCCTGCTCCCCCACCCACAGGTGCCCCATCCCCTCGCCCACGACGATCTCGGCACGAGGCACGCTCGCGAAGCGCTCCCCTGCCTCCACCGGCCGCAGGTAGTCATCCTGCTCGGGCACCAGGCACACGACGGGGCACGTGAGGTCGTTCCACCGGCTGAGCTCCTCGGCCGAGGTGTAGCGCAGCGGCGGAGACACGAGGATCACGCCCGCAGGATCGAGGTCTACACCGTGTCGGAGGACCACATCGCTGCCGAAGGACCAACCGAGCAGCCAGGGGTCGGGCAGGCCCTCATGACGCGCCCACGCCACCGCCGCGGCGAGGTCACGACCTTCGCCCTCGGAGGCATCGAACTCCCCCTCACTGGTGCCCGCCGCCGACGTGGTGCCGCGGGTGTTGAAGCGCACGACGGCGATGTCGGCGAGGGCGGGCAGGCGCCACGCGGCCTTGCGGAGCAGGTGGCTGTCCATCATGCCGCCGTGGGTGGGCAGCGGGTGTGCGCAGACCAGCGTCGCGCGCGCGGGGCGTCCGAGCGGCAGCGCAGCCTCACCGACCAGTCGTAGGCCGTCGGAGGTCACGAGCGAGATCGCGCGGCGATCCGCAGGGAGGACGCTCGTCGCCCGGATCTCCTCCCCCGCGTCACCCGTCATCGAGCCCGTCACCTTGTCGGTCCGCGCCTGCCGCGAGCCCGCCAGCACGGCGTATGCCAGTGACGGCGCTCCTCGGCGCCGCGGTCTGCGGGCCAGGCGACGATGTGCGGGGTCGCGGGCGTGATCTCGTGGTCGCATCCCGGGCAGCGATAGACCTTGGTGGAGGAGGAGCCGGTGATGGGCCGCACATAGAAGTCGCCGTCCGGATGCTCCTCGAGCACGTCCTGACGGGGCGTGACCGGCTTGCGCGCCGGACGGCGACTGCTCACGTCTACTCGTAGGTGCGGAAGCCGCGACCGGTCTTGCGACCGAGGTAGCCGGCCGTGACGAGATGCTCCAGCCTCGGCGCGGGTGCGAAGCCGGGCTCGCGGAACTCCCGGTAGAGGGTCTGCTGTATCGCAAGGGAGACATCGAGCCCGACGACGTCGAGGAGCTCGAAGGGGCCCATGGGGTAGCCGCAGCCCTTCTTCATCGCCAGGTCGATGTCGTCCGCGGACGCGTAGTTGGCCTCGAGCATCCCCACGGCGTCGTTGAGGTAGGGGAAGAGGAGCGCGTTGACGATGAAGCCCGCACGGTCTCCGCACACCACGGGGTGACGACCGGCGCGCTGGGTGACGTCGACCGCCGTCGCGAGGGTCACCGGCGAGGTGGAGACAGTGCGCACGACCTCGACGAGCTTCATGACCGGCGCGGGATTGAAGAAGTGCAGGCCGACCACGTCCTGAGGTCGCGAGGTGACGGCGGCGAGCTCGATCACCGGCAGGCTCGAGGTCGTCGTGGCGAGGATCGCTCCCGGCTTGCAGATCTCGTCGAGAATCTCGAAGAGCGCCGTCTTGACGCTGATCTCCTCGACGACCGCCTCGACGACGAGATCGACCTGCGCGAGAGCGTCGAGCGAGGACGCGCCCGTGACGCGCGCGCGGATGGCGTCGCGGTCGACGGCTTCCAGCTTGCCGCGCTGCACGGCCTTCTCGAGCGACTTCTCGAGCGTCGCGAGAGCACGCGTGAGACTGGACTCGGATCTCGCGACGAGAGTCACCCCGAAGCCACCCTTGGCGAGCACCTCCGCGATTCCCGTGGCCATGGTGCCGGAGCCGACAACGCCCACGGTCTGCACTGCGCGGGGCTCAGCGCCCGAGTCCCCACTGAGCCCAGCCACGTCCTCGACGACCTCCGGAGAGTTGGGCGCGGCGTAGGTGTAGAAGCCCTTCCCGGTCTTGCGACCCTTCAGACCCGCCGTCACCATCTGCTTGAGGATCGGCGCGGGAGCATGGAGCCGGTCGCGGCTCTGCCGGTACATCGTGTCGAGGATCTGGTACGCCGTGTCGAGGCCGATGAGGTCGAGCAGGGCCAGAGGCCCCATGGGATAGCCGCAGCCCAGGCGCATGGCAGCGTCGATGTCCTCGCGCGAGGCGTAGTTGGCCTCATACATCGAGACGGCCTGGTTGAGATAACCGAACAGCAGAGCATTGGCAATGAATCCCGCGCGATCCCCGATGACGACAGGCTCCTTGCCCAGGGAGCGTGCCAGCGCGACGAGGTCATCGATGACCGCGGGATCCGTGACCACCGTGCGCACAACTTCGACGAAAGCCTGCACCGGGGCCGGGTTGAAGAAGTGCAGTCCCGCCACGCGATCGGGCCGGCTCGTCGCGACAGCGATCTCGGTCACCGACAGCGAAGACGTATTCGTAGCGAGGATGGCGTGCGGGGGCGTGATCTTGTCGAGGCGGCCGAAGATCTCCCGCTTGACGTCGAGATCCTCGGGGATCGCCTCCACGACGAGATCGGCGGTGGCGAGGTCCTCCATCTCCGTCGAGAAGGTGATGCGCGATACGACGTTCGCGCGCTCCTCCTCGGTGAGCTTGCCGCGCTTGACAGCACGCTCGGTCGAGCCGGCGATGGACACCCGACCACGCTCGAGCGAGTCCGCATCCGGCTCGATGGCGAGGACCCGGTAGCCATGTCGTGCGCACACCTCGGCGATGCCGGCACCCATGGTGCCCAGGCCCACCACTCCGATGGTCGAGATCTCCATCCGGTCAGTCTCCCATCCGGGTCAGAAGAGGCGTGAGTCCGCGTCGTCGATGCCGCGCAGGGCGGCATAGTCCAGGACCACGCAGCGGATACCGCGATCCTCGGCGAGGGTGCGCGCCTGGGGCTTGATCTCCTGGGCGGCGAAGACTCCGCCCACGGGGGCCAGGATCGGGTCGCGATTGAGCAGCTCGAGATAGCGGGTGAGCTGCTCGACGCCATCGATCTCCCCCCGGCGCTTGATCTCCACCGCGACCGACGCACCGCCCGCATCGCGACACAGCAGGTCAACCGGACCGATGGCGGTGGGGTACTCCCGGCGCACGAGGCTCCAGCCCTCACCAAGGGTCTCGACGTGCTCGGCGAGGAGCTCCTGCAGGTGCGCCTCAACTCCGTCCTTGACCAGGCCGGGATCGACGCCGAGCTCATGCTGCGAGTCGTGGTGGATGTCGAAGACCCGGATGGTGAGCGTCTCGCCCGCCTTGTTGGTCACGACCCAGACCTGGTGGCCGTCGCCGTCCTCGATGGTGAGCGCGCACGGTGGGCTCATCCAGTTGAGCGGCTTATAGGAGCCACCATCGGCATGCACGAGGACGGAGCCGTCGGCCTTGACCATGAGTACGCGCACGGCCTCGGGCAGGTGCGCGTCGAGGCGCCCCGCGTAGTTGACCGAGCAGCGCGCGACGACGAGTCTCATCGTGCCGCCGGTGCCAGGCCGCGGGCCGAGCGGACCTCCTCGATGACCCGGCCCATGATCGCCGTGGCGTCGTAGTCCTTGGGCGTGAAGACGGCGGCAACTCCTCTGTCCCTGAGGAAGTCTGCGTCGGCGTCGGGGATGATCCCGCCGACGACGACGACGGTGTCCTCCATGCCCGCCGCACGCAGGCCATCGACGACGGTCGGCACGAGCTCGCGATGCGAGCCCGACAGGATCGATATGCCGACAACGTCGACATCCTCGTCCACGGCGGCAGCGACGATCTGATCCGGTGTGAGCCGGATGCCCTGGTAGACGACCTCGAAGCCGGCATCGCGGGCACGGACAGCGATCTGCTCGGCACCGTTGGAGTGCCCATCGAGTCCGGGCTTGGCGACGAGGAAACGCAGGCGGGTGCCGAGCTCCGCTCCCGTGGCCTGCACCGTCTCGCGGACCGCACGCAACTCCTCCGTCGGCGTTGCCGTGGCGATCGCCGCCGTGACGCCGGTCGGTGCGCGGAACTCCCCGAAGATCTCGCGCAGCGTGTCGGCCCACTCCCCCGTCGTGACACCCGCGCGGGCACAGGCGAGGGAGGCGGCCACCAGGTTGATATCGCCGGCGGCATCCGCACGCAGACGCTCCAACGCGGCGGCCGCGGCTGCGGGATCGCGCTGATCGCGCCATGCGCGCACCCCGTCGATCGCCTCGGCCGCCACCTCCGCGTCGACCGATTGGATGGCCGCGTCGAGATCAGCCAGCATGGGATTGGGCTCGGTCTCGACGTGCCTATTGACGCCGACGATGACCTGCTCGCCGGACTCCACACGAGCGCGTCGCTCCGCATGGGACTGGACGAGCTCCGCCTTCATGTAGCCGCTCTCGATCGCCGCGACCGCACCGCCCATCTCCTCGATGCGGGTCATCTGCTCCCGCGCCTGCGTCACGAGCTGCTCGACCAATCCCTCGATGACGCGCGAGCCCGCGAAGATGTCGTCGTACTCGAGCAGGTCGGTCTCTTCGGCCAGTACCTGCTGGATGCGCAGCGACCACTGCTGATCCCACGGACGCGGCAGGCCAAGGGCTTCATTCCACGCCGGGAGTTGGATCGCGCGCGCGCGGGCGTCCTTGCTCAAGGTCACGGCAAGCATCTCGAGCACGATGCGCTGGACGTTGTTCTCCGGCTGGGCCTCGGTGAGGCCGAGTGAGTTGACCTGGACGCCGTAGCGGAAGCGCCGCTGCGCGGGATCGGTCACGCCGTAGCGCTCGCGTGTCACCTCATCCCAGAGCTGCACGAAGGCCCGCATCTTCGCCATTTCCTCGACGAAGCGGACGCCGGCGTTGACGAAGAAGGACATGCGACCCACAACCTCGCCGAAGCGCTCCGGTGGGATCTGGCCAGAGTCGCGCACGCCATCGAGCACCGCGATCGCCGTGGCCATCGCGAAGGCAACCTCCTGAACGGGAGTCGCCCCCGCCTCCTGCAGGTGGTAACTGCAGATGTTGATCGGATTCCACTGGGGGGCGTGCTCGACCGTGTGCACGACCATGTCGGTGATCAGGCGCAGCGAGGGTCCGGGCGGGAAGATGTAGGTCCCGCGCGAGAGGTACTCCTTGATTATGTCGTTCTGCGTCGTGCCCTGGAGTTCGATTTCCGCCGCGCCCTGCTCCTCGGCGGCGACGACATAGAGCGCATAGAGCCACATCGCCGTCGCGTTGATCGTCATCGAGGTGTTCATGGTGCCGAGCGGGATGCCGTCGAACAGTCGCCTCATGTCGCCGAGGTGCGCGATCGGCACGCCCACCTTGCCGACCTCGCCCGCGGCCATGGGACTGTCGGGGTCGTAGCCGGTCTGCGTCGGCAGATCGAAGGCCACCGAGAGGCCCGTCTGGCCCTTGGCGAGGTTGCGCCGGTACAGGGCATTGGACTCCGCCGGGGAGGAGTGCCCGGCGTAGGTGCGCATGATCCAGGGCCGGTCTCGCTTGCGCTCCGGAGGTGCACCCATGGCCTCACCCTACCGACCGGTAGCCCGCGGTGGCGTGGATCGCGCTGGGGGCCCACCATGGGGGCGTGGGCACGTCGTACTCCTATGCCATCGGGCCGATCATGGCCTTCGTCTTCCTCGGGGTGCTCATCCTGCTGCTGCGCTGGGCCTTCCGGCGCGGGGTCTCGGTCGTCGCGGCGCCACCTCGTCGCGGTAGCACCGACGACTACGGCCTCCTCGTCCCCATCGCGACTCCCCCGACGTACGTCGAGGGCGAGATCATGCGGCGCTCCCTCGAGGATGCGGGTATCCGAGCGACGCTGGCGCAGACGCTCGACGGACCGCGCGTGATGGTGTGGCCGGGTGACGAACAGCGCGCCCGCGCCCAGCTCGATCGCCGCTGAGCGATAGCGCGCAGGGCGCTGACTATCCGGGGAGTTGGATGCGCGTGACGTCCGCACCCAGTCGACGCAGGTCGTCGACGAAACCGGCATAGCCCCGGTCGATGTGGTGTACCTCGTGCACCGTGGTCTCGCCCTCCGCCACCAGGCCGGCGAGCACAAGACCCGCACCCGCGCGGATGTCCGTGGCCTCGACGGGAGCCCCACTGAGTTCAGCGCGCCCGCGTACGAGCGCGTGGTGACCCTCCGTCTGCACATCGGCCCCCAGGCGCACCAGCTCATGGACGAAGCGGAATCGCGCCTCGAAGAGGTTCTCCGTGACGAGCGCGGACCCGTCGGCGATGGCGTTGAGTGCGATGAACTGCGGCTGAAGGTCCGTCGGGAAGCCCGGGAAGGGCAGCGTGACGATGTCGACCGCTCGAGGGCGCTCGTGCATCTCGACCCGGAATCCGTCGTCCACGACCGTGACGGTGGCCCCCGCTGTCACCAGCTTGTCGAGGGCGATCTCGAGGTGCTCGGCGCGGGCACGCCGCACGGTGATGTCACCGCGGGTCATCGCCGCGGCAGCGGCCCAGGTGCCGGCCACGATGCGATCGGACACGGTGGTGTGCTCGACCGGGCCGAGGCCCGAGACACCGTCGATCTCGAGCGTCGATGATCCGACGCCGTGGATGGATGCGCCCATCTCCATCAGCATCGTGCAGATGTCGACGATCTCCGGCTCGCGTGCGGCGTTGTCGATCACGGTGCGTCCGCGCGCCGTCACCGCGGCCATGAGCAGGGTCTCGGTGGCGCCGACGCTGGGGAAGTCCAGCCAGACGGTCGCCCCGTGGAGGCCTCCCTCCGCCCGGGCGATGAGGTAACCGTGCTCGCTCGTGACCTCCGCGCCCATGCGCTGGAGGCCACCGATGTGCATGTCGAGGCCGCGCGATCCGATGTTGTCCCCACCGGGGAGCGCTACGTCGACGACTCCGCACCGGGCGAGGAGGGGGCCGAGCACCGTGATGGAGGCCCGCATCCGGCGCACGAGGTCGTAGTCGGCGCGGTGCTCGAGTGCCTCGGGGACATCGATGGCGACCATCCCCGCGGCGGCATCGTGCTCCACGGCGCAACCGAGCCGACGCAGTAGCTCCGCCATGATCTCGACGTCGAGGATGTCCGGGACCTGGTGCAGGACTGTGCGGCCAGGTGCGAGCAGTGCCGCGGCCATGAGCTTGAGGACGCTGTTCTTCGCGCCGGTGACGGTGACCTCGCCGTCAAGCCGACCGCCGCCGATGACGCGCAGAGCCTCCACGGGGATCATGCTAGGGGTGACCGGTCGTGCTGACCTGCCGCCTCGCGGTCAGCGAGGTCGTCCCCTAGGGTCGAGCCATGGTCAACCTCACGCGCATCTACACCCGCACCGGCGATGATGGCACCACATCGCTGGGCGACATGTCGCGGACGACCAAGACCGATCTTCGCCTCGAGGCCTACGCCGACGTCGACGAGGCCAACTCATGTCTCGGAGTGGCCCTCGCCTCCGGCAACCTCGACGCCGACATCGTAGAGCTGCTCACTGCGGTGCAGAACGACCTCTTCGACGTAGGCGCGGACCTCTGCACCCCGATCATCCCCCACCCGGAGTACCCCCCGCTGCGCATCACACCCGAATACATCGAGCGCCTGGAGAAGGCATGCGATGCCTACAACGCTCGCCTGGAGCCGCTGCGATCCTTCATCCTCCCGGGCGGCAGCGTGGGTGCGGCCCAACTCCACGTCGCACGCACGGTCGCGCGTCGAGCTGAGCGGGCGACCTGGCGGGCGATCGAGGAGTACGGCGAGTCGATCAACCCGCTCACTGCCCACTACCTGAATCGTCTGTCGGATCTGCTCTTCATCTTGGCGCGCTGCGCCAATCCCACAGGTGACGTGCTCTGGAAGCCGGGCGGGCGGGACTAGCGCGAGCCGACGGCGACAGCGAGACGCGTCTCCGCGCGCTTGGCTGCGCGCACCGCCGGATCGTCATCGGTCGCTGCGGCCTTGGCCCGCTCCAGTGCCGCTTTGGCGCGCTCGACGTCGATCTCCTCCGCGAGTTCCGCGGTCTCGGCGATGACGTTGACCTGATCGGAGTCCACGGAGAAGAAGCCCCCGTGCACTGCGACCAGCACCTTGGTGCCGTCCGTCGTCTCGATGCGCAAGGGCGCTTCGAGCAGGAGGGCGAGCACCGGCGAGTGGCCGGGCAGGATGCCGATCTCGCCATCGGGCGTCTTGGCGACGACGCTCTTGGCCGTGCCCTCCCAGACGGAGCGCTCGGCCGACACCAGGGCGACCTTGAGCTCAGCCACGATCAGGACTCCTTGGCGAGCTGCGCCGCCTTGGCCTCGACATCCTCGATGCCGCCGCACATGAAGAACGCCTGCTCGGGGATGTGGTCGTACTGGCCATCGCACAGCGCCTTGAACGACGCGATCGTCTCCTCGACCGGCACGAAGGATCCGGGCTGGCCGGTGAAGGCCTCGGCCACGAACATGTTCTGCGAGAGGAAGCGCTGGATGCGGCGGGCACGGTTGACGATGATCTTGTCTTCCTCGGACAGCTCGTCCATGCCGAGGATGGCGATAATGTCCTGAAGATCCTTGTAGCGCTGCAGGATCTCCTTCACGCGCGCCGCCACCGCGTAGTGCTCGTCACCGACGTAGCGCGGGTCGAGGATGCGCGAGGTGGAGTCGAGTGGATCCACCGCCGGGTAGATACCGAGCTCCGAGATCGGGCGCGACAGCACTGTTGTCGCGTCGAGGTGGGCGAAGGTAGTCGCCGGCGCGGGGTCGGTGAGGTCGTCGGCAGGGACGTAGATGGCCTGGAGCGACGTGATGGAGTGACCACGCGTCGAGGTGATGCGCTCCTGGAGCACACCCATCTCGTCGGCCAGCGTGGGCTGGTAGCCGACGGCAGAGGGCATACGGCCGAGCAGGGTCGACACCTCGGAGCCCGCCTGGGTGAAGCGGAAGATGTTGTCGATGAAGAGCAGCACGTCCTGCTTCTCGACGTCGCGGAAGTACTCCGCCATCGTGAGCGCCGTGAGGGCGACGCGCAGGCGCGTGCCCGGGGGCTCGTCCATCTGGCCGAAGACGAGGGCGGTCTTGTCGATGACGCCCGACTCGGTCATCTCCAGGAAGAGGTCGTTGCCCTCGCGGGTGCGCTCGCCCACACCGGCGAAGACCGACACGCCACCGAAGTTCTCGGCGACGCGGTAGATCATCTCCTGGATGAGGACGGTCTTGCCCACGCCGGCGCCGCCGAAGAGGCCGATCTTGCCGCCCTTGACGTACGGGGTGAGGAGGTCGATGACCTTGATGCCCGTGGAGAAGACCTCGGTCTTCGACTCGAGCTGGTCGAAGGCCGGCGCCGAGCGGTGGATGCCCCAGCGCTCCTTGATGTCGAGGGTGGCCTTGTCGACGTCGAGCGGCTCGCCGAGGGTGTTCCACACGTGACCCTTGGTGACCTCACCGACGGGCACCGAGATCGGCGCGCCGGTGTCGCGCACCTCGGCACCGCGGACGAGACCGTCGGTGGGCTGCATCGAGATCGTGCGGACCATGTTGTCGCCGATGTGCTGGGCCACCTCGAGGGTGAGCATGCGTGCGCCGCCGCCCTCCTCGCCCTCGTCGAAGGAGACATCGACGTTGAGGGCGTTGAAGAGCTCCGGCATCGCCTCGACCGGGAACTCCACGTCGACGACGGGGCCGGTGACGCGGGCGACGCGTCCGACACCGGGTGCCTTCGCGTGAGTGGTCGCCTGGTCCATCGTGGCGGTCATGTCGATCCTCTTTCCTTCGGTTCCTGCGGTCGGCGTGCGGGGTCTAGGCGGAGGCGAGTGCGTCGGCGCCACCGACGATCTCGCTGATCTCCTGGGTGATCTCGGCCTGGCGGGCAGCGTTGGCCTGCCGGGTGAGTGAGCGGATGAGGTCCTCGGCGTTGTCGGTCGCCGACTTCATCGCGCGCCGACGAGCGGCGTGCTCCGAGGCGGCCGACATGAGCAGCGCGGTGTAGACCGCGTGATCGATGTAGCGAGGGAGCAGGGCATCGAGCACGGTGTCGGCACCGGGTTCGAATTCGTAGAGCGGGAAGGGCAACGACTCCCCCGACTTCGTCTCAACGACCTCGTCGACGATTTCGAGCGGCAGGATGCGGCGCACCCGGACCTGCTGGACAGCCATGTTGACGAAGTGGGTGTAGACGACGTGGATTTCATCGATTCCCCCCTCCGACTCCGGCGTGAGGAAGGCCTGCAGCAGGTCGTCGCCGATCCTGCGCGCGTCGGCGTACGTCGGCTGATCGGTGAAGCCGGTGTACTGCCCGCCCATGGCGATCCCACGGAAGCGGAACCACGCCACGCCCTTGCGCCCGACGACGTACGGCGTGACGTCGAGACCCTGCTCGTTGAGCAGGCGCGTCAGGCTCGCCGCCTCGCGGATCGCGTTGGCGGAGTAGGCGCCGGCAAGGCCGCGGTCGGCGGTGACGACCAGCACGGCCGCGCGGTCGCGCACTTCGGGTGCACGCACGAGCGGGTGGTTGCCGATGTCGCTGGCGTGGCTGGCCGCTGCGGACACGGCCTGGGTGAGCTGGACGAGGTACGGCGTGGAGGCCTCAAGGCGCTGCTGCGCCTTGACGATCCGCGACGACGCGATCAACTCCATCGCCTTGGTGATCTTCTTGGTCGCCTGGACGGAACGAATCCGCCGTCGGTAGACCCTCAGCTGCGCACCCATGTCGGACCTTCTCGCCTACTTCCGGACCGTGCGGGTGATGACGGTGGGATCGATCTCCTCGTCGGCGAGGGCCGCGACCGGCTCGTCC
>JBJOJS010000112.1:0-60183 GCA_046046455.1 Actinomycetota bacterium | reverse complement strand
ACGCACCTGGTACTCCACGCGCTTGCGCTCACCAGACGCAAAGTCACGTCGCGCCTGCTGCACCGCCACCACACGCTCCGCGCGAATCTGCGCGATCCGCTGCTCAGCAGCATCAGCCGTGGGCACCCAGTTCGGATTCGATATCGCCTCCACGCCCGACTGGTTGAGGCATCCGGCCGCGAAGGTGACGGACGTCGAGTCCCAAGCGACTTCGGCGTTGTAGACCTTGACCGGCGTCGTGCCGTAGGAGTCAACGATGTAGCTGCCGTCGGGAGTGACCTGCTCGACTCCCGAAGTCGCAGAAGCGCTCACCTGCTCACCCGAGACCACGGTCGAGCCCGTCGTCCAGGCGACCACCTTCGAATACGGCGAAAGGCTGTCGGGCACCTCCCAGGCAAGGGATTGGTAGTACGTCGTGCTGGAAGTCCCGTACTCCCCCGCACCCGCAATGGCATCCGCGCACGTCACCATGTACTGCAGGGACGTCGTCCCCTTGACGCTCTGCTGAGGGGAGATCGCTGGGCTGCAGAGACCCGTCGACGATCCCGTCCCGACGGGGTCGTTGTACGAGTTGATCGTCACTTGGTCGCACACGTTGGGTGGATTTCCCCAGTTATAGGAGTTCGCAGACGCCGCAGGGGTCAGCAAGCAGCCGGATGCGATCACGGCCGCGGTTGTCGCCACACCAAACCCGTACCGTCTCATCACTGCAAGCACCCCGCGGTACCGGACTTGAGGAATGTCTTGACGGAGCACATGCCCACCTGGGGGTAGTAGGACGCCATAGTCGCGGCAGCCGCACTCGGATCCCCCGTTGTGGGAATGAGCGTCGCCGACTCAGTGAAGTCCGGATTGGCCAGCATGTTGCGTACCGCCAAGAGTTCTTGGGTCTTGCCGTAGCGCGGCGACATGGGAAGCCAGACGGCCGAGGGAAGCCGGGCCAACCGCTTCTTGATGAGCGCCTTGTCGGAGGGGAAGCTCACGACGACCGTCGCATAGCCCTTGGAGAGCGGTGTGGTGGTGTCATTAGTGCAGCCGAAAACCTTGGCCCCCTTGCCTCCCACCGGAGTCTCCACGGCCGGATAGGGGGCAGCGTGCACGTAGTTGCAGATAGACCAGTAGCGCAGGTTTACGCCGCCTGGCCAGACTTCCGGGCTCGTGCCGGAGCTGGTGGTGGGCATCTTCGCGCGCATGACGACCACCTGGCCCTGCCGAGGGGTGTACAGCGCTCCTACGTAGGCGCTGTCAGCGTTCGGGAAGGGTGTCGAGACCGAACCGACCTTGAAGAAGGAGAGGTCAGGGGGGCAGGAGTCCCCGCAGTCCGCTGACGGTGGGGCATTGCGCGTCTTGAGCGCCTTGATCAGCGAAGCACCGTCCTTCGTCTTGGCGAGGGCGGCACGCTGCTGAGGCTGGCACGGCGTCAATGTGCGTTCGATTCCCGTTCGCCCCACGAGCGTGACGGTGGGAAGCTCCGCGCGCATGGCCGCGAATGACCCGGTCGGCAGGTACACGCGCATCATCAGATAGCCCGTGTCGGAAGGGGTCCCCGGGATCAGCGGGGTGACAGCCTGCGACGTGCTCAATGGCAGGATGTTGGCCTCTCCCGTGATGGGGCTGGTGGGGAGGACATCGGGGGTGTCGGTCAAAGTAACGGTCCACGAGCCACCCGGGGCCGCATCGGTGACCCACGGGTTCTGCGAGCCCTCGTCGGGAACGATCTGGTAGTCCGTGATCGCCGACTCGACTCCGGCGGGGCTGGTGAACAACTGCCCGTCTGCACCGTAGGCCTGCAGGGCGAAGAAGCGTGCATCCAGGTAGGTGCCTGAAACTTCGATACGACGGAGATCGCTCGCCAGGTACGGCATCGTCCAGTAGGCGGCTGCCGTGTCCGGGTAGAGCACGTTGCTGTTGTCGGTGGAGGTCTCGACCCACCATGCGCACTCCACTGCGGCGTCCAGCGCCGGTTGCACCGGCGCGACCTGCGCCTGGATCGAGCCCGCACCCCCCACGAGAAGCGAGCCGACCACGACTGCGAGCGCTGACAAGCGCCTGACTGAATTCACCCAACTACCTTCCATGAAGAACGCATTCCCAACCAGGGGGCCGACCGCATTCGGCGGCCCCCTGCGCACGATCAGCCCCCAGTCTGACGGTCTCAGCCTCGACTCGCCAACCGTGACCAGCAGCCTTAGCCTCTTCTCACCTTCGCCGAGGGAGAACCATGATCCGCCGCCTACTGATGTGCGCCGTTGCCTCCGTCGTCGCGGCTGGCTCGTTCACTCTGATCCCCAGTGCCGCGCAAGCAAACTCCTACAACTGGGGGAGTCCGAGCGATGTCTGCGACAAGCTGCAGCCGGACGCGTACGAGTGGGGCGTCTGCGTCCAGGCCATCTCCCCTCAGCAGACTGTCAAGGGAACGACGAGCCTGCAGTACATGGTGTCGTGCGTCGATGCTCCGGCAGTAGGAAACACCTCCGGTCTCGTCGCACCGCTACCGGCGGGCGCGGGCGCCGGGCCCTACTTCCAATCCTTTGGAGCTGTGGAAGGAGAGGGGCAAGGCTCGTACTCGGAGGTCACGGCCTGGACCACAGGGTCCAGCGTTGTCAGCGGCGAGATCACGACCACCAACGCCACTGTGGGTCAAGCCGATGGCAGCAGCGTTTCCGTGTGGGGCACGACGCCGGTGAAGGTCTACAACGCCGAGGTCGCATGGGATTCGACTTCCGTGACCTTCGGGGCCGCCTGCCTCAATGCACTCGGAGTTACGTGCTGGGCCGCTGGCGGGCTCGACTACCCCGGATGCGAAGGCTTTGTCACCTCCGCCACGGCGGATGCTGCCGTCCGGCGTATCGAGGCCATGAGGTCTGCCCGCATATCTGTTCCAGCTCAGACAGCGAAGGACTTCGCAACCGGCAAGCGTCAGCGAGCCGAATATCAGGTCATTGCGCAGACAGCCACAGGCGTCGAGGTGCACGACCGCATCAACCTCAGGTCGGGCAAGACTGAGCGGACTCGCCTAATGTGCCCCTCAGGCATGGTGCCCGCTGGTGATCCGAAGACCTCCTACGGCTTCGACGCACTCAAGGATGTGAGTGGACACCGACCCGCGATCACTGCCAAGCGCAATTGGTCAACGCGCGGCGTCGAGCTCGCCTTCACCGCTCGCACACTGAAGTACCCCACTGTCGCCTACACATCCCTCTCCTGCGCCAAGGCCAGATGAGGGTCGCGCAGCCCTAGACGCGCTCCTCCGCGATCGAATTGCCGCCGTCAACGATCAGGCACTGTCCAGTGGTGTACGCCGCACCCGGGGTGCACAGCCAGGCGATCGCGGCCGCGACCTCATCAGCCGTCGCGCTGCGCCGCATGGGCGTGCGCAGTCCCTGGGCGCGCTCGTGATCGGTCTGCGAGCCCGTCGCGATCCAGCCCGGTGCAACGGCATTGACCGTGATGCCGTCTGGTGCGAAGTCCACCGCAAGTGAGCGGGCCAGTCCGACCATGCCGGCCTTCGCGGCGGCGTACGCCGACTCAGCACGCATCGCCATCACCGGGCCCGTGACACTGGCGACCATGACAATGCGACCCCACTGCGCATCGCGCATCGTGGGGATCGCCGCTCGGCTCACGTAGTAGGCGGAGTCGAGATTGCGTGCCATCGAGGCGCGCCACGCGTCAGGATCCAGCGACAGCGCATCGCCTCCCTCCGGGGATCCGGGGACGGCCACGCTCGTCATTCCCGCGTTGTTGACGACGATGTCGAGTCGCCCCCAGTGCTCCTGCGACTCCCGTACGAGCAGCTCTGCGGCCCGCGCATCGGTGAGATCGGCGGTCGCCCCCCGCGCGGAATGGCCCTGAGCCACGAGTGCGCTCACTCGGTCGTGGATGCGCTCCGTAGTCGCGGCCACCGTCACCGATGCCCCCAGCTCCGCAAGGGCTCGTGCCACCGCGAAGCCGATCCCCGTGTCGCTGCCAGCCCCCGTGACGAGGGCTGCGCGACCGGCCAGATCCAGGCTTGCGGGAAGCACTATGCGACCAGACGTCGCACGGCCTCGGCGAAGAGCGTCGTATGCAGGTCGACGTCGGTCGCGGTTGTTGTCGGGCACATGAGCGCCATGTTGTGGAACGGCGTCATCAGGACTCCGCGGTTGGCCATGAAGAGGTGGAGGTACTCGTCGAGGTGCTCATCTTCTGCGTGAGCCGACTCCGTGCCTGTCCGTGGAGCAGGACGGGCGAAGCGGTACTCCGCGCGCGCCCCGAGCTGCGCGATCGACCACGGGACGTCGTACTCCTCGAGGGCCGCGACGACCCCTTCGGTGAAGCGCGTGGCGAGGGCGATCATGTGCTCGAACGCCGCATCGGTGAGCACCTCACCGAGAGTGACGCGCATGGCCGCGGTGGACAGCACGTTGCCGGCGAGCGTGCCGCCGACTCCGCCAACATCGATGAGGTCGGCGTCGGGATGGTCCTTGACCATGTCGGCGACCCTCTGGGTGATGCCGTACGTGCCCGTGGGGATGCCCCCACCGATGCTCTTGCCGATGACGAGGATGTCGGGGTCCAGGCCCCAGGCACGGGTGCAACCGCCGGGACCGGCGGAGATGGTGTGCGTCTCGTCGATGAGCAGGAGCGTGCCGTGCTTGCGGCAGAGGTCGGCCACTCCCTCCAGGAAGCCCGGCTCGGGCAGGACGATGCCGATGTTGGTGAGCGCCGGCTCGGTGATGAGCACGGCGACGTCCCCATGGGCGAGCGCTCGCTCCACGGAGTCGAGGTCGTTGAATTCCATCGCTCGCGTCGTCTCGGCGATGGGCATCGCCGGTCCGACGTTGCCGCGCCGGATCAGCGTTTCGCCTCCCGGTCCCATCTGCACGAATGTCTCGTCGACAGCACCGTGGTAGCAGAAGGAGAAGGCCGCGACCTTGGGTCGGCCGGTGACCATGCGCGCGAGACGCAGCGCCCATCGGTTGGCGTCGGTCGCGGTCAAGGCGAAGGACCAGAGCGGCAGCCCGAAGCGGCGCGTGAGATCTGCGGCGACCCACTCGGCGTCGGCACTCGGCATCATGGTGGTGATGCCGCCCTCAACACCGATGCGCTGGTGCACGGCCTTGACCGTCGCCTCGGGAGAGTGGCCCGCCATGGCGCCGGTGTCGCCGAGTGCGAAGTCGACGTACTCGTTGCCATCGACATCGGTGATGCGGTTGCCGTGAGCCGTGGCGAGATAGAGGGGATAGCCGCCGGACCACTTGTTCATCCAGGTCATCGGCACACGACCGAAGAGGTGATCGGCCTGGTCATAGAGCTCACGCGAACGCGGGGAGCGAGCGGCGTGGGTCGCCCGCTCCTCCTCGAGCGCGGCTTGGAGGCGGACGCGGTCGATCTCGGTCATGTCATCCCTCGACGGTGGTGGACGGTAGAGGTCCACGATAGGGCGGGCGCCGGTGTCCCGCGATGAGGAGTCCGAGTGCGACGGCGAGGACCTCGATCACCGCACTGCCGAGCAGCAGCGGGCGCCAGCCCAGCTCCACGAGCGCGGCTGCAAGGACTGATCCCAGTGCGAATGCGCCCGTCTTCAGCGATGTCGCGGCCACGAAGATGAGTGAGCGCAATTGGGGGGGCGATTCGCGATCGCGCACCTGCAGCACCGCGGAGAGTTGCGGCGCTTCGAGGAAGCCAAGGAAGGCCGCGACGACGAAGGCGAGTGGCATGGTCGGCACGAGAGCGAGCGCGGCGAAGGCCGCGCCGAGGCCGAGCGTGGTGACGACGACCATGGTCCCCGGGCCCTGACGCAGGGGGCGCCGCGCAAAGACGACCGACCCGAGGAGCGCACCGCACGCGACCACCGCCAGGAGGAGTGCTCCCACCCCGGGGTCGCCCGCAAGATCTGCGCCCATGAGCGGGGCCCCGATGACCAGACCGGCGATGCCGATGAAGGCAAAGCTGCTGATGATCGTCGAGCGCCGCAGCGACACCGAGTGCCAGAACACCGTCAGTGAGCGCACCGCGTGTACAAGCGGCTGTGGCTCATCCGGGATCTCCGCAGCGGTCCTCGCAGGGATCGGCACGAGTGGCAGCACGAGTGCCGCGATGAGATACAGCAGCACCACCACCTCGAGCGATGCCGCACCCGGTGTGTACGCGTCGTACACATAGGCGACTCCGACGATCGCGGGGCCGACGATGTCGCCGACGTTGTAGGTGGCCACGTCGACCGAGTAGGCACGGGCAGGGGCGACGTCGGGCACGACGCGCCGCAGCTGCGCACTCCACGCTCCGGTGAGCATCGGGTGGAAGAGCCCCGCGACTCCGGCGATGAGCATGAGCAGGCCGAGGGGCCAGGAGCCCACTCCGACGGCCAGTGCCCCCGAGCATGCGGCAAGGCACAGGATCGCCAGGGCGTACCCGCGCCGCGGATGCACCGCCCGGTCCATGAGAGCACCTACGAGGGGGCCCACGATGCCAGCGATCGCCGTCACTGCCGCGACGATGAGGGAACCCTCCGAGGCGGAGCCTCTGGCTGCGAGGACGCCCAGGATGATCGCCGTCGGCAGCCCGGCGTTCGCCGCGCGGGCCAGGGATCCGACCGCGGCGTACGCCGTGAGGCGCCGCGCGGAGCTCCCCGGCAATGTGGAGCTCCCGGATGGCACGCCCGAAGCCTACGGATAACCGGTCTTTGCCCGGAACACCGTGTCAGCGCGGTTACGCGTCGTCCCGGACGCCCTAGAGTAGGGCGGTCCTCGACATCTGAGAATCGGAGTTAAACGTGGAGTTCGGCGAATTCCTGTGGAGCCTGCTCGTCATCTTCTTCATGATCATGTACTTCATGATTCTGTTCAGCGTCGTCATCGACCTGTTCCGGAATCACCAGATGGGCGGCTTCGCCAAGGCCCTCTGGATCCTCTTCCTCATCTTCATCCCGCTGATCTCGCTCCTCGTCTACGTGATCGTCTACGGCAAGTCGATGGCCCAGCGCCAGCAGGCTGCGGTCGTCGAAGCGCAGCAGGAGCAGGACGCCTACATCAAGCAGGTCGCCGGCACGAGTCCCGCTGAGCAGATCGCTCAGGCGCAGCAACTGCTGTCCTCGGGTGCGATCTCCCAGGATGAGTTCGACAAACTCAAGGCGAAGGCACTGAGCTGAGCCAGACCACCAGCCAGGGGGCGCCCGATCTGAATGGTCGGGCGCTCTTTGGCGCGCTGGGTTTGGCGGTCCTGCTCGGCGTCCTGGGCGCCATCGGGGCCGCGGTTTTCCTGATGGTGATGTCCTGGGCGACTGACGTCGTGTGGGAGTGGCTGCCCGAGCAGGTCGGCCTCGACGCAGTGCCGTGGTGGTGGGTGGTGCTGGGCCTCCTCATCGGCGCCGTGTTGATCATCGCCGCGCATCGGTTGGGTCCAGGCATGGGGAGTCCCCTCGAGGGATTCCACTTCGACATCGGGCCCTCGCGTGCGATCGCCGCGCTGTCCGTCGCTTTGGCGACGCTTGTCTTCGGTGGTGTGCTCGGTCCGGAGGCCCCGCTCATCGTCGTGGGTACCGTGATCGGCGGCATCGTCACCCGCGGGAAGTCACCTCAGGTGCAGCAGCTCGCCATGGCATTGGGTGGCATCGCGGCCATCGGCACCATCCTCGGCAACCCCTTCATCGCAGCGTTCATGGTGCTCGAGTTCGCCGCGCTCGGCGCGATGCCGCGTCAGGCACTTGTGCCGCTCTTCGTCGCCCTGGGCTCGGGCTATCTCGTACTCACCGGCATCGGTCCCTTCACCGGCCTCGGTCAGGTGGAGCTGGCCGTGCCCGGGCTTACCGAGGTCGACCAGCTCACCTTCGGCGACCTGCTCATGGGACTCGTCGTCGCCGTCGTCGCGGGAGTTGCCGTGCTGCTGTCACGGCAGGTGGGCTATGCCCTGCAGCGCGTGGAGAAGGTGCGTCCCTCGGTGGCCATCATCGTCTCGGCACTTGTCATCGGCGGTCTCGCGTCGTTCGTCATGATCGCGTTCGACCAGCCCTACGACGTGGTGCCCTTCTCGGGCGAGACGGCGATGGACTCGCTGCTCACGGAGACGTCGGCTCTCGCGGTGCTCGCCATCGTGGTGGCAAAGGCGCTGTCCTACGGCGTCTCGCTGGGTGGCGGTTGGCGCGGCGGCCCGATCTTCCCCGCGACGTACATCGGTGTGGCGGCAGCCGTGCTGATCGGCCTGCTCTTCACGTCGACTCCCATGAGCGCTCTCGTTGTCGCGGGCATGGCCGCTGGCGTTGCCGCCATGCTCAAGCTGCCCTTCACCGCCGGCCTGCTCGCCGTCGTGATCGGGGCGGGTGCGGGTTTCGTGGTCACCCCGATGGCGATCATCGGGGCGATCGTGGGTGTCGCCATGCGCATGGCCTACGACAAGGCGACGGGGCACACCGGCGTCCCCATGACGCCGTAGGCGCGGCCCTCAGACGGGATTCGCGAGTCCGTCGAGCACGTGCACACCGGGGTACTCACCCATGGATCTTCCGGGCAGGACGATCTTCGAGCGACGGACCCCGCTACCGATGACGATGGCCGACTGCTGCACGACCCGGGAGTCGACGAGGATCGGCCAGTCAGGCGGCAGGCCGATGGGCGTGATTCCGCCGTACTCCATGCCCGTCATCGCTACCGCATCGTCCATGGGGGCGAAGGAGATCTTGCGTACGTCGAGCCAACGACGCGCGGCACCATTGACATCCGCGCGAGTGGTCGCGAGCACGAGGCAGGCGGCCATGCGGACCTGGCCATCGCGCTTGCCCGCGAGGACGACGCAGTTGGCGGAGGCCTCGAGCGGCACGCCGTAGGCCTCGCAGAAGGCCGCCGTGTCGGCGAGATCGGCGTCAATGGGCGCGACGCCGACGGTGTCCGCTTCGCGCCAGTCGGCGAGCGCGGCGGCCGTCGCGGCGGCGAGGAGGTCCGTGCGATCCCGCGCGGGAGTGACATCGAGCGTGCCCAAGGGCATCATGTGCCGATGACACCACATCCGGGGGGTGGGTAGACGTGCCGAGGTGCATGTGTCATACCCCAGGGGGTATTATCTCGAGATCCGACCAGAGGAGTGCGACCCATGTGCAGCCCCGCCCCCTGCTACTCGTGCGGCAAGGTCACGTGGACCGGCTGCGGGGAGCATGCCGACCAGGTCATGGCGCAGATCCCCGAGTCGCAGCGCTGCACCTGCCGCTAGTCACCTCACCCTCGCGGAGATCCGGTGCCCGCCCGCGCGGCTGATGGCGCGCTGCGCGGTGAGCGCATGGCCACGATCCTCGTGCGGCTGCGCGAGCATGGCGAGGTGCACGCGACTGATCTCGCCGCGGAGTTCGGTGTCTCGCAGGCGACCCTGCGCCGTGATCTCGCCATCCTCGAGGAGCAGGGACTCTGCACACGCCGCTACGGAGGGGCGGTGCCGACGGAGTCGAGCACCGAGCTCCCCGTCGCCTACCGCGATCGCCGCTCACAGAAGGAGAAGGCCGCCGTCGCCAAGGCCGCCGCGGACCTCCTCCCGCCGGGACCGCAGACCGTGGGATTCACCGGAGGCACGACGACGAGCGAGATCGCGCGCGTGCTGTCGCATCGCGTCGATCTCGTCGTCGTCACCAACGCTCTGAACATCGCGAGCGAGATGGCAGCCAAACCGCGTATCCGCGTCGTGGTCTCCGGGGGCGTGGCGCGATCACAGAGCACCGAGCTGGTCGGCCCGTGGGCCGAGTCGGCGCTGAGTCAGGCGAGCATCGGTACGGCGTACATCGGGGTCGACGGAATAGATGTCGAATCGGGACTCACCACACACGATCCGGTGGAGGCGCGCACCAACGCCGTGCTCCTCGAGCGTGCCGAGCGGGTGATCGTCGTCGCGGATTCCAGCAAGGTGGGGCGTGTCCTGCCGGGCCCCATCGCACCGCTGAGTGCCGTGCACGTGCTGGTGACCGACGATGGGATCACCACCGAGTTCAAGGCCGCGCTTGAGGCACGCGGTGTCGAGGTAGTCATCGCCTAGGCGCGGCGCATCTCACGCTGGCAGACTCCGCGCATGGATCTCACCCAGCTCACCGCCAGCGAGCTCATCCATCTCTACCGCACCGGTCAGGCTTCACCTGTCGAGGCGATGCAGCAGGTCCTCGAGCGAGTCGAGCGCATCGATCCGATCATCAACGCCTTCGTCCTCGTCGATGCTGAGGCCGGTCTGGCCGCTGCGCGCGAGAGCGAGGCGCGCTGGGCCGCGCACCGTGCGGATGGATCACCGGTCGGTGCCGTCGAGGGGGTGCCGACCACGATCAAGGACATCCTCTGGACTAAGGGGTGGCCGACGCTGCGCGGTAGTCGCGCGATCGATCCGCACCAGCCCTGGCTGGACGACGCACCCTCCGTCGCACGCCTTCGCGAGGCAGGAGCGGCAATGTTCGGCAAGACGACGACACCGGAGTTCGGCTGCAAGGCGGAGACGAACTCACCCTTGACCGGCATCAGCCGTAACCCCTGGGATCCCTCGCGCACCCCAGGCGGATCCTCGGGCGGCACGGCCGCTGCCGTCGCCGCCGGACTCGGGCCGCTGAGCATGGGCACCGATGGCGCAGGCAGTGTGCGCATACCCGCGGCCTTCTGCGGCAACGTCGGCATGAAGGCGAGCTTCGGCCGCGTACCGGCGTATCCACTGTCGCCCTTCGGCAGCGTGGCGCACGTCGGCCCGCACACGATGAGCGTCACCGACTGCGCACTCCTGATGAACGTCGTGGCCCAGCCGGATCCGCGAGACTGGACATCACTGCCCTATGACGGCGTCGACTACCTCGCTGGACTCGACGACGGCATCCAAGGGATGCGGATCGCCTACTCGCCGACCCTTGGGTACGCCGATGTCGATCCGGAGGTGGCGGCCCTCGTCGCCGCGGCGGTACGCGAACTGGAGTCCCTCGGCGCGATCGTCGAGCAGGTCGATCCAGGCTTCGAGGACCCACTCGACATCTCGACCGGCCTGTGGTTCGTCGCGTCGAAGACGGTATACGACTCCCTGGGTCCGGAGGGACAGGCGGTCACCGACCCCGACTTCGCCGCGCAGGCGGCCCAGGGTGCGGAATTCAGTGCGCAGGACGTGCAGCTGCTCACGCTCAAGCGCAATGCGCTCGGCACTCTGATGCGCGAATTCATGACGCGATACGACGTCCTCGTCACGCCCGCTGTCGCGATCCCCGCCTTTGAGGCGCGACCCGCGGGTGCGGTGCCGATGACACCGGAATCGATGCTGTCGTGGACGCCCTTCAGCTATCCCTTCAACCTCACTCAGCAGCCGGCGATCACTGTGCCGTGCGGGCTGACATCAGCAGGCCTGCCCGTGGGGCTGCAGATCGTGGGCCACGCGCACGATGACGTCACCGTCCTACGTGCCGCTCGCGCCTACGAGTCGGTGCACCCCGTGCCGAGGCCGCAGATTTAGCCCCACGCGTCCGCCTATGCGGCAGGCGTCTTGGGCACGATGACGATCTTGTGCGCAGAGCCGTCGCTGCGCAAAGCCTCGAGCGCTGCGGCGTAATCACCCAATTCGAAGCGGTGGGTGATGAGCCCTTCGGTGCGGATGTCGCCTGATCGGAAGGCGGCGAGGGCATCGGGGAAGGAATCGACCTCGGTGAAGGAACCCATGATGGTGAGCTCGCGACGGAAGATCTCGAACGGCGAGATCGAGACGACAGCGGACTCGTCGGCGACTCCGTAGTAGACGATGCGCCCGCCATTGCGGGCAAGGATAGGTAGGTGCTGGATCACCTCCGTACGTCCCGTGGCGTCGATCACCACGTCGTACGCGTCCACCTGACCGGCGAGCAGGGCGCGGAAAGTGCCCGCGACATCGGCGCGATCAACCAAGTGCGTGCCGACGGTCCCGAGTGACGCCGCACGGTCGAGTTTGTGATCGTTGGGGTCTGCGAGCACCACCATCGATGCACCGCGCGCACGGAGGAACTGAGTGAGCAGGACGCCAGTAGGACCGGCGCCGATGACGACGACCGAGCAACCCTCCAGTGGGTCAAGGCGGTCCATCAGGTGCGCGATGCACGCCGAGGGCTCGGCGAAGACCGCGAGATCGGGGTCAATGCCTGACGCGTCGAATACTTGCCCTGCCGGCGCGATCAGGTACTCGGCGAAGCCTCCGGGCGTGGAGGAGCCGATCCCTGCGAAGCCATCGCACAACCATGGCCGTCCCTCGAGGCAGTATGCGCATGCCCGGCAACTGGAATTGGGGTTGACGACCACCTGCTGCCCGAGCGCGAGTGGCTCCCCCGAGCCGTCCACGGAGGAGCCCAGCCCAAGTGCATCGACGACGCCGACGGTCTCGTGCCCGGGGGTAAGCGGGAAGGTTGCGAGGAACTGGCCTTCGTGGAGATGCAGGTCGGTGCCGCACATTCCGGCTGCGGTGACCTTGATGCGGACCTCCCCTGGGCTCGGCGAAGGAGTGGCCACCTCGCGGACAGTGAACTTCCCCGGGGAGTCGTAGACGACGGCTCGCACGTCGACCCGCTACTGGGCCATGTCGACGAAGCGGCTGTAGTGGCCCTGGAAGGCGACCGTAATGGTCGATGTCGGGCCGTTGCGGTGCTTGGCCACGATGAAGTCAGCCTCACCCGCACGTGGTGACTCCCGCTCGTAGGCATCCTCACGATGCAGCAGGATCACCATGTCCGCGTCCTGCTCCAAACTGCCCGATTCGCGCAAATCGGACAGCATCGGGCGCTTGTCGGTGCGCTGCTCCGGACCGCGATTCAACTGGCTCACCGCGATGACGGGAACGTCGAGCTCCTTGGCGAGCAGCTTGAGCGATCGGCTGAACTCGCTGACCTCCTGCTGGCGGCTTTCGACCTTCTTGCCACTCGTCATGAGCTGCATGTAGTCGACGACCACGAGGCGCAGATCGTGACGCTGCTTGAGGCGGCGGCACTTCGCGCGGATCTCCATCATCGTGAGGTTGGGCGAGTCGTCGATGAAGAGCGGTGCCTCGCTCACGACACCCATTTTGGTGGCGAGCTTCTGCCAGTCGTTGTCGCTCATGTTGCCGCTGCGCATGTGATGGAGTGCGATCTGCGCCTCGGCGGACAGCATGCGCATGAGGATCTCGTTGCGGCCCATCTCCAGCGAGAAGATCACACTCGTCAGGCCGTTCTTGATGCTCGCCGATCGCGCGATGTCCACGGCGAGGGTGCTTTTGCCAATGGCAGGCCTGGCCGCGACGATGATGAGCTGTCCGGGGTGCAGGCCATTGGTCAACGCGTCGAGATCGGCGAAGCCGGTCGGCACGCCCACCATCTGGCCGCCGCGATTGGCGATGGCCTCGATCTCGGTGAGTGCACCGTCCATGAGGTCACGCAGCGGGAGGTAGTCCTCCGCGGTCCGCCTCTCGGTGACCTCGTAGACCTCCGCCTGCGCGCGATCGACGACATCGTCGACATCGCCCTCGCCGGCGTACCCCATCTGCACGATGCGGGTGCCCGCCTCGACCAGGCGCCGCAGGATCGCGCGCTCCTTGACGATGGCGGCGTAGTAGCCGGCGTTGGCGGCGGTGGGCACGAGCGAGACAAGCGTGTGGAGGTACGACGCCCCGCCGATGCGACCGATCTCACCGACTCGCGTGAGCTCGGCAGCGACCGTCACAGCATCGGCAGGATCGCCCTTGCCGTAGATGGAGATGATCGCGTCGTAGATCGTGGCGTGTGCGGGGCGGTAGAAGTCGCCCTCACGCAGCACCTCGACGACATCGGCGATCGCGTCCTTGCTCAGCATCATGGCGCCGAGCACCGACTGCTCGGCGGCGATGTCCTGCGGGGGTGTGCGGTCCGCGGGCGGCCCGCCGCCGTCGTCGTAGGGGACAGGGAGTTCGGCGACGCTCACGCGCACTCCCTCCCAGATCGATTCACGACAGTTGCGCCCACTCAACCAGGGGGGTCCGACAGCCGTGGATCCTCGACTGCCGCACCTCGCACCTGGTGCCCGGCCGGAGGACCGGCCTTCGGACCCCAGCGTGCAGGGTCCGGCTGAGGAACCTAGGGAAGCGCGCTCACCCGCGTCCAACATCCCTGTGGGCGCAACTGTGGATAGCCGGGGGAGAACCGCCGGACGTAGCGTTCACAGGCTGGGGACAACCTGGGGACCATAGGACAATTCTCCCCACGGCTGGGCCTCTGACGTGCGTAAACGCTGTCCCAGGGATGTGCAGGAAAACTCGTCCGGTGGTAACTCCCGGGGAGCCGCTCGGTGAACCCCACGTGTCTCACTGTCCACCGGCACGGCGTAGAAGCACCAGCCGCTAGCGTCCGGCCGGTGAGGGTATCCGGGCTCGACCGCACCATCGCCCGGCTCGCCATCCCCGCCTTCGGGGCCCTCCTGGCCCAGCCTCTCTTCCTCCTCGTGGATGCCGCCATCGTGGGCACCCTGGGCACAGACGCCCTCGCCGGACTCGGTGCGGCGTCCACGATCTTCGGTGCGGTTGTAGGCCTGTGCATCTTCCTGTCCTACGCCGCGACGGCAGCGGTCGCGCGACTTCTCGGCGCGGGAGATCGCACCGGGGCCCTTCGTCAGGGCGTCGACGGCATGGCCCTCGGTATCGGGCTCGGCGTCGTGCTCGCCGTCGTCGGTGTCCTGTTCGCCGAACCCCTCATCGGGATACTCGGCACGTCCGATGACGTCACGCCGTACGCCGTCGTCTACCTGCGGATCATCGCAATCTCCTTCCCCGCGGTGCTCGGCGTACTCGCGGCGGTCGGTGTGCTGCGTGGCCTGCAGGACACCCGCACGACCCTCTACGTCACGCTGCTCATGGTCGTGGCCAACCTCGTGCTGTGCCTCGTCTTCGTGCTCGGGCTCGGCTGGGGGATCGGAGGCAGCGCGGCAGCCACCGGGCTCGCCGAGCTCATCGGTCTCCTCGCGTACGGCGCCATCCTGCTCCGCTCCGCCCGGCGCGAAGGTGTGTCGATCGCACCGAGTGGTGTCGGAGTGCTGCGCTCCGCCCGCGACGGTGTCCCTCTCTTCATCCGCGCCGTGGCGCTGCGCGCGGTGCTCGTCATCGCCTCGGCCGTCGCCGCCCGGCTAGGTGACGAGGAGCTTGCGGCGTACCACGTCACGGTGACGCTCTTCTTCGCCCTTGCACTTGCACTCGACGCCGTGGCGATCGCGGGACAGGCGCTCCTCGGCAAGACCCTTGGAGCAGGGGATGTGAGTCAGTCGCGCACGATTGCACGCCGCATCGTGTGGTGGTCGGTCTGGCTAGGTGTGCTTCTCGCACTCGTCGTGCTCGCGTTGCGCCCCTGGCTCCCCGGCTGGTACGGCGATGATCCCCGCGTGCTTGCCATGATCTCGTCGGCGCTTGTCGTGCTCGCAGTGCTCCAGCCGCTCTCCGGTGTCGTCTTCGCGCTGGACGGGGTCCTCATCGGCGCCGGCGATACCCGCTGGCTCGCATGGGCGCAGATCGCCGTCCTCGTGGCGTTTCTCCCCACGGCCTGGCTCGTGCTGACGAACTCCTGGGGCATCGATGCCCTCTGGTGGGCACTGGGGTGGTTCCTACTCGTGCGCGCGGCCCTGCTCACGTGGAGAGCGCGTGGGTCCACCTGGCTCGTCACCGGGGCGGTGCGACCGCGGTAATGCCACGGGGCACATCGAGGGGCCTGATCTGCCCGCTGTCGTCACGGAGGCCATAGGGTCATCGGCGTGAAGAGTGAGCGCACTGCCGTGGTCATCTCCAATCCCACAGTGGGTGCCGAGTTGGGTCATCTGGAGCCGTGGCTACGGGACAACGGATTCGCCGTACGCCGTCTCATCCGCGACGACGTGCTCGCGGCAGATGCGGCTGACGATGCCGACCTCGTCATCATGCTGGGATCGGAGTGGACGCTGGCTCGCACCATGGACGCTTCCGATGATCCGCCGCAGGCTGCAGCCGCGATCGATGCGGAGATCGAGCTGGTGCGCCGTCGAGTGGAGCAGGGCAAGCCCCTGCTGGGCATCTGCTTCGGCGGGCAGTTGCTCTCCCACGCACTCGGCGGGGAGGTCTCGCGCCAGGCTGCGCCGCACATCGCCTGGGACACGCCGGAAACACCGGTCGAGGAACTCCGTGCGCCCTGGGCCTTGCTGCACAACGACGTCTTCACCGTCCCACCCGGTGCGGAGCTGCTCGCCGAGGCCGACCATGCGCCCGTCGCCTTCCGCCACGGTCGCGCCTGGGGCGTGCAGTTCCACCCCGAGGTGGATGCGGCGATCCTGGCTCAGATGTTCGAGGACGTCGGCACGCCCCCGGAGGTCTCGGGGCCCCAGGTCGAGGCCGCGCGCGCACGGTCGGAGGCCCAGCGCGCGGACAGTCTGCGACTCTTCGACCGTTTCTGGTCGGACGTCTCGTGACCACTCCTTCACGCTTCCGCATCACAGCCGTCTGCCTGGGCAACATCTGCCGGTCGCCGATGGCCGAGGCCGTCATCCGCGCTCGTGTGATCGGCGCGGGCCTCGATCAGATGGTGCGTGTGGATTCAGCGGGCACCGACGGCTGGCACATCGGCGAGGACGCAGACCCACGCGCGCTGAGCACGTTGCGTGCCGCTGGCTACGACCTCGACCACACAGGACGCCAGATCACGACCGAATGGTTCCTGGAGCCGGGGCACCCCGACCTCCTGCTCACGATGGACGCGAGCAACTATGCGACTGTCGTCGAGCTCGCCCCGGATGCGGTGGCTCGTGATCGGGTGCGCATGATGCGCTCCTTCGATCCTGACCTGGCGGGGTTGGCCGTCGGTGATCCGCGGCTCGACGTACCCGATCCGTGGTTCGGTGATCACGATGGCTTCGCTGACGTCCTCGCCATGCTCGAGGCGGCGGCCGATGGCCTCGTGCTCGAACTGCCGCGGATGCTCAACCGCTAGGCCAAAACGTTGTCCTTACCGGTGTGGCTGCTCAGGAGGCTCCTTAACGACCACACCGGTAAGGACAACGCATGCACTAATCGGCGGTGACGGTGAAGGCGACCGAGGCCGTGACCTCGGGACTCACGCGCACGCGTGCCTTGTGGCTGCCGAGCGCCTTGACGTGCGACACCTCGACGGAGCGCTTGTCGAGCAGCGGGCCACCGGCCTTGCGCACGGCCGCGACGAAGTCGGCGTTGGTGATCGAGCCGAAGAGCTTGCCGCTTTCGCCCGCGCGGGCGGGGATCACGACGGCGAGGCCCTCGAGCTGCTCCTTGACCTCCTTGGCGTGGGCCACGTCGCGGATCTCACGGGCGTCACGCGCGCGCTTGATCTGGGTGACCTGCTTCTCGCCACCCGCGGTCCACGGCATCGCCATGCCGCGCGGCACGAGGTAGTTGCGGCCGTACCCGTCCTTGACGGTGACGACGTCACCGGGGACGCCGAGACCATCGACTGCCTGAGTGAGGATGATCTTCATGTCTACCTCGCCGAGCTCGTGTAGGGCAGCAGTGCCATCTCGCGCGCATTCTTGACGGCCTTGGCGACCGCGCGCTGCTGCTGCATGGTGAGTCCCGTCACGCGGCGCGAACGGATCTTGCCGCGATCGGAGATGAACTTGCGAAGCAGGTTGACGTCCTTGTAATCGATGTAGGTCACGTCCGGTGCGAGCAGCGGCGTGCCCTTCTTGACGCGTGCCGGCTCACTCGAGCGCTTATCGCGGCGCGGTCCCTGGCCCATCTGTCATCTCTCCTTTGAATGCAAAAAGTCAGTGTTAGAACGGGGGTTCGTCGTAGGCGGCACCGCCGCCAGCGGGTGCGGCCCAGGGATCATCAGCGGGAGCCCCGCCGCCCGATCCACCGGAGAAGCCGCTGTCACCGCGCTGCGTGCGGGTGACCTTGGCGGTGGCGTAGCGGAGAGCCGGGCCGACATCGTCGACCTCCATCTCCACCACGGTGCGCTTCTCGCCTTCGCGAGTCTCGTACGAGCGCTGCTTGAGACGGCCCTGCACGATGACGCGCATGCCCTTCTGCAGAGACTCGGCGACGTTCTCGGCGTACTGGCGCCACACGCTGCAGCGCATGTAGACCGGGTCGCCGTCCTTCCACTCGTTGGTCGCCTTGTCGAGGTAGCGAGAACTCGAAGCGACAGTGAAGGAGGCGACGGCCGCACCACTCGGCGTGAAACGCAGCTCAGGGTCGTTGGTCAGGTTGCCCACGACCGTGACGTTGATGTCACCGGCGGCCATGGCCTACGACTCCTCCGGGCGGGTGACCTTGGTGCGCAGCACGGCCTCATTGAGGTTGAGCTGGCGGTCGAGCTCCGCAACAGCGGCGGGCGACGACGTGATCTCGAGGACGGCGTAGATGCCCTCGGGCTTGTGCGCGATCTCGTACGCGAGTCGGCGGCGGCCCCAGACATCGACCTTCTCCACGCTGCCGCCGTCCTGCTTGACGACGTTGAGGAAGGTCTCGAGAGATGGAGCGACGGTGCGCTCCTCGAGATCGGGGTCGAGGATGACCATGACTTCATATCGGCGCATGCGGTCGCCGACCTCCTCTGGACTCATCGGCTCCGGTCTCTCCGGAGCAGGAGGTGGGGGAAGATCCCCATGGCCCTCGGGAGAGGGCCTCGCCGAGGGTACGCCGTACCCCCCGCGAATGCCTAATCCGCCCTTATCAGCTCGCTGACGTGGGTCCGGGGACGGGCGGCAGAGCCGTGCGGCAGCTCGCGCCCGTGCACCGCTGGAGCCGGTCCCACAACCCGATGAGGGCGAGCTTGGTCTTGAGGTAGGCCGGATCGTCGGCGACGGACTCCAGCTGATACGGGTCGGTCTGGAGGTCGTACATCTCCTCGAATCCGTCCTCGTACACCCACCACACGTAGCGCTCGGTCCTGACCCCATCGAAGAGGGGTAGAGGCTGGCCACTGGCGGATTGCTGGGGACCACTCGACAGCAGGAGGGGACGGCGCGGCAGTGGCTCGTTGTCCATCAGTCGCCCGGTGAGCGACAGTCCATCGATGGGCCGGTTCGGCTTCACTCCGGCAAGCTCCAGGATGGTGGGAGCCATGTCGATCTCGAAGGTCATTCCCTTGACCGTGGTGTTCGGCTTGATGCCGGGTCCGCGGATCAGGGCGGGGATGTTGAGTGCAGGCTCGTAGGGGAAGTACTTGCCGTAACTGATCGCGTGCTGGCCGAGGATGTAGCCGTTGTCACCCATGAACACGATGTAGGTGTTGTCCAACTGCCCCGTGCGCCGTAGCTCGGCGACGATGGCGGTCACGCCCTCGTCGACCGCGAGCAGGGAGAGCTTGCGGCTGCGATTGTCGGCCTCGAGATCCTCGATCTTCTCGTCTGTCAGTGGGGGGATCGCCTGGATGAAGGGGTGCTTGTCGGATCGATCCGCCTCGTTGAAGCTCGGGTCCTTCGTGAGCTCGATGTCCGGCAGGAGGTTCTGGTGCCGCAGTGCGGGGCGCGGCGGAATCGACTGCACGGTGATGCCCGACCCAGACTCGGGCTTGTCGATATCAGCCCAGCTGTCCTTCCAGGAGCCGTCAGTGAGTGGGATCGTCTCCACGTGCGGCGCGAGGTAGGCGACCTGCATGAAGAACGGCTTGGGATTGCGTGCGGAGCGCTTGATCACCCCCAGGGCCTTGGCGGTGAAGACATCCGTTCCGTAGTTCCGGGGGTCCTCGACGTAGAAGTCGCCGTAGACCTTGCTGCCCGTCGGCTCGTTGATGCGGTAGCCGTACATCTGGTACGTCGAGGGGTCCGCTGTGCCGTACCACTCCGTCCAGCCGGAGGGGACGCGCTTCACGGGACGGTTGTACTGGCCGTAGCCGTTGATGTACTTGCCGATGTGGACGGTGTGATAGCCCGATTCCTCAAGCCAGTACGCCGTGTGCTTCTGCCCGTTGACCTTCTCCCACGCGACGTAGCCACCGGCGGGCGGGAAGTTGGCCTGGACCTTGGTGTTGTGCGGATAGCACCCGGTCATCAGCGATGCGCGCGACGGGCAGCACAGCGCGAAGGGTGTCAGCATCTGCTCGAAGGTGGCTCCTGCCCTGCCGATGAGCGCCCGCACGCCCGGCATGACCTTGAGGTCATCGACGGTCATGTCGTCGGTTTGGACGATGACGAAGTTGGGTCGACGATCAGGTGCCCGGGGGGTGGGCTCCGCTCGGGTGATCGAATCCCGGGCCTGCGAAGCCAGGTCTGCCGCGGGAAGAGGCGCGGCGGCAGCAGGCACGGTGAGTGCCCCCAGGGCGAGTGCTCCCGCGATGACCGGTGCCCAGATGCGCATATCGACTCCTTGGCTCGTGGCGTCACCACACCGTGGCAGGCCTGCTAGGACGGTAGTGAGGCGGGTCGGCACCAGTCGCGTCGGTGGGGGGATTCCCGTGCTAGCACGGGGTCGGGGGTGTCATCCCTACGGGCTGTCCCCCATACGGGCTGTCCCCATATGAATGGGTTGTCCCCCATGTGGATGTCACCCGTAGGTGTCCCGGGGCCCGCGGCCAGGGACGCGCCGGGGCCCGGGATAGCGAGTCGGGGGGGCCGGGCCGGTCACCTTGATGCGATCGATCACACCCGCGCCGAGAAGGGCCCGGATGCGGCCCTGGATCTGGGGGAGGAGGAGACGGACCTGGGTGGCCCATGCGGTCGAATCAGCGCGCAGCCAGAGTTCTCGACCGTCCTCCGTCTCCCTGACGGAGTCCGGAACCACGTGGTCGGCAAGTGCCTCTCCGACGATCTCTGGCCATCGTGCGATCAGGGATCCGGACCCGACCTGCGATTCGTAGCCATGATCACGGAGCCACCCCTGCATGACGGCATCGATGGTCTGCGGGTCCCGGTCGTCGCCGTACTGCGGTCGGCGCACCGGTGCCTTCTTGGTGGGTGCTGATCGCGCACTCGCTTTGGCTCGAGCGAGTGCGGTGCGCGCAAGGTCGCTGCCGGTGTCAGGAGTCTGGTCAGGCACGACGTGTCACCGTGCCTTCGAGCACGTCGTACCACGTGCCGGACATGACGGAAGGTACGTCGTCGGCCACGGCCGCTGTGATGAGCACCTGCGGTGCATCGCTCACACGTTCGGCCAGATGTGTACGCCGGCGGACATCGAGCTCGGCGAAGACGTCATCCAGGATCAGGACGGGGGCACCCGACTCCGAGGTGAGCAGGTCATACGCCGCGAGGCGCAGGGCAAGGGCTGCAGACCATGACTCACCGTGTGAGGCGTAGCCCTTCACGGGGGCGTCGCCGAGGACCATGTCGAGATCATCGCGGTGGGGTCCGACGAGTGTGATCCCCCGGTCGAGCTCCTCCTTGCGTCGACGACTCATCTCCGAGAGCAGCGCCTGCTCGATATCGGGCGCGGTGACCTCGTCGACGACGGATCGATAGGCGATGGTCACGGCGGACCCTCCAGGAACCAACTCGCCGTAGGCATCGGAGGTCCGGGGGGATAGTGCCGTGGTGAGGTCACGGCGAGCGCCGATGATCTCGGCGCCGAGGCGAGCGAGTTGCTCATCCCAGACCTCGAGTGTGCGCTCGACCTCCTCCAGACTGGTACGCCGCGCAGCGCCTGCGGACTTGAGAAGTGCGTTGCGCTGCTTCAGCACGCGGTCATAGTCGGAGCGGGTGCCCGCGAGACGCGGTTGACGCTGCACGAGGAGATCGTCGAGGAAGCGGCGGCGCTCACTGGGATCACCCTTCACCAGGGCGAGGTCCTCGGGGGCGAAGACGACGGTGCGCAGGATGCCGAGGATTTCGCGGGTGCGCTGCACCGGAGCCCTGTTGATCCTTGCGCGATTTGCCCTACCCGCGGCAATCTCGATCTCCAGGACGAGGGAGCGATCCTCGCGCATGACATCGGCACGGATGACGGCACGCTCGGCACCGTGCCTGACGAGCGGTGCATCGGTCGCGACTCGGTGGCTACCCAGGGTGGACAGGTACGCAATAGCCTCGACGAGATTGGTCTTGCCCTGTCCGTTGGGGCCCACAAGCGCATTGATTCCCGGTTCGAGGGACACCTCGAGGTGCTCGTAGTTGCGGACGTCGGCGAGTGAGACGTGGCGAACTCGGACCGGCGGATCGGCGGTCGCGGCCATTTCAGCCGGCGAGGCGCACCGGCATGAGCAGGTAGCGGTAGTCGGCATCATCGTCGCCTCCACCACTGAGCACCGCGGGCCGCGTGGATTGCGTGAAGGACAGCCGCGTCTCGGCGGCATCGAGGGCACCGAGACCGTCGAGGAGGTACTGCGGATTGAAGGCGATATCGATTTCGTCGCCATCGAAACCGCACTCGAGGCTCTCTGTCGCCTGGGCCTCATCACCGGCGCCCGCGCGCAAGGTGACCTCCCCACCGGAGAAAGCCAGGCGCACGGGCGTGTTGCGTTCAGCGACAAGAGCCACGCGCTTGACGGAATCGACGAGCTGCGCCGTCGACACCGTCGCCACGGCGAGGCTCTCCGAGGGAAGAAGTGAGCGGTACTTGGGGAACTCACCGTCGAGTAGCCGTGTGGTCGTCCGGCGACCATTGCCCTCGAAGCCCATGAGTCCCTCACCGCCCTCGGCCAGCGACAGATGGACCATCTCCGCGCCAGCGAGGGACTTCGCCGTGTCTGCGAGGGTGCGCGCCGGGACGAGCGCTTGCACTTCGAGTTTGGGTGATGCAGGCGTCCATGTGAACTCGCGCACCGCAAGGCGGTAGCGATCAGTGGCCGCCAAGGTCACCGACGAACCATCGATCTCCACGCGGATACCGGTAAGCGTGGGCAGCGTGTCATCACGACCGGCAGCGATGGCCACCTGGGCGACCGCGTGTGCGAAGTCCGCCCCGGTGATCGACCCTGATGAGTCCGGCATCGTGGGAAGAGTCGGGTAGTCCTCAACGGGGAATGTCGGAAGTGTGAAGCTGGACTTGCCGCAGACGACGCTCACCCTCGTGCCATCGAGGGTGATCTGCACGGGCGCGGCCGGAAGTGCACGACTGATGTCGGCAAGGAGCCGTCCGGGCACGAGCGCGCGTCCGTGATCGGTGATGTCGGCGTCGATACCCACACGTGATGAGGTCTCGTAGTCGAAGCTGGAGACGACGAGACCGGATGCGTCGGTCTCGAGGAGGAGGCCGGCGAGGATCGGCAGTGACGGGCGGCTGGGCAGCGTGCGTGCGGCCCAGGCGACCGAGTCAGCCAGAGCGTCGCGCTCGACGCGGAACTTCACGTGTACCTCCGGACGGGGCACGGCCGTGCCCGCAGACGCGTCATCCTGCCACCGAGCGAAGGGCAGGGCTAGGGGAGCCTCACCGTGGGATTTCCACAGATCGGGTCCGGGTGATGGTGGGGTTGATTGCCCCCGAGAGTGTTACTCGTCTTCGTCATAGCCCCGGTGGATGCTGGGGACGGGTGGCGTAGGTCCACGTCAGGAGGCGGGTCGCCATTCACAGGGTCTGTGGACATGGTGGGTAGAAGGCAGGGTGAACGGTGAATGCCTCGAGGAGGCCGGGCGTTCAGCCACAGACGAGGGGAAGATATCCACAGACAGTGGAGATGCTGTGAGGAAGGGATTGGAGGTTGTCCACAGGTATTCCCCACTCTGGGGACACCGTGACCTGCCGGTGACCTTGTGGCGCAAGCGGCAGATGCCTATCCCCGTGATTGCGACTTGATGCGGGCGGTGAGGTCGGCGACCTGGTTGTAGAGGCTGCGACGCTCACCGATGAGCTGACGGATCTTCCGGTCAGCGTGCATCACGGTCGTGTGGTCCCGGCCCCCGAACGCCTGGCCGATCTTGGGAAGCGACAGGTCGGTGAGCTCACGACATAGGTACATCGCGATCTGGCGAGCGGTGACGAGCACCCGCGAGCGCGACGTACCGCAGAGGTCGTCGACAGTGACCCCGAAGTACGCGGCCGTGGTCGTCATGATCTCCGCGGCGGTGATCTCCGGGCCCGCCTCCGCGGGGAAGAGGTCCTTGAGGACGAGTTCGGCGAGACCAAGGTCGACGGCTGAGCGATTGAGTGAGGCGAACGCCGTCACGCGGATGAGTGCTCCCTCGAGCTCACGGATGTTGCTGGACACCTTGGAGGCGATGAACTCGAGAACCTCCGGGGGTGCCTGAAGTCGCTCCTGGGCGTTCTTCTTGCGAAGGATGGCGATACGTGTTTCCAAGTCAGGAGGTTGCACGTCGGTGGTGAGGCCCCACTCGAAGCGCGATCGCATGCGGTCTTCGAAGTCCTGGAGTTGCTTGGGTGCGAGATCGGATGTGATCACGATCTGCTTGTTGGCGTTATGGAGGGTATTGAACGTGTGGAAGAACTCTTCCTGCGTCTGCACTTTGCCGGAGAGGAACTGGATGTCATCGACGAGGAGGATGTCGATGTCGCGATATCTGCGCTGGAATGCCGACGACTTGTCATCGCGAATCGAGTTGATGAACTCGTTGGTGAACTCCTCGGAGCTGACGTACCGCACGCGCGTCCCCTTGTAGAGCGTGCGCGCGTAATGGCCGATCGCGTGGAGCAGGTGGGTCTTGCCCAGCCCGGATCCGCCGTAGACGAAGAGTGGGTTGTAGGCCTTGGCAGGTTGCTCGGCGACAGCGACTGCGGCGGCGTGCGCGAAACGGTTCGAGGAGCCGATGACGAAGGTGTCGAAGGTGTACTTGGCGTTGAGCCGGCCATCCTCACTGCGGGCGGCGACACGATCACCACTCTGTCCCGGAGAGCCCGTGCCGGGTCGGTCGACGATCCCGTCGAGGGTGTCGCTGTCCACGGGATAGGTCGCGTCGGCCACCGCATCGATCTCGTCCTCACTCGAAGGCGCGGCGATCCCAGGATCGACGGTGACGGCGAGACGGACCTCCCTGCCGAGTTGGGCGGTGAGGGCAGCCGTCACGACGGGGCGCAACCGCGTCTCCAGCACGTCCTTCGTGAAGTCATTGGGAGCGGCGATGAGCGCGGTGTCCTCGACGAGGCCCAGGGGACGGGTCAGGGATACGAAGGCGCGTTGCTGAGGCGTGAGCGTGCCGTCGCCAAGTGATTCCAACGCCTTGGCCCACAGATCCGTGAGCTCTGCTGCTGTGGTGTCCACTCGACCTCCCGTCGTCACACGCGTCCCACTCTTCCCACAAGTTGTCCACAGATTGTGGAACTCTGAGCGGGGCCTTCTGCTGTGGCCTTCTGCCGGGGAGAGAACTCACGCGGCGTCGGGACGCCCGCCCGACCCTAGTGGGCGCCTGTGGATGACTCAAGAGCCAGGTGCTCCTCACTGTGGATCACGCTCCCGTATGGGCGGATTTGATCGCCTCACTGGTCACGGGTACCCTCGTGAGGCTCACGGGAAGTTCCGTGACCCACGCGAGCAGGAGCCAGAACATGTCGAAGCGCACCTTCCAGCCCAACAACCGTCGTCGGGCGCGCACGCATGGCTTCCGCGCTCGGATGCGCACCCGCGCCGGCCGCGCCATCCTCGCTGCGCGCCGCGGCAAGGGACGCGCACGCCTCTCGGCCTGATCCCGGGAGGGCGTCATGCTGCCCTCGCGCTATCGACTCCACTCCCGCTCCGAGATCTCTCGGACGATCCGTGACGGTCTCCGCGCGCGCCGGGGCACCCTCGTTGTCCATCTCCGAGTCGGCCCCGGTGATGAGACCCCCGCGCGCGCCGCCTTCGCGGTGAGCAAGTCGGTCGGAGATTCGGTGACACGTCACCGCGTCGTACGCCGCCTGCGCGGGGTCATCCCGCCACTACTCGACCGCCTCCCCGGTGGCAGTGAACTCGTCGTGAGGGCGATGCCGGAGGCGGCGACAGCCACCAGTGCGCAGATGTACGAGGACCTCGCACGTGCACTCGAGCGCGTGACGTCCTTGGCCCCTGAGCTCAGCGCCGACAACCCCAGCGCCAGCGTCCCCAGCGTCGACGAAGAGGTGCCTGCCCCTGACCCCACTGATGCGACACGTTCTGGTGCGCGCCGGGTCCTCTACTGGATCGGATGGCCGCTCCGCTCACTCCTCCTGGGACTGATCTGGGTCTATCGGCACACCATCTCCCCGATCCTGCCGCCGACCTGCCGCTACCACCCGAGCTGCTCGGCGTACGGCTTCGAAGCACTCCAGGTGCATGGTGCTGCGAAGGGCACCGCCCTCACGGTGTGGCGGGTGCTGCGCTGCAATCCCTTCACGCCCGGTGGTCTCGATCCTGTGCCACGCCGCGGGGCGTGGCGACCGGACATTCACCCGGATGGCACCCCGCGGGTCACGGCTCACCCCGTGGCCTAATACCCTCTCCTGGCGGCATCGTGCCGCCTGTCCTGGGAGTGCGCTTGTTCATCATCGACTGGATCGGCACCGGCGTCAGCTGGATCCTCGTCCAGTTCCACGCGCTCTTCTCCGCAATCGGCATGGATCCGGCCAGCGGCTGGACCTGGACCTTCTCGATCGTCGGCCTTGTCATCGTCATCCGCATCCTGTTGATCCCGCTCTTCGTGAAGCAGATCAAGGCCCAGCGGAACATGCAGATCATCCAGCCGCAGATCAAGGAGATCCAGAAGAAGTACGCCGGCGACCGCGAGAAGCAGTCGCAGGAGATGATGAAGATCTACCGGGAGACCGGCACCAATCCTCTCTCGTCCTGTCTGCCGATCCTGCTCCAGGCACCGATCTTCTTCGCGCTTTTCCGGGTGCTACAGGGCATCGCCATGTACAACCCCGACAACCCGGACTACACGGCGCCGGGTGTCTTCGCGTGGCCGGATTACGCCGCCCTCCTCCCCCAGGCCCACGACGCGTCGATCTTCGGTGCACCTCTTTACGGCTACTTCATGGGCGCGAGCGAGGTTGCTGCCGACGGCTTCAACCCGATGAACACACGGATCCTGTCCTTCGTCCTCATCATCTTGATGACGGCGACGACGTTCATCACCCAGCGTCAGCTCATCGTCAAGAACTCCGCGCCGGACAACCCCTTCGTCAAGCAGCAGAAGATCCTGCTCTACGTCTTCCCGCTCATCTTCGCCGTCGGCGGCATCAACTTCCCGATCGGTGTCCTCATCTACTGGATGACCACCAACCTCTGGACCATGGGCCAGCAGTTCTACGTCATCCGCAACAACCCGCAGCCCGGCACGCCCGCGTACGACGCCTGGGAGGCACGCAAGGCAGAGAAGGCCGCACGCAAGGCGGTCAAGAAGGGCGGTGTGGCGGTCGTGGAGGTCGAGGAGGAGGCACCGGCCCCCGCGCCCCGCGTCCAGCCCAAGCGCCAGCCCAAGTCGAAGCGATCCAAGGGCGGCAAGTCCGCCGGCACTCCCACGAAGGGAACCTCATGAGCACCGAGACCGAAGCCCCCGCCGATCTGCTCGAGAAGGAGGGCGACGCGGCTGCGGATTACCTGGAGGGCCTGCTCGACATCGCGGACCTCGATGGCGATATCGACATCGACGTGGAGGGCGACCGCGCTCAGGTCTCCATCGTGGAGGTGAGCGCTGGCGAGCTGGCCGCGCTCGTGGGTGACGACGGACAGGTGCTCGACGCGCTCCAGGAGCTGGCGCGCCTTGCGGCCACTCAGGCGACCGGTCAGCGGTCACGTCTCATGCTCGACATCGCAGGCTTCCGCCTCGCGCGCCGCCGCGAACTCGAGGCACTCGCCAAGACGGCCATCGACGAGGTCAAGGAGACCGGTGAGCCGGTGCGCCTCGCGGCGATGAACGCCTTCGAGCGCAAGGTGGTCCATGACGTGGTCACCTCTGCCGGGCTCGTCAGTGAGTCCGAGGGCGTCGACCCGGATCGCCGCATCGTCATCAAGCCGGCCTCCTAGCGCCTACGACGTACCCGGAGTCCAGGCTGACCACGGAGTCACTGCCCCCGGCGCCCGCTGCGCTCGGCGCTGCGGTGCCGGACGCGCAGGCGCAGACTTCGCTAGGCCGCTACGCCGAACTTCTCGCTACGGCGGGCGTGGAGCGAGGTCTCATCGGACCGCGCGAGGTCTCTCGCCTGTGGGATAGGCACCTTCTCAATTGCGCGGTGGCGGTGCCCCTGGTGCCCGAGGGCGCTGACGTCATCGATGTGGGATCTGGTGCGGGCCTGCCGGGCATCGTGTGGGCTATTGCGCGCGCGGACATCAGCGTGACCTGTCTGGAGCCACTTCAGCGCCGTGCGATCTTCCTGGAAGAGGCGGTGGCGGAGCTCGGCCTCGTGGGTCGAGTGCATGTCGTGCGCGCGCGAGCTGAGGACATCGTGCGGGGGCGAGGACCCGTGACTTCGCTGCGCGCACGCGTGGTGACGGCGCGTGCCGTGGCGCCCATGGATCGGCTCGCCGGGTGGACGGTGCCTCTCGTGCAGCCCGGAGGGGAACTTCTTGCCCTCAAGGGACGTTCAGCCGTAGATGAGGTCGAGGGGTCCCGCACCGTCTTGGAGCGACTGGGGATCGTCTCGGTGGAGATCGTCGAATGCGGAGAGGGGATTGTGGATCCGGTGACGACCGTGGTCCGCGCAGTCAAGGCATCCTGACCCGGAGACCGCGTGCATCTGCCAGCATGGCTCGGGGGAGTCGTCGGACGTTGCGTGGTGGGCGGTGAGGGTGACATGAGCGAGGCGCACTGGGACACGGCGGTGAATGGTGTCGCTCTTGTCCCCTACTTCCAGGCCTATCGGTGCCTATCGAACCCCACCATCCTGTGTGGAGAGCTGCTCACCCGACCCGATGTGGCACGGCGGACCGAGGAGTTCTTCAGCGAACTCGACCTCGGTGCCCAGTTCCAGATCCTGGAGTGGCAGGTCGGGGTCCAACTCCGCATGCACGAGTTGCTGGGTGCCCGTGTTGCGATCAACATCCACAACAGCATGGTGGAGACCGAGGAGGGCCGGGCGAGGTTCCTCGAGATCGTCGGGCGCGCCTCGGCTCCTACGACCTTCGAATTCACGGAGACGTACCCCATGCCGCCGATCGCGGCGTCGAACAGACTCCTCAGGGACATCCGAGCACTGGGCCACGCCTCGGCCCTGGATGATTTCGGCACGGGACTCAACGGCATGTCCCTTCTCACCGACTACGACTTCGACATCATCAAGATCGATCGCTCCCTGGTCTTCGACCTTCCAGGGAGGGGCGAGAAGCAGAAGACTCTCCGATTGGTTCTGGAGATGCTCCGTGTGCTGGGCAAGGAGCACGTGGTTGAGGGGGTGGAGAGCGACGAGACGTTCGACATCCTGAGCGAGATGGGTTTCTCGACCTTCCAGGGGTACCTCTTCAGTGAGCCCACACCGGTGGCCAGCCTGGTGGGGACAGTTGGGCAGAAGGTCACGTCATGACGCAGGACTATCCGCGTGCGGATGATGACGCCCAGCGCGTGGCCTTCCTCGCCGACCTCGCGGTGCTCGACACCGCACCCGACGCGAACCTCGATCGGATCACGGAGATGTGCCGCGACGTCTTTGGTGTGCCGGTTGCGGTGATCACGCTCGTGTCGGATGAACGCCAGTGGTTCAAGAGCGTGCAGGGCTTGGATGTGTGCGAGACCAGTCGCGATGTCGCATTCTGCAACTACACGATCCTGTCGGAGGAGATCTTCGAGGTCGTCGACGCGACCGTCGATCCGCGCTTCGCAGCCAATCCCCTGGTGGTGGGGGACCCGAGCATTCGCTACTACGCGGGCGCTCCACTCGTGTACGACGGAGTGCGGCTCGGGGCGCTGTGTCTTATCGACTTCGTGCCGCGTGATGCCCTCGACGACAGCCAACTCCGGATCCTCCATGGTTTGGCCGCCATGGTGATCCGGGAGCTTCGTCTGCAGCGCGTCCTGCGCGGTGCCCTCGCATCGTTGGGATCCGCGCCGGGTTGATATCCCCTCCGCGGACGGCAAGACTCTCACGATGCCGCGCATCCATAGGGAGTCACCGTCGGCATCTTGGACTCTGTCCGTAATCCTCCCGGTCGTCTTCATCGCGCTGATCCTGGGGGCTGACCTACGCGAGGGGCCGAAGACCGCCTACGTGGGGGTACTCACCGCGGTGCCCTTTTTTGCGGCGATCTTCGGCACCCCACTGATGACCGGAGTGACCGCGGTGATCACCTGGTGCTCCGCCCTGAGCTTCGGTCTGATGGCCTCGGATGGAAACGCCCCGGCCCAGACAGTGCGGCTTGTCATCATCGCGGTCGCGGGTGCGATCGCCATAGCCGCCTCGTACGTGCGTCAGCGCCGGGATCGTCAGTTCCGGGAGGCCCAGCGGGTTGCCGCGGAGGCGGATGCATTGAGGCTGCAAGCGACCCAGGACGACCTCACGGGCCTGCTCAATCGTCGAGGGTTCTACGAGCGTCTGGAGGCGGCCGGTATCCAGGACGCGACCGCGATCGTGATCGACTGCGACGACTTCAAGGATGTCAACGACACCTACGGGCACCTCGTGGGCGATGAGTTCCTGCGGGGTATTGCCGGCCGTCTGGCCGGGGCGGTCGCGGCCGGGGACCTCATTGCCCGCTGGGGGGGCGATGAGTTCCTCATCCTCGTGCGGAGCCCCTTCAGGGAGGGGGCGGAGGTGGCGGCTCGGGTGGTGCGGGAGGTGTCGTCGAGGCCCATGTCCACCCCTGCGGGGCTCATTCCCGTGTCCCTGTCGGCAGGTGCTGCACCACTGGCGTCGTCCCCATCACTTGACCAGGCACTCGGAGCGGCCGACCGGGCGATGTACGTGGCGAAGTCGCGGGGTCGGGGACAGATCGTGCTTGATTCCACGTCCACAGGGGACGCACCGAGCACCTGACCAGCTCGCATGAGTGTCTGCGTCGAGGTGCAGAATGTCGTCCGTGACCACCCCCTCGACCCCGCTCACCGGCCTGGGCTGGCCCGTTTCACGTGAAACAGCGGAGCCCGACGTTTCCCGTGAAACAGTGGCGGGTCTCGGCTGGCCGGCGAAGACCCCACCCCTTCCCGATGCAGGGCCCGGGGCTGCGACATGACGCGCGTCCTTGCCGTGGCGAACCAAAAGGGCGGGGTGGGCAAGACCACGACGACCGTGAACCTGGCCGCAGCGCTGGCGGGCGATGGTCAGGAGGTGCTCGTCATCGACCTCGACCCCCAAGGGAACGCATCCACAGCCCTCGGCCTTGAGCACCACAGCGGGGTCCAAAGCACCTATGAGGTGCTCACCCAGGACGTCCCCCTGGCGGACATCGTGGTGGCGGCCACGGAGGGCGGTGGCCATCTCTGGGGCGCCCCCGCGACGATCGACCTCGCTGGAGCGGAGATCGAGTTGGTCTCCCTCGTTGCCCGTGAAGGGCGTCTCGACCGGGCGATCCAGGCGTACATCGTCGAACACGAGGCCCGCCACGGCCGGCCCTTGGACTACGTGATCATCGACTGCCCTCCCAGCCTGGGTCTACTCACCCTCAACGCACTGGTCGCTGCCCGCGAACTCCTCCTCCCCATCCAGTGCGAGTACTACGCCCTCGAGGGCGTGTCCCAGCTCCTGCGCACCGTGGACCTGGTCACTAAGCACCTGAACCCCGACCTACGAGTGGGAGCGGTGCTCCTCACGATGTACGACGGCCGCACACGTCTGTCCTCCCAGGTCGTCCAGGAGGTCCGGGAGCACTTCGGCGATGCCGTGCTCCCCACCGTTATCCCGCGCTCGGTACGCCTGTCGGAGGCCCCTTCCTACGGCCAGACGGTGCTTGCCTACGACGCTGGATCCTCAGGCGCTTTGGCCTACCTCCAGGCGGCGCGGGACCTCAACGGAGGGCGCAATGACTAGTTATCCACAGGTTATCCACAAACTGGAAGCAGGAGGCCATCGTGGCTGAGGCGAAGCGCGGTCTCGGTCGAGGACTCGGTGCCCTCATCCCCACCGAGCCCAGCACTCAGCCGACACCACTTGCCAAGAGTGCGGGCCGCAAGGGCAAGGGGGACGCAGCCCCGGAGCCGATCGAGGGTGCCATCTACGTTGAGGTCCCACCGGGTGATGTCGTGCCCAATCCGCGTCAGCCGCGGCAGGTGTTCGACACCGATGCACTCGCGGAACTCACGCACTCGATCAAGGAGATCGGACTCCTCCAACCGATCGTCGTCCGACGCCGCCAGGGCAAAGGTGCGCCCTACGAACTCATCGCGGGCGAGCGACGCTGGCGCGCATCCCAGGCAGCAGGCCTCGAACTCATCCCCGCGATCGTGCGCGACACCGCGGACGACGACATGCTGCGCGAAGCGCTGCTCGAGAATCTCCACCGCGCCGAGCTCAATCCACTGGAAGAGGCCGCGGCGTACCAGCAGCTCCTCGCGGATTTCGGTGGCACGCAGGAGGAGTTGGCCCAGCGCCTCGGCCGATCGCGACCGCAGGTCGCCAACACACTGCGCCTGCTCAAGCTGCCCCCCGCTGTCCAGCGCCGCGTCGCCGCGGGCGTGATCAGCGCCGGCCACGCGCGCGCCCTGCTCTCACTCGACGACGCCGACGCGATGGATGCCCTCGCCGAGCGCATCGTCAAGGAAGGCCTGTCCGTCCGCTCCGTCGAGGAGATCGTGCTCATCGGTGAGGACGGCGAGCCGAAGCGCAAGCGCACCCCACGCCCGCGCGGTGGTGCATCGGCCGAGGTCGCAGAGGTGACGGCAGGCGTGAGCGAGCGGCTCGGCGACCTGCTCGATACGCGCGTGCGCGTGGAGGGCGTCCGTACAGAGCGCAGCCGCGGCCGTCTCGTCGTAGAGTTCGCCGATCTCGACGATCTACGCAGAATTACCGAGATCATCACGGGCTGAGCCACACGGCCTTTGAAGGGAGCTCACATGCGCACGGTGATCATCGGTGGCGGAGTGCTCGGACTCACCCTCGGATACGAGCTCGCGCGCCAAGGCGCCGAGATCGAGATCGTCGACGCCCGCGAGCCCGGGCTCGGCGCGTCCGCGGTCAACGCCGGCTGGGTCGTGCCCTCCGAAGCAGCCCCCGTCCCCGGACCCGGACTCATCCTCAAGTCGATGAAGTGGATGGTGCGCAAGGACTCCCCGCTCTACATCCGTCCCTCAGTGCAGCCTGATCACGTGAAGTTCATGCTGGGCATGTGGCGTCGCTGCAATGAGCGCGACTTCCGCGCCGGATTCCAGGCCCATCTCGCACTCGCCGAGTCGACCAACGACATCCTCGACGACTACGCGCGCGACGGGATCATCTACGACTCCTACGCGCAGGGGCTGCTCATGGCTTTCCGCGATGCCGACAACATGCACCATCACGTCGAGGGACTCGACCTGCAGGCCGCATTCGGTCTCGACCCCCAGGTGCTCGAAGGTGACGCGATCCTTCAGGCGGAGCCCGCACTGCGCAGTGGCCTGGCCGGCGGCATCTTCTTCCCGCACGAGCGCCACCTCGATTCGGCCTCGCTCACGCGGGGTCTGCGCGCGCGCATCATCGAGCTCGGAGGCACCATCACCGAGTCAGCGCCTATCGATCGCGTGGAACGACTCGGCGACGCGATCATCGCGGTCCGCAGCGGGGAGCGGCGCTTCACCGGAGACACGTTCGCCGTCGCCGCGGGTGCGTGGACCGGGCGCGTCACCGACCTCTTCGGCGTACCCCTGCCGATCCGGCCGGGCAAGGGTTACTCCATCGACCTCACGCCCGCCCCGCTTCAGCTGCGCACGGCGGTCAACCTCTCCGATGCCAAGATCGCGATGACGCCGTACGACGGGCGCCTGCGCCTATCCGGCACGATGGAGTTCGCCGGCATGGACGAGGACGTCAACGCCACGCGTGTGCAGGCGATCCTGCGAGGTCCTGCAGGCTACGTCGACGGCTGGCAGACGCCCGTGAGCGCCCCACAGGCCAAGGCGGGCATGCGGCCCATGACCCCTGACGGCATGCCGATCATCGGCTTGCTACCCGGCACGGCCAATGCCTACGTCTCGAGTGGTCACGGCATGCTTGGTGTCACGCTCGGTCCGGGCACGTCCCGGGCCCTCGCGGACGCGATCCTCGGTCACGGGTACCCGCCGCGGCTCCTGCCCTTCAGCCCGACCCGATTCGCCCGGCGCGTCAAGACGATGCCGGCCCTCACCCCCGCGGGAGCGCACGCATGACCATCACCGGCATCCTCGTCGCGCTCGTCACGCCCTTCACCGTCGACTATCGAATCGACGACGCAGGGATCCAGCACCATGTCGATCGCATGGTCGCTGCGGGCATCCACGGCCTCGTCCCCCTCGGTACGACGGGTGAGTTCACGACGATGACGCACGAGGAGCGCCGGCACGTCACCGACGCCGTCATCGAAGCGGCAGCGGGCCGCATCCCCGTCTACCCGCACACGGGCGCGCAGTCGACGGAGGAGGCCATCGCGCTGAGCCGTCACGCGCAAGAGGCGGGTGCGGCGGGCGTGATGATCGTGCCGCCGTACTACGACCCGTTGCGCCTGCATGAGTTGCACGCGCACCTCACCGCGATCGGCGAGGCCATCGACATCCCGATCGTGTACTACAACGTCCCCGGCGCCACCGGGCTGCGGCTCACCCCGCATCAGCTCGCCGGTCTCGGCGCCCTACCCAATGTCCGCTACATCAAGGACACCAGCGGCGACTTCTCGTCCGTGACCGCGATGCTGCTGCACTACAAGGACTCGATCACGACGTTCAACGGCTGGGACACGCTGACCTTCGGCGCTCTGGCCACCGGAGCGAAGGGCTCGGTCTGGGGCATGGCCAACCTCCTGCCGGAGCAGGCCGTCAAGCTCTACGACGCGCTCGCCGTCAACGGCGATCTCGCGGAGGGTCGCCGCCTGTGGGCCGGGCTCTGGCCGGTCAACGACCTCCTCGAGTCGCACAACTACGTCGCCGCAATCAAGGGCGGCCTAGAGGAGATCGGGGAGTCCGCCGGCCCGACGCGTCCGCCGATCCAGCCCCTCGATCCCGCCGTGCGCACCGAGCTCGGCGCACTCCTGCGGCATGCTCAGGGCCTGTGACTCACTCTGATCCCGGGTCATCGCGATGACCCTCCGATTCACCTCCATCGACGCCCACGCCGAGGGCGAGCCGGGCCGCGTCATCGTCGATGCCGACGCGCTGGTGCCGGGCGACACGATCGAGGAACGCTTCGCCTACGCCACGCGCGAACTCCACGGTCTGCGGCGCCTCGTGCTGCATGAGCCGCGCGGCTACCCGGGCCTGTGCGCCGTACTCGCGCTGACGCCGTCGGATCCGCGCGCCGACGTGGCGATCATCGTGATGGAGCAGGGCGCCTTCACGCCGATGTCGGGCAGCAACACGATCTGCACGGTGACGGCGTTGCTGGAGACCGGCCGCATCCCCATGGTGGAGCCGGTGACGACCGTGACGCTCGAGACCGCCGTGGGCCTTGTCTCGGTCGATGCGCAGTGCGTGGACGGACGCGTGACAGGGGTGACCATCAACAACGTCCCGGCGTTCGCCGTGCACCTCGGCGTCCCGCTCGAGATCCCCGCCGATCCCCGCGTCGAACCGGGGACCGAGTGGGGGCAGACGCGCACCGTGCCCGTCGACGTGGCCTTCGGTGGGCAGTTCTTCGTGCTCGCTCGCGCCGAGGACCTCGGCGTCGGTCTCGAGCCCGGTGACGTGCCCCGACTGCAGTCCGTCGGCGCCCGCCTGAAGCTCGCCGTGAACCGGCAGTACCCCGTCGCGCACCCGCTCAATCCCGGGATCGACTCGACCAATCTGGTGATGATCACCGGGCCCTCGCCTGCGCCGGGTATCGACGGCAAGAACGCCATGGTGATGGCTACCGACAAGCTCTCCGATGATCCGGCGACCTGGACGGGTGCGCTCGATCGCTCGCCCTGCGGCACGGGCACGTGCGCACGTATGGCCTGCATGCACGCGCGCGGCGAAATCAGACTGGAGCAGCCCTTCGTGCACATGGGCATGCTCGGGACGACGTTCACCGGCCGGCTCATCGGTGAGACATCGGTGGGCGACTTCTCCGCCGTGCTGCCGACGGTGACGGGGCGCGGCTGGGTGACCGGACGCAGCGAGTGGGTCCTCGACGACAGCGATCCCTTCCCCGAGGGGTACACGATCGGCGACATCTGGCCGGCGTAGTGCCCGTCTCCTCTGGGTAGGTGGTCGCCGGAGGGGAACCACCCACGCGATGATGGCGTCCGAGCGACGACCACTCGGGAGGACCCATGCGACGCCTTGCCCTGTCCGGCACGACCCTTGCTGCCATCGCCCTGGCGCTCACGGCGTGCGGTGGGGGGTCGAGTGCGACAAGCGAGCCCGAGTCCTTCGCCGACGCGTCGCTCGCCGACACGGGGTACGCCGTCACGACCATCACCGTGGACGGTGCGCAACGCGAGGTGTTCCCGCCGGTCGAGATCACGTTCACGGCGGACAGCATCAACGTGGCCACCCCCTGCAATGGCATGTCGGGCCCCGTGACCTACTCCGAGACGACGCTCATGGTGGGCGCGCTCGCTCAGACGAAGATGGCCTGCGAGGCGGCGCTCATGGAGCAGGATCAGGTGATTGCCGACGCCCTCGCGGCCAACCCCACGTGGCAGGTCGTCGACGGGAATCTCACGCTGACAGGCGCAGGAACCGTGATCGTCGCGGGAGCCACCACTCCCTGATGCGTTGACTGCTACGCGTTGCGTCACGTTTCTGCCCGGAAATGACGCAACGCGTAGCAGTCAACGAGGAGGTACGATCGATGTATGCGTCCGCTCATGATCTTCGACGGTGACTGCGGATTCTGCACCGCGTCGGTCAATGTCATCCGGCGTTGGATCCGACCCGACTGCGATATCGAGCCATGGCAGTTCACCCCCATTGAGCAGTACAACCTCACTCCCGATGAGTGCAGCACCGCGGTGCAGTACGTCGACTCGGATCGTCGCGTCTATGCAGGCAGCCGCGCCGTCATGCGCATGCTCCGCGATGCGCCCATCCCCTGGCCCGTCATCGGGGTGATCGGCGATGCTCCGGGGATCGCCTGGGTGGCGGATCGCACGTACAAGTGGATCGCACTGAATCGCTACAAGCTCCCGGGCTCGACGCCAGCCTGCGCGGTGAACGCCCCCGGCCACGCTGCCTGATGTCGGAGCGATACGGCGGCGTGAGCCCCTTCGCTCCACCACTGCAGGGTCCGGCGCTCTTCGATCAGGACTGGCGAAGCCTGTTCTTCCTGCACTGGGCCGTCGATCCGGTCGATGTGGCACCCCTGCTGCCCCGGGGCACACGACCCGATGTCTTCGACGGAGCAACATACGTCGGCCTCGTGCCGTTCCGCATGGTGGATGCCGGTCTCGGCCGCGATCACGCCACGCCCTACCTGGGCACCTTCCTCGAGTGCAATGTGCGGCTGTACTCCATCGACGACCAGGGTCGTCACGGCGTCGTCTTCCGCAGTCTCGAAGCGACCCGGTGGATCACGGCCATGTCCGCGCGCTGGGGCTACCGCCTGCCCTACACATGGGCTCACATGCGCGTGAAGCAGCGCGGTACCACCTGGTGGTGGACGTCGCGGCGTCGCTACCCACGGGGTGGAGGACATCTCGAGCTCGTGGCGCGCGTGGGGGAGCGCACTCAACCGACGGATCTCGAGGTCTTCCTGACCGCGAGATGGGGACTGCACTCCACCCTGGCCGACCGGACGCTCTGGACGCCCAATGAGCACGTCCCCTGGGTGGTGCACGAAGCCGAGATCATCGACCTCGAACAGGATCTCGTGGCCAAGGCGGGCCTCACCGTGCCAGCCGAGCCCACCCTGCGGCCCCTCTTCGCTCACGGCGTGCACACCACCTTCGGGCGCCCGCAGATCATCGCCTGACGTGCCCCCTCAGTCGGCGCGACGTACCGTGACCGGGTGAGCCGCTGGGTGTACGCCGTCTTCGGAGTGCTCGCCGCGGCCTTCGGTGTCGCGGTCGGCACCCTGGTCGCCGCGTTCATCGATGCGTCCTACGCCCCCATCGAGGTGGTGGCGTCGACCGCCATCGACATCCCGCCCGCCCCCGTGAAGGAGTGGGCGACATCGACCTTCGGCACGGCGTCCAAGTCCGTCGTCGTCGCTGTCGTGATCATCAGCGTCGTGGCGATCGCCGCCTGGGCGGGTGCGACCTCACGCACGCGGCCTCGATTCGGCGTCCAGGTCATGGTCGTGGGCGGAGTGGTGGGTGCGGTGGCCGCCCTGTTGCGACCCGTCGATGCCTTCCTCGCACCGCTCCCCTCGCTGATTGCCGGGGCCGCAGCGGCGCTGGCGCTCTGGCTGCTCATCCTGCTCGCGTCATCCGGCATCGATGCGCAATCCACCACCGCCCCCCCGGTCGATGGTGCCGTTGATGAGCCCCTCCCGCAGCAGCCCAAGGGGGTGAGCCGGCGCAACGTGCTCATCGGTGTCGGCGGCCTCGTCGTGGTGGGAGGCGCGGCGCTGGCGAGCGCCCGGTGGCTCACCACGCGCGCCAGCGCCGTCGCATCGCGCGTCGCCGCCGTCCTGCCCCCGCCGTCGGAGCCGCTCGCCGCGCTGCCCGCGAACGTCCAGGCGCCCGTGCCCGGGATGACGCCCTTCGTCACGCCCAATGCCGACTTCTACCGCATCGACACCGCTGTGATCGTGCCGCAGGTGACCGCTGAGGAGTGGACGCTCACCTTCGACGGGATGGTGCGACGCCCCTTCACACTCACCTACGCCGAGTTGCTCCAGATGCCCATGGTGGAGCGCGATGTGACGATCATGTGCGTCTCGAACCCGATCGGCGGCGACCTGATCGGCACGGCGCGGTGGCTGGGTACGCCACTCCTTCCCCTGCTCGAGCGCGCCGGCATCGAGCCGGGCGCGGACCAGCTCTTCAGCACCTCCGTCGACGGTTGGACGTGCAGCACCCCGCTCGACGGTCTCGCCGAGCGAGAGCCACTGCTTGCGATCGCCATGAATGGCGAGCCTCTGCCCATCGAGCACGGGTTCCCCGTGCGCATGATCATCCCGGGGCTCTACGGCTTCATCTCCGCGACCAAGTGGGTGACGCGCATCAGCGCCTCGACCTACGCGAACGATCCGGCGTACTGGACCGTGCGCGGCTGGGCCACGGACGCACCCGTGCTCACCGGCAGTCGTATCGACCTTCCGGACGGCACCATCTCCGTCGGACAGACCGCGATCGGTGGCGTCGCGTGGGCGATGGACGGTGATGGCATCAGTCGGGTCGAGGTGAGCATCGACGACGGTCCGTGGCAGGACGCCCAACTCGCTGAGCAACCCAACCCGCGCACCTGGCGTCAGTGGTGGCTCGAATGGGAGGCGACGTCGGGCCGCCACACGATTGCCGTACGTGCGACCAACGGCCTCGGTGAGACGCAGACCAGCGAGGTGCGCGATGTGGTGCCCTCGGGCGCCACCGGGTACGACGTGGGGGTCGTGGAGGTCGCCTAGACGCGCGCGACCGCCCGCTCGACGAGAGCGGCCATCTGCGCACCCATATCGACGCCCGCCGCGACCAGTGCCTGCGGCACGAGAGAGGTCTCGGTCATCCCGGGGGCGACGTTGACCTCGAGGAACCATGGGGTGCCCGCAGCGTCGATGATGAGATCGCTGCGGGACCAGTCGCGCAGGCCGAGCGTCTCGTGGGCCGTAAGCGCGGTCGCCGCCGCTGCCGCAGCGACGGTGGGATCAAGGCGCGCCGGCACGTGGAACTCGGTCGTGCCCGCGGTGTAGCGCGCGGCGTAGTCGTAGAAGCCGCCGTCGGGGACGATCTCCACGGCGGGCAGCGCGACCGGCCCATCGGCGGTCTCGACTACGCCCACGGCCACCTCGGTGCCCTCGACGAAGCCCTCGAGCATCGCGACATCGCCGTAGGCGAAGGCCCCGACCATCGCGGCAGGCAGTTCACTGGCCGCGCGCACGATGCTCACGCCGAGCGCAGATCCGCCGCGCGCGGGCTTGACGATGAGCGGGAAGCCGATCCCACGCTCCAGCGCCGCCATCACTCCGGGGGCACCGAGTTCACGGAAGGTCGCATGAGGCAGTGCCACCGCATCCGGTGTCGACATGCCGGCACGGCGCACCAGCGTCTTGGCGACCGGCTTGTCGAAGGCGAGCCGGCACGCGGACGCGCGTGATCCCACATAGGGCAGGCCGAGTGACTCGAGGACATCGCGCACCGCACCGTCCTCACCGGCACTGCCATGCAGCAGGGGTACGACGCAGTCCGGTGCATCGGCGGCGAGCTCGCCCAGGAGCGAGGCGTCGACATCGCGCTCGAGCACCTGCCAGTCGGGTCGCGCGGTGCGCAGAGCCTCTGCGACGCGGCGGCCGGAGCGCAGCGAGACGTCGCGCTCGGCCGAGAGGCCGCCGGCGAGGACGAGCACCTGCATCAGGGGGCCTTCCGTCTAGAGGAGGTCGGGCGCGGGGTTGGCCGGGCCTGCGCTGTCGCGCAGCACGTGACCCGTGCCGAAGGTCTGCGCGATGTCGAGCTCGGACTCGATCACGCCCGCGAGCCGGCGTACGCCTTCGCGGATGCGCTCGGGCTCGGGATAGCAGTACGACAGGCGCAGGCTCTGCGACCCCTGCCCATCGACGAAGAATCCCGTACCGGGCACGTAGGCGACGAGTGCAGAGATCGCCCGCGGCAGCATGGCCTTGGCATCGAGTCCCTCGGGGAGAGTGACCCAGGAGTAGAAGCCTCCCTGAGGCTGCGTCCAGGTCGTGCCGACGGGCATGAGCTGATCGAGTGAGTCGAGCAGAGCGTCGCGGCGCTCGCGGTACACCTCGCGGAAGACCTTGACCTGCTCGCGCCACGGCTGCGTCGCGAGGTACTCGCTCACGGTGAGCTGGGCGTAGTTGGACGGGCACAGGACCGCGGATTCAGCCGCAAGCACGAGCTTCTCGCGCACGCCGTGGGGGGCGACAGCCCAGCCGACGCGCAGGCCGGACGCGATCGTCTTGGAGAAGGAGCCGAGGTAGACGACCTGCTGGTCATCGTCCGCTCGGATCGCGCGCGGGGGTGCCCCCTCGAATCCGAGAAGGCCGTAGGGATCGTCCTCGAGCACCAGCACGCCCTCACGCTTCGCGATCTCGAGGATGCGACGTCGACGCTCGGGCCCCTGTGTGACACCGGCGGGGTTGTGGAAGCTCGGGATCGTGTAGAGCATCTTGATGCGCTTGCCCTCGGCACGCACGCGAGCGATGGTCTCCTCGAGAGCCTCGGGCACGAGGCCCTCATCATCCATCGGGACATGCACGATGTCGCACTCGTATGCGCGGAAGACACCGAGTGCTCCGACGTAGGACGGTGCTTCGACCAGGACGACATCACCGGGATCGCAGAAGACACGCGTGACGAGATCGAGGGCCATCTGCGATCCGGTCGTGACGATGACGTCGTCGGGGTGCGCCGTGATGCCGACCTCGGCCATCACCTCGAGGATCTGCGAGCGAAGGGTGGAGTCACCCTGTCCGGATCCGTACTGCAGCACCTCTGCCCCGCGATCGCGCACGAGGCGCGCGGCGGTCTCAGCGAGGGTGTCCAGGGGAAGCGCGGAGACGAAGGGCATCCCGCCGGCCAGGGAGACGACCTCGGGGCGCGATGCGACAGCGAAGAGGGCGCGGATCTCCGAGGCGGTCATGCCACGGGCGCGGGCGGCGTAGGAATCCACCCAGGGATCGAGTCGGGAACCACCGCTCATCGCACACCTCCCTCGTGGCTGATCTCTCGGGCCTATTCGACTCCGCCCAGGGTCCCTATGCTGACGGATGGCAGCGCCGAGCGGTGGGATGGGGTGAGTGACGTGGCTGATGAAGTCGCCGAGCGGGGCGGATCCCTCGTGGGCACGCTCCTCCTGGGACTGCTGGTCTTCGCTGTGGGTGCCGCCGCGGGATTCCTGGCACGCCTCCTCTGGCCGCACTCCCGCTGAGTCGTCTCGGCCGTCAGCCGACGGGAGTGAAGAAGGCCGTCACGGCCACGGCGATCGCCTCGCTGAGCGTGTCGCGGAAACGCGGATCCGACAGGCGTGCGGCATCGCCGGGATGGGAGAGGTAGCCCATCTCGACCCACACGGCGGGCATGGTCGTGAGACGGAGCAGATCCCAGGTGCGGGCGTGACTGCGGCAATCCGCGAGATCAGTGCGCGCGCATACCTCCGCCTGGATGTGCTCGGCGGCGATGCGCCCACCCTCCGACTGGGTGCCGCCGAGGGGTGCGCCGAAGTAGAACGTCGAGAAGCCATTGGCGCCGGGCAGCTCGACACGCTCGACGTGGAGTGACAGCACGAGGTCGGCATTTGCCGAGTTGGCGTAGGAGGCCCGCTCGGCCTCGCTCACCAACTCGGGCTTGGGTGTGCGGGTGTAGATCACCTGCGTGCCCAGGGCGGCGAGCCTGCCCTCAATGCGTGCGCATACATCGGCCACGATGGTTGCTTCCGCGAGCGCGAATCGCTGATCGGCGTCCGCTCCACCGGGATCGAGTGCGATGACCTTGCCCGCCACGCCCGAGCGCATCGCGTCCATCGCCTGGCGTTCGCGGATCGACACCGCATCGCCATCTCCCACGGTCCGCGTGAGCCTCTCCAACGCCCAGTACGTCGTGAATCCGCATGTGCCGTCGGACTCCATCCCGACATTGCGCTGGAACTCACGCAGCGCCCTGTCGGTGAGGGGCCCGAAGATCCCGTCGGGCCGCCCGCAGTCGAAGCCCATGCGGGTGAGGCGCTGCTGCAGGTCGAGGACGTCGTCCCCACGGATGAGGTGGCCGGGGGTGTAGGCGAGCACACGGTCGCCCAGCGACCAACGCGCCTCCTCGAGGTGGCGCAGGGTCTGCGGACCGCAGATGCCGTCGGAGGGTATGCCGCGCTGCTGCTGGAACGCTCGCACCGCCTGCTCCACAGCGCCGTCGTATTCCGCGGCATCGAGCGAGGCCTCGGTGTCGGGCTCGAGCAGGCGCAGACGCACCAGGCGCGCGCGAATGTCAGCGACCGCGACGCCGGTGTCCCCGCGTCGGAGGACGGCCATGCAGCTCTACTGGAGGAAGGGCTGCAGGTCGGTGAGCAGAGCCGCCTTGGGCTTCGCGCCGATGATCGTCTTGACGACATCGCCCCCGGAGTAGACGTTCATCGTCGGGATCGACGTGATGCCGTAGGAAGCAGCCGTCTTGGGGTTCTCGTCGACGTTGAGCTTGGCGATGACGATCTTGCCGTCGTACTCGTTGGAGATCTCCTCGAGGATCGGCGCGACCATGCGGCACGGCCCGCACCACTCGGCCCAGAAGTCGACGATGACGGGGATGTCGCTCTTGAGGACGTCGGCATCGAAGGATGCGTCGGTCACGATCTTGGTTGCCATGGTTCTCCTTCCGGGACCCGGCGGCAGCGGTGCCGCCCTGCCGGGCTGGTCCAGCCTACGGGTGCGGTGGTCTATTCGTGCGCAGCGAGGTAGCGCTCGGCATCGAGTGCCGCCGCGCAGCCGGTGCCCGCGGCAGTGATCGCCTGACGGTAGGTGTGGTCGACGAGGTCGCCGGCCGCGAAGACCCCGGAGACATTGGTGCGCGTGCTCGGCGCGTCGACGAGGACGTAGCCGTTGTCATCGAGCGCGACCTTGCCCTTGACGAGCTCTGAGCGAGGATCGTGACCGATGGCGATGAAGAGGCCGGTCACCGGCAGCTCTCGTGTCTCGCCCGTCACCGTGTCCTTGAGCACGACGCCACTCACCTTGGCATCGCCGAGGATGTCGACCACTTCGGAGTTCCAGGCGAATTGGATCTTGGGGTCGTTGAAGGCGCGCTCCTGCATGATCTTGCTCGCGCGCAGCGAGTCACGGCGGTGGATGAGCGTCACGGACTTGGCAAAGCGGGTGAGGAAGGTCGCCTCCTCCAGTGCGGAGTCGCCGCCGCCCACGACGGCGATGTCCTGGTCGCGGAAGAAGAAGCCGTCGCAGGTCGCGCACCATGAGACGCCGTGGCCGGAGAGCCGCTTCTCATTGGGCAGGTCGAGCTCGCGATAACCGGAGCCCATCGCCAGGATGACCGCGCGAGCCTGATACTCGCGCCCACTCCCATCGCGCACCGTCTTGATGTCGCCGTCGAGCTGGACGTCGACGACGTCGTCCGTGATCATCTCGGCGCCGAAGCGCACCGCCTGAGCACGCATCTCCTCCATGAGGGCGGGCCCCATGATGCCGTCGCGAAAGCCGGGGAAGTTCTCTACCTCGGTGGTGTTCATGAGCGCACCGCCAGCGGTCACGGCACCCTCGAAGAGGAGTGGCTGGAGCTGCGCCCGTGCCGTATAGATGGCAGCGGTGTAGCCGGTCGGGCCTGAGCCGATGATGATGACGTCGCGGACGTCGGACACTTCGCACGCTCCTGGGTAGTGATCGGCAGCATCCTGCCGGGCCGGTGCCGACTACGGTCACGCGGCACCAACGAAGGTACCCCCGAGGGTATTCCCCGAGCCGCAAGCGGCACCTTGATGCGGCGTCAGCGCAAGGGGAGATCCCAGTGGCGCGCGGCGGCGACGTCGCTGTCGGTGCAGTCCTGACCGACGGCCACGACGTGCAGGGCGGTGGGCTGACCGGAGGGGTCCTGGGCGCCCACGGTGACGATGACGCTGCCCTGCGCACCATCGATCGTCGCCGTATCGAGGACAAGCGGCACGGACTCGGGTGGCAGTCCGAGGCGACCGAGACAGTCGGCGAGAGCCTCGGGACTCGACGCGAGGCCGACACCGGGCATCGAGGTGGAGGCGGGTGATGCCGTCATGGCCGCGGCGACCGCGGCACTGTCCGCCATGCCGGCGCTCGCGAGAAGGGTCGTCACCTGGGCCGGGAGCTCGTCAGCGGTGTAGTCGGTGCCCGAGGACACCATCGCGCGAGGCATCGCCGTGGAGGGGTCCGTCTGAGGTTGCCGAGTCCGAGTCGACTCCGTGGCGGTGGGTGCGGGTGCGACGACCACGCTTCCCGGGTCGGCGCTCGTCGGCGCCTCGGCGGCGACCATGGGGGCGGCACTGCTCGCGCCGTCGGCGACAGGGGCCGGGGAGGACGTCTGCAGGGCGGGCACGACCACCGCGCCGACGAGGACCAGGCCGGCGGCCCCGGCCAGGACGGGGAGGACACGACCCGGGCGACGTCGGCGTCGCTCGGCCTGGAGGTCGACCACGCCCGCCGGGACGAGGGGTGCCTCCGCAGCGAGCCGAGCCTCGATGCCGGACCAGACCTCCTCCGGCATGGGACCGGGCGTGTCGGCGGCCAGCCAGGCTGCGAGCTCGGGGTCGAGCGGAGGCAGGTCGCCGCCGATGTCGCTATCGCTCACGTCACACCTCCCTCGCCGTCCGTCGTGACCGCGCCGTTATCCGGGAGTACGACGACACCCGACGTGTCCGGGTTCCGCAGATGTGCGAGCCGTTCGGCGAGCTTGGCGCGTCCGCGGAAGCAGCGGCTCTTGACGGTCCCGACCGGGCAGTCCAGCACCCGGGCCGCCTCCTCGACCGACCAACCCTCCAGGTCGACGAGGACGATGGCGGCCCGCTGGTCGGGCGGCAGGGTGTCCAGGGCTGCTCGGACCTCGCGGACCGTTTCACTGCTCTCCGCCGCCGCCCGCGGATCGGCGAGCCGAGCATCGTCGATGAGGACGGCGTGACTCTCCCCGGTGCCCTCCTCTGGGAGTGGCACCCAGGTCCGGACGGATCTCCGGCGGAGGCGGTCGAGCGAGGCATTGACGACGATGCGGTGGAGCCAGGTCGTGACGGCGGAGTCGCCTCGGAAGGAGTCGGCTCGACGGTAGGCCGAGATCAGCGCGTCCTGCAGGGCGTCACTCGCCTCCTCGGGATTGCCTGTGGTGCGAAGGGCGACGGCCCAGAGACGGTCGCGATGGCGGCGCACGATCTCCGCGAAGGCGTCGGGATCACCCGCGCAATGTGCCGCGAGGAGCTCGGCGTCGCTCTGCTCACTCACGCGTCGAGCCTAGTCGGTGCGCGTGGCACCCCCCGATCACCTCAGGACGATGACGTCGCGAATGCCCCCCTGGTACACGCCATCGACGAGGGGCAACTGTGTGAACCAGATGAGCACGTAGCGGCCGACGATCGGGCGCGGTGCGCGCAGATCGATCGCAGTGCCGATCCCCTGGGCGGAGGCGAGTTCCGTCCACTTCGAAACCTTGCGGGAGGGTTCTGCGGCGAGCAGGACCTCGACCGAGGATCCGGATCCCACGAGTTCGAGGCGGACCGCGCTGACGGGAAGCGACTCGCCGAGGTCGAGCATGAGACCGGTGCCACCCTTGCCGTCGAGATCCGCGGAGTAGTAGGTGTCGGTGGTCCACGACGTGTCAGAGCGCTCATCGATCGCATTGGGTACGAGTTCGGGCATCTCCTCGCGGTCGCTGCCCTGAGGGTCGAAGTCGACCGCGCTCACCGGCACGATCTCGCCGGGGATGCCCCCCGCGAAGTCGTCGACCGCCGCGAGCTCTCCCACCTCCGTGAGCACCTCCGGGGGTGCCTCGGCGACCGTGACCCCCCAGGGGGACGCTGCGCTCTGAGCGAGCCTCAGCCCGCCCAGCCCGATGCCGGCGACAACCACGAGGGCTGCTGCGGCCAGCGCTAGGCGCCCGGCCACACGCAACGCGCGCCGACCCGTGGTGAGCGGAGCGCTCTCGCGCGGTGCCAGGGAGAGCGCGCGACGTCCGGAACGCTGCTCCCACGCACCCAGGGCCCCCACGACCGCAGCCATATCGGCGTACGGCTCGATGCGGTCGTCACCGGCGACCTCCGGCCCGATGGCGCGCAGGCAGATCTCGTCGATACCCGAGGGCACGTCGGCGACGACCTGCGAGGGTGGCAGCAATCGCTCGCCCACGCGCGGGGCGGGAGACATGCCGTCGACGAGGCCGAGCGGCCAGCGCCCGGTGAGCATGGCGTAGAGCAACGAGCCGAGTCCCACGATGTCGTCCTGGCGCTCCGCGGGCCACAGCGCGGCATCGACCGCGAGACCGCGGATGCGCACGACGTTGGTGTCGCCGAGCAGCGTGAAGGGGTCGTCGAAGTCCGCTGTCTCGGAGATGAGCAGGGAGCCGGGACGCAGTCGATCGTGATGCACGCCCAACTCGTGACTGTGCTTCAGGGCGATGGCGACCTGGCGGATGACCGGGACGACCTCATCGATCTCGATGGGTTCTCCCTCGCGCTCCTCATAGATGTCGGTGAGTGTGCGGCCATCGACCCATTCGCTCACGATGACGAGGTACGTCGCGGCGGTCGAGCCGTCGGCACCGACGATGGGCTCTGTGGTGAGGATGTCGAGTACGGCGATAAGGCGGCGATCATCGACGAGAGCGGCCCGGCGTGCCGCGGCTTCGGCTGCCTCCGCGAGCTCATCCTCCGAGGGGATGAGGCGGAGCGAGACGGGGCGCTCGAGCGTGGGGTCGAAGCCCTGCCACAACTCGACGACGCCGGTCTGGGAGACCAGCACGTCGAGGATGTAGCGGCCGATCCGCCTGTCGCTCACCCCTCGAGGGTACGGGCGTCGGAGGTGTCTTCGCCGGATGAGCGGCCGCTACGGCGTCGCAGCACCTTCCGCTGGACCAGTGCGATCACGTCGCCGACCTCGTGGATGCGCATCGCCCACGCCGCGGCCAGGTAGACGCCCAGGCCCACCGCACTGAGGACGATGACGTCGATGACGACACCCAGCGTGTTGGCGGGGTCGTCACCGGTCACGTAGGCGGTGAGGGCGGCATCGGTGCCGAACATCACGCAGAAGGCGATGAAGCCCGCGATGAGCATCCGCAGGAGGGAGCGCAGCGTGGCCCAGGAGTCCAGACCGCCCAGCCTGCGCGCGAGGAGGATCCAGGCGGCGATGAAGGTCACCCAGAAGCCGCAGACGTAGCCGAAGGCGAGTGCCGCGACCTGCGCCCCGCCACTCACCGCGTAGAAGAGCGGGATCGCGACGCCCAGCGCCACGACGTTCATGATCACGCTGGCGATGAAGGGTGTCCGTGTGTCCTCCACGGCGTAGAAGCCGCGGAAGAGCACGTAGAAGAGCGTGAAGGGCAGCAGCCCCAGCATGAACACCGACGTGATGAGGCCGGTGAGTTGTGCCTGGGCAGGGGTGGCCGCGCCGTAGCCGAAGAGCAGCACGGCGATACCCGGCGCCACGATCATGAGCACGGCACCGATGGGGATGATGAGCGCGGCCACGAGCCGCATCGCGCCGGACACGTCGGCACCGACCTGCTGCAAGCGACCGGAGTGCGCGATGCGGCTCAGTGCAGGCAGCAGCGCCGTCACGATCGACACGGTGATGACGCTGTGCGGCAGCATGAAGATGAGGTGCGCCTTCTGGTAAGTCGTGAGACCGGCCGGGGTTGTGCCTGCGGCGGCTGCGTTGACATTGGCCAGGGTCGCCAGTCGCGTGATCGCGATGTAGCCGGCTTGATTGACGACGACGAGGAGCAGCGTCCACACCGCGAGGTGGCCCGCCTTGCCCAGGCCGGCGCCGCGCCAGTCGAAGCGGGGGCGCCACCGGTAGCCCGCCCGCATGAGCACGGGGATGAGGATGAGCGCCTGCAGTGCTACGCCCAGGGTGGTGCCGATGCCCAGGATTGCGACCTGGTCCGGCGTGAGCACACCGTCGGCTGCAGCTGAGGTGCCGGCGATGACGATGAAGAGGATGAAGGTCGCGATCGCGACGATGTTGTTGAGGATCGGCGCGAACATCGGTGCGCCGAATCTCCCGCGTGCATTGAGCACTTGGCTCAGGAGTGCGTAGACGCCATAGAAGAAGATCTGGGGCAGGCACAGGCGTGCGAAGGCCGTCGCGAGTTCGCGCTGTGAGTCGTCGTACGCCGATGTCGCGTAGAGATCGACCAGGATCGGGGCGAGCAGGACGGCGGCGATGGAGAAGACGAGGAGCACGAGGACGGCCAGGGTGATGAGGCGGTCCGCGTAGGCCTGGCCTCCGTCGGCATCGTCCTTCATGCGCCGCACGAGCTGCGGGATGAAGACCGCATTGAGTGCGCCGCCGATGACGAGGATGTAGAGGACGTTGGGCATGGTGTTGCCCAGCGAGTAGGCGTCGGAGACGAGGTAGAAGCCGAGTGCCGCGGTGAGCGCGATGTCCCGGGCGACGCCCGTGACCCGGGACAGGACCGTCCCTGCGGCCATCACCGCACTCGATCCGAGCAACCCCGTCGTGGCCGAGCGCGCCTCGGCGGTGTTCGCCGGCTCGAGCGCCGGGTCGATCGCTGCCTCAGCCGGCCCCTGCGGCGCAGCGACCTCGCCGGGCTCCGTGGGATGGGGGCGATCGCCGCTCACGCGGGGACCTCCGGACGCCGGGCACCGCGCTGGCGGGCGCGTCGGACGATGTCGTAGACCACAAGGAGAGCGAGCACGACGGCTGCGGCGATTGCGACCCACAGCGCTGCGCGTGAGTACGCCGTGGTGCGTAGCTCCAGGGCTTGCGGCTCACCGAATGCCCTGCCCGCGGGATCCGTGAGTTGCACGGAGACGGTGAGGGCCTCACCGCCGACGACGCGCACGGGGACTTCGAGGCTTGCCCGTCGACCGGGTTCGATCTCCACGGGGGGAAGCGGCTCGGCGTCGAGACGGGCCGCGGGATTCGCCGAGATCGTCACGCCGACCTGCACCGTCTGGTCGAGGTCGTTCGTCACCGTCACGGGCACGCTGCCGCGGTCACCGCTGAGCACCACGTTGTCGCGCGGGACGACGTACACACGGGCCTCGGTCGCCGCGAGTGAGGCGTCGATCGAGTCGAGTAGCCGCTCGCCCTCGCGCGGCCGCGTACGCCAGGTGCTGGATTCCGCGCGCAGGAGTGCGGAGGTGAGGGGCGCCGTGACAGGTAGTGGGTCCGCCAGGACGCTTCGCAGGGAGTCGATGGAGGCCTGGGTCGCCGTGATCCGGCCCAGGTATCCGGTGCTCAACTCGCGTGCTCGTCGCGCGTCAGGATCGACGGTGCGCGCGAGCGGTGCATCGGGTAGCGCGAGGACCGTGCTCACGGGCACGAGTCTGGTCCACGCAGTGTTGCGGAGCGACGCAATGAGCGCGCGGAGGAGTCGCGGGTTCGGATCCCAGCGCGGACTTCCCGCGGCGGCGATGAGGTAGCGGGTCTCCTCGGTCGGCTCGAGCGCGACGTAGGCGAGTTCAGCCAGGAACCTCTGTCGCGCGGCCAGGATGGTCGCCTGGTTGCCCTGCGGGAGCTCGAGTGCGGTGAGCAGGCCCGGATCGATGACGAGCGCGCGGACGCGACCACCCGATGCCTCGACATCGACGTACCCCGATGGCGTGTAGCCGAGCGCATCTGTTGCGGGCGCCGCCTTCTCGCGGACGACGATGGTGCGCACTCCCGTTGAAGCGAAGACGTCCAGCGACTCACGATCAATCCGTCCTCCCGCGGCCCACGCGAGTGTCCCGTCGGGGTCGCGCGCGAGCTGGCGTGCGGCGATCTCGGGAGCAGCGGTTGTCGCGCGCACGATGTCGGTGGACATGCCTGCGCCCGTGAGTGCGTCTGCGTCCGGATCGGCGTACGGCATGACCCACAGCGGACGCTGTCGAGGAGTCGAGCGCGCGTTGTCCTTCGGCTGGCCCAGGAGCTGCTCGGCGCGTGCGAGCCAGTCGGCAGCGTCGTCGGCGGCGGTGCCCGCGCGGATCTGGCCGCCCTTGTCGACGAGGTACCCGTCCGACATGTCATCCGTGACCTGCAGCACCTGCGGATCGACCACCCAGCTGATCGCAGGGGACGAGGCACCGGCGGCGAGGAGGTCATCGAGTCGCCCACCGGGGGATACCTCGCGCGAGATCAACTCGCCCAGGAGCACGTCATCCGGTGTCTGCGCGGGGGCAGTGGCCAGCGGCCACAGCCATGTGACGTTGACGGGTGTCACCGGATCCGGAAGGTACGGGATGAGCGTTCGGGCGGTATCGAGGATGACGTAGCCCGCGGGTCCGTATCCGATGGCCTCGGCGCCGATGACGTAGACACCGGGTGTGCTGAGAGGCAACTGCGTGACGTCGACCGAGAGTCGGTAGTCGGCCTTGGCGCCCGGGGGGAGCGTGTCCACAAGCGCGATCGTGGTGTCGTAGAGCGGAATGGATCCGTAGCCACCCTCGGTGTCCGTCGCCTTGCGTAGATCTCGCCGCTCGACGATGGGCGTCGTCGACATCGTGAGCCGCACGCTGACCGCAGTGATCGTCGAGAGTCCGGTGTTGGACACGGTGCCGCTCATCGCCAGGGACGTCCCTTGGCCCAGGGCAACGGGTGCGAGACCGGTGATGGTGATGCGCACCGGCGCGACCGGATCATCTGCCTGCGCGGGGCCGGGGAGGAGCGCGGCGACGGTGGCCAGGAGGGCGAGCAGCCCGGCCAAGGCGTTCCGCTTGGCGTGCGAGGACGCCGTGGGACGGGCCAAGGTCACCCAGCGTCCGCGAGGAGATCCGGCAGCCGGTCGAGCAGCCGGCGCTCGTCGGCGTAGGCGAGTCGCTCGCGGACATCGGTGAGTGGGAACCACGCGACCTCGACGACTTCAGCATCCTCGTCGGAGAGCTCTCCCCCTGACGCTTCCATGAGGTAGTGGTGCACGGTCTTGTGGATGCGCCGGTTCTCGGCGATGAACCAGAAGTCGATGACACCGAGTGGCGCGAGGACGCGTCCGCGGATCCCCGTCTCCTCTTCGACCTCCCGGATCGCGGCGTCCTCGGGAGTCTCGCCCTCCTCGAGGTGGCCCTTGGGAAGTGACCACACGAGGCGTCCACGCCGGTCATGGCGCGCGATGAGCGCGGCACGCAAGGGCACGCCGGTGCGATCGACCACGAGGCCACCGGCGGAGGTCTCCTCGACCTTGGGCATGTGCGGCGGCCGGCGACCTGAGGACTTGGTTGAGGCGGGCTTGGCGGGGGCCCCCCGGCTCCCGGAGCCCTGGGACGCTCCGGATTTAGCCATGGCCCGAGGATAACCGCGTCGGGGGAGGTCGCCCGGGGGGGCGCGGCCTAGGCTCGCCCCATGGCGGAGGCACCCTCGGCGACGTCCACGGGGGCGCCCTCACCCGCGGCCGCCCTCCTCGTGCTCGCCGATGCCCTCGCGCCCCTCACGGCGCGATTCGCCGAGGCGGGGCATGAGATCGCACTGGTCGGGGGCCCGGTGCGCGACATCATGCTCGGCCGCCCGGGCGTGACCCATGACCTGGATCTGACCACCGATGCCCACCCCGAGCGCATCGAGCAGCTCGTGCGCGGATGGGCCGACCACGTGTGGGACGTCGGCATGCGCTTCGGCACCGTGGGCGCGCGCTCCGGTGACCTGCACCTCGAGATCACGACGTACCGATCGGAGTCCTACGACCCCGAGTCACGCAAACCCGAGGTCACCTTCGGCGACTCGCTCGCGGGCGACCTGGCGCGTCGCGACTTCACCGTCAACGCCATGGCCGTGCGCCTGCCCACTCTCGAATTCGTCGATCTCCACGATGGCATGCGCGACCTGCAGGAGCGCATACTGCGCACGCCCATCGCGCCCGAAGAGTCCTTCGGGGATGATCCGCTGCGCATGATGCGTGCGGCGAGATTCGTCTCCCAACTCGACTTCTCCATCGCCCCCGAGGTACTCGCCGCCATGTGCGAGATGTCGTCGCGACTGGAGATCGTGTCGGCGGAGCGGATCCGCGACGAACTCACCAAGCTGCTCCTGGGTGCGCATCCGCGATTAGGGCTCGCGGTCCTCGTGGAGACGGGCCTTGCGACCTATGTGCTGCCGGAGCTTCCCGGCCTCAAGTTGGAGATCGACGAGCATCATCGGCACAAGGACGTCTACGAGCACTCGCTCACCGTCATGGAGCAGGCGATCGACCTGGAGACCTCGCACCAACCCGTGTCGGAGCCGGACCTCGTGCTCCGTCTCGCGGCCCTACTCCATGACATCGGCAAGCCCAAGACGCGCCGCTTCGAGGGCGACGGCGGCGTCTCCTTCCATCATCACGAGGTGGTGGGGGCACGCATGGTGCGAAAGCGACTCACCGCACTGCGCTATCCCAACGACGTGATCGACGACGTGTCCAAGCTGACGGAGCTCCACCTGCGGTTCCACGGCTACGGCACGGGAGAGTGGACGGACTCGGCGGTACGCCGCTACGTGCGCGACGCGGGTGACCAGATCACGCGACTGCACAAACTCACGCGCGCCGACTGCACGACCCGCAATCGCAAGCGTGCCGCTGCGCTCCAAGCGGCGTACGACGGACTCGAGGAGCGGATCGAGATCCTTGCTGCGGAGGAGGAGCTCGCGGCGATCCGGCCTGATCTCGATGGCAATCGGATCATGGAGATCCTTGGCATTCGCCCCGGCCGCGAGGTCGGCGAGGCGTACAACTACCTGCTCGAGCTCCGACTCGATCGCGGACCGCTCGGCCAGGATGAGGCCGAGCGTGAGTTGCGCGCCTGGTGGGCGGCCCGCCAGGCGTAGGAGGAGCGGGTCGAAGAGCCGGCTAGGCGGAGACCTGCTCCGCGGGGGTACGTCGTCCCGCGGCAGCCCACACCTGGACTACTGCGAGGAGCAGCAGCGCGATCAGCGAAGCCCAGATGGTGCGCGAGACCGAGAGGTCGTTGCCGATGACCACGATGATCGTGAAGATCACGGCGACGCCTACGCGCAGCCAACGCGCATGTGCGGCCACCCACGCACCCGATGACGTGATCGGTCCCGAGGGAATGGTGCCCGCGATGTCTCCTGCCAGGTTGTTGACGGCCGCCCGCAGCTCGACGGCCCATCGTGCACCGCACAGGTAGAGGCCGACCACCATCACGATGACACCGAGCAGGATGAGCGAGTAGGAGCCGTTGTAGAGGAACTTCAGCAGTTGGTCGTAGAACGTCTGCGATGCCTTCTCGAAGGGAGTGCCCTCGAGGGTGTTGACGAAGACCGACTGGCCGATGCCGAGCCCGATGACGAGGAGTCCTCCACCGACTGCTGCACCGCCACCGGCCCACGCTGTCATCCGCGGACGACGGCGGGCGAGGACCACGGCAAGGACGAGGAGAAGGATCGCGACGTACACCAGACCGGCGGCCACGGGAGACGTCAAGGAGTAGATGGTCCGGATCTGCGCCAGTTGAGGCGCCTCCAGGAGCACGATCTGGCGATCGGCCTCGGGCACCGTGATGTTGGCGGCGGCCGAGAAGCCGCGGTCGACCAGGCCCTGCTTCACCTGGTCGATGAGCGAGCTGATGTCGAGAACGACCTCATCGCCCTGCAGCGACACCGGACCGTCATCGCGACCCTCGAGGATCGCCATGAGGCTCTTCTGCGCGGCGACGTTCGCCAGGTCCCACAGCTGCTTGAATTGATCGGAGCGCACGAGCCGGTCGACCACCTGGGTGATGAGCGAATCGATGGCTCCTGAGACGACGGGTACGAGCGCCTTGAGCGCGGGGTACTGCTCGATGAGCCCGGCGAAGAGCTGATTGACGAGCGCCTCGGGATCGACCTGCTCCTCGATCTTGTCCGTGAGGAATGTCGCCACGGAGTCCTGCACGTTCTCGTCGTAGGCGAGGGGCTGCATCGTCTCGAGATAGCGCTCGCTGTCGGAGACGGTGCGATGGCCCCAGTAGGTCACGGTGCCGAGAGGCAGCAGCACTAGGCCCAGGATGAGGGCGAGGAGTGCGGCAATGGAACGCACTCCGATGCGGCGCTTGGTGGTTGTGGGCGTGGCTGCGGTGTCGGTCACGGAAGCAGCCTAGCCGTCGCTACGCCGCCGCTCACGGGCTTTGGCGCCGATCCCGTGGTACCACGCGGCGTTGGCAGCGATCAGGAGTGCCACGACAAGCACCGCGAAAGGCGCGATGCCCGACTCGGGGCTCGTGAAGGCCACGGCCATGATCCCGAGCACGAGGGCGACATTGACCGCGACGTCGAAGAGCGAGAACACGCGACCGAGGTAGTCGTCGTCGATCTCGCGCTGGATGAGCGTGTCACTCGCCACCTTGGCCGCCTGATTGGCGAACCCGAGCGATAGCGCAGCAGCGAGCAGCGGCCACAGAGCGGGGAGGTACATCCCTGCGATCACACCGAGGGCGACCAGCGGTGCGGCCTGACCTACCGCGATGACCGTCCAGGGCACATAGCCCATCCGGCGTACGCGGCCCGGCGTCAGGATGGCTCCGAGGAGCGCACCGAGAGCCGCCGCGCCCGTGACGAGGGCGAACTGCCCGAGGGCGGCGTCGGGGTCGCTGGAGGCGTTGAAGGTGTTGCGGATGAGCAGCAACCCGAGCACCGTGAGGGCGCCGAAGGCAATGCGCTGCACGATCACGACGACCACGGCCCGACCCGCCACGGGATGCTGCGCCAGTTGGCGGAATCCGTCGGCCAGGCCTTGCAGGACTCCGATGAGCGAGTTGCGCACGGTGTCTTCGTCGGGGCCGAGGCGGTCCTTCGGGAGGGTGGCCGCGACCACCGCGGCGACGACGTACGACGCGATGGCGCAGGCGAGGACGACGACACTGCCCACGTCACCGCCCCCCGCGACCGCTCGGATCCCGACCCCGACGAGCCCGCCGATGGCCGCGGCGATCGTGCCCGCGGTCGGTGTGAGTGCGTTGGCGGTGACCAGCAGCGGTCCATCGACCACGTGCGGAAGCGACGCCGCGACACCGGCGAGCACGAAGCGCGCGACGCCGAGCACGAGCAGCACGCTCACGGCGAGGTCGAGGCCGTCATGCCGGGCCCACACGAGCGCCGCAACCGCGATGACGAGCGCGCCGCGCAGCAGGTTGGCGTAGACGAGCACCTGGCGCCGACGCCACTCGTCGAGGAAGACCCCGGCGAATGGGCCGACGAGCGAGTAGGGCAGGAAGAGGACCGCGAAGGCACCGGCGACCGACGCCGCCGTGGGTTGGCGCTCCGGCGAGAAGAGCACGAAGGTCGCGAGCGCCGCCTGGAGCAGGCCGTCGCCGAACTGCCCGGCGAGCCGGACCCCGAAGAGCCGGCGGAAATCGCCGACGACGAGGACGGCGCGCAGATTGCTCAGGGCCGCCACGGTCTCAGGCTAGGCCTCGTTGAAGTCGTCCGGGTTGGGACCAGTGCGCCGACCTGACTCCAGGGCGGCGATGGCGGCCATGTCTGCGTCGTCGAGCTCGAAGTCGAAGACGTCGATGTTCTGCTCGATGCGCTCCGGTGTCACCGACTTGGGCAGCACGATGTTGCCGAGCTGGATGCTCCAGCGCACCATCACCTGAGCGGGCGACCGACCGTGCTTGGCCGCGACCTCGGCGATCACGGGATCGTCGATGAGACGGCCCGAGCCCAGTGGACTCCACGCCTCCGTCTTGATGCCCAGGCGCGCGTCGATGTCGCGCATGTGGGTCTGGGGCAGCCACGGATGCAGCTCGATCTGGTTGATGGCTGGGATCACGCCGGTCTCGTCGATGATCTTGCGCAGATGCGCCTCGTGGAAGTTGGAGACGCCGATGGAGCGGGCACGGCCCTCCTCGCGCAGCCGGATGAGCGCGCGCCAGGAGTCGAGGTAGATATCGCGCGCGGGCGTGGGCCAATGGATGAGGTAGAGGTCGACCTCGTCGATGCCGAGCAGCCCGGTGCTCTTGTCGAAGGCACGCAGGGTCTCGTCGTAGCCGTGGTCGGTGTTCCAGACCTTGGTCGTGACGAACACGTCGTCGCGGTCGAGCCCGCTGCGGCGGAGCGCCTCGCCGACACCGCGCTCGTTGAGGTAGAGGTACGCCGTGTCGATGTGGCGGTAGCCGACCTCGAGGGCCTTCAGCGTGGCATCGACCACGACGTCATCGGGCACCTGCCAGACGCCGAAGCCGATGACGGGGATGGAGCGGCCGTCGTTCATCTCGACGAGCGGGGCGAAGACCATGGTGACTCCCTTGTGCGGTCCGCAGTGATGTGGCAGTCAGTCTCCCAGGAGTCGCCCCGGCTGACGACCCGACCTACAGTCGTCACGTGCCCCTCGCCGACCGCCCGCTCACCCAACCGCACTCCTCGCGGTTGTCGTCGGCGCATCCGGCGTACGAAGAGATCCTGCGGGCGCACGAGGCCGCGATGGCGGCGGGCGAGGCCGGCTACATCGATCCGCTGACCGGCTACTACGTCATGACCGCCGAGACTCATGCCCAGCGCGGCTTCTGCTGCGAGAACGGCTGCCGACACTGTCCCTATGTGGTGTGACGGTCGAGACTCGCACGACGTCCACCTCTGCGCCGAGGGAGCTGGCCCACATGCATCCCGAGCATCACCGGCCACTCTCGCCTAGGGTGCAGTCATGGCCGAACCCCGTTCGACGCAGGCGCGCGGTGCGCGTGTGCTTGGCGAGCGCGGCAAGCCCAAGCCCGAGCGGGTCGAGCCCGAGGACATCGCTGATCCCACGGCTCCCCGACGCGTCGTCAGCTACGCGCTCCAGCGGCGGTCGGTGCTCCGAGGCCTCTATGGCGGTCAGGCATTCAACGGCTTCGACATCTGCGACGCCGACCCCTACCTCCTGCGCGCCGCGCGCTTCCACGGTGTGGTTACCGAGGAGCTCTGCCCCGTGTGCCGTGTGACCGAGGGCCGCGACAAGCTCACGCAGGTCACCTACGTCTACGGCGAGCAGCTCGGTCACATCGCCGGCTCAGCGATCGATCCCGCACGCTTGCCCGACATGGCCCGTGAGTACGGCGAGTTCCGCGTCTACGTCGTCGAGGTGTGCACCACGTGCCACTGGAATCACCTCGTGACGAGTTATGTGCTGGGCGATGGCAAGCCGCGCAAAGCCCCGGCGAAGCCCCGCGACCTCCTCGACTAGGCGTCGACCCGCCCGCGAGAGGGTCGAACTTAGGTCAGAATGTGCCGTGGGGCGGAAGATTCCGACCGAAGTTCAGTTCACCGACCACACGCTAGGCGCAGGTGGCTGCGCGATTCTTTGCCCGAGAAGTGCCACCGGGTGACCGTTTCCGGGCGGAGAACGAGCTGCGCATCAGTGAGTCGCGCATCACCTAGGCGTCGACGCGCTCGCGCGGCGCCTCGTCTTCTTCGCGCCTCCGATCCGCGGGCAGTCCGAAGGATGCGATGAGGCCGATCACCATCGCCCCGCCAGCGAATGCCGCCATGATCTGCACCGCGCGTGTGTAGGACTGCTTGGCCTCGGTGGCGACGTCGGCCATCCCCGGCTGCTGCTCCAGCGGGATGATCGCCTCGCCGGAGGTGTCGACCACCTCGTCCACGATCTGGGTGCGCTGCTCCTCGGAGATCTGGGGCTGGTTGACGGCCAGGTCGTTCGTGAGCGCAAGCCCGAGTGAGACGAAGAGCACCGTGCCGAGCATCGCGGATCCGAGGGTGGATCCGACCTGACGGAGCGTCGACGTGACCGAGGATGCGCCGCCGGAGCGCTGCGGAGGGACGTCGGTGAGGATCACATTGGTGAGCTGCGCGCTGTCGAAACCGACGCCGATGCCGTAGATGAAGAGGGGGAGGGCCAGCCACCACGCCGAGCGATCGACGCTGATGGTGAGCATCACGCCGACGATGCCGATGATCTCGAGCACCATGCCGAGCCGGACGACGCGCGTCGACCCGAGCGCCGCGGAGGCGTGTCGCGCAGCACCGCCGGCGAGCACAGCGCCGACGCCGAGGATCGCGAGGAGCGCGCCCGTCTGCAGCGCGCTGAAGCCCTGCACGGATTGCAGCCACAGCGGCAGCGCGAAGAGTACGCCGAATTCACCGAGGGATACGAGAGTCGCGACGACGTTTCCGTAGCCGTAGCGACGGATGCGGAAGAGCGAGAGGTCCATGAGCACGCTCTTGCCGGCCTTGGCCCTGCGCGCCTGCGAGAGCACGAAGAGAGCGAGGAGCACGATGCCGGCGCCGAGGGCGATGGGCACGGGTGACAGTGCACCGGGTTGAAGCGAGATCGGTCCGAGATCCCATGCGGTGATGAGCGTCCACCAGCCGAGCGCCTGGCCCTCGATGAGCGCGAAGACGACGAGGCCGAGCCCTAGCGAAGACATGATGACGCCGCCAATATCGAGGCGGCGGCGATCCTCTCCCTTGGACTCGACGATGACGAACCACACCATGACGAGGCTGATGAGGCCGAGGGGCACATTGATGAAGAACGCCCAGCGCCACGATGCGACATCGGCGAGCCATCCGCCGAGCAGTGGGCCGAACGCCGCCATGCCGCCGAAGACCGCACCCCACAGGCCGAAGGCAGCTGCACGCATGGGTCCGCGGAAGTTGACGTTGATGATGGCCATCGATGTCGGCAGCATCATCGCTCCGCCGACCGCTTCGCCTGCGCGGGCGAGGATGAGCATGTCGCCGTCCTGCGCCAGGCCCGCAAGCAGGTTGAAGGCGATGAAGATCGCCGTGCCGATCATGAACATCCGCTTGCGGCCGATGCGATCCGCCAGCACGCCGAAGGTGATGAGCAGGGCTGCGAAGACGAGCGAATAGATCGAGGTGACCCACAGGACCGACGTCCGGTCGATGCCGAGGTCCTGCACGATCGTGGGAATGAGGACGTTGACGATGCTGCCCTCGAGCACGATCAGCGATACGCCGAGGAGTAGCGCGACCAGAGCCAGCCACGGCCGCTCCTGCGTGCCGGGCTCGACATGCTGCTTTGTCACCGTAATCCTCCCCGTCTTGTGAATCGCCGCCCGACGCTATCGCCGAAACGTCCAGGAACCATCCGGTCCGGCGGCGCGTCGCTTCAGCGGCGCGCCGTAACGCCCTTCACGCTGTGTACGGCCGCATGATGGAAGGCCGTCGTTCGCAGGAGGACCACCGTGGCAGCCAAGGGCAGTCGGCACGCCAAGGCGCAGCCGGAGGAGCCGCGTCGCAAGCGGCGGTGGATCCGCGGCACGATCCTCACGCTCTTCTTCCTCGGTCTTCTGGGCGTCGGCGCCTTCGCGGCGGCCGTCTACCTCACCCCCGTGCCCGACCCGAATGAGGTCGCGCGCACCGAGGCGACAGTCGTCTACTACTCCGACGGCACCACGGAGATCGGTCGCCTCGGCGACTCCACGCGTCGCAGCGTCGCGCTCGCTGATGTGCCCCTCGACGTACAGCGGGCGGTGCTTGCCGCCGAGGACCGCGAGTTCTACAACCACGGTGGCTTCTCACCGGTCGGTATCGGTCGCGCGGTCTACAACAACGTCACCGGCGGATCGCTGCAGGGCGGATCGACCATCACCCAGCAGTACGCCAAGAACGCCTACCTCTCCTCCGAGCGCTCCTTCACGCGCAAGGCGCGCGAGCTCATCCTCAGCGTCAAGCTCGAGGCGACTGTCGGCAAGGACGACATCCTCGAGGACTACCTCAACACCATCTACTTCGGCCGCGGTGCCT
>JBJOJS010000093.1:0-44382 GCA_046046455.1 Actinomycetota bacterium | reverse complement strand
CCGCGCGTGACGCGAAACTGCGGCGACAGGTCGCCGAGGTCACCGAGGATGTCCCCTTCACCCCAACCACCTGGCGTGACACCCAGGAGGTGCGCAAGGACATCCACCGGATGGTGAGCGTCCTCGCTGCCCGGACCGGTAAGGCACACGGGCAGATACACGCCGAATTGCGTCAGGTGATCCCGGGACCGCCCACCGCGGTGGCGGACTACGACACGCTCGTCGCGCGGCACGACCACCTCATGACCCTCGTCGTCTGAACGACCCGGATCTTCTACGGGCGCGGGACGTCAGCAACCTGGATGTCGAAGGCCACGTCCTCGCCATTGACCGTCTCGACCGTGATGGTGACGTCGTAGGTGTTGCCCTGGGCGGGATCACCGATGACGCAGACCATGGTTGCTCCCACCTCTGCCGCGAGGTCAGCGGGACATTCCAGCGGAGGCATCTCCTCCAGGGGGATCCCCTGTGACTCGGCGAGAGCCGCCGTGGCCTTCTCTTCTACCTCCGTGGCAGACAGCGACGCCGTACCGACGCTGACGTTGCACGCCGACAGGAGCAGCGAAGCCATTGCTGCGGACAGCATCATCGATGTCTTCATGGATCCACGGTAGGTGCCGACGAGCGCGTCCGAGAGTGACGACGGTCATCAACTCGTCAACGGTTGGTCACTCAGTCGACGCCAGCGGGTCTATCGCTGACCGCTCACGTGGATCTCGTCGGCGGCGCGCAGGCCGCTGCGCAATGCACCTTCCATGAGACCTGACCACTCACCTGCGGTGTGTTCGCCTGCGATGTGCACGCGTCCGAGAGGAGTGCCGATGATCTCCGCATCGCCCGGTCGACTCGCGGCGCCGAGACCGGAGTACGCAAAGGTCGCCCACGGGTCGTCATCCCAGGTGGTGAGGAGTGCGTCTTGCGGCATGAGCTCGAGATCGGGTCGTAGGGCGTGCAGAGCCTCAAGCCATTCCCCGGGTCCATTCGATACGTCGAGTCCGGCCAGCGCGGGTGAGGAACCGGAGAAGCAATGCGCGATGCGCTGCACGTCGCCGCTCGCATCGGTCGCGGTCCAGCACCAGAAGCGGCGCTCGACGTCGAGGACGGCACTGGTGGGTGCGGACTCCCTCAGCGGCACATGGAGCTTGGCGGCATGCCCGCGCACCATGCGCGCCATAGCGTCGCGCTGTGTCTGGGGGATGCCGGGCTGCAGGTCGAAGTCCTCCAGCAGGGGCAGCGGAATGGCGATGACGACGGCGTCTGCCTCGATGCTCGTCCCGAGCACGTCAACCTCCACCGCATCGTCTGTGGCCCGCACGGCCGACGCCGGTGAGCCGAGTCGGATCCGGTCTCCGAGGCGTGCAGCGAGGGCACGTGCGATGCCCTGGTTGCCTCCACCGACCCGTGCGGTGGGCATCGGCTGGACTGAGGCGAGTGAGTCCAGCAGTACGTGACAGGAGAGTTGGTCCTCCGATGCGGCCCAGCTCACCGACGCGCGCGCGGCGATCACCTGCGCGGCGGCAGAGTCAGTCAGGTGCTCGGTGAGGAAGTCGGGAAGTGTCGTGCTCGGATCGGCTGCCTCCGCTGCCGGGCGCAGGGCTCGCGCAGCTACGGCTACCTCCTCGGCGGTGATGGGTGCGAGCGAGTTGCGCGGCTCGCGGACGTAGTAGGACATGCCCGAGGGTGCGATCGGCAGGTCGAATCGCCGCGCCATCTCGTGCAGGACGTCGTACCCCGAGAGGACAAACCCCGCGCCCCGCTCGATGACGGTACGGCGGTCGCCAGGGATGAGCTCCTGCGACCACACGCGGCCGCCCACTCGATCCCGAGCCTCGAGCACGGTAACGATGTGCCCGAGTGAGACGAGGCGATCAGCGCACGCCAGGCCGGCGAAGCCTGCCCCGATGACGATGACGCGCATACGGCAAGTCTGGCGCACATGTGGCGAGGCATCCTCGCGACTCGGCTCTGGAGGCTACGGGTGGCGTCACGGGCTAAGTGAGGAAAGGATGATGGATCCATTAGAGCCGTGCGGTGAGGGAGTCACTCATGGGCGTGAACGCAGTCGTAGCGAGCAGTGCCGCTGCACTCTTGGGCATGTCCGTGCTGATCGCGCCGAGCGCTAGCGCGGAGCCCAAGGGTGAGTTCACCACGTTTGCCGTGGTGCCCGGCAGTTCAGCGCCGCACAGCATTGCCCTGGGCGCGGACGGTGCGATGTGGTTCACCCAGCAGACAACAGGGGAGATTGGGCGCATCACCGTCGACGGCACGGTGACCGAGTTCGCCATCCCCAGCGCAGGATCGATTCCCTGGGACATCGCCCTTGGTCCCGACGGCGCCATGTGGTTCACGGAGTACGGCGTGGGACGCATCGGACGCATCACCAGCGGTGGGGTGATCACCGAATTCGTGATCCCGACAGCGGCGTCGAACCCCGTCGGCATCGCATCAGGACCGGATGGTGCCATGTGGTTCACCGAGTCCGCTGGCAACAGGATCGGTCGCATCACCATGGATGGGGTCATCACCGAGTACCCACTGCCGAGTCCGGGCTCGGTGCCCTGGGGAATTGTCGCGGGTAGCGACGGTGCCCTCTGGTTTACCCAGTACGCCGGGGATCGGATCGGCCGCATCACTACCGATGGAGTCATCACCGAGATCGCCGTACCCACGCCGGATGCCAGGCCCATCGGTATCGCCGCTGGGCCCGATGGGTCGATCTGGTTCACCGAGCGTGCGGGCAACAAGCTGGGTCGCATCGATGCGCGGGGCAGACTGCGCGAGTTCCCGGTGCCCAGTCGAGATGTCGGCCCGCTGGGGATCACCGTGCTTCCCGACGGTGCCGTCTGGTTCACGCACCGCACAGGCAACAGCATCGGCCGCCTTGGCACCGACGGCAGGTTCAGCGAGTTCCCGGTCCCGGCGGACGGCGGCGTGCCTGCAGGGATCGCTCAGGGAGCCGACGGCGCGTTGTGGTTTACCCAGTACGGCACAGGCAAGGTCGGTCGCATCACCACGGATGGCAAGGTCCGCGAGTACGACCTTCCAACTGCGGGTGCGAGCCTGCGGTCCCTTGCGTCGGGTCCGGACGGATCGATGTGGGTCACTGCGTATTCGGCCAATCGGATTGGCCGCGTGAGCCCGAGCGGCGCCTTCACCTCCTTCACCATCCCCACGCCGGCCTCGGCACCGACAGGCATCGCGGCAGGTCCAGATGGCGCAATGTGGTTCACGCAGTCTTCATCGGAAAACAAGATCGGGCGCATCACCATGAGCGGCAAGGTCCGCGAGTTCGACGTCCCCTCGCCGGGGGCCGTGCCACTCGAGATCACCGCAGGCCCGGATGGTGCGATGTGGTTCACCGAAAACGAGGGCAATCGGATCGGCCGCATCACGATGGAGGGTGAGATCACGGAGTATCCGGTGCCCACCGCAGGATCCTTCCCGTCGGGCATCGCCGCGGGACCTGATGGCGCGATGTGGTTCACGCAGAGCGCAGGAAACAAGGTCGGCCGTATCGACATGAGTGGGGGAATCACCGAGTACGAGTTGCCGACGAGGGGCTCGGGTCCGGCCGGTATTGCGGCCGGTCCTGACGGCGCGATGTGGTTCACGCAGCGCTCCGGAGACCGGATTGGTCGCATCGGCATGGATGGAGTGATCACTGAGTACGCGCTGCCCGCGAAGGGCTCCGGACCGCGTGTGATCGCTGCAGGTCCTGATGGCTCCATGTGGTTCACCATGAATCTCGGCAACCGCATCGGACGCATCACGATGGATGGCGTCATTGAGGAATTCGCGGTACCGACACCGAGCGCTGGTCCGTGGGGCATTGCCCTGGGAGCCGACGGCAGCATGTGGATCGCAGAGCGAACCGCCTCGCGGATCGCGCGCGTGGGGACAGGGTTCGGCCCTCAGGTGGAGGTGGCTGTGAGCGGGCAACCTCGTGTGGGAAAGGTACTGAAGTGCTCCGCATCCGCTCGTGCCGAAGGGAGCACGGTCGTGCGCACGGCTTACTCCTGGACGCGGGATGGCAGTCCCATCAGGGGTGCTTCGCGCGAGACCTACCGTCCCGTGCAGAAGGACCTTGGATCACGTATCCGCTGCTCCGCGGCAGTCACCGTCGGCCCGGCCCTGACGCAACTCGCAGCCCGCTCGGCTCCGGTGCGCGTGGTCCGCTGAAGGTAGCGGCGGGACGTGCCTGCGCCATGGATGTGGCCAATCGCCGGTGTCAGTGGACCTGGCGGCTCGATGGGGGTCACGAGTCTGAGCCTGCTGGGAGCCTAGGATCGCCCCAAACAAGGGAGTAGTCGATGCGCACACCGTCCCGTCCACGCCTTCGCGTGGCAGCAGTTCTCGCCACGTCGGCAGCGCTCGCCGTGTCGGGCCTGATCTTCAGCGGAGCCCCAGCTCAAGCCGGCGAGGGAATCGGCAAGGGCAGGGCACTCGTCCGTATCGACGCCCCCGAGGCGCGCGTCACCAAGGTGGGGAAGAACTCGTATCGGATCGTGCTTCCTGCGGCCAGCACCGGCCAGTGGCTCGGTGAGCGGACCGGCGCCGACGGCAAGCAGCGTCCCCGGGTCGGCGATCTGACCGCGCGCAAACTCGTCAAGCGATGGAGCAACTTCCGCTATTCGTCGAACTGGGTGTGGGCAACGCTCGCATGGACTGCGCCGGACTCCAATGCCAACCAGGGCACGCCGGTGCAGCTACGACGACCGAAGCTGACGTCCGCGGGGGTTCGCTTCGACTTCACGTCCACGAGTGCGGTCCCGGAGATCCTCAAAGACATGAGCCTCAATCTCAATCGAGCGCCGAAGGCGGGGCAGAACCCGAGGTCCACGCCCGTTCCGGGCCCGTGGAACGTCTACGCCGATGTGTGGGCCGGGGTCTCGGGTGGGACCTCCACCTCGGTCACTGCGTCGATCTACTCCTCCGCGGGCACTTGCTGGTCGGCCGGCTTGACCACCAATCGTTTCTGGGCATCCGTCGGCTCCACGCTGTCCTGCGGTGCCGTGACGTTCCGCGACTCCAACACGTCGCTGCCCGCAGGCGCCCAGGCGGACTTCACCAAGAGAACCGCGATCATGACGGTGACGCTCAACCTGCCGGGATGCGATCCCTTCCCGTCCACTCATGCCATCGGAGCCTGGTGACGAACGCCGCTGCGTGAGTGGTGGGCCGTCGATCGATGGGGCGGTTGGTCGATTCGGGAGTGGTAACTGGTCACGCTCTCAGGTGTGATGGTGGCCAGGGGCGGGGTCGAACCGCCGACCTTCCGATTTTCAGTCGGACGCTCGTACCAACTGAGCTACCTGGCCGTGCGGGCCGCTCAAGCGACCCTGGCCGCTTGTGGCGGCCTGGCGACCCCGACGGGACTCGAACCCGCGACCTCCGCCGTGACAGGGCGGCGCGCTAACCAACTGCGCTACGGGGCCTCGATGGTGCTGAGACCAGTGTCCCCAACGGGATTCGAACCCGCGCTGCCGCCTTGAAAGGGCGGAGTCCTAGGCCGCTAGACGATGGGGACCATCGCCTCCGAACCGGCGTCGAAGACTGGGAAAGCATAGGGGAGCCACCGAGAGGCGATCCACCGGGGTCGCGCCCGGCCCGGGACGCGCAGAAGGGGCCACCCCGTCATCGGGATGACCCCTTCTCGCGCATGTGCGGGTCGACCTCAGCGTCGACCCTTAGCAGTCGCCCGGGTGTGCCGCCTTCCACGCACGGGGACTTGGTCGATGCTCCTCGTGTAGGAGGGCCTCGGTGATGGGAGCGATCATGAATCCTCCTCTCACTGCGGGGGATACCGCTCCTCCAGTCTGCGCCTGCCTCCGGCAGTGCGTCAAGGACCTAGACCACTCCTTCTCGGGCACGTCGGTCCTGACCGGCAGCGCAGGAGTGGACTCGCGCAGCAAGGCTCATCATCATGAGGCGTGCCTCGATTCACGTGGATCCTCGCCGCAGGCCTGGTGGCTGGCATGGTGGGAGTCGGCGTTCCCGCGAGTGCCGCCCCCGTGGTCGAACCCTCTCCGGCCACCTTGCGCGTCGGCTCCGTTGACCTGCGCCCGTGCCCCGTCATGCGCGGTGCATGGTGCGGCGCCATTGACCGACCCTGGGGGCCCGATGGCCGCGTCGGTGGCACTCTGAAGGTCGGCTTCGCCTGGATCCCCGCATCATCGGGCACATCGATCGGCACCCTCGTCCCGCACGAGGGTGGCCCCGGGTACAGCACGACTGGCTCGGGCGAGTGGTTCGCCGAGATGTACGCCGACCTGATGACCGACCACGACATGTTGCTGGTCGACCAACGCGGCATGGGACGCACCGCCGTTATCGCCTGCCCCCAGCTCGACAGCGGCTCCATGTCATTCATTCGCGCCGTGGGCGCGTGCGGGCGCTCCCTCGGCGATCGCGCCTGGTCATACGGCACGGAGGCCTCGGCTGACGACCTCGCCGCAGTGCTGGATGCACTGCAGATCGACAAGGTCGACATGTACGGGGACTCCTACGGCACCTTCTTTGGCCAGGTCTTCGCCGGCCGCCACGGTGACCGTCTGCGCACCCTCATCCTCGACGGCGCCTACCCGACCTACGGCGAGTCCGCGTGGTACCCCACCCAGGGACCGGCCCTGCGTCGCGCTTTCACCGCCGTCTGCGCGCGCAGCGAACTGTGCGCCGAAGCCGACGGCCTCCCGATCCCGCTCCTGGAGGAGCTACTCGATCGATTGCGCACCCAGCCCATGAGCGTGCGTGCGCCCGGTGGCGACGGCCGCTGGCACCACGTCCTCCTCGATCCCGAGGGCGTGACCGCCGTGGCCTACAACGCGACCTATCTCTCCCCGACCTACCGTGAGTTCACCGCCGCGGTGCGAGCTGCGCTCGCTGGCGACGCCCGACCGCTGGGCCGCCTCTTTGCCGAGCTCTGGTGGACCGGCGAGACATCGAGCAATCCGCGGGAGTACAGCGCGGGTGCGGAAGCAGCCGTCTCCTGCCACGACTACCCGCAACTGTTCGACCTGCGACGATCAGGTGAGGCGCGCAAGGAGCAGTACCGTGATGCCTTCGCGCGCAAGGAGCGCACCGACCCTGACCTCTACGCGCCCTTCACCATCTCCGAGTACAAGCGCTCCGGCTGGACGTCGTTCGGCATGTGCCTGGAATGGCCGAAGCCCCCGAGGGGTGTGACCTTCGGACCGCCGAGGCCACTCGACGGTGGATATCCGGATGCGCCCACCCTGGTGCTCTCCGGTGAACTCGACACCATCACCACGGCAGCCGAGGGCGACATGGTTGCCGAGCGCTTCCCGATGTCGCGACACATCGTGGTGGCCAACGGACTGCATGTCGTGGGCGGCGCTCGACCGGACACCTGCGGTCCTCGTCTCGTGCGCCACGTCATCCGCACCGGCGGACTCGACATTCCCGCGTCGCTGGAGCAGTGCGCGGCTTCTGCCCCGACCATTCGCGCCGTCGGCTCCTACCCGCGCGCACTGGCGGGCGTGCAACTGCCCGCCGGAGTCGCCGATGACTCAGTCTCGCGCGTCACGGTGACAGCCGCCAACACCGCTGCCGATCTCATCGACCGTTGGTGGCAGAGCTACTCCGATACCGGCTACGGACTGCGCGGCGGGGAGTGGAGCTACACGGGCGACACGCGCGTGAGATTCATTCTCCATGGCGTCAAGCTCGTGCGTGATCTACCGGTGAGTGGATCGTTCACGTGGCAGCGCACCACCGGCGACGTCTCGGTCGATCTACGCGTGCCGGGGGCCAGCGGCGTGCGCGCGGTCTCGGGATCGTGGAACGCCGATGATTCCGGCGCGATGGCGACGCTGCGCGTCACCGGCGCTTCTGGCCCGACCACGCTCGTGTTCCCTGCCCCGTAGTCGACTTTCGCACCCCACGCCATGGGAGGGTGATGTCATGGATCGTCGGCGCTTCCTCGCTGCCGGACTCGGTCTCGCGGCTGCGCCATTCGTGCTGCGCCTCGACCCCGCCACCGCACGTGCGCGCCGACTCATCCCCTCGCCCACCGGATCGCTGGTCACCCGGTGGGACACCGACCGCTGGTCACGCGGCTCCTACTCGGCCCTGCCGGTGAACGTCTCCCCCGCGGTGCGCCGCACGCTCGCGGACGCGCTGATCGGCGGCCGCATCGCCCTCGCGGGGGAGTACGCCAGCACGCAGTACCCGTCGACGACCACGGGTGCCTACCTCTCCGGTCGGTACGCCGTACGGCGACTGCTGGGCCGCACCGACGCGCGCACTGCTGTCGTCATCGGCGCGGGGATGGCAGGTGCGGCAGCCGCACAGGCACTGGCTGACGCAGGTGTGCGCGTGACCGTGCTCGAGGCACGCAATCGGATCGGTGGCCGCATCTGGAGCGACCGCACCTGGGGTCCGCCCGTGGAGCTCGGCGCTGCCTGGATCCACGGCACCGGCGGCAATCCGCTCGTGTCCCTCGCACGCGATGCAGGGCTGCGGCTCGTGCCGACCGACTACGACGACGCCGTCGTCCGCGACACGGTCACGGGGCGACCCTCCGCGGAGGCCGACCGGCGATGGGGTCGACTCGATGCGCTGCTCGAGCAGCTTGGTGAGGCGTGGCCACCACGGTCGTTGAGCGTCGCGCAGTGGCTCGAGCGTCAGGGGTGGACGACGAGCCGTGTCGATACGTGGGCAGCGCAGGTGGAGATCACGCAGGAGTATGCCCTCGATCCGTCGCGACTCGGTGTGCGCGCGACCGAGGAGGGGGCGACGTACCGCGGAGGAGATGTCCTCGTCGCCGATGGATACGCGACGATCCCCGGGGATCTGCTGCGCGGTGTCGACGTACGACTCGGCTCGGCTGTCAAGGCCGTCACCACGACGGGCCGTGGCGTGAGAGTGAGTCTGCGATCGGGCCCGACCGTCAACGCCGACATCGCCGTCGTCGCCGTGCCGCTCGCGCTCCTGCGCGCCGATCTGCCCGCGATCGACCCGTGGCCCCCTGCGGTCGCACGCGCCGCGCGCAGCCTTGTGACAGGAGTCTTCGAGAAGGTCGTGCTTCGCTACGACGAGGAGTGGTGGGGCGATCACCGCGTCTACGGCGTCGTCGGCGGGGGAGCGCCCGGGGCGCCCGCCGGATCCGCTGCCGCCCTGCGCTGGACCGAGTTCTACTCGTTGACCGATGTGCTCGGATTTCCCGCGCTCGTGGGCTTCTCCGGCGGATCGGCGGCACGCTCCCGGCCCGCGTCGGATGCCGCGTGCGTCTCCGAGGCGACCGCAGCTCTCAGCGCGGCGTTCGCGTCCTAGATGGGTGCCGGGCCGGCGCGTACCTGCTGAGCCGGTGCGGGGCAGGATGGAGGGGTGATCGAGGTCTCGCCCGCGGAGTTCGAGGAGCTGGTCGCTCAGGCCCTTGAGGAAGTGCCGGCCGAACTCGCCCGACTGGTCGACAACGTCGTCTTCGTCATCGAGGCCGACGGACCACCGGACGATCCCGACCTGCTGGGGCTCTACGAGGGCATTGCCCTCACGGAGCGTGACGGCACCTACGCGGGAGCACTCCCGGATCGCATCACGATCTACCGCAACCCGACCCTGCGGATCTGCGACACCTACGACGATGTGGTGGAGGAGGTCACCATCACCGTGGTGCACGAGATCGCCCACCATTTCGGCATCGACGACGACCGCCTGCACGAACTCGGGTACGACTGACCCACCTTCTTGACTGGTCAGCGGTGGGTCTTCTTGAGCCCAAGACGTGGTGACACGCGTAGCAGTCAACGAGGGGCTAGATCGGCTTGACAGTGCCGTTCATGTAGATCGCGAGGATGCTCAGACCGCCCATGCCGTTGTCGTAGTTGACATACCAGCGGAGCTTGCCGAAGTCCGGAGGAGCCGTCGTTGCCTGCATGAGGTTCATCATCACCAGCGGCTCACTGAGCGGGTAGTCACCCGAGTGCTTCTTGCGGTACTCCTGCGCCAGCTTCAGGGCCTTGTTGGCGCTCACCTTCAGGGGCTTGTCCGTGCCGGTGCTGCCCACCCACGCGGACTCGACCACGACGGTCGTGCGGTAGCACAGCCCGTCGAAGCGCACCTGCGCGCTGGCGACGAACTCGGAGCCGCCGTCATTGACCAGGAGGTTGTAGGCGACTCGATTATTGGTCAGTGATGCCGCATCCGTGGGCTTCGTCGTGCTGCCGGGTGCGGCGAGGAGGTCGACCTCCATGCGCGTGTAGGTCTTGACGATCGCGTCGGCTCCGAACCTGTCCTGGATTCGTGCGGTCACCTGGTCTGAGCGGACCTTGCGATCGGCCTTCTCCATGAGGGGGACGACGTTGCCGCTCCAGCCGCAGTCCTTGTCCTTGGCCTGGGTCGCACCGACGGGCGCGATGCCGATGGCAAGGGCGAGGGCGGCGGTCACCGCGAGGATTCGACTGCCGCGGGAGAGATGCGTGCGCATGGTGCGCTCCTTTCCGGTCAGTTATCGAGGGTACCGGTCACCGCGGTGCCGAGGCACGACGTAGCCGGTCAGCAATGGCGTCGCTCACTCCCTCGGCGTCCGGGTGCGGCGGGACCGCGATGACGAAGGTGATCCCGATGGCATCGGCACGGCGGAGCGCGTCGTAGAGGCCGCGGGCGTAGGCGTCGACCGAGCCCGGCTCGAGCAATCGATGTGCACCCTCGGGAGTCTCGACACCCGCCGGGGCGATGATGCCGATGCGACCCGGCTCGATTCCACCTTCAAGGGACGCGTCTACGTAGGCCCCGAGCGCCTGCTCGTCCGTGGCCAGTGCGAGTGCCGCGGCGGGGGCGTAGTGGGAGGGCAGGGCACCGGGGACACGGATCCCCGATGCGGTCGCGTCGAGCGCCTCCAGTCCCGTGACGCGCTCGATGTCGGCGACACCGATCCCGCCGGGACGCAGGACGCGCGGCTGCGCACCCGTGCAATCGACGATCGTCGACTCGACGCCCACCGTGCACGCGCCACCGTCGAGAGCGCAGTCCATGTCATCGAGCAGGGGACCGAGGTCGGCGAGTGCATGCTCGAGCGCGGTGGGACTGACATGGCCGAATCGATTGGCGCTCGGCGCAGCGACACCGTGGGGCGCACCCGCAGGATCCAACTCGTCCATCGCGCGCAGGACCTCGAGTGCGACGGGGTGCGCGGGCACGCGCACGGCGACCGTCTCCTGGCCACCTGTCACGTCATCCGTGGCGCGAGTCGCTCGCGGAAGCACGAGGGTGAGGGGGCCCGGCCAGAAGGCTTCGGCGAGCAGCCGCGCGTATTCCGGGACCGTGCTCACCCACGCCCCGGGCTCCGTCGGATCGAGGTGGGGACCGGCGACGTGGACGATCACCGGATGGAGCGCGGGCCTGCCCTTGACCGCGTAGATGCGCGCGACCGCAGCCGGGTCGTCAGCGCGGCCGGCCAGCCCGTAGACGGTCTCGGTCGGCAGGATGGCGAGGGCGCCGTCGAGGAGCGCTGCGGCGACAGCACGAGGGTCGGAGGTGATCACGTGGTCGCACCTGCCCTCGCGTGACGCATCTGGTGACCTCCGCTGCCAAACGCCTCCGGGGGTGGTGCGGCTCCCTGACCCACGAGATCGAGCACGCGCAGGTTGAAGTCGCAGTCCGGGATCGCGTCGGGGTCGTCGGCGCGGAGCACCTCCGGGATAGCGAGATAGGCCTCACGCGCCACGAGGTAACGCTGGCGCGATGCGTCGTAGGAGCCGAGCCTGCCGAGCAGGGCCGCCGCCTCATGCGCGCACTCCGCGGCGCGCTCGTCAAGGCCGGCTTCGGCGTACGCCGAAGCTGCGGCATCGAGCAGGGAGAGCGCCTCGACCGCCTCGTGGGCGTCGGCACTGCGCGAGCGCACGATGGCCTCGCCGTGGCGCGCGTCGGCAGCGCGGACCGGGTCGGGCAGCAGCTCGGCGAGCCGCACGGACTCGTCGAAGGATGCGATCGCGGCTTCGGTATCGCCGAGGAGGTCGAACGCCGTACCTCGGGTTGCGAGCAGGTCCGACTCCGAAGCCCGATCGCCCAGGGAGCGCGCTGACAGGAGGGCCTGGTCGATGACCTCGATGGCCTGCCGCGGGTGATCGCGCTCAGCGAGCCGCCATGCCAGGCCGGGCGCCGCCGCCAGCACGGCGCGATGGTCCTCGAGGGCGCGGTATCCGTCGAAGGCCGCGCGCAGTGTCGCGTCCGCCTCGTCATCCAAGCCCTGCGCAGCGAGGCTGGCACCGAGGACCTGACGCGCGCGGGCGGTGAGCGCGGGATCGTCGTCGGAGTCGCGGATGACGACAAGAGCCTCGCGCATCGCCTCGTCGTATCGCCCCTCGTCGACCAGGTGCGCGGCGCGCTCGTAGCGCGCGCGGCGGCGCTCATCACCGGCGAGGCTCGGATCGCGGAGCGTGCGGTCGATCGCCCCGAGTGCCTCCGCACCGGCGCCGTCGGAGCGTGCGATCTCGTCGGCGAGGGCATCGAGCTGCTTGCGCATCGCGCGACGGCTGAAGCCCTTGACCCAGGGACGAGCCTCGTCCACCGCCACGCGCGCGTCGCTCCAGCGACCCAGTCGGGTGAACGCGGAGGCGCGTCCTGTGCGCACCCACGCCTCCAGGGAGTCCAGGTCGCCAAGTTCCTCGCCGACGGGCGGCAGCGACAGGGATCCCATGTGCAGGAGCCGCTGGCGCTGATGCTCGCCGTCGCCGCGGAGCATGACCAGATAGTCCAGCGCGGCATCGAGGTCGACGAGGGCTTCCTCGGGGCGGCCGAGCGAGATGAGCGCGTGCGCGGCACGCGTGCGCTGGAGTGCCACGGAGTAGGACTGCCCCTGCGCCCGGGCCACCTGCTCGCGCGCGCGCGCATCGGCGAGGAAGGCCTCCGCCTGATCGCGCATGGCCGATTCATCTGCCATTCGTCCACTATGGCGCACGTCACATGCGGAGTCCCCTAGGGGTCTGCCCGTGCGGTTTCCGAGGGGATTCCGTGGCCTGCGTCACTTCCCTGACACGTCGATTCCATCGTGCCTTCGCGTGCCCGGATCATGATGTGAAGGGATCCCACCGGATCTCGCACAGCATCGACATGCCGCTCACAAGGCGGTGAGGAGGAATGATGAAGTCCCTGATGTCATGGCTCAAGCCCAAGCCGGGTCGGCCGCAGAGCATTCGCCGCACATGGGATCGCGAGCGCGCGCGCGCCATGTCGCCGTCGCATCGCGACGAGATCGACGCGATCTTCTCCCGCTACCTGTAGGGCGTTGGCCTTTGGTGCGCGCTGTCGGAGCGTCGCACGTCCTGCGGCTTCATGAGGGAACCCTCCTGGGTGCACCCTTGCTGACCGCCGTCTGACCGGCTGGGGGTAGCAGCGCTCGCTGATCGGCCCGAGCAGTGTCAGGATCTCGTAAGGACCTCTGAGTACGGCCGGCTTCGGGGAACATCCGCCCCGCGAGAGGCGTCACCATAGGAGTACGCCGGGTCCGGGCATGATGCCGGGCCACCGACGAGGAGGACACACGTGAACGACGACACCACCGGCCGCGACCCCTACTCAGCCGCCTACGGGGCACACGATCCCTATGCGCCCGGCCCCCAGGCGACGCCCGCCGATGCGACGGCTGCCGGCGAGACGCAGGCTCAGCCGGTGGTGGACGCCCCGTCGGTCGCGGACACCCGTGCCTACCCGACGACGGACCCCTACGCCGCGCCGTATTCCGGTGGTGGCTACACGTCTTCGAGTGGTGGTTACGCCTCCGATCCCTACGCCGCCTACCGCGCGCAGGGCTACTCCGGCGCTTACGCCTCGGATCCCTACGCCTCCGATCCCTACGCGGCCTACGGCGCCACGGCGACGACGGCACCCCCCGTCGCCCCACCCACTCCTCCCCGCGCGGACAAGTCCGGTCGCGGCGGCATGATCGCGCTGGCCTCCGCTGGACTCGCACTCACCGCCCTTGTCGCCGGCACCGTCGGCGGGGCTGTCGGATTCACCGTGGCGCGCATGACGCAGCCCGAGCCCGTGGCTGCTGTTGCGGTCGCTCCGATCGGCGCGACCGGTGATGCCATCAGCCCGCCCGCAGGCGGCAGCATCGCGGCGGTCGCCGCAGCGCTGCAGCCCTCGGTCGTGCAGATCAATGTCGCCGGCGGCGGAGGCGCAGGCACCGGGTCCGGTTTCATCATCCGCGAGGACGGCTACATCCTCACCAACAACCACGTCACCGCGGGTGGCAACGACATCACCGTCACCTTCAGCGACGGTCGCGTCGTCGATGCGACGCTGGTGGGAGCCAACCCGGGATACGACCTGGCCGTGGTCAAGGTCGATGAGACCGGCCTGCCCGCTGTGACACTCGGCTCGTCTGGAGCGCTCGAAGTCGGCGACGCCGCCATCGCGATCGGCTCCCCGCTCGGCCTGCAGGGCACCGTCACCGCGGGCATCGTCAGCGCACTCAACCGACCTGTCACCGCGGGCGGCGAGGGCGAGCTCTCCTTCATCAACGCCATCCAGACCGATGCGGCCATCAATCCCGGCAACTCCGGGGGTCCCCTCGTCGATGGCAACGGAGCTGTCATCGGCGTCAACTCTGCGATTGCCTCGCTCGGAGGCAGCCTCGGGGGCCAGGTCGGCAATATCGGTCTCGGCTTCGCCATCCCGATCGACACGGCATCGCGCATCGCCGCCGAACTCATCGCATCCGGCACCTCATCGACACCGATCATCGGCGTGCAGCTCGACATGGAGTACGCCGGCCCGGGTGCCCGCGTCGCCGGAATCACCAGCGACGGTCCGGCTTCCGCGGCGGGCCTGCGCGAAGGCGATGTCATCACCGCCCTCAACGGCACGCCCGTTGTGGACGCGACCGACCTCATCGTTGACGTGCGCTCGCTTGCTCCTGGAGAGCAGGTGACCCTCACGGTCCAGAGCGATGGCGCGGAGCGCGAGGTCACGCTCGTGCTGGGCGCTCAGAAGAGCTGATCGGCGCAGGAGAGTAGACGTCAGACGACGGCGACCGCACCGCCACGGCGCAGATCCGCGGCGGCTGTGACCCGGCCATCCGGATCCCGGCTCACAGCGTGGATGCCGCCGAAGTAGAGATCGGCCGAGGGCCACTCCCTAGGAGGGGAGTGGCCCTCGTGCATCCAGGGCACGAGGTCGGAGGGGAAGCCGGGCTCGACGTCGATGAGGTCGTCGCTCGCGTGCAGCCGCGGGGCCCCGATGGCGTCCACCAGGTCCTCGCGGAGATCGATCGTGCGCAGGAGCACCTGGGCGATCGCTGATCGAATGCGCTCGCTGCCTCCCGTCCCCAGCGCCAGGAGCGATCCGTCATCGCCGGCGACGAGAGTTGGTGCCATCATCGAGCTCAAGCGCTCACCCGGAGGCAGTGAGTGGAAGCCGCCCGGGTGGAGATCGGCTTCTCCGAGCATGTTGTTGAGCGCGACTCCGGCCGCCACCGTCCCCGACCCCGAGCCATTCGATAGCGAGAGTGCAGCCACGCGACCCTCGCCATCGAGCACGGAGAGGTGCGTCGTCCCGCGCGGCACCTGCCCGCCCGCGCGGTGTCGCTGCGTTGCGCGGCGCAGTGCGTCGGGTAGGTCCGGCCAGGGCGAGCCGACGGTGGGCACGAGACCGAGGGCCTCCAGCACGATCGCCCCACCGAAAGCCGGCGGGGGATTGGTCCAGATCCACGAGTGTCCGCGGCGCGCTCCGATGGGTGCGCGGTCGGACACGGCGTATGCCTGCAGATCTTCACGTGTGACGAGTCCACCGTGGTCACCCATGGCGTCCGCGAGCGCCTCGCCAAAGGCGGTCTCGGCTGGGGCGCCCTCGGCGAGGCGGGCCAGCATGTCGGCGCACACCGGATTGCGGAAGGGCTTGCCTTCCAGCGGTGGCGCGAAGAGCGCCGCACTCTCAGCGGTGAGACGCAGGATCGGGCCGATCACGCGGATGAAGTCGACCTGCACTCTGTCGAGCATGATGCCGTCGCGCGCGGCGACGAGTGCGGGCGCGATGATCTCGCTCAGGGGGAGGCGACCGTCGCGCGCGTGCAGGGTGAGCAGGCCCGTGAGCGTGCCGGGCACAGCCACACTCGACCAGCCGACGTGGAACTCCTGCTGCGTGCCCGATCCGAAGGTCACCGACAGTTTGGTCATCGGCTCGGCCGCTGCGACCCGCTGTCCGTGTCCTGGCATGTCCACGAAGAAGTCGGCGACCCGCGGCGCCTCGTCCGGCGCGGCGGTCAAGCAGAAGCCTCCACCTCCCAGGCTCGCGAGCGTCGGTTCCGCCACCGTGGCCGCGAAGGCCCCCGCGACGGCGGCGTCGATCGCCGATCCTCCGAGTCGGAGCATCTGCGCGGCAGCATCCCGCGTGAGGGCCGACCCGGCCGCGACGGCCGCGCTACCGGGTGGGCCAGAGGCCATCACCGCAATCTCGCCGGACACGCCCCGCACGCTATCCGGCGGGCCTAGCCTGGCGGCGTGGTGGACTTCCTCGCGTCCGCGGGTCCGAGTCTCGGCATCGAGGTCGAGCTTGCACTCGTCGACGCCGAATCCGGTGCGCTCACGTGCGTGGCCCCGGAGTTGCTCGCCCGCGTCGGTGCTGCGTACCCCGACGCCGAGCATCCGAAGATCAAGAAGGAGCTCTACCAGTGCACCGTCGAGGTGATCACCGGCGTGTGCACCAGCGTCTCCGAGGCGAGGGCCGATCTCGCCGAGTCCATGCGCGAGGTCGAGCGGGCAGCGGCCGAGTCCGGCGCGGCGATCATGGGCGCGGGATTGCACCCCTTCACGCCCTGGCACCAACTCACCCTGTCCGAGGGCGAGCGCTACCAGCGGCTCGTCGACACCATCGCGTGGCCGGCGCGTCGTCTCACGACCCACGGGGTTCACGTGCACGTCGGCGTGCGATCAGGAGATAAGGCCATCGCGACGGTCAACGCGCTCACCGGTTACCTCCCCGTCTTCCTCGCGCTGTCCGCGGCGAGTCCCTACTGGAATGGCAGGGACACCGGCCTCGCCTCCACGCGCACGAAGATCTTCGAGGCCATGCCGACGACCGGTCTGCCACCGCACCTGCGTGACTGGGCGGAGTTCAATGTCTTCCTCGACACGCTCATCGAGGCCGGTGCCATCGAGACCGTGCGCGAGGTCTGGTGGGACATTCGCCCGCACCCCGGCTACGGCACCGTGGAGTTGCGCATGTGCGATGCGATGCCAACCCTGTGGGAGATCTCAGCGCTCGCCGCACTCGCCCAGTCACTCGTGGTCGAGTTCGATCGGGCGATCGATCGCGGAGAGATGCCCGAGGTGCCTCGGGAGTGGGTGAGGCGGGAAAACAAATGGCGCGCTGCTCGCTGGGGTGTCGAGTCGGACCTCGTCGTCGACGAGTCCGGTCGCACCCAGCCGCTGCGTGACATCGTCGATGCACTCGTCGACCGCCTGCTCCCCGTCGCCACCGAGCTGGGATGCGCCGCCGAACTCGTCGACCTGCGCCGCATCGTGGCCGAGGGACCGAGTTACGTCCGCCAGCGTCGGATCGTCTCCGAGGGGGGCGACCTGCCGGATGTCGTCCGCGCCCTTCGCGCGGAACTCGCGGACTCGATTGCCGCGGAGGTCGGCACGACGTGAGCACCGCCATCGCATCTCTCACCACGGCGAGGGAGCACGAGCTCGTCGCCTTCCGTCGGCGCCTGCACGCCAATCCCGAGCCGTCGTACGCCGAGCACGCGACAACGCAGGCCATCGCGGAGCGCCTGCAGGTCGCAGGCCTGCGCCCTCAGGTGCTCGAGATCGGCACGGGACTGGTCTGCGACGTGCCCGGCAATGCACCCGGCCCGCTCGTCGTGCTGCGCGCCGACATCGATGCACTCGCGATGCCCGATGGCACGACCACGGAGTACCGATCGCGACGCGAAGGGGTCGCGCATGCCTGTGGCCATGACGCGCACACCTCCATCGTGCTTGGCGCCGGGCTTGTCATCCGGGCGCTGACCGAAATCGAGTCCGTGCCGGGCACGGTGCGTCTGGTGTTCGAGCCCGGAGAGGAATCGATCCCCGGCGGTGCCGTCGAGATCGTCCGTGAGGGCTGGATCACAGGCGCGGCGTACGTGCTTGGACTGCACTGCGATCCCAAGCTCGACCTGGGACAGATCGGCTTGCGCACGGGTGCGCTGACAGCCGCCTCCGACACGGCGGAGATCACCGTGAGCGGCCCCGGTGGTCACACCGCGCGTCCACAGTTGACCGTTGATCTGGTGCACGTGATGTCGGAGCTCGCGGTGGCCATGCCGCGCGAGGTGCGCCGTCGTCTCGGTGCACCCGAGGGCCCTCCGGGCAACGGCGATGACGAAGTCGTCGTCGTCTTCGGGTCGGTCCACGCCGGCGATGCCGCCAATGTCATCCCGGCCCACGGCACGCTGCGCTGCTCGGTGCGCTGCGCCGATCGTGCTGCGTGGGACCGTGCGGAGTCGGTGGTCCGCGATGTCGTGGCCGAGCTTCTCGAGGGGTCCGGTGCCACCTGCACCATCGACTACCGACGGGGCACGCCGCCGGTGGTCAACGATGCCTCGGCCATCGGGGTGCTCGACGCTGCCGCGCGCGCGGTGGTCGGTGATGCCGGTGTGCTGGAGGCCCCGCGGTCGATGGGTGCCGACACCTTCGCGTGGTTCGGTGAGCACGCGGCGAGCGCCTACGCCCGCCTGGGCACCCACTCCGGCGATCGGCCACGCCGGGACCTGCACGCGTCGACCTTCGATATCGACGAGCGCGCCATCGCGATCGGCACGCGATTCCTCGCCGAGGCCGCGCTCATCGCACTCCAGCGCGCCACGTCGTGACCGTCCTCTCCTCCGGCGCCCCCCGGGGATGCGCGGTGCGACCCCTCGCGGCAGGCTGATGGCGTGAACCCCATCGATTCCGCCGCCGAGCTCATCGCGGGCGGATTCCGGCGCCTGGTCTCGGGTGATCCCGACGGCCAGCCCGACTGGGTGCGGCAGCTCGAGCACGGGCAGGACCTCGGCTACTTCGGCCCGGGCTCCGCGGCGTGGGCCGTCCACGGCTCGCTGCCCACGCTTGTCGGCGGCATCCGTGCCCTGCTCGTGCAGGCGCTGCACCCCGCGGCCCTCGCGGGAGTGCAGGAGCACTCGCGCTACGAGGAGGATGCGCTCGGGCGACTGGCGGGGACGACCCAGTGGCTCACCGTGGTGACCTTCGGCGACACGGCGATGGCGGACCGAGAGTGCGCGCGTGTCCGTGGCCTTCACCGGCGTGTACGCGGGGTGTACGACGCGGACGGCATCGAGAGGCCCTACTCCGCGAGCGATCCCGACCTGCTGCGCTGGGTGCACGTGGCCTTCACCGACTCCTTCCTCGCGACCCACCGGGTCTGGGGCGGCCCGATCCCCGGCGGGGAGGACGCCTACGTGCGCGAGTGGGCGAAGGCGGGCGAGCTCGTGGGCGTCGATGACCCGCCGCGCTCGGTCGCCGAGCTCGACGAGCAGATGGCGGGCTTCGCTCCGGTGCTGCGTCGCTCGGAGGCAAGCGAGCGCACCGTGCGCTTCATCCGGCAGGCGCCGCTGCCGCTGCCCGCGCGACCGCCGTACGGCGTGCTCTTCGCCGGTGCCGTCGCGACGCTGCCCGCGGATCAGCGGCGGCTCCTCGGACTGCCGTCGATTCCGCTGACCTTCGCTCGGCCTGCTGTCGGCGCGCTTCTGGGCGGGATGGGCGCCATCCTCGGCCGGCAGTCGCCCTCGCAGCGCAACGCGCGTCGTCGCGTCGCGCGGCTCGACGTCGCATAGAGCGGGTCGATCCGGGCCTACCTGCCCCGTGGGGCTATGGCGCGTCGGGCACGTCGCGAGCGGACTTCTGCGCCTGGGTGATGACGGTCGCGCCGCTCACCAAGGCTTTGCGCCATGGCGGCACCCCGTCGATCTCGATCTCTAGGGAGAAGGAGAGGAAGGTCCGGATGAGCACGATGAGTCCGAGCACGATGACGTTGTCGAGTGTGGGCGCGACCGCCACGGTGCGGATGAGGTCGCCGGCCACGAGGATTTCGAGGCTGAGCAGGAGCACGCCACCGAAGGTCTGGCGCATGAGCTTGTACGCCGCGGACCCGCTGCGACTGCGCGCCCACAGGCGCAGCGACACGAAGGCGGCGAAGAACAGGCCGACCATGAGCACGATGGCGGCGATGACCTCGAAGACCTGGGCGACGACGAGCATCGCATCGGTGTAGCCCTGCTCGCTCACGACGCTGGCCCCGTCACGTCGACCTTCCTACCAGGGTGCTGAGCTCGGCGAGGGTCCCTTCGACGAGTTCGCGAGGGTCGGGGATGAGATCCGCGTCGGTAGCGAAGCCCACGGTGACCGTGCCGGCGTACGAGAAGACCGTGCAGGTCATGGGCTGATCGCCGGAGGAGGGCGCGAAGCCGATGACCTGGCGCACACCCACTCCGGCGAAGGTGAGCGGGGCGCGCGGACCGGGGACGTTGGTGAGGACACCGACGGCCTTGTTGGCGAAGAAGTCGGTGAGGGCCGTGCTGACCGGCCGCGGTGCGGCGGAGATCCCGCGCTGGACGCCGAAGGTGATGATCGGCTCCTCGGAGCGCTTGATGCGGTCCATGCGCGCACGGGTGCGCTGCAGGCGCTCGACGGGATCGCCGGGATCGAGGGGGAGGACGGCCATGACGAGCGCGAAGAAGTTGCCGAGATCCTCGGGGAGATTGTCGGCGATGGGCACCAGATTGACCGGCACCATCCACTCGATCTCGCTCACATCCTCCACGCCGCGCGCGTGCAGGTAGCGGCGCAGACCGCCGGCGACCGCGGTGAGCAGGACGTCGTTGACGCTCGCGTCGTGACGCCGACCGACCCGCTTGACGTCGTCAAGGGAGATCCCGGGAGACCACGCGACGGTCTTATGCAGGCCCGGCGTGCCACTCCACACCGTGCGGACCGTGGAGCCGCGCAGGGCCAGCTTCGCGACGGACGCTGTCGTGTTGGCGACGCGGTTGTCGAGCCCCATCGCCTCGAACGCATCGACCAGCCGACCCGGACTGCGCAGTACCTCACCCCAGATCTCAGCACCGGTGCCGATCGCGCGACGGGTGTCCTGCGCGAGGTAGGCGGCACCGCGCGCCAGCGCTCGCGCGGCGTCTCCGAGCGACTCCCGGAGTGCACCCGTGACTCCTGCGATCACCGATTGCGGCGACAGGTCCCCTGTCGACCGCGCGACCTTCGCCGCGACCTGCGGGTCGGTCGTGTCGCACAGGCTGAGCATCACCTGGGTGAGGCGTACGCCGTCGGCCATCGCGTGGTGGAAGCGGCAGACCAGGGCCGAACCGGTCCCACCGTCGTCGAGGGCGACCTGCTCGACCAGCGCGATATCCCACAGTGGACGATCCCGGTCCAGCGGTCGCGCACGCTGCTCGGAGACGTAGCGCTCCAACTCGACCATGCCTGCAGGCGCGGGTAGCTCCACGCGTCGGATGTGCCTGTCGAGGTGGAAGTGCGGGTCGGGCTGCCACACCCATCCGCTCTCGCCGAGGAGGGCGCGCGAGTGGAAGACGGGGAAGCGATCGATGACGCGATCGGTGATGGCCTCGAGGAGGGCGTCCCACTCGGGCTCGGCGTCGAAGAGCATGACGCCGTCGATCACCATGAGGTTGTTGGGGCGATCCATGGTGAGCCAGAGCGCGTCCTGGGCGCTCATGGGCCGCGGCTCATCCGTCACGGCTCACCTCCTGGTCTCGAGGCGGGCCTCGGGCGCACCACGGTACGCCGACTTCCCCCCACCTGCCTGACGTGCGCTCCGGTGACAGGATGCCGCCATGACCGAGCCGGTGTTCAGCCCCTCGGGTGGGCGCACGCGTATGGCGGCATTCGCCGATGCCGCGAGCGCGCGGGTCGGCCGGGATCTCACGGCGTACGACGATCTGCATGCCTGGTCGATCGCCGATCCCGATGCCTTCTGGTCGCTCGTGTGGGACCACTTCGAGGTCGTAGGCACCCGCGGGGACGTGGCGGCAGAGCCGGCGGTGCTGCCGGAGGCCCGGTTCTTCCCCGGAGCGGCGCTCAACATCGTCGATACCTATCTGCGGCCGTTGCCCGAGCGCGACGACGCAGGGGAGCCGATCGTGGTGCAGACGGCGGAGCAGGCCGGCGGGATCGCGGTCGTCGCATCGCTCACCCGGAGCGAGCTCCTCGAGCGCGTCGGTGCTGCAGCCGCGGCGTTACGCGCGCGGGGGGTTGCACCCGGTGACCGCATCGCACTCGTGCTTCCGGTCGGCATCGACGCCCTCGTGGTCACGCTCGCGGGCCTCGCGGTCGGTGCCGTCGTGTCGAGTGCCGCCCCGGAGTTCGGCGTTCCCGCCATCGTCGATCGCTTCGGCCAGCTCGACCCCGTGCTGCTCGTCGGGACGACCTCGTACCACTGGGCCGGGAAGCGCCATGATCGACGCGAGCACCTCGTCGCTCTCGTGCGTGACCTGCCCAGCGTGCGCTCCGTGCTCGTCGTGCCCGGTGCCGATGACCTCACCAGCCCGGTCGACCCGGATGTGGTGGATGTCGCGGGCATCGCGGCGCGCTGCGTCGCCGGCAGCGACCGCCTGCTCCAGGTCGACCTCCTCGCCGATGCCGAACGCCGCCACCGCGGCGCGGGGCTGGTGGCTGAAGCACTGCCCTTCGACCACCCGGCGTACGTCCTCTTCTCCTCCGGCACCACGGGCAAGCCCAAGTGCCTGGTCCATCGGGCCGGCGGAGTGCTCGTGAAGCATCTGGTCGAAGGGGGCCTGCACGGCGATTTCGGCCCGGGGGATCGCGTGTGCTTCTACACGACCACCGGCTGGATGATGTGGAACTGGGCGATCTCGATCCTGGCCACGGGCGCGACCCTCGTGCTCCACGACGGTGCTCCGACGCACCCCACGACCGATGCGCTCTTCGATCTCGCCGATGTCGCCGACCTGACCCACCTCGGACTGGGCGCGCGGCTGCTCGATGCGATGCGCTCCGAAGGGCGTGTGCTGCGGGATGGCCGCGACCTCGAGCACCTGCGCATGGTGCTCGTGACCGGTTCACCGCTCACCGAGCCGACCGCGCGGTGGCTGATCGAGCAGGTGGGATCCCACGTGATGCCGCAGCCCATCTCCGGTGGCACCGACCTTGTCGGCTGCTTCGTCTCGGCATCGCCGACCCTGCCGGTGTGGCCGGGTGAGATCACCCGCGCCGCGCTGGGTATGGATGTCGTCGTCTTCGACGACGAGGGCCATCCGATGACCGATGGCACCCCGGGCGAGCTCGTCTGCCGCAATACCTTCCCCACGGTGCCGCTCGGCATCTGGGGAGACGATGGCTCACGGCTGCACGAGACCTACTTCGCTCGCTTCCCCGGCGTGTGGACTCACGGCGACCTCACCTCGCGCACCGAGCGCGGTGGCTTCATCATCCACGGCCGATCCGATGCCACCTTGAACGTCGCCGGCGTGCGCATCGGCACCGGCGAGATCTATGCGGCCCTCGAGCACGTGCCGGAGGTCACCGACGCCCTGGCCTTCGCCCAGTCGTGGGATGACGACACGCGGATGGTGCTCCTCGTCGTGCTCACTCCAGGAGCGATGCTCGACGACGAGATGCGGGGCCGCATCCGCGCCACCCTGCGAGAGCGCGGGTCGCCGCGCCACGTGCCCGCGGTCATCGCCCAGGTGAGCGCGCTGCCGCGCACGCTCACCGGCAAGCTGGCCGAGATCGCCGTGGCCGATACGGTGAATGGCAGGCCCGTGCGCAATCGTGATGCACTGGCCAATCCCGAGACCCTCGACATGATCGGCGCGCTGGAGGAATTGCGATGACACCCGCCCAGGCACTCCTTCTCGACGTCGGCGTCGTGCTCTTCAAGTCGGCGTGGGAGATCGCCGACGACTACGAGCGCCTGCGCGGGCTGCCCGCGGGCACGGTGGTCGGTCGCGGTCCACTCGAGTGGGTGTCGCCCGATGAGACCTGGGAGAGATACCGCCGCGGTGAGATCACGGAGCGCGACTACTGGCTCACCTTCGCGGAGACAGCGGTGGCCAACGGTGCGCCGCTCGACGGGCACCCCCACCTCATGCGCGCGATGTTCCAGCAGCCGGGCGTCGAGCCCGAGCGCCCCGAGGCGCTGCGGCTGATCGCCGAGTGCAAGGCCGCAGGCAAGGGACTGGGCATCCTCAGCAACGAGCTCATGGACTTCCAGGGGCGGACCTGGGTCGAGGAGCGCTCGTGGTTCCCCGACTTCCCGGTGCTCGTCGACTCGTCGGAGTTGGGCATCCGCAAGCCGGACCCCCGCCCCTATCTCCTGTCGGCCGAACTGCTCGGACTCCCCCCGGACGCCATCGTCTTCATCGACGACAACCCCGCCTATGTCGAGGGGGGCCTGGCGGTGGGGATGCGCAGCATCCTTCTCGACGTCCTCGATCCGGGCGCCGCCTTCGACGCTGCGCGGGTCGAACTCGGCCTCTAGGGGGACCGCTATCCGCCGCGGGCGTCGGCGGTGTGTGTCACGATGTACCCGGCGCAGCCACGGGGGATGTGCCGCTTCGGATTCGGGGGGATCCATGTCTGTCGGGGGCTCATCGTCCGGTTCGGTCGACCCGCGCGTCCTCGTGCTCGGGAGCGGCCCGGCCGATCAGATGGCGGGACTGATGGGAGTGCTGGGCGGCGCGGGCTATCGCGTCGATGTGCGCGACCACTCGGATGCGACCGGTCGACTGCCCATCGAGGCCATGAACTACGACATCGTCGTCCTCGATCCGCGTGCTCTCGCGCCCCAGCCCGTGCCCGCCTCCGACCTCGACGACGTGGAGGTCGGGCGCCTGCGCATCGATGCGCGTCGCCGCATGGTTTACGTCGATGAGTCCCCGGTCCGTATGTCGGCCCGCGAGTTCACGCTGCTCCACCATCTCGCTGCGCACCCGCAAGTCGTCTTCAGTCGCGAGGCTCTGCTGCGCGCGGTCTGGGGATCGTCTTGGCGCACCCAGGGCTCGGTGACCGAATACATTCGCCGGCTGCGTCTCATCCTCGAGCCGACCGGCATCGGCGAGTGCATCGTCACGCGTAAGGGATTCGGATACTCCTTCGATCCCGATGCAGTGCAGTAGCGACGACGTGCAGTAGCGACGACGTGCAGTAGCGACGGCGTGCAGTAGCGCCCCCGCCTAGCGACGACGCGCAGCGAACCCGAGGTAGGCGAGGCCGGCCAGCCCGACGGCGGTAGCGACGCCTGCCACCGTGCGCTGCTTGCGCACGGTGGGCTCGATCTGCGCGTAGGGGATCGTGCTGAAGCTCACCATCTCGTAGCGCGTCTTGTATCGCTCGCCGAGCGCCCGATGCAGGAGCAGCTCGGTGCTGTGCAGGGCCCGGTAGGACAGTGAGTTGACCGAGTCGCGCATCTCGATGAAGTTGTGCAGGGCGAGGTCGGCGATGGCATCGCCCTGCGGCTTGCGCATCCGTGCGTAGGCATCGAGTGCCGGCTCCCAGTTGCCGGCGTGGAGCTCCAGCTGCGCGATGAGCTCGATGCAGTCCTCGAAGCCGGCGTTCGCCCCCTGCCCGTAGAAGGGGCAGATCGCGTGCGCGGCATCCCCGATGAGGGCTACCCGACCGGCATTCCACGGCGAGCAGCGGACCGTGAGCAGCGAGCCCACGGGATTGAGTCGGTAGTCCTCCTCGAGATCGGGCATGAGTTCGGAGGCATCCGGGTAGTTGTCGTCGAAGTAGCGACGGGCCTGCTCGGGGGTGACGATCTCGTCGAAGGATCCGGGGCCCGTGCGCGGCCAGAAGAGCGTCGCGGTGAAGGACTTGTCGAGGTTGGGTAGCGCGATCATCATCGATGCCCCGCGCGGCCAGATGTGCAGGGCACCGGGATCGAGGGCGAAGTCGCCGTCGACCGGCGGGATCGTGAGCTCCTTGTAACTGTGGCTCAGGTAGTCCTGGGAGAAGTCGAAGCCCACCCGCCCCTGCATGGCGCGACGCACCACGCTGAAGGCGCCGTCGGCGCCGATGATGGCCGCAGCCTCGACATCGACGGATCCCTCAGGCGAGGCGAACGACAGGGTCAGTGCGTCGATATCGAGTGCGGTGAGTCGATGCTCGAAGTGCAGGCTCACCCCCGGGAGCTTCTCCGCGGAATCGAGGAGGACGGCGTTGAGCTCGCCGCGGCTGATCGAGTTGATCCCGCGCTCGCCGTCGGCGCTGTAGGGCTGGAACTCCTCCTCGCCGGTGACGGTATGGATCATGCGGCCGCGCATGAGCAGGCCCCGGGCGAGCACGTCGTCCTCGAGCCCCACCTGCTGCAGTGCCGTGAGACCGCGCGTGGAGATGGCGAGATTGATGCTGCGCCCGCGCTCCGCACCGACCTGTCGAGGGTCGGGGCGCCTCTCGTAGACGGCCACCTCGTAGCCGCGCTGGCCCAGCATCGTGGCCAGCAGGGCGCCGGTGAGCCCTGCTCCCACGATCGCGACGCGCTCGGTCATGACGTTGCCTCCTGCAGTGGCGTGGTGTCGAGGTCGAGGAAGGACGCGGCGTTGCCGCCGAGGATCAGGCTGCGCTCCTGTTCGCTGAGGAAGTCCGCCGCGCGCACGACAGCACCGGCGGGTCGCTCACCGAGAGGGTAGGGATAGTCCGAGCCCATCATGACGCGCTCGGGTCCCATGGTGTCGACGAGCAGTCGCAGCGCGCGGGGATCGAAGACGACCGAATCCACGGAGAAGCGCGGGAGGTACGCCGACGGCGGTTGGGCCGAGACGCCGACGAGGTCGGGTCGCTGGTGCCAGGCGTTCTCCAGGCGCCCCAGCCAGTAGGGGAACGACCCGCCGCCGTGGGCGAAGCAGATGCGCAGGCTCGGATCGATCCGGTCGAAGGCGCCGCCCAGGATCATCGCCAGGATCGACAGGTGGGTCTCGGCGGGCATGCCGACAAGCCACTGCGCCATCCAGCGCGTCGTGCGCGGGCTGGCTGCCATGTCCCAGGGATGGACGAAGACAGGCACGCCGAGTGCCGCGCAGTGCTGAAGGAACTCCACGGTCCCCGGGTCGTCGATGTCGCGGTCCCCGACGTGATTGCCGATCTCCACGCCGCGGTGCCCTGCGGCGAGTGCGCGCTCGAGCTCGGTGCACGCGGCATCGATGTCTTGGAGGGGCACCTGGCAGAAGGGCACGAGGCGCTCGGGCAGCCCAGCGCAGATCTCGAGGGTGAGGTCGTTGAAGATGCGCGCCACCGCGAGCGCCTCGGCAGGGGCACGCTCGTAGGAGAAGAAGACCGGGGTGGGGGACACGACCTGCAGGTCCACGCCGTCGACGTCCATGTCGGCCGCGCGCACCTCCGGATCCCAGCATTGATCGGTGATGCGACGGAATTCGCGGTCGCCAAGCATGATCATCGCCTCGCGCTCGCCATCGAGGCGCAGGCTCGGCCACGGCCCGGGCGCGCCGGTAACCGAGGTGAGGTCCGGCCAGCCGCGCGGGACGTCGTGGGAGTGGACGTCGATGACCGGCAAGGTCAGCCCTTGCCGGGATGCAGCTGTCCGCACGACGGGCAGGTGCGCGCCGACTCGTCTGCGTAGAAGGCTTCGAAGATGGGTGGCAGGTCGGCGGAGATATCGCTCACCTGCAACTCGACCTCGTGCACGAGACCGCCGCACTCGAGGCAGTACCACTGGAATTTCTCCAGCGTGCCCTCCTCGCGCGGGCGCTCGAAGACGAGGCCGATCGAGCCTGCCTCTGGGCGCTGGGGGGAGTGCGGGAGGTTGCGGGGCAGAACCCACATCTCCCCCTCGCGGATGTCGACACGAGCCGGGCCGTCGGCGGTCATCACGTTGACATGCATGTTGCCGCGCACCTGATAGAAGACCTCCTCGTAGGGGTCGACGTGGAAGTCCGTGCGCTGATTGGGACCGCCGACCACCATGACGATGAAGTCCTCGTGACCGGGAAACATCTCCTTGTTGGCCACCGGCGGCTTCAGGCTCGGACCGTGCTCATCGACCCAGGCGTTGAAGTTGAGGGTCTTGGTGACGTCGGACATGGCTATTCCTTCCCGGCGCCGCGGTGAGCGACCGCGGTGATCTCGATGAGCAGGTGCGGATGGGGGAGCTCGCGCACGGCGACGGTGGTGCGGGTCGGTCCGGTGTGGTCGAAGTACTCGGCGTACACCTCGTTGTATCCGGGGAAGTCCGCCATGTCGACGAGGTAGCTCGTCACCTGCACGAGGTCGGAGAGATCGCAGTCCACGGAGCGCAGGATGTCGCGGATGTTGTCGATGACGGCCCGCGTCTGCTCGCGGATGTCGAGGTGCACGCTGCCGTCAGCAGAGACGTCGACCCCGGCGAAGGAGTCATCCGCGCGTCGACTGCTCGTGCCCGACACCCACACGAGGTCGCCCACGACCTTGACGTGCGGGTAGGCGCCCCGGGGGGTCGCCTTGCCGGGCACGACCCGGGACAGCCCGAGAGGGGCGGCTCCGCCGTCGCGCCGGGCATCGCTCGCGTCACCGGACATGGGGGCCATTGTCCGCCCCGAGACCACGCTGGGCAATGGAGGCTGCTGCCGGACACGCCAGGCCTCGGCACGGGGTGGACGGTGGTGGGTGCGGTGGTACGTCAGGGCATGAGGGCGCGGACGAGGGCCTCGCGGCGTAGCCCTGAGACTCGCGACGTGGGATCGAGGATCTCGTAGTGCGTGTCGCCGGGGATGATGGTGAGTTCGGCATCGATCGCGTGCGCGCGCAGATGGGCGAGGTAGGCCTCGCTCTGCGACACCGGCACGTCCTCGTCTGCGGTGCCGTGCAGGAGCAGTCGCCGCCCTCCGGGATCGGGTGCGAGCGCCTGCGGGTCGGTGACGGCGTACCTCTCGGGCACGTCCTCGGGTCGGCCACCCATGAAGGTGTCGATCGCGCCCTCGCCCAGGAACTCGCGACTGCCGATCGCGAGGCAGGCCACCGGCGCATGGAGTACGACGAGGTCGAACGCTGCGGCCTGCGGATCGGCGCCCGGCGCGTCCTCCGGCAGGGCACGGCGCGACGTCGCCCATGCGGCCAGGCCGCCGCCGGCGGAGTGGCCGAGGAGCGCTCGCCGTGATGTGTCGATGCCGTGGCGGGCCGCTTCGGACAGTCCCTGATCGATCGCCCTGACGACGTCGCTCATCGTCGTCGGCCATGCGAACTCGTAGGTGCGGTACTCGATGCTCCACACGGCGAAGCCGTGTGCGGCGAGATCCAGGGAGGTGGCTTCTTCGAGGTCGAGCCGCCAGACCGGTCGCCAGTAGCCGCCATGGATGATCACGACCAGGGGTGGGCGGTCGGTGTCGGGGATGAACCACTCGCCGAATTGGCGCGGATGCTCGCCGTAGGGCTCCATGAAGCGGCGCATCATTACGCCAGACGCCGGGCCAGTGCCTCTGCGACGCGCCAGCAGTCCTGGTACGTCGAGTAGAGCGGCACTGGCGCGAAGCGGATGATGTCGGGATTGCGCGTGTCGGCGATGACGCCGTCCAGATCGCGCAGGATCGCCGCGATCTCGTGGATGTCGCGCGTGAAGCGCACCGAGAGCTGGCAGCCATGGCGCTCGGATTCAGCGGGAGTGACGATCTCCAGGGCACCCGGTGGCGCCGACTCGGCCACCTCGTCCAGCAACTCGCGCAGGTAGCCCGTGAGGCGCAGGCTGCGTGCGCGCAGCGCGTCCATGCCGACGTCGTCGAAGACCTCGAGGGAGACCTGGACGGGGGCCATCGCGAAGATCGGCGGATTCGACACCTGCCATGCATCGGCGGTCGGTGGCGGGTCGAAGTCGCGGTCCATCCGGAAGCGCAGGTCGGTCCGCGTGCCCCACCACCCGGCGAGACGCGGGAGCGAGGTGTCGCGCGCATGGCGCTTGTGGATGAAGCAGCCGGCCAGGGATCCCGGCCCGGAGTTGAGGTACTTGTAGGAGCACCAAGCGGCGAAGTCGACATCCCAGTCGTGCAGGGTCATGGGGACGTTGCCCGCGGCATGGGCGAGATCCCACCCGACGTAGGCGCCGACCTCATGGCCCGCGGCCGTGATCGCCGGCATGTCCAACCACTCGCCGGTGAGGTAGTTGACCGCGCTGAAGAACACGATCGCCAACTGATCGCCGAGCTCGCGGATCTGGGCCACGACGTCCTCCGTGCGCAGGACGTCCTCGCCCTCGCGTGGGCGCATGCGGATGACGTGCTCGTCGGGGTTGAGGCCGTGCCAGCGCGCCTGAGACGCCACCGCGTAGCCATCGGAGGGGAAGACGATGTCCTCCATGAGCACCTTCGTCCGATGCCCGCTCGGCCGGTAGAAGGTCGCGAACATCAGGTGGATGTTGACGGTGAGGGAGTTCATCACCACGACCTCGTGCGGCAGCGCGCCGACGAGTCGCGCGGTGGGCTCGGTGAGCGCTTCGTGGTAGTCCTTCCACGGCCGCGGCCCCGTGAGTTGCCCCTCGACGCCCCAGGCGGCCCAGCGATCGAACTCCACGAGGAGAGCCTCGCGAGTGCCCCTGGGCTTGAGCCCGAGGGAGTTGCCCGCCATGTAGGCGACCTCCGGGTACGCCGCGCCCGGAGCATCCGGGTAGTCCAGCGGGGGCACGAAGGGCGGGATGAAGAACCTGTCGCGCCAGCCGGGATCGGACTCGTCGAGCGCGCTGTCGTAGGGACGCATGCGTCAGATCCTCGTCCGTGCCGACCACAGCTCGGGGAAGGCCTGCCGCTGGAGGCTCTTCTCCAGCCAGGCGAGTCCCGCGCTGCCCCCTGTGCCCCCCTTCGCGCCCATGGCGCGTCGCACGGCGATCAGGTGCCAGTAGCGCCAGGTGCTGAACTCCTCGGCGATGTCGGTGAGCGACTCGGCGAGCTGGCGCAAAGGCTCTCCGTGTCCGGTGTCCCCGTAGACCGTGACCCACACGTCCTCGACCCCCTGATCCCACTCGTGGGTGCGCGCGGTCTCGGCGTCGAGCACGGCCTGGGGCACGGCGTACCCCTGGCGCGAGAGGTAGGCGAGCACGTCGTCGTAGAGACTCGGTGCCTCGTACGCGGCGACGAGGTCGGCGTAGTGATCGCCCGCCACGTGCTTGTGCGGGCGCAGGAGCGCCGGGTCCTTGAAGCCGAGGAGGAACTCCAGGTGCCGGTAGAGGAAGGACTGGAAGCCGGATGCCTCGCCGAGTGAATCGCGGAAGGCGTTGAAGTCGGTGGGTGTCATCCACTTGAAGCTCATCCACGACGCGTTGAGGCCGCGGAAGTGATCGATGCTGCGCCGCAGTGCGATGAGCGCCTCGGGCAGATCGTCCTGCCGGAGGAAGCGCTGCGCGGTGCGCCACTCGAAGGCGATGAGGTTGAAGTAGAGCTCCATGATCTGCGACAGGACGAGGAACATGTACTCGCCGGGCTCGTCGGTCACCGTCCGCTGCAGGGTCGCCAGGGTCGAGGCCCGGACGTAGGCGTCGTAGGGAGTCGTCTCCTCGAACTCGACCCTGGGGGCCTGGGTCGGGGCCTGCTCGCGATCGGATGGGCCCGGCCCGCCCGCGGGGCGACCTGGGTTGCGCCGGCTGGTCATGGGGCCAGTGTGGTCCCCCCGGGGGCCAGGCCACCAGCGACCTCGGCCAAATCCTGGACGCCGGGAGGATCAGCCGAACGGATGAGGAACCCCGGACCTCCCTCACCCGTCAGCATGGGGAAGAGCCGGACGGCTCCACCCCAGGTGGGGAAGACAGGAAGCAGGCATTCATGCGCTCGAATACCCGCCGCGCCCTCAGCATCGCGGCTGCCAGCATCATCGCCCTGGGCGGAGCCGGCGTGCTCACGGCCTGCGGCGGTTCATCAGACAGTACGACGTCCAGCTCCGCTGCGGCGCCAACCGAATCCACAGGAGGGGATGCCGGCATGATCGGTCCCGTCATCGTCGAGCCCGGCCAGACCACCGCCGAGGTGCAGGTCGGCCGCGTCATCACGTTCAACGTCGACGACGTCATGGCCTGGACCATCTCCTCGAGCGATGAGGCGGTCCTCGCCGTCACGGCCGGCAAGGACGATGGCTCGGCCCAGTTCCTCCCGGGTGGCGAGGCCCTCGCCCCGGGCACGGCCGAGGTCACCCTCACCAACATGGACAACACCGACGAGAAGTGGGTCGTCACGGTGACCGTGACGGAGTAGGGCCACTCTCCACGGCGATCCCCCGGTCCGCGCTTTGACGGCGTGACCGGGGGATCGCTGTCTTTTGCGGGGGATGAGGAGGACACTGGCCCCCATGTGGTGGCTGATCCTCATCGTCGTTCTCCTCGTGATCCTCGTCGTGGTCGGCATCGTGCAGTTCAACAAGTTGCGTCGACTCGATGTCCTGTGCGTCGGGGCACTCGGTGACATCGACACCTTCCTGACCAAGCGCGCGGAGCTGGTCCCCAATCTCGTGGAAACCGTCAAGGGGGCACGTGACTTCGAGGCATCGACGATCGAGGCCGTGACTGCCGCGCGCACGAGCAGTGAGGCTGCGCGGTCGATCGACGAGAAGGCCGCCGCTGACGCGTCGATGACGGGCGCGCTGGGCCGCCTCTTCGCCGTGGCGGAGGCCTACCCGCAACTCACGGCGACGTCCAACTTCCAGACCCTGCAGGTGCAGCTTGGCGAGATCGAGGGTCAGTTGCAGTTCGCGCGCCAGTACTACAACGACTCCGTCGTTCACCTCAACACGGCGTTGCGCACCATCCCGTCGATGTGGTTCGCCGGCGTTGCGGGTGTCTCGCAGCGCGAGGTCTATCGCGAGCCCGATGAGGGTCGACGCTCCGCCCCGAGCGTGCAGTTCTAACTCCATGTCCTTCACCGCCCGAGCTCTCATGCCCCGGGCCCTCGCATGCGTCGTCGCCGCATGGGCGGCGCTGCTGTGGCTTGCTGCTCCCGCGTCAGCGGAGTCGGAGCGGATCGGCCCCTATGACGTGGTGGCGGAGGTCTCGCCCGAGGGCGAGCTGGCGATCACCGAGACCATCACGTATCACTTCGAGGACGGCGAGCGCCACGGGATCTTCCGCCTCATCCCCATGTGGAGCGAGTTGCCCGATGGCAATCGGTGGATGCACCCGGCGACGGTCACCTCAGTCTCGATGGATGGCGGCCCCGTCCCGTACGAGGTCAGCCAGGACGGTGCGCTCCTCGAGGTGAGGGTGGGCGATCCCGACGTGACGATCACCGGAGAGCACGTCTACTCGATCTCCTACGTCGTCGAGGGTGCCCTGCGTTCCATGACCGCGCAGGAGCTCGCGACGGCCAATCCCTATGGATTCGCCGCGGGCGACGTCGAGCTCTACTGGGACTTCATCGGCGATGGTTGGCCCGTCGACATCTATGAGGCCCAGGTCCGCGTGCGTGGTCCAGGCCAGGTGCTCGCGGCCCAGTGCTACTCCGGCTTCTACGGCGAGGTCGGTGGCTGCACTGACCGCATCGCGGGCGATGGCGCCATGTTCCGCAAGGCGATCCTCTGGCCCTATCAGGGGCTCACGGCGGTGATTGCGTACCCCGGGTCGGCGTTCAGCTCCCCGCCGGTGCGACAGGTGGAGGCGATGCCCCTGGAGAGCAATGCCGCGGGCGTCTTCTTCCCCTACGCGCTGGTCCTCTCGATCGCCGCGCTCATTGCGCCATCCCTGGTTGTCTTGGCGCTGCGGCGGCGCATCCGGGGTGTCGACATCCCCGGGGCGCCGGTGCAGTTCGGCCCTCCGCGCGGCCTGCGGCCCGCGGAGATCGAAGTGAGCCTGGACGGGGCGCTCAGCTCGCGAGGGGTGCTCGCCACGCTGCTCGACCTCGTCGCGCGCAAGCAGATCACCCTGTCCTCGGACCCCGGTGGCGTCATCCGCGAGGGCCGCATCGACCTTGCCTGGTGGGGGGCCGACACCGAGCCCCTGCGGCCGTGGGAGGAGCGCCTCGTCGGCGAGATCTTCGAAGGCCGCGACCGCGCCACCCTCGAGGGTTACGACGCCGACTTCGCCTCCGCCGTGACGAAGGTGCGCAGTGAGCTCACCGCAGAGGCCGTCGCTGCGCAGCGCCTCGACCCTCAGGCGGGCTCGCCGCGCCGGCGCGTGGGCTGCTCGGCCAGCATCGGCGTACTCCTCACGATCGCCGCCTTCGGCTTCGGCAGTGTGACGCATAACGCGATCTTCTACGCCGGAGTCGCGCCGATCCTGGGTGCTCTCACGGCAGGGCTGTTCATCGCGGCCTATCTCGTGCCCGACCGCGAGACGCGCGAGACGGCGCGATTCGAGGCGGAGGTGGAGGGCTTCAAGCGCCTGCTCGACACCGACCCCGGCGCGGCTCGCCGCGACCTCGTCCAGCGCCTCGGCCTGCCGGACTACGCGGTCTACGCGACCTTCCTGCCGTACGCCGTGCTCTTCGACCTCGAGGAGTCGTGGTCCGGTGCATTCCCCGATCTCTCTGAGGAGCAGTTGCACTCGGCCGGGCTCTACCTTCCGAGCACGTTCGCCATCCACAGCGCCATGTCGACGGCCTCATCGACGGTGGGTGCGGCGTACACCGCCCCGAAGGCGTCGGGGGGATCCGGCTTCTCCGGCGGGGGAGGTTTCTCCGGCGGTGGTGGCGGTGGTGGTGGCGGAGGCTCCTGGTAGCCCCACGTCGTTGAGTGGCGGCTTGTCGCGCGCGACACGCCGTGGCGACACGTCACAACCCGCCCGCCAACGAACTAGCGTCGGATGCCGTGATGGGTTCCCCGGGTCCGTGCCCCGCCTGCGAGACCGTCGAGCTGCAGCGCCGCGGCGGCAAGGACTTCTGCCCGCAGTGCTACTACATCCAGCCGTGCTGCGACGGCGGCGAGTGCGCGGTCTGAGCGCCTGCTTCTGTGCCCTGATTCGGTCACCTGGTGACGCATGGCGGGCGGAGTTCGCGGATACCCCTAGCCTGGGGTGATGCGCGCGATACAGGTCACCCGCTTCGGCGGTCCCGAGGTGCTCGAGCTCGTCGATGTCGACGACCCCGCTGCGATCCCCGGTCTCGAACTCCTCGAGGTGGATGCGGCGGGCGTCAACTACGCCGACACGCACGCCGTGGAGAACTCCTACCTCTCGGCGCAGGAGCTGCCCTTCATCCCCGGAGCCGAGGTGGTCGGACGCACGGCTGATGGCCGCCGGCTCTGCGGATTCACCGCGTCAGGGTCGGGCGGGTACGCCGAGCGCGCGCTCATCGCACCTGCGGCGGCGTTCGAGGTGCCCGACGGCGTGAGCGATGCTGCCGCGCTCGGCCTGCTCGTGCAGGGGCTCACGGCCTGGCATCTGCTGCGCACGTCGGCGCGCCTGGTGCCCGGTGAATCAGTCGTGGTGCACGCGGCCGCAGGCGGTGTCGGATCGCTCGCGATCCAGTTGGCCAAGCTCTGGGGCGCGGGCCGCGTGATCGCAGTCGCCTCGAGCGAGGAGAAGCGCCAGCTCTCACTCGATCTCGGTGCCGACGTCGCCATCGACGCCGATCCCGCAGGACTCACCGCGGCAATCCGCGAGGCGAACGGCGGCAAGCGTGTCGACATCGTCCTGGAGATGGTCGGCGGAGCCACCACGGATGCATCGCTGCGTGCGCTGGCACCCTTCGGCCGCCTGGTCGTCTATGGCATGGCATCGCGCGAGGCGGCGACGCCCATCGCACCGGCATCGCTGATGACCGGCTCGCAGAGCGTCATCGGCTTCTGGCTTGTCGACTGCATGAAGGTCGATCCCATCGGGATGGTGGCTCAGCCACTCGCCGATCTCGTGCGACTGGTGGCATCAGGCGAGTTGCGTCCGCTTCCTGGCACGGCGTACCCCATCGACGCCGCACGTCAGGCGCACGAGGACATGCGCGCGCGCAAGACGACCGGCAAGGTCATCCTCACCGCGCGGTGATCAAGAGCCCTTCGCGCCGATCGCGATCTCGAGCCGCGAGGCCGACAGGTCGAGGCTGCGGCTCTGCGCATAGAGCCCCACGCCACCGAGGATTCCCGCGACGCCGATGGCGAGCATGATCTCCAGGCTCTCGAGGATCGAGATGTTCCAGCCGATCCACGCGATGAGGCAGGCCGCGATGACGGCCCAGCCGGTCCACCACGAGATCGCTGCGCAGATCCAGACCCGCCGTGACGTGCGACGCGCCCGAGCGATCTGCTCGGCGTACCCCTCTGCAGGCATCCCCATGCCGGTGAGCATAGGACCACCTCGGCACCGGCCGGCCCGGTAGCGTCGGCGGGGTACCGTCGGCCCTGTGACCTCGCCCGAAGGACTCGACCTCGACGCCGTCGGCCCCTGGCTCGCTGCGCAGGGGCTGGTCGACGCAGGCCCGCTGGAGGCCGTCAGGCTCGCGGGTGGGCTGTCCAACGTCACGTACCTCGTCAGGCAGGGCGACCGCTCGCTCGTCATCCGCCGGCCGCCGCTCGGCCACGTCATGCCGACCGCTCACGACATGGGTCGGGAGTTCACCGTGCTCAGCGGCGTCACCCAGGGTGGCTTCCCGGCGCCGCATCCCCTCGCCTACTGCGATGACGACAGTGTCATCGGCGCGCGCTTCCTCGTCATGGAGTACGTCGCAGGCCGCATCATCAGCAGCGACGCTGCGGCGCAGGACGTGACCGCAGCTGACGCCTCCGCACTGTCGGCCGAGCTGGTCGACGTACTCGCCGAGTTGCACGCCATCGATGCGCGTGCGGTGGGGCTCGGCGATCTGGGCCGTCCCGAAGGGTTCCTCTCGAGGCAGGTATCGCGCTGGGCCCAGCAGTGGGAACTGAGCAAGACGCGCGAGCTGCCTGCGATCGATGAGCTCCTCGTGTGGCTGCAGGCGCGGGTCGCCGCGCTGCCGGCCGACCTGCCCTGGTCGATCGTGCACGGCGACTACCGCCTCGACAACGCGATCGTCGATCCGGTCGATCCACGCATCCGCGCGGTCCTCGACTGGGAGATGGCCACGCTCGGGGATCCGCTCATGGATCTTGCGACGATGCTCGTCTACTGGTCGCGTCCCGGCGATGAGCTGCGCCACCAGATCCGATTCGCGGCGTTCGTCACCGATCGCGAGGGCTTCTGGGAGCGACCGCAACTCGTCGAGAGGTACGCCGAGCGCAGCGGCATCGACGTCAGTCATCTCGATGTCTGCGTCGTACTGTCGGGCCTCAAGCTCGCCGTGATCATGGAGTCGATCCGCAAGCGCACGCTCGCGGGCCAGCAGCTCGGTGCCGACACGTCGCTCGCGGATGGCATGGCGATGGCGACCGATGCGCTTGCAGCGATGGGACTCGCCGTGGCTTCGGGCGGGGGAGTCGACGCGCTGAGCCAGTGATCACGTCATGCGTGAGGTGAAGTCGTACGACGTCACGCGTAGATCACCGATGCGGATCGCTACCTCGGAGTCCACGCGCGACAGCAGCCAGGAAGCCAGCGGGCTGGGCTCATCCCCCAGATAGCGGGAGATGAGACGGGGTAGGACCGTGGCTGCGCGCTCCGGCAGCAGCTCGGCCCGACCGGTCCCGCGCACACCGCGGTAGGGCGGCAGATCACCGGCAATCTCGAATCCGCAGCGCGGCTCGACGCGCAGGCGGCGGGTGAGCACGGACTCCACCTGCGAGGCGCACCAGATGGCATCCTCGTCGTAGAGGAACCACAGTGATTGCACCAGCGGTGACGTGCGCCCGGCGCTGGCGATCCGGATGGGGATCACGGTCTGGTCGAGGAAGTGCTCGATCTGTGACCTATCCCACGGCCCGCTGGCGATCTCCACATGTCGATCGTAGGAGGCGCCTGGGAATGCGCGTGGCGAGTTGCCTGATCGACGGGGGTCTACGTACCGTCGAAGGCGATGCGCCGTCTCCTCATCCTCCTCATCGCCGCCGGTGTCGCCGTCGTGGCGCTCTTCGGCTTCGATTCCGTCCGCAAAGCGACCGAGACGGCCCTGGACGTCGGTCAGGGTGTCGTCGATGCGGGATCGGCGGCCATCGATGCGGGATCAGCCGCGATCGAAGCCGGCCAGGATGTCGTGGGCACCGCTTCCGACACGGCCGATGCCGCCCGTCAGCTGAACGGCGCCTGCGACCTCGTGCGTGAGGCAGTGCGACCGGGTACTCCTCCGGAGGAGTCGGCCTCGCTGCTGCAGCAGGCGGTCTCCATCGTTGGCGGGGTGGTCGTTGCCTACCCGGATGTGCCCGGCATGTCGGACCTCGAAGGCGCGCTGGGCGCGGCCAAGCAGGCGCTCGCCGCCGACCCTTCAGGTCAGTCGCTCGGCCTCAGCAGCGGTGCTGTCGAGTCGGCCTGCTCCCAGATCCCGTCGCTGCCCTAGCGCACTAGTCGATGACGATGACGTCGTCGCCGACGCGGATCTCACCGGGTACGACGCATCGCGCGTACACACCGAAGTTGAATCCCATGCCGAAGACCGAGTCCTGGCGTCCGCGGTACTCCCCGATGAGGGCGAGCGTCTTGAGGTCGACGACGCCGGTGTCAGGATGTCGCGTGGTGCCCGCGCAGCGCTGCACGGGGCCGCCGCCGACGAGGGTGGCGTCGCCGATCTGGATGCTCTTGCCGAGCCAGGTGTCCTCGACGTGCGGCTCGCCGCCGTCGAATTCGATGAGCATGCGGAAACGCCGGGAGTCGACGGCCTGACCCGCGACCTCGCTCAGTCGGTCGATCGATCCCTGGCCGAGGAGGGTCAGTGGCTCGACGTCATGCCCTCGCAGGGCATCCGATCCCTGAACGAGCTCAAGAGGCCGACCCGCACTCTCGGAGAGGACGGCGGCGAAGGGACCCTCGACGACTCGGCCGGGTGCCGTGCGGAAGGCGAAGAAGTCGGCGTCGAGCGCCTCGCCCAGTCGCACCTCGTCATCGGCGAGCACGGTGTCGCCCTCGCGCAGGATGAGTCGCCGGGTGGTCGCGTCGTAGTCCGCGGTGATGCCCACCAGCGCGCCGGTCTTGGCGACGGACACCAGGGAGGGCTTGGGATCGGCGAGGAAGAAGATCCGATCCCCGACGGCGCCGGTCTCATCGACACGGATGGACTGCGGGTGATGGAGAGCCAGCCCCTTGATGGGCGTGGTGGAGAGTCGGGTGACGCGCACGGCACTAGCCTTCCAGATCCCGATGCCTACCCAGGGAGCGCCGGTGTATCTCGTCTTGGCCCTCGCCAGCGCGCTCCTCTTCGGCGTGTGGCAGTTCGCCCTCGGGCAGTTCCGTGGACGCGTGCCGCGTGAGATCGTGCTCCTCGCCTGCTGCGGAACCTCCGCCGTCGTCTACCTCCTGCTTGGCGTGGTCAGCAGTGAGTTCATCCTCAACTCCACTGATATCTCGCGCGGCTTCGCCGGCGGCCTGCTCAATGTGAGTGGCACACTCCTCGTGCTCAAGGCGTACGAGACGGGCAAGATCGGCGTCGTCACGGGTGTCGCCGCGACCAGCGCGCTCGTACCCCTCGCATATTCCTTCATCGTCGGCGAGACCCTCACTGCGGTAGTGGCTGTCGGCCTGGTCGTCATCATCGCGGGGCTCATCACCTTCTATGCGCCTGCTGCGCTCCGGCGCTCGCCGGTGTCAGCGCAGGCTGGGAGCGGCGGCGTAGCCGGCGCGATGGCCGGGTCCTCCCAGGCGATCCTGCTCGCATTGCTCGCGGCCGGACTGTGGGGTCTCGCCATCATCACCCTCGACCTGGGTACGCGCGTGAGCGTCACGGGCACGATGTTCGTCTCGCAGTTCCCCCAGATCCTGGTGACCCTTGTCATCGCGCTCGCGGTCAAGAGGCTCCGCATCCGTCTCGGCGGGCCGTCATTCGCGATCGCGGCCGGGGCCGGACTGGCGGTGGCACTCGGTCAGGTCGCGTTCTTCACCGCGGCCAACGAAGGCAACATCGGCGTGGTCTCGATCCTGGGCGCCCTAAGCCCCCTCGTCACCGCACTTCTCGCGCTCCTGCTTCTCAAGGAGAAGATGGCTCGGCTCGAGACCGTCGCTCTCATCATCGTCGTGGCAGGGACCTGCCTCATCGCCGCATAGAGCGCGAGGGGATGGTCACGCGGTTTGAGCGGACCAGGTCGGAAGTGAAGTAGACGGTGATCTGCTTTCCGGTACGACGCTGCCACGTGAAGGTGCCCTCAGAATCGACGGAGACGGTGCGCACACCGGTGCGGTAGCCCACCTGCCCGCGGAAGCGGAAGTGGGGAACGACCGTCTCCCCGATCAGGGCGGCGGCGCTGCCGGTGACCCACACGCGACGCGGCGTTGCTGCATCGCGTCCGCCGACGATGAGGATGGAGGGAGTGGGGGTGGCTTCAGGGGTGACGGGGGCCGAGGGCGTCGAATACTCCCCCCAGCCTGCGCCGTTCAGGGCACGGACGCGGAAGGTGTAGGCGACACCGTTCTGCAGGCCGCTCACGATGCACTGCAGGCCCGGGGCCTTGGCTTGGCAGCCAGCACCTCCCGGCGTGGCCACCACCTGGTAGTCGGTGATGGGATAGGACCCCTCGCGAGTCGGAGGCTCCCAGGTGACGATCACCGCTGTGTCGCCTCCGCGCCCGGCCACCGCGCGCGGGGCACCGGGAGGAGTGTTCGGCGTGGGCGTAGGTGTCGGCGATGTGCCACTGCCCGTCAATGCGGCCGTGACGGTGCCAGCCGACGTGACTACGTGGACCGATGCGGAGCGAGATCCCGTCTGAGTCGGATCGAAGGTCACGCGGACCGTGCACGACGATGCCGAGGCGACCGTGCCTCCGCTGGTGCATGTGCCGCCCGACAGGGCGAAGTCCGAGGCGTCCGCCCCATGGACGGTCACGCTCGTGACGCTCAGCGACGCCGCCCCTGAATTGCTGAGAGTTGCCGTTTGGGCGGCCGATGGGCCGCTGGAGACCTGTCGTGATCCGAAGCTCAACGTGCCGGGGCTCAGGTCCGGGACTCCCACCGCCGTCCACTGGGCGAAGAGAGAGTCGTCACCATTGATCACGAAGGTGCTTCCCGCAGCGCGAGGTGTGCCCCCGCCACCTGCCGCGGTGTTCCATCCCGCGAACTCGTAGCCGGCCCGAACCAGCGAGGCTCTCCCCAGCACGGTCACCGAGCTACCCGGGGCATACGCCGTCGCGTCCGTGGGTGGCGACCCGGAGGTGGCGCCGTTGCCGAAGTAGGTGACGGAGTAGGCGGTCGTGCCCGTGCCGGCCAGTGAACCTGTCAGGGTCCCGGCGGTGGTGGTGACCTGCAGGGAGGCGGATCGTGCGCCGACCTGCGAGGGCGCGAAGGCGAGCTCGATCGTGCACGACGAGTTGCCTGTCACGGTGCTCCCCCCGTCGCACGTGCCGCCCGGGACGACGACGAAGTCCGACGCGTTGGTGCCGTTGACGGTGATTCCCGAGATGTTCATGGGAGCGGCGCCAGAGTTGATCACGGAGACCACCTGGGGTTCAGTGGCGCCCGCGGAGACGGCCTGCTGGCCGAAGTTGACGGTGTCGTCACTCAGGCTGTCGATGGCGATGGGCGTCCACTGCGCATAGAGCGTGGTGTTGGAGAGGATCCGGAAGCTCGCCCCCGCGGCGTAGCTCGTCCCGGTGCCGTTAGCCGCGGTGTTCCACCCGGCGAAGTCGTAGCCGGACCGTGACATCGTCCCCGCGGCTGCGACCGTCACGGTGTCGTCGTAGGGATACGCGGTGGCATCCGTGGGTACGACGCCGGAGGTCGAGCCGTTGCCGTTGTACGTCAGGGTGTAGCGGACCGCAGACGTGTAGGTGAAGGCATTGACCGCACGGGCGGCCTGCCCGTCAGGGTTGGCGACGATGACGTCCACGGCTCCCGGATGGGAAGCGGCAGGTGCCGTGACCGTGATCGACGTGGCCGCGCGCGCCGTCACCGTCGCGGGGGAGTCGTCGAAGAGCACAGTGGCGCCCGCACCGGTCGCGGAGAAGTTCGAGCCGGTGATGGTGACCGAGGTCCCACCGGATACCGGCCCCGTAGCGGGAGAGACATTCGTGACCGTCGGTCCCACCGCCGAAGCGGAGGGCATGGTGAAGGTCGCCGTCGAGCCTGCCGTAGTGCCGAGGCTATTCGTCGCGAGGACCGTGAAGTAGTAGACGGCGTTGGGCGTCAGACCCGAGATGTTCACCGAGACCGGTGACGGCGTCCTCGACGCCGTGAGCGTGCCAGCCGACGTGGTCGTGCAGCCCGACAGCGTCGGCGTCGTTCCATAGCAGAAGGACACGCTCGTCGAAGCGCCATTGGGATTGACGGTGCCGCTGAGCGTGGCCTCCGTCCCGGAGTTGCGTAGGAAGGTTGCGGAGCCCGTGGTCACCGACGGCACGTTCGTCGTCGTAAAGGTCACGATCGAACCATTGCTCGAGCCCGCACCGTTGGTGGCCGTGACCCTGGCGTAGTAGGTGGTCCCCATCGCCAGCCCCGTCAGGCCCGCGCTGACCGACGATGTGCTCGTCGACGCGGTGAGGGGGGACTGGCTTGCGGGGATCGTCGTACAGCCGGTCAGATTGATGCTGGTGCCGTAGCAGAAGTCGACGGCCGAGAGCAGATTGCCGGGATCGACGATGCCGTTGAGCGTGGCCGTGGTGCCGGCGACCGAGGAGACTGCGGTTGTCGTCGCCGTCGGCGTTGCGCCTGTGGAGATGGAGAAGGTCCGCGTCGCAGTCGCGCTGGAGGCGTCGGTGACACGAACGACGAAGGACGTGGAGCCATCGACGGTCGGCGTCCCGCTGATCACCCCGCTGCTGGAGTTCAAGGTGAGCCCCGCGGGGAGGGTGCCGCTGGCCACGGTCCAGGTGTACGGCGCCGTGCCGCCTCCGGCCGTAAGCGTCTTCGCGTACGCGCTACCGACGGTCGCCGGCGGCAGCGCACCGGTGGTCGTGGACAGGGAGAGAGGGGTGGGTGCCGTCGTGAAGGAGCCGATCGTGCTCGTCGCCGTGCCGTTGGTGTTGGTGGCCGAGACGCGCACGTAGTACTGCGTTGCCGGATTCAGTCCGGTGAGGTCGGCGCTGACGCTCAGGGAGTCGTCGATGGCGAGAAGCGGCGACTGCGTTGCTGGTGTTGGACTGCATCCGGTGAGGTCCGGTGCTGTACCCACGCAGAAGGAGACGGTGGTAGCGAGGGCCTTGGGGTTGACCTGTCCTGTGACTCGGGCATCGGTCGGAGTGACATCACTGGTGTTGCCGAGGCTTACCAGGGGGATCGCCGAGGTGGTGAACGAGACGATGCTTCCACTCGCGGAGCCGTCGGCATTTGTGGCCGAGACCCGCGCGTAGTAGGTGGTGCCGGGAGTGAGACTGCCGAGGGTGACGCTCACCGCGGTGTCATCCGAGGAGCTTGCCAGTGGTGACTGTGCAGCACTGACGCTGGTGCAACCGGTCAGGTTGATGTGGGTGCCGTAGCAGAATCCGACCGTCGTCGACCGCCCACCCGGATTGACGATGCCGTTGAGTGTGGCCCCCGTGGCACTCACTGCCGTCGCTGCGGAGGTGGTCGTCTCCGGGATCGCTGTTGTCGTGAAGTTGGCGACACTTCCGTACGTGGTGGCCCAATCGCTCGCCGTGACCACCTGCCAGTAGTAGGTGGTGCGGGGGCTCAGGCCGGAGAGGTTGATCGGGGTGAGGGGCACCGCGGAACTCCCCGTCAAGGGTGTGCCCGTGCTGGCGTTGGCCGCTTGCGCCGTCTCGGTGCATCCGGCGAGTCGGCCGCCGCTGGTCGTCGCCGAGGTGCCGTAGCAGACCTTGGCGGTCGTGGAAATGCTGTTGGGGTTGACGGTGGCCGTGACCGTTGCGGTGTCGTCCGTCACCGTCACGGCGTTCTCGGACGTAATCGTGGCCGAGTAGGGCGAGCGGGCATTCGGGCAGCTCGCTCCGTCATTGGGGGCCTGGAGCTTGACGCTGCCGGCACCCGAGACGTACGCCGGTGCGCTGCCCACCCTGTAGAGAGTCGGGCTGGCCAACCCGATGTCCTCGGCCCGCAGCCGCCAGACCTGGGAGGTGCTGTTTTCGAAGAAGTAGAGATTGCCGAGGGCGTCGGCGTAGGCCGACCCGAAGCCGTCGGATGCACCGCGGCCACCGGAGAACGTCACCGCCTTCGTCCTCACGACTCGGGTGTTGAGGTCGAGCACGTAGAGCGTGTCATCGTGCAATCCGTATCCCGTGTTGCCTTGGATCGTCATGTCCTTGCCCTTGAATTTGGGGCCGGATCCAGAGCCCGTGATGGTGAAGTCGGTCGAAGGCTGGGTGGCACTGGAGGTTGTGTTGGTCACGTCGATAAGGCGCCACGTGTCGAGGTAGTCACCTCCCACCACGAAATAGTGGCCAGGGCTCGCATTCCAGAAGTCGCCCACGTTGAACTGGTTGGGGAGACTCCAGGAGTTCACGACCGTGTAGGCGCCTAGGTTGTCGAAGTTCACGAGGTTCATCCGGGTGTCGTCATTGGATGTCTGGT
>JBJOJS010000076.1:0-49409 GCA_046046455.1 Actinomycetota bacterium | reverse complement strand
CCCACCGGCCTCGATCGCGCCCGCGAAGACCCGGAACTCGGTACCCCGCAGGTACTCCGTCAACTCGGTCAGCTCCACGCCGTAGCGCAGGTCGGGCTTGTCCGAGCCGTACCGACGCATGGCCTCCGCGTAGGTCATGTGTGGCACGACGCCGATGTCGTAGCCGAGGACGTCCTGCCAGAGAGCACGGACGACGGCCTCGCCGACCTCGATGACGTCTGCCTGCTCGACGAAGGACATCTCGATGTCGAGCTGCGTGAACTCCGGCTGCCGGTCGCCGCGGAAGTCCTCGTCGCGGTAGCAGCGGGCGATCTGGAAGTAGCGCTCCATGCCCGCGACCATGAGCAGTTGCTTGAAGAGCTGCGGCGATTGCGGCAGGGCGTACCAGTTGCCAGGCTGCAGACGGGCGGGTACGAGGAAGTCACGCGCTCCCTCGGGTGTCGATGCGGTCAGCGTCGGGGTCTCGATCTCGACGAAATCGCGATCCAGCAGCACGTCACGGGCGATCTGGTTGAGCTTGGAGCGCATGCGCAGGTTGTCGCCCACAGAGGGCCGGCGCAGGTCAAGGTAGCGGTAGCGCAGGCGTGCCTCCTCGCCGACGGTCGCGCGATCATCGACCGGGAAGGGCAGCGGTGCTGCGGGGCTGAGCACCTCCACTTCACTGGCTTCGACCTCGAGCGAGCCGGTGGGGATGTCGGGGTTCTCATTGCCCTCGGGGCGCCGGCGCACCCGGCCCACGACGCGCAGGCAGTACTCGTCGCGAAGGCCGTGTGCCACCTCGGGATCGTTGACGACGACCTGGACGACCCCGCTGGCATCGCGGAGGTCGAGGAAGGCGACGCCGCCGTGGTCCCGGCGTCGGTCCACCCAGCCGGCGAGCGTGACGTCGGACCCTTCGTCCACGCTCGTGAGCGTGCCGGCCCGGTGCGTGCGGATCACGTTGCTCCTTCGTCTGCGGATGTGGTCGCGAGGAGCGGCCACAGGTCAGTATCGGGTGGTGACCAGGTCTCAGCGTCGGCACCCACCTGGTCGCCGCTGCGGATGTCCTTCACGGTGTCGCCATCGTCCGAGGGGAACCACACGAAGGGGATACCGCGACGATCGGCGTACCGAATCTGCTTGCCGAACTTCTCGGCCCTGGGGGCGACCTCGCACGGAATCCCCCTCGACCGCAACGCCTGCGCGACGGCGTCGCTGCGCTGCCGAGAGTCATCATCGGCGACCGAGACGAGCACCGCGGAGTTCACCTTGCGCGTAGCGCGCACCAGATCGCGACCAAGCAGTAGAGAGACCAGACGGGTCACGCCGAGGGAGATGCCCACCCCCGGGTACGTCGTCTTGCCGTCGGTAGCGAGGGCGTCGTAGCGACCTCCCGAGCAGATCGAGCCGAAGGACTCGTAACCCTCGAGGGACGTCTCGTAGACAGTCCCGGTGTAGTAGTCGAGGCCGCGCGCGATGTGAAGATCCGCCACTACCGCCCCCGGCCGCACCCGCTCAGCCGCGTCCACGACGGAGACCAGCTCCGCCAGGCCCTCGTCCAGCAGGGAGTCCTCGACTCCGAGTGCGCGGACGCGGTCGGACACATCGCGGCCGCTGCCGCGAATCGCTGCCAGCGCGAGCACCTGGTCGGCCACGGGCCCGGCCAATCCACTGTCGACGAGGATTCCGCGCACCTTGTCGGGGCCGATCTTGTCGAGCTTGTCGATCGCCCGCAGGACCGCGGGGATGTCCGAGATCCCCAGGCCTCGATAGAAGCCTTCGAGCACCTTGCGATTGTTGACGTGGATCGTCGCCCGCGGCAGCGCGGGCAGGTTGGCGAAGACCTCCGCCATCACGATGGCCATCTCGGCGTCATGGTGGGCCGCGAGATGGTCGACGTCGACGATGTCGATATCGGCCTGGGTGAACTCGCGGAATCGCCCCTCCTGCGGGCGCTCACCGCGCCAGACCTTCTGCACCTGATAGCGACGGAACGGGAAGTCGAGCTGTCCGGCGTGCTCGACGACGTACCGCGCGAATGGCACGGTGAGGTCGAAGTGCAGCGCGAGCGCATCGCTGTCGTCGGCTTCCGCGTGCAGACGCCTGACGGCGTAGACCTCCTTGTCGATCTCGCCCTTGCTCAGCAGGACATCGATGGGCTCCACGCTGCGCGTCTCGAGCGGGGTGAATCCGTGGAGTTCGAAGACCTGGCGGACGACATCGAGGACGCCCAGCTCGACGAGGCGTCCCTCAGGAAGCCACTCGGGGAAACCCGACAGGCCCGCGGTGCGCCCCATCACAGGCCCCTGGGGGCCGGTGCCGAGCCGAGGTCTCGCAGGAAGGGGTTGGTCGCCCGCTCCCGGCCGATGGTGGTCGTCTCGCCGTGACCGGGGAGCACGACGGTGTCGTCGTCCAGAGGCAGCACGACGCGTTGCAGACTCTCGGTCATGGCGCGGGGATCACCCCCGGGCAGGTCCGTGCGCCCAATGGACCCCGAGAAGAGCAGGTCGCCGCTGAGCATCACGGGGGGTCGCTCGGCGGCGCGATCGGCGATGAACGCGACGGAGCCCTGCGTGTGACCGGGTGCATGCGCGACAGTGAGCGGCACGCCCGCGATGTCGAGCAGATCGCCATCGGCGAGGACCCTCACGTCCTCAGGCTCGGTGAGCTCGAGCGCTCCCTCGGTCATCGACAGCAACTGCTCGCGCGACATGGTGAACGTGGATCCGATGATGTCCTCGAGGCGGTAGCGATCGTCGCCGTGGATGTACGCCGGGATGCCCTTGCCGGCCGTCAGCGGAGCAACCGACCACACATGATCGAGGTGTCCGTGCGTGAGCAACACAGCGACGGGACGCAGTCGGTGGCGCTCCAGCAACTCCGCGAGCGGCCCCAGGCTCGCCTGTCCAGGGTCGACGATGAGGCAGTCCTCACCCTCGGCGGTTGCGACCGCGTAACAATTCGTGCCCCAGGCGCCCGCGGGGAACCCCTTCACGAACACGATGGCCTGCGGGCGGGCATGGGTGGACCTCCGGGGTGACGGGACGCCCCACGAGCCTACCCGCCCGGGTGCCAGGCCATAGACTCACGCGTCGGCGCCACGGGACATGCGTGGCGCCCGGACACGGGACGGATGCGAAGGAGGACGACGGTGACGTCGAGCAAGCGCAGGCGCGAGGTGGCGCGGGCCAAGGCGGAGCGTCAGTCCGCCCGTCGCGCCGAGGCCGCGAAGCGACGCTCCACCCGCAACCGCATCCTCGCCATCGTCGCCGTGGTCGTCGTTGTCGGTGGCGTGCTGGCGTGGGCGGTCCTCACCCGCTCGTCGGACTCGTCCGATGTCGCCGCGCCCGCCGAGACCGCGATCCCCTCGGAGTCGGCTGCGCCCGATGCGTCGCCGACGCCCGACCCCACATCCTCCGTCGATCCCTCCGCGTCACCTGAGGCCTCGCCGTCGGGGACAGCCCAGCCCGACCCCAACTGCGCTCCTGCGCCCGAGACTCGACCCGACGACCTCACGTGGCCCGAGGCTCCCGGAGACAAGGTCAAGCCCGATACCGCGTACACGATGACGCTCGCGACCAACTGCGGCGACATCGTCATCGACACCCTCCCGACCGAGGCCCCGGCCACGGTCGCCTCGATGGCCTTCCTCACGGAGGAGGGCTACTTCGACCTGACTGCCTGCCACCGCCTCACCACCGAGGGGATCTTCGTGCTCCAGTGCGGGGATCCCGCGGGCAATGGCACCGGTGGTCCGGGCTACTCGATCCCTGACGAGAACCTCCCCGCCGAAGGTGAGGCCAACTACCCCGCGGGCACGGTCGCTATGGCGAACGCCGGACCGGGCACGGGGGGCAGCCAGTTCTTCATCGTCTACGAGGACACGACACTGCCTTCCGGATACACGATCTGGGGCACCGTCTCCCAGGGCCTCGACGTCGTCAAGGGAATTGCGGCGGCAGGGGTTGAGGGCGGCGGCTCCGACGGGCCTCCGGCCCAGCGGGTCGTCATCGAGAAGGCGACGCTGACCACGTCGCCGGCAAACTAGGAGAGTCGATGACCGAGAGCATCCAGGGCGGCCACGGTGATGACGCCGTCGCCCCCGAGGAGCTGACCGTGGAGATCGTCGAGGAGGTGCCCGCGCCTCCCTTCGGTGTCCTCGAGTCACGTGAGGCCTCTCCGGCGCTTGCGCCCGCGCCCGTGATCCAGGCCATCGAGACATCGACCACCGTCGTGGCCGACGCTGAGGGCAACGCAGTCGTGGAGACGACGACCGTCGAGGTCATCGCGGTACCGGCCGTCTCTCCCACTCCGGCCGCGCCCGCCCCGACCGCACTCAAGCGCCCGGCCCGACCCGCGTCCACCCCGGCGGCCCCGCCGATGCGCCGCACCGATCCCGCTCGATTCGGGCGCATCGACGCGGAGGGCACCGTGTGGCTGCGCACCCCCGCGGGCGAGGTCGTCGTGGGCAATTGGGCTGCGGGCACCGTCGAGGAGGGCCTCGCGTTCTTCGGCCGCAAGTACGACGACATCCTCGTCGAGGTCGATCTGGCAGCTCATCGCCTCAAGGAGGGGCGCGGTCTCGACACTGCGCCCACGGCCGTGGCACACGCACGCGAGGCCCTCGCCTCGCCGACCTTCCTCGGTGACGTCGCCGAGCTGGAGCGCGCCTGCGACGAGGTGGAGGCGCTCATGGCCGCCGCCCGCGTCGAACGCGAGGCCGCGCGCGCCCGTCAGCGTGAGGAGGCCCTCGCGGCACGTGAGGCGATCGTGGTCGAGGCCGAATCCCTGGCGGAGTCCACGCAGTGGAAGACCACCGGTGACCGCTTCACCGCGCTTCTCGAAGCCTGGAAGTCCGCGCCGCGGATCGATCGCGGCCGAGAGCAGGCTCTGTGGAAGCGCTTCTCGTCGGCGCGCACCGCCTTCGATCGGCGGCGTCGCCAGCACTTCGCCAGCCGAGATGCGGAGCGCAAGGAGGCGCTCACCGCCAAGGAGGCACTCATCCGCGAGGCCGAGAACCTGTCGACCTCGACGGACTGGGCCGGGACGACGCGCGCCTACCGCACGCTCATGGATCGCTGGAAGGCAGCACCGCGTGGCAGCCGTCAGGACGAGGACCGCCTGTGGGCTCGCTTCCGTGCTGCGCAGGACGCGTTCTTCGCCTCCCGCGACGCCGTCAATGCCGAGCGCGACGTGGAGCACCGGGCCAATCTCGAACGCAAGGAAGCCCTCGTCGTCGAGGCAGAAGCCCTCCTCCCCGTGAACGATGTCGCCGCCGCCAAGCGCGGTCTCCGCGGAATCCAGGAGCGCTGGGAAGCCATCGGCCATGTCCCGCGTGCCGACAAGGACCGCATCGAGCGTCGACTGCGCGCCGTCGAGGACGCCGTGCGCCAGGCCGATGAGCGGCGTTGGGCGGCGACGGATCCCGCCCGGCGCGCGCGGGCCGAGGACACCGCGGAGCGGTTCCGCAGCGCGCTCAGCCGCGCGGAGCAGGACCTCGCGGCAGCGCAGGCCAGCGGCGATGCGCGACGCATCGAGGCGGCGCAGGCGAGCGTGGAGTCCACGCGAGCCCTGCTCGCCGCGGTGGAGGGCACGGTGTCGGAGTTCACCGGTCCCACGGGCAGCTAGACGCGATAGACGTCGAAGACGCCGTCGACCTGACGCACGGTCTTGAGCACCGATCCGAGGTGCTTGGGGTCGGCCATCTCGAAGGTGAATCGAGAAAGCGCGATGCGCTCACGTGTCGTCGTCACGGACGCACTCAGGATGTTGACGTGCTGGTCGGACAGGGCCCGGGTGACATCCGACAGCAGGCGGGCACGGTCCAGCGCCTCTACCTGGATGTTGACCAGGAAGACACTCCCGGAGGACGGCGCCCAGGACACGTCGACAAAGCGGGCTCCCGCGCCCTGCTGAGCCTCGAGACCCGGCACGTTGACACAGGTACGTCGGTGCACGGAGACACCCGACCCGCGCGTGACGAAGCCGACGATGTCGTCGCCGGGCACAGGCGTGCAGCAGCGCGCCAACTTGACCCAGACGTCGGTGGCCCCCTTGACCAGGACACCAGGGTCGCCGGGCGAGACGGTCCTTGTCGAAGATGACGGGGTGAAGGCCTCAGCAGCGTCGTCGGCAGCGCCGTCGACTCCCCCGGCCGCTGCGACGAGCCGACGCACGATGCTGGCTGCCGAGATGCGCCCCTCGCCGACCGCGGCGTAGAGCGCGGACACATCGGACTGATGGAACTCAGCCGCAATCGTGGAAAGCGCCTGGTTGCTCATGAGCCGCTGGAGCGGCAGGCCCTCCTTGCGCATGGCCCGCACGATGGAGTCCTTACCCTGCTCGATCGCCTCCTCGCGGCGCTCCTTGCTGAACCACGCCTTGATCTTGGACCGGGCGCGGGGGGACTTGACATAGGTGAGCCAGTCGCGGCTCGGACCCGCACCATCGGCCTTCGAGGTGAAGACCTCGATGACGTCGCCGTTGGAGAGCTCCGATTCGAGTGGGACGAGCTTGCCGTTGACCCGGGCGCCGACGCAACGGTGTCCCACCTCGGTGTGGACGCTGTAGGCGAAGTCGACCGGGGTGCTCCCCTGCGGCAGAGCAACCACATCGCCCTTGGGGGTGAAGACGAACACCTCGGAGGAGGAGAGGTCGTAGCGCAGCGAGTCGAGGAACTCATCGGGATCCTCGGTCTCGCGCTGCCACTCGAGCAACTGGCGCAGCCACCCGAAGTCATCGGGGCCCTGCTTGCCTCCGACGTCGCGCTGCTTGTAGCGCCAGTGCGCCGCCACGCCGAATTCGGCCGCGCGATGCATGTCCCAGGTGCGGATCTGCAGCTCGACCGGCTTGCCTCCCGGACCGATCACCGTGGTGTGCAGGGATTGGTACATGTTGAACTTCGGCATCGCGATGAAGTCCTTGAAACGGCCCGGCACCGGGCTCCAACGCGCGTGGACGATCCCGAGCACCGCGTAGCAGTCGCGGATCGACTCGACCAGGATGCGCACGCCGACGAGATCGTAGATGTCCGCGAACTCGCGGCCACGGACGACCATCTTCTGGTAGACCGAGTACAGGTGCTTGGGTCGCCCCGTCACCGAGGCCTTGATGCGAGCGCTGCGGATATCGCCTTCGAGGTCGTCGATCACCCTCGTGAGGTACTCATCGCGCGAGGGTGCCCGCTGGGTCACCAGGCGCTCGATCTCGTCGTAGACCTTGGGATACAGGGTCGCGAAGGCGAGGTCCTCCAGCTCCCACTTCATGGTGTTCATGCCCAGACGGTGGGCAAGTGGGGCGTAGATCTCCAGGGTCTCGCGTGCTTTCTTCTCCTGCTTCTCCGGCGGCATGAAGCCGAGGGTGCGCATGTTGTGAAGCCGGTCAGCGAGCTTGATGACGAGGACGCGGATGTCGCGAGCCATGGCCACGACCATCTTGCGCACGGTCTCGGCCGCCGAGGCTTCGCCATAGGTGACGCGATCGAGCTTGGTGACCCCATCGACGAGGTCGGCGACCTCCTCGCCGAAATCCTCGCGCAACTCCTCCAGGGAGTAGCCGGTGTCCTCCACCGTGTCGTGCAGCAGGGCGGCCGACAGCGTGGGCGCCGTCATGCCGAGTTCGGCGAGGATCGTGGCGACGGCCAGGGGGTGCGTGATGTAGGGGTCGCCCGAGCGGCGCTTCTGGTCGCGGTGGAGGTAGGCGGCGGTCTCGTAGGCGCGCTGCAGCAGGCGCACGTCCGACTTGGGGTGGTACTGGCGCAGCGTGCGAATGAGCGGATCCAGCTCCGAGGGCCCTGCGCGCGAGCCCGTGAGCCGGGCGAGTCGCGAGCGCAGGCCACTGGCTCCGGCGTCGGCCGGGACCTCGCGCATCGCCTCCTGCGTCACCCGCACCTCCCGCTGTTCTTGCGGTCAGTGTACGAGCATCGCTCCAGCGCGCGATCGATCGGCTACTTCTTGCCGCGCTTGGATCGCGGTTGCCGCTTCGGCTGCTGGCGCTCCACGGCGCCGAGGGCTCCGGCGTCGACGACACCGACCGCCGCAGCCGCCGCCCCCTGGGACTCCGCCGCACGCTTGCCCGCCCCCGCCCGACGTGCGGCCACGCGGGCGTCGAGCGCCTTGATATCCGGCTGCTGCATCTTGAGCAGGACAGCGACCGGCGTAGCGATGAAGAGCGACGAGTAGACACCGACGAACATGCCCACCCCCAGAGCCACGGCAAGGTCGAGAAGCGTGCCGGCACCGAGGAGTCCCGCTCCCACGATGATGATCGCGAGGACGGGGAGCAGCGAGGTGATCGTGGTGTTGATCGATCGCACGAGGACCTGGTTGACCGATCGGTTGGCGGCCTCGGGGTAGCTCACCACCGACTGGGCGGTGATGCCCTTGGTGTCTTCCTTGACCTTGTCGAAGACGACGACGGTGTCGTAGAGGGAGTAGCCGAGGATCGTGAGGAAGCCGATCAGCGTCGCGGGGGTGACGGGCAGACCCGTGATGGCGTAGATGCCGACCGTGAGGATGATGTCGTGCGCGAGCGCCACGAGCGCCGCGACCGCGAAGCGCCACTCGAAGTAGATGGCCAGGAACAGCGTGACCAGGATCAGGAAGACGATGAGCGCCTGGATCCCCTTGGCGGTGATCTCGGCGCCCCAGGTGGGCCCCACGACCTGCACGCTGATGTCAGTGGCGGGCACGCCACAGGTCTCACCGAGCACGCGCGACACTTCTTGACTCGTCGCGGCATCCACCGGGGGCGTCTGGACGCGCACGATCCCGGCCCCCGTCTCGGTCACGATGGCTTCCTCGCCCGTCGCTTGAGTAGCGGCGTCACGAGCGCTCTCGATCGAGCAGGTGGCATTGGGCACCGAGAAGACCGCACCGCCCTGGAACTCGACTCCGAGGTTGAGCCCGCGGAAGCCCAGCGCTGCGAGGGAGATGAGCACGAGGATGCCGGAGATGATGAACCAGGTGCGCCGGCGACCGACGAAGTTGATGCCGGACTCGCCTCGGTAGAGACGGTCTCCCAGGGAGGCTCGACGCGCCATCAGGACTCCACTCCCACGGTCGTGCGGTCATCGGCAGCGGCATCGGCCCCGGGCTCGCGATCGGAACGCTTGGTGCGCAGGCCCGTCAGCCAGGTGCCCTTCTGCATCCATCCGGAGCGGCAGATGAGCACCGTGAGCGGATAGGTGAAGAGGAATGCCACGAAGATGTCGATCAGGGTGATGAGACCGAGCGTGAAGGCGAAGCCCTTCACGTTGCCTACCGAGATGATGTAGAGCACGATCGCGGCGAGCAGGGTCACGAAGTCCGCCGCGAGCAGGGTGCGACGCGTCGTAGACCAGCCCACCTCCGCGGCCTGCCTCATGGTCTTGCCTTCGCGCAGGGCGTCTCGGATTCGCTCGTAGTAGATGATGAAGGAGTCGGCCGTGATGCCGATGGAGACGATGGCGCCGGCGACTCCGGCCAGGGTCAGCGTGAAGCCGACCGTCTTGCCGAGGGCGACAAAGGACATGTAGCTCAGCGCGCCTGCGACCACGAGGCTGAGCACGGCGATCACGCCAAGCACGCGGTAGTAGAAGAGCAGGAAGATCACGATGAGGAGCGCGCCGATCGCTCCGGCAATCAGGCCGGCGCGGAGTTGATCGTTGCCCACTGTGGGCGACACGCTCGTGACCTCGACGACGTCGAGGGTGACGGGTAGGGCTCCGTAGCTCAGGACGTTGGCGAGGTCTTGCGCCTCCTGCGCCGTGAAGTCACCCTCGATCTGCGCCTGCCCGCCGATGATCGGCTCGTTGAAGCGTGGGGCCGACACCACGACCCCGTCGAGGACGATGGCGAAGGCGTTACAGGGGGCAGCGCCGCCCGGGCTGCAGTCGGGCAGCGCGTAGAGCTCCTGGGAGGCCTCGGCGAGCGCGCGTGCGCCTTCGCTATCGAACGTGAGGCTGACGACCCAGCCGCCGACGCCCTGCTGGGGCAGCTGCGCCACCGCGTCCGTGACATTGGTGCCCTCGATGAACGCGGGCTGGAGCGAGTACTTCGCGGCACCGTCCTGGTCGCAGGTGCCGAGCCACAGCTTGGGGTCGTCGGGGCTTCCACCCGCCTGGTTGACGGGGTCGAGGCAGTCGAGTGCGGCGACCTCCGCCTGGTACTCGGGGGTGTTGTCCTCTGCCTGGACGATCTGAGCGGTGGTGGCCGTGTCATCGCCTGTCGGCGCCGGCGCCGGATTCGCCGTGTCATCGAGGGATTCAGGGGCGGGTCCCGAGATCGACCAGACGGGCCGGAAGTCGAGCAGCGCCGTGCGACCGACGAGTTCGACGAGTCGCTCCTGGCTCACGTCGGGCACCGACACGACGATGGCTGCGCTGTCCCCTGACCCCTGGACGGTGACCTCCGCCTCCGCGACGCCGACACCGTCCACGCGCTGGCGGATGATCTCGACCGTCTGCGCGAGCTGATCGTCGGTGATCGATGCCCCCTCCTGCACTGCCTTCGGCTGGAGGATGACCTGGGTGCCGCCGCGAAGGTCGAGCCCGAGGCGCACGGAGTTGTCCTGTCCTGGCCAGAACGCCCAGGCCGCCACAGCCCCGGTGATCAGGGCCATGATCAGGAGCAGGCGGCCGGGGTGCGTCTGCGAGCCGGTGCGGCTGCTGCGATTGGCGGGAGGCACGTGTCTTCCTTCTCGGCGTCAGGCTTGTGGGCGTGGGGCGTGTGAGCTGGCGAGCGGTGGGCGCCTAGGCCTTTTCCTCGCCTGGTGGCGTGGCGTCGGTGGGTGTGGGCTCGGGCTCCATCACCTTGCCGATGGCGGCCTTGACGACGCGGATCACGACGCCGGGGGCGATCTCGAGCTCGGCATCTTCCTCGTCGATGGACACGACGGTGCCGTAGACCCCGGCCGTCGTCATCACCCGGGTGCCGGGGGCGAGGGCCGACATCATCTCCATCTGCTTGCGCTGGCGCGTGCGCGCCGGTCGCATGATGAGGAGGTAGAAGACCACGCCAATGAGGAGGATCGGCAGCAGCGTGCCCAGGCTTTCCACGAATACACCCCTCGACGATTCACCGCGCCGCAGGCGGCGCACTGGGCCAAGAGCCTATCCGGAGGGGCCCAGGAGCCCCGGATCGGCCCAGGCACCCGCCGGAGGCTGCACGCCCAGGTGGGTGTACGCCGCAGCGGTGGCCACCCGGCCCCGCGGGGTGCGCGCCAGGAGGCCGTGCCGGACGAGGAAGGGCTCCGCCACCGTCTCGACCGTCTCGGTCTCCTCGCCCACGGCGACCGCGAGAGTGGAGAGCCCGACGGGACCACCCCCGAATCGACGCACGAGGGCCTCGAGGACCGAGCGATCAAGCCGGTCCAGGCCGAGAGTGTCGACCTCGTAGAGATCCAACGCCGCGCGAGCTGCAGCCTGATCGACGTCTCCGCTGCCGTGGACCTGTGCCCAGTCGCGGACGCGACGCAGTAGGCGGTTGGCGATGCGCGGCGTGCCACGGGACCGCCGCGCGATCTCGGCGATGCCATCGTCGTCGATCGTGACGGAGAGCAGATCCGCGGAACGCTCCAGGATGGAGCGCAGGTCGGATTCGTCGTAGAAGTCCAAGTGGGCGGTGAAGCCGAACCTGTCGCGGAGCGGTCCGGGTAAGAGGCCCACGCGCGTCGTGGCACCCACGAGTGTGAACGCCGACAGGTCAAGGGGCAGGGCTGTCGCCCCGGGCCCCTTGCCGACGATGACGTCGACGCGGAAGTCCTCCATGGCCACGTAGAGCATCTCCTCTGCACTGCGGGCCATTCGGTGAATTTCGTCGATGAAGAGCACTTCGCCCGGCTGCAGGCTCGAGAGGATCGCGGCGAGATCGCCCGCGTGCTGCAGCGCGGGCCCGCTCGTGAGCCGCAGCGGCGCCGACATCTCCTCGGCGATGATCACCGCCAGCGTGGTCTTGCCAAGCCCCGGTGGACCCGAGAGCAGCACGTGGTCCGCGGGCCGTTCCCTGCGCCGCGCTGCCTGCAGGACGACATCGAGTTGCGCGCACACGCGCGACTGGCCGATGAATTCGTCAAGGCGGCGCGGGCGCAGAGCCCCCTCGAGAGCGCGCTCGCTGTCGTCGGCGCGCGCATCCACGAGCCGCTCGGCGTCGGAGTCTCGGGTCATCGTCGGTCCAGATGCTGCAGGGAGGCACGCAGGAGCTGGGCCACGTCCGCATCGGGGCCAAGGTCGGAGGTGACGGCGGAGACGGCGCGATCGGCGTCGCGCGCAGACCAGCCGAGCGATACCAGGGCGGCGCGCACCGTCTCCTGTCCGTCATCGTTCGCGACCTCACCCGGTCGCGCGACGGCGCGCAACCGGTCCTTGAGTTCGATGATGAGGCGCTGGGCTCCCTTGGTGCCGATGCCCGGCACGCGCGTGAGGCCGGCGACATCCTCTGTAGCAATGGCGTGACGCAGATCGTCGGGGGCAAGCGTCGCGAGCACGGCGAGGGCGGTGCGCGGACCGACACCCGAGACGGTCTGCACCAGCTCGAAGACATCGCGCTGCTCGGCATCGGGGAATCCGTAGAGGGTGAGCGAGTCCTCGCGCACGACGAGGCTCGTGTGCAGTGCGAGCTCTTCGCCCCGTCGGGCCGATGCGGCGGTCTGGGGCGTGCAGGCGACGCTGATGCCGACTCCCCCGACCTCGATGACGACACCGGAGGGCTGGATCGCGGCCACTGCTCCGGTCACCGAAGCGATCACCGTCGTGCTCCTACCGCCGCCTGCAGTCGCCGCTCGGCACCACCCCGCCAGATCTCGGTGATGGCCAGCGCGAGGGCATCTGCGGCATCCGCGGGCCGGACGGGAGCGTCGAGGCGGAGTACCCGGGTCACCATGGTGGTGACCTGCGCCTTGTCGGCCCGGCCGCTGCCCGTCACGGCGGCCTTGACCTCGCTGGGCGTGCGCATGCTCAGCGGAATCCCGCGGCGCCCTGCGGCGAGAGCGGCGACGGCGCCGGCCTGCGCCGTGCCCATCACGGTGCGCACGTTGTGCTGGCTGAAGACACGCTCCACCGCGATGATCTCGGGCTGATGGCACGCCACGAGCTCCTCGAGTGCCCGCTCCAGAGCGGTGAGGCGCTCCTCCAGAGGGGCGTCCGGAGGCGTCCGGATCACGACGACATCGATGAGGGTCAAGGCTCCCCCGGGTGCTCCCTCGACGACGCCGACCCCGCACCTGGTGAGACCTGGGTCCACGCCCATGACCCGCACGAGCGCCTCCTCCGCGAACCCGTGAGCCGGGTCGATGCGAACACCTGTGCGAAAAGACTACTGCGCAGGCCCGCCCGCCTCACGGATCGCACGCGCCTTCGGCGTGCCGTCGCCCGGCTTCCCCGGTGCAAGGGGGTCGGCCGGTCCGACCTCGCCAGCCGTGACCGTCGCGAAACCCGAGCGCATGTCGGCGACGAGGTCGGCGAGGTCGGGGACAGCCCGATCGTCGGCGGAGATGCCCACGAAGGCCGAGCCGTCATAGGTGACCATCGTGACGTTGACGGCCGCACCGATGGTGGCGACCAGCGGGTAGATGCCCGCGATGCGAGCACCCGCGACGTACAGGGGCAGTGGTGGTCCGGGGACATTGCTCGTGGTGACATCGCTGGCGAGCGCCGCCTGCGCAAGCACGGGCACAGGGACAAGCCAACTGATCTCGGCAAGCGGGTCGGCGAACCGCAGGGCGGGCTCGTGCCGCCAGCGCGCCACGGCCTCGTGCGCCTCCTGCATCCGCTCGTCGACGGTGAGTCCAGCCACCGGAAGGGCGATGCGCGCAATCGTCACGGCGTTCGAGGCCTGCGCGGAGGTGTCCCCCGCATCCCCCCGCAGACTGATCGGCACGTTGAAGCGCAACTCGTCCGCGACACTGCCGCGCCGGACGTGGTAGCGCTCGAGGCCGAGCCCCACAGCGGCCATGAACGCGTCATTGACGCTGCAGTCGCGCTGCTTCGCGGCAGTACGCAGGCTCGTGAAGGGCAGGTCGAAGGCGGCGAAGTGATAGGTGGTGCCCCGCTCGGTCATGAGCGGCGACAGGGGTCCATCCGGCACAGCGGCGAAACGCCCGACGGAGGCGAGAGTGCCCAGCACCGTCGTCCACGTCGACACGGGATCGGTCAAGGTCCCGCGGGCGAGGGCCACCATGGCCTCTCCGACGCGCTCCGCAGCGCCGATGCCCCGTCGTACGTTGTCGACGATGTCGGCGATGCTCACCTCGGGTGCCCCGGCGTCCACTGCGGCAGGCGCGTCCGGCGCCTCGGGCTCATCGGGGTTGGGGGCTTCGGTGAGCTCCACGAGGTTCAGTCCGATCAGCACGGTCGCCTGTCCGTCGGCGATGGCGTGGTGCAGCTTGAGCAGGAGCGCGGCTCGACCACCCTCGAGGCCCTCGATGAGCACGAGCTCCCACAGCGGTCGGTCGCGGTCGAAGTCGGTGAGGCTGACCCGCCGGGCCTCCTCCAGCAATTCGTCCCAGGTGCCCCCACCCGCGAGACGCATGCGCCGTAGGTGCAGATCGAGATCGAAGTCCGGGTCCACGGCCATGCGCGGCGACGCGACACCGAAGACTCCCCTCAGGGGGCGCTGTCGCAGGACCGGGACCATGCGGGTGAGGCGTTCGACCCGGGAGCGCAGCCGCTTCCAGTCGGGGACGCGATCGAGGAGGACGAGAGCGACGACGGTGGAGCGCAGATGCGGGCTGCCTGCCGAAGTGCGCCACGTGGCGGCATCCCAGCCGGTGAGCTGCCGTCCGGCACCGGACATGCCGGCCTCCCCTCCTGCGCCCGGCACGATCAGGCGTCGAGACTCGCGAGCACCTCGTCGCTGACGTCGACGTTGGTGTAGACGTTCTGCACGTCGTCGCTGTCCTCCAAGGCCTCCACGAGCCGGAAGACCTTGCGTGCCACCTCGGCGTCCACGGGCACGGACATGCTGGGCACGAAGGTGGCTTCAGCGGAGTCGTAGTCGATCTCGGCTGCCTGCAGCGCTGTGCGCACGGCGACCACGTCACCCGCCTCGCTCAGCACCTCGAAGACATCGCCGAGGTCGTTGACCTCTTCGGCACCCGCTTCGAGGACGGCACCCAGGATCGAATCCTCATCGACCCCGTCGGCCCGCGGCACCATGACGACACCCTTGCGACTGAAGAGATAGGACACGGATCCGGGGTCCGCCATGCTCCCGCCGTTGCGTGTCAGCGCGACCCGCACCTCCGAGGCCGCGCGGTTGCGGTTGTCGGTGAGGCATTCGACGAGTACGGCGACACCGTTGGGACCGTAGCCCTCGTACATGATGGTCTGATAGTCAGCGCCACCTGCCTCAGCTCCCGAGCCGCGCTTGACCGCGCGCTCGATGTTGTCGAGCGGCACGGAGTTCTTGCGGGCCTTCTGGATCGCGTCGTACAAGGTCGGATTGCCCGCGGGATCGCCACCGCCCTGTCGCGCGGCGACCTCGATGTTCTTGATGAGCCGCGCGAAGAGCTTGCCGCGGCGGGCGTCCACCACGGCCTTCTTGTGCTTGGTGGTGGCCCACTTGGAGTGGCCGCTCATGCGTACTGCCTCACAATCCGGACGAACATCTCGTGGAAGCGCGCGTCGCCGGTGAGCTCCGGATGGAACGACGTGGCGACGAGCGGACCCTGCCTGACCGCCACGATCGTATCCGCCCCCGCCAAGGGGTCCGCCGGGCCGGCGGAGCCGCCCCTCTCGGGCTGCGTCACCCGGGCGAGCACCTCGACCTGCTCCCCCACGGACTCCACCCAGGGTGCCCTGATGAAGACAGCCGGGAAGTCCCCGTCGACTCCCGCGATCTCGACATCCGTCTCGAAGGAGTCCACCTGGCGACCGAAGGCATTGCGCCGCACCACCATGTCGATGCCACCGATGGTCTGCTGATCCGCTCGAGCGTCCAGGACCTCATCGGCGAGCATGATCATCCCCGCACAGGAGCCATACATGGGCATACCCGAGGCTCGCGCCGCGCGAAGCGGCTCCATGAGTCCGTCGCGGACGGTCAGCATCGACATCGTGGTGGATTCCCCGCCGGGAATCACCAGGGCGTCGACAGAAGCCAACTGCTCGGCTGTGCCGACCGGCACCGCCTCGGCACCTGCTTCCACGAGGGCGCGGATGTGCTCACGGACGTCACCCTGCACGGACAGGACGCCGATCGTGGGTGTGGAGCCGCCCCTGTCGGGGTGCGTCACCAGCCCCGGTCTTCGAGGCGGTGGTGGACGGGAATGTCGGCCACGTTGATGCCGACCATGGCCTCGCCGAGACCGCGGGACACCTTGGCCACGACGTCGGGGTTGTCGAAGTGGCGGGTGGCCTGCACGATCGCCTCGGCGCGCTTGACCGGATCGCCCGACTTGAAGATGCCCGAACCCACGAAGACGCCATCGGCGCCGAGCTGCATCATCATCGCCGCGTCCGCCGGAGTCGCGATGCCGCCAGCGGTGAACAGCACCACCGGGAGCTTCCCGGCACGCGCGACCTCGACGACGAGGTCATAGGGGGCCTGGAGCTCCTTGGCCGCGACGAAGAGCTCGTCCTCGGAGCGCGAGGAGAGCGCGCGGATCTCGCCCAGGATGCGCCGCATGTGGGTGACCGCATTGGACACGTCTCCCGTGCCGGCCTCGCCCTTGGATCGGATCATGGCCGCGCCCTCGGTGATGCGGCGAAGGGCCTCACCCAGGTTGGTGGCTCCGCACACGAAGGGCACGGTGAACTGCCACTTGTCGATGTGGTTGGAGTAGTCAGCAGGCGTGAGCACCTCTGACTCGTCGATGTAGTCGACGCCCAGTGACTGGATGACCTGCGCCTCAGCGAAGTGACCGATGCGGGCCTTGGCCATCACGGGGATGGTGACCGCCTCGATGATGCCTTGGATCATGTCGGGATCCGACATGCGGGCCACACCGCCCTGCGCGCGGATATCCGCGGGCACGCGCTCGAGCGCCATGACCGCGACCGCGCCGGCATCCTCAGCGATCTTGGCCTGCTCCGGCGTGACGACGTCCATGATGACGCCGCCCTTGAGCATCTCCGCCATACCCCGCTTCACGCGGGTGGTTCCGGTGACGTGGCTGGGGAAATCCGACACGGTGACCTCTCACAGGTGGGCGCCGCGACGACCGCGGCTAGGCCCATCGTAGTGGGGTGCGCCGGGATCGCCAGGTCGAGGTGAGGGCGGCCTCAGGTGATCTTCGGCTTCATGGTGCGGTCCAGGAGAACGACCCACTCCTGGCCTATGGCGAAGGGCATGGGAGACCCGTCGGGCAGGAGGAAGCGCGTGCCGTCCTCCAGGGTCGGGCGCTCCCACGTCACCGACCACATCCGGCCGTTGCGCAGCACCAGGGCGGCGCCCTCCCCCACGGTCTGGATGAAGGGGGTCTTGCCGCCGTAGCGGTCGCCGTAGCCGGAGTCGGTCTGCTCAGCCGACTGGATTACGACCGTGGCCGCGCGCTGGGGGCCACCCTCCGTGGAGCGCGACTCCTCGCCGTTGAGGCCGACGATGAAGTTGCCCGCTTCCTCGTCCCAGGTAAACGACACCTCGGATGAGGGCCACGTCATCGTCACCGACTTCACCGGCTTGCCTCCGGCAGGCGGCTCCTCGGAGAAGACGAACCCGATGTCACGCGCGAGCTCGGCATCCGGTGCCGCCGCAAGCAGTTTGCGCGGATCCGCCATGTGATCCACCGGCGCCGGGCGGCCCGGGTCGTTGGAGAAGGCGTCGTACGCGTTGTTTGCGGAGACGTCGTAGAGATTGGCCGCGGCGATGACCGGGAGGAGCTTGGACTGGGCTCCGGAGTTGGAGAAGGCCACCTTGCCAAAGGGCACCAGGATGTCGATGTCGCTGATGCGGGCGGATCGGACGGGGCCGATGACGTCGGGGAGCTGGGAGTTGTAGATGGCGAGGAGCCGGGTGAGGTCCCACTCGACTTCCTCGACGTAGACCAGGTCGGCCGCGTGGAGTCCGGCGTGCGGCTGCGCCGCGCGGGTGTTGTCGATCTTGATGGCCAGGACCGGCTTGCCTTCACCCCCGGGTAGTCCCGAGAACGGCGATGCGCCCGGAGGGATGCCGTCCGGTGACGGTGTCGGCAGCGGCACGGGGCTCGCCGACGGCGAGGCGCTCGAGGAGCTCGGGGCCGGACTCGAGGACGCCGGGGCCGCCTCATCTGCGCCCCCGCATCCCACGAGGAGGAGGGCACCGATGGCAAGCGTCGCGGTAAGGCGCATTCCTCCACGGTACGTCGGGCCCGCTCAGCGCGCGGTGAGCCCCGGCGGCGGCGTGTCGTCCATCTCCACGGTCTCGGGCCACGGCGTGTGTCCGGCCAGACGAAACCACCTCACGAGACGCTGCTTACGCACCTGACGACAGGCACGCACCGCATCGTTGTGGAAGCGGCGTGAGAGCTGCACACGCACGCACGTGCCTCTGAGGTCGTCGAGCATCGTCGGATCCGGTGCCGCCTCGCGGAGATCCTCCGCCTCCTGGGCATCCGGGATGGCCTCCACGAGCACGCGTGTGAGATCGCTCTCAGCGAGTCCCCGCGCGACGACGTCCTCCTCGGATGCCGCGCGCGCGCCGTGTGCGGAGTCGGCGAGCACGACCGCGGTTGCGGGATCGAAGACCCCGGATGCTGTCATGTCCAGGACCAGTGCCGAGCGTCGCAGCAGCTGGGTATCCAGTGCGTGATGGGAGTTGTCGATGCGCCTGTGCAGGCGGTCCAGCCGGCCCGCGGTCATGCTCAGGTAGAGGCCCACCGCCACGAGCAGGACGAGGGCTCCTAGGAGCCACCACCATCCGCCCATCAGTCCACCGCCCTGTCGACCGCACGCCGGCGCGCCAGCCGGCCGACGATCTGGCCGCGCAGGTCCTCCTGCACGCCGCGCTGCCCTGCGGTCACGCTGGCGTAGACATCGAGCAGGTCACCGGCAACCGTGCGCCAGTCATACGCGACGACGCGGCTCGCTCCGGCGGAGACGAGTCGAGCGCGCTCGATGTCGTCCGCGAGCAGGTTGACGACTGCGGATGCGAGGGCTTCGGAGTCCCCGACAGGGAAGAGCACGCCGCAGCGGCCTCCGTCGAGGACGCGCGCGAAGGCATCGAGATCGCTTGCGATCACCGGCGCACCCGCCGCCATCGCCTCGAGCAGCACGATGCCGAAGGACTCGCCACCGGTATTGGGGGCGATGTAGGCGTCGAGTGATGCGAGGGCTTTTGCCTTGTCGGCTTCGTCGAGCCGACCCAGGGCGACGATGGCGCCGCGAGTCTCCGGTGCCACATCGGACAGCACCTCGTCAGGATCACCCGGTCCGATGAGCACGAGGGTGGCGTCGGGCCTGCGGTCACGGATGCCCGCGAAGGCCTCGAGCAGGATGGGCAGGCCCTTGCGCGGTTCGTCCATGCGCCCGAGGAAGCCGATCGCGGGCCCCGGCCAGGACTTCAGGGGTGCGGCGCCCTCGTAGTGATCGACGCGGACGCCATTGGGGATGAGGACGGCGTCGCCGCCGAGGTGATCGACGATGGTGCGTCGGGCGTGCTCGCTCACGGCGATGAGCGCGGAGATCTTCTCGAGTGCCGTCTGCGCAAGGTAGTAGCCCGTGACGAGCACGCGTGAGCGCTCGATCGACGAGTGAACCGTGGCGACGATAGGGCCGCGTGCGGCCCAGCACGCGAGTACGCCGAGCGAGGGCGCCAGGGGCTCGTGCACGTGGAGGACATCGAACTCCCCCTCGCGAATCCACCGGCGCACGCGCGCCGTCGCCTTGACGCCGAAGGTGAGGCGAGCGACGGAGCCGTTGTAGGGCACGGAGCGAGGCCGCCCACCATCGACGGCGTAGGCGGGAAGCGCAGAGGGATCCTCCACCGGGGTGATGACACTGACGTCATGCCCCATCTCGATCAGCGTCTCCGCCTGATCTCGGATGTGCGCCTGGACACCGCCGGGGACGTCCCAGGCGTACGGACAGACGATGCCGATCTTCACGCTGCGACTCGCGGGGAGACATCGCTGAGCCAGAGCCGCTGCATCATGTGCCAGTCGGCAGGATGCGCGCTGATGCCCTGCGCGAAGGAGTCGGCCATCGACTGCGTCAGCGCCTTGACGCGCTCCTTGCGATCCACTCCTGCGGGATTGGGGAGCACAGGTCGGACTCGGCCCTTCATGACCGGGCCGTCGTACCAGAGGTGCACGGGCATGATGGGCGCGCCGGTGAGCAGCGAGAGCATCGCCGGGCCCGCGGGCATCGACGCGGTCTCGCCGAAGAAGTCGACGGGGATGCCGCTCCCGGACAGATCACGGTCGGACACAAGGCACACGAGCTTGCCCTCGCGGAGCCGGCTCAGCAGGACACGGAAGGTGTCGTCGTCGCCGAGCGCGAGCACCTCCATCCCGAGCGACTCCCGGTAGGCGACGAATTTGTCGTAGAGCCCCTCGGGCTTGAGTCGCTCCGCGACCGTGACGATGCCGCCGTACCGATCGCACGCCCAGGCTCCCGCGTGATCCCAGTTGCCGCTGTGGCTCGAGACCATAACCGCGCCACCTCCCGAAGCCACGGCTGCGTCGAGCGCATCGAGTCCCTCGATGAGTTCGAAAGACTCCCGCAGGCGCTGGGGGCTCCATGCCGGGAGACGGAAGGCCTCGCTCCAGTAGCGCATGTAGCGGCGCACGCCCTCGCGCGTTGTCTCCTCGAGGGTCGACGAGCGCGCTTCGGGGATCACCCGCGCGAGGTTCGCTCGCAGTTGTCGCACCCCGGGGCCGTTCTTGCGGTAGGTGCGATCGGCCAAAGCGCGAAAGCCCCGGTCGACGACTGGCTCGGGCATGCGCTTGATAGCGGACCAGCCCACACCGAATCCCAGGTCCGTCACCGTGTCGGACAGGCTCACTCAGCCCCTCCGGACGGGGCCTTCAACTGCTTGCGCACCGCCACGATGCGCTGGATGACCGTGATGACGCTGAGGATCGCGAGGGCGCCGAGAGCGACAGGCAATACATACGGCACGCCCAGGCCCGCGAGCAGGGCGGCGAAGAGCACGACGATGAGCCGCTCGGCGCGCTCGGCGATACCGACGTTCGCTGTGGCACCCACCGCCTCGGCCCGCGCCTTGGCGTAGGAGATCACCTGTCCGCCCACAAGGCACGTAAGCGCCGCCGCGGTAGTCCAGGGATTGCCGGTCGCGGCGGCCCAGAGGACGAGGGCACCGAAGACACAGCCGTCGGCGACCCGATCGAGGGTCGCGTCGAGGAAGTTGCCCCACGGGCCTGCGCGCCCGGAGAGCCGCGCCATCGTGCCGTCGAGCAGGTCGGCGATGACCGACAGGCCGATGATGAGTACGCCGGGCACGAAGTCGCCGCGGGGGAAGAAGACGAGTGCCGCGGTGCAGGTGATGAGCGTTCCGACAACGGTGACGGCGTCAGGCGAGACGTGGAGCCTGAGGAGAAGCCGTGCGATGGGCTCGAGGACGGCGGTCGAGACCTTGCGCGCCGCCGGGTTGTTGAGCACGGGCACTCCTCGGCTGTGCGCTCCCCAGCGCCTTTTCGCACTGACGGCGTCTGCCGGCCACTCCGGCGTGCTCATCGTACGGCCTGGCGCCCGCAGGCAAGGGCGGCGTGCGGCGTGGAGCCGCGAGGGAGGTATCGAGAGGTCGTGGATACTGCGCAGGGCCTGAGGAGGACGCTGTGACCATGACCGCTCCGATCGAGCCGGCACGTCTGCGCAACGTCGTGCTGGTCGGGCCGAGCCACTCGGGCAAGACGACCCTGGTGGAGCAGCTTGCGCTCGCGACGGGAGCGCTCACGCAGCCCGGCGCGGTCGAGGAGGGCGCCACGCTCTCAGACACCGACGATGCGCTGAGCCTGGTGTCGCTGGAGTGGCAGGGAGTGCGCATCAACCTCCTCGACACCCCCGGCGATGCCCATGCCGAGGGTGAGGTGCGCGCCGGTCTGCGTGCCGCCGACGCGGCGCTCTTCGTGGTATCCGCGGTCGACGACGTCGACTCTGGGACCTCCACGCTGTGGGACGCCTGCGCTGATGTTGGCATGCCGCGCGCGATCGTCATCACCCACGCGGACAGCGACGACGCGGATGTCGAGGCCACGATCGAGGAGTGCCAGATCACGCTCGGCACCGATGGCGGTGTCCTGCCCGTCAACCTGCCCCTGCACGGCGACGACGGGCGCGTGGCAGGACTCATCGACCTGGTCTCCCAGCGCATCCATGACTATTCCGGCGGTGTGCGCGTCGAGCGCGAGCCGGATCCTCAGCATGTCGACCTCATCACCGATGCACGTGCGGCGCTGCTCGTGGAGATCATCGCCGAGACGGAAGACGACGCGCTCGTCCGCGACTTCCTGGACGGTGAAGACATCCCGGCGGAGTCCTGGGCTGCGAACCTCGACCTGGCTGTCGCGCGGAGCCAGGTCCACCCGATGGTCGTCACCGCGACGACCCCACTGGGCTTCGGGTCGCTCGAACTCCTTCGGGTGATCACGAAGGGATTCCCCTCGCCCCTCGAGAGCCCGCTGCCCGTGGTGACGGCTCCGGATGGAAGCCCGCGCGTCCCCCTGACCTGCGATCCCGCGGGACCGCTGTGCGCCGAGGTGGTGCGCACTTCCGACGACGGTCGAGTATCGCTGGTGCGCGTCTACTCGGGCACGCTTCATGTGGGTGGAATCATCAGCGGCCACACTCCGGTGACGGCCCTGGGTGCAGGCGACATCGGACTCGTCACCGGACTCACCCATGTCGCCGCCGGGGACACGCTGGCATCGGGCGAGCTGCCCCTGCTGCTCGCGCCCTAGGTCTCGACGGGCCAAGGCCCTGCGTCGCGGCCGGTCTCGCGAGGACTCAACTCCGCGTCCGCCGGTCCCGTGTGACGCAGCACCCACTCCTGCGACTCGAGTGGGAGGTAGCGATGCTCGGCACCGCGCACGATCATCACGTCGCCGGGGATCACCTCGATGGTGGCCACGCCCTGGGGCAGCGGGACTTGCAGGATTCCGCGACCGCTGCGCACGAAGTGGGCCTCGTGCACGCCGTTGATGTGCCAGGCACCCATGCCCGAATGCTCGTCCCCCGCGGCCGGTGGTGCAGCGACGACCACGGCCCTGACCTGGCGCTCATCCGGCCCCAGCACCTCGGCCAGCACCGCCTCGGGCGCATCGTCACCGGGTGCATGGACGAAGCACACTCCCGCCGCTGCGAGCTCCGCCTCCAGGTCGATGCCCTCGGGTCCACTGATGATCGCCATGACCGTCCTCCTCGTCCGAACCGACCGTATCGGCGCGACCACGCGCTTTCACCCCGGGATCGGTCGCCCCGGCGGCCACTTCTGCGTCGATATGGCAGCCACTTGGAGGGTGAAAGTCGCTGAGGGTGAAAGTCGCTGAGGGTGAGTGGGGTTATGCGTCCCAGGCCTCGGCCAGCAGCCGTCGCGTCTCCTGGAGGAGCTGGGGCATGGGCTTGGTGTGACCGATCACGGGCATGAAGTTGGTGTCGCCACCCCAGCGCGGCACGACGTGCTGGTGCAGGTGACCGGCGATGCCCGCGCCGCCGACCTTGCCCTGGTTCATGCCGATGTTGAAGCCCTGGGCGCGCGACACCGAGCGCAGGACGGTCATCGCGCGCTGGGTGAGCGCGGCGATCTCCGCGGCCTCCTCGGGTGTCACCTCGGTGTAGTCGGCGACATGGCGATAGGGACAGACCAGCAGATGCCCGGAGTTGTAGGGGTAGAGGTTCATCACGACGTACGCCGTCTCACCGCGAGCGACGACGAGGCCCTCGTCCTCGGCCATGCCCGGTGCCCGGCAGAAGGGGCACTCCTCCCCCGGCCCGTCGTGGGCGGGTCGCCCCTCGCCACGCAGATAGGCCTCGCGATGGGGCACCCAGATCCGCTGCCAGCGGTCGATCATCCCGCCGTGGTCGAGGGGGAGCCCGCTCTCGCTCATGCGGGGGCGCTCTCCACCTGACGTCGCTCGCTCACCGCGGCGAGGATCTCGGCGACAGCCTCATCGACGGGCACGCCGTTGCGCTGACTTCCATCGCGATAGCGGAAGGACACCGCACCCGCGGCCATGTCGCCGTCGCCCGCGATGAGCATGTAGGGCACCTTCGACTTCTGCGCCGTGCGGATCTTCTTCTGCATGCGATCGTCGGCGTCGTCGACTTCGACGCGGATCCCATGATCACGCAGGCGAGATGCGACCTCGTAGAGGTAGTCCACGTGGGCGTCCGACACGGGTATCGCGATGACCTGCACGGGAGCCAGCCAGGGAGGGAACGCGCCCGCGTAGTGCTCGAGCAGCACCGCGAAGAATCGTTCGATCGACCCGAAGAGCGCGCGATGGATCATGACCGGGCGCTGCCGGGTGCCGTCCGGCGCGGCGTACTCGAGGTCGAATCTCTCCGGCAGGTTGAAGTCGAGCTGGATGGTCGACATCTGCCACGTGCGTCCGATGGCATCCTTCGCCTGGACCGAGATCTTGGGCCCGTAGAACGCCGCGCCTCCCTCGTCGAGGACGAGCTCGAGCCCCTGCTTCTCCGCCGCCTGGCGCAGGACCTCGGTGGCCTCCTCCCACACCTCGTCGGATCCCACGGACTTCTGGGGGTCCCGGGTCGAGAGTTCGAGGTAGAAGTCCTCCAGGCCGTAGTCGCGCAGCAGGTCCAGGACGAAGGTGAGCAGCTTGTCGAGCTCATCGGCCATCTGCTCGCGGGTGCAGTAGATGTGCGCGTCGTCCTGGGTGAATCCGCGCGCACGCGTCATGCCCTGGACCACGCCGGACTTCTCGTAGCGATAGACAGTGCCGAACTCGAAGAGACGAAGCGGCAACTCACGGTACGAGCGTCCACGCGCGTCGAAGATCAGGTTGTGCATGGGGCAGTTCATCGGCTTCATGTAGTAGTCGACGCCCTGCTTGCGGACCACGCCATCCGCATCGACCTCGGCATCGAGGTGCATGGGCGGGTACATCCCCTCGGCGTACCAATCCAGGTGACCGGACTTCTCGAAGAGCGCCGCCTTGGTGACGTGCGGAGTGTTCACGAATTCGTATCCGGCTTCCTCATGTCGCTTGCGCGAGTAGTCCTCCATCACGCGCCTCACGACGCCGCCCTTGGGATGGAAGACCGCGAGACCCGATCCGATCTCCTCCGGGAAGCTGAAGAGGTCGAGCTCTGCGCCGAGCTTGCGGTGATCGCGCTTCTCGGCCTCCTCGAGGAAGGTGAGGTAGGCCTGCATCTCCTCCTTGGAGGGCCAGGCGGTGCCGTAGACGCGCTGCAGTTGCTCATTTGCCTGGTCGCCGAGCCAGTACGCCGCAGCCGTGCGCATGAGCTTGAAGGCATTGGGCGGGATGAAGCGGGTATCGGGCACATGCGGCCCGCGACACAGGTCACCCCAGCAGGTCGCACCGGACTTGGCCTCGACATTGTCGTAGATCGTGAGCTCGGAGCCCCCGACCTCCATGACCTCGGCGCCGCCCTCGCTGCCGATGAGCCGCAACTTGAAGGGCTCTCCGGCGAGTTCGCGCTTGGCCTCGGCATCGGTGACGACACGGCGCGAGAAGCGCTGCCCGGACTTCACGATCTCCTGCATGCGCTTCTCGAGCACCTTCAGGTCCTCGGGGGTGAAGGGCGTGGGGACGGAGAAGTCGTAGTAGAAGCCGTCCTTCACCGGCGGGCCGATGCCCAGCTTGGCCTCGGGGAAGGTGTCCTGCACCGCCTGCGCAAGGACATGCGCCGTTGAGTGACGCAGAACGGCGAGACCCTCGGGGGTGTCGACACCGACGGCCTCGACCACGTCTCCGTCCTGCAGGGTCGTGGCCAGGTCGCGCAACTCGCCATTGATGCGGGCGACCACAATCGAGCGATCGCCGCCCACGGCGTCCATCGCCGTAGATCCCGCGGGGAGCGAGCGCGATTGAGCGCCCTCCGATGAGCTCACCGAGACCACCAGATCGGACACGCCGTTCCCTTCCGCCCTCGTCGACCGGGTCTGCCCGGACGAGAGCACAGTATCGTGGCGGCCCATGACCGGGAGTCGCGACGACGCTCGGCTCAAGAACGTCGTTGCGGCGCTCCGGACGGCGCGCGCCGCGGCCATCGGCGGGCTTGTCTTCGCGGCGCTGATGACCATCGCCCTGGTGCTCTTCCGAGGGGCGTTCCCCCTCGACCAGTACCTCGACGCCCAGGCCATTCCCACGTCGGAGTCCCTATCGCGGGCGCGCATGGCCCTCTTCCTCGTCCCCTACGCCGGCATCGCGTTCCTCTGGTTCACGGCGGCACTCAACTACCACCTCGGACACGCCGACCATGCGCTGTTCACAACCGTCTTCATCAGCTCGGGCGTGCTCTTCGTCGGCGTCATCTTCGTCGCCGCAGCCTTCGCCAGCGCCGAGCTCACGGCACTGGACAGGGGCATCGACCTCACCGGCAGCAGCCGGATCATCCCGGCGGTCGCGGTCAACGAACTCCTGGTGGGCTACAGCGCCCGCATGGCGGCGGTGTTCTGCCTGTCGCTCTCCACGATGGGGCGCCTGCGCAGGGTGCTTCCCACGTGGCTGTCCATCCTCGGTACCGTCACGGGCCTCTTCCTGCTCCTCGTGCCCTTCGGCGTCCAGCACGTGGAGTACGTGTTCCCGGTGTGGGTCGCGACGATCAGCACCTACCTGCTCATCACCGATCCGGGCGGGAAGGCACGCGCGCAGATTGGGCAGTGACGGTGGGCGATACTGGGTTCGAACCAGTGACCCCTCGCGTGTGAAGCGAGTGCTCTACCACTGAGCTAATCGCCCGTCGATACGAAGCGTGAGACTACCGCACCCACCTAGGTCCCCAGCAGGCCCGTGACGGGAGCCAGGGTCAGACCGAAGGCCGCGAGGTACCACGCGATCGCAGCAGCGGCCGTAACGGCGAGGAACCCGGCGATCACCAGGTTGCGCTTGCGGACGCGTGGATCGAGGGCAGCATCGGCGGCCCGCTTGGCCCAGCGACGGACGGGGTCGAGAAGCCTGCTGGCCCAGGCATACTCCGACGCCAGAACGATGAGGCCGAGGATGATCGCGGCCCAGCCTGGCCCGGGGAGCACGAGCATGGCGACACCGGCGATGACGAGGCCGAAGCCGACGAGCAGCACTCCCGCCTGCCACAGCACATGCGTGGAGCGTCGACGTCGCGCCCAGGCCCGTGCGCGCAGATGGGGCGGGAGAACGCGATCGACCGTCTCCTCGAAGCCTTCCACGAGCTCCTCGGCCGCGTCTTCGAGGGAATCCTCCAGTCGGCCCAGACGTGATTCGTCGGGGGCCGGATCCTCCTCGGGTGGCCGTGCGCTCACCCGTCCACGTTAGCCGCGATCAGGGGTCCACGTCAGCGCGAGAACGCCGGGCGAACTCCTCGCGCACCGACGCGGTGATCGATCCAGGAGCGACCAGACTGCGGCTGTCGACACGGTGCACGGGCTGGACATCGCGGGTCGACGAGGTGATGAAGACCTCCTCCGCGTCCTCGAGCGCCGCGAGGGGTACGTCGACCTCGACGCCATCGGACCACTCCAGGACCAGGTCGCGAGTGACTCCCGGAAGGCACCCCGTGGCCAGGGTCGGCGTCATGAGTTGGCCGTCGAGCACGATGAAGACGTTGCTGCCCGTCCCCTCGCAGAGCCGACCCTGCGTATCGGGCATGAGCGCCTCAGCCGCGCCGTGCTCGTGAGCCCGCGACAGGGCGAGGACGTTCTCGGCGTAGGACGTGGACTTCACCCCGGCGAGGGGGCTGCGCTCATTTCGGGGCCAGGGCACCGTGATGACCGCCGCAGAGTCAGGCCATGGCTTCATCGTCGACACCGCCACCACAAGGGTGGGCGCGGTCTCGCCGCGATCGCTGCCCAGCGGCGCGTCGCCGGCGGTGTAGGTGATCCGCAGCCTGGCAAGGTCACCGAGCAGCGGCGCATTGGCCTCGACGGTCTCGCGCACAGCAGTGACGACCTGCGCGCGCTCGGGGGTGGGCAGCCCCATCGCTGCGGCACTGCGCTCGAGCCGGTCCACGTGACGCGTGAGCGCAAAGGCGGCGCCGTCCGTGACCTTGAGGGTTTCGAAGACACCGTCCGCGACCGTGAAGCCGTGATCGAGCACGGACACCCGCGCCTGGTCTGCATCGACGAGTCCGCCGGCATGGGACAGCCAGAACCTCATGCGCGCATGCTCCCTTCCCACGACTGCCCCGCGATGGAGATCAGTCGGTCGGCCTTGAGCTCAGTCTCCCGCCATTCACCGTGCGGATCCGACGACCAGGTGATGCCTGCGCCGGTACCGAAGCGGACCTCACCATCGCGCAGCCAGAAGGTGCGGATCGCCACACCCAGGCTCGCCGTGCCCTCATCGGCATCCACCCAGCCGACCGCTCCGCAGTAGATCTCTCGCGATGCCGTCTCCACCTCGTCGATGCACTTCAGGGCCGCCACCTTGGGGGCCCCTGTGACCGAACCGGGAGGGAACGTTGCCGCGAGGATCTGCGACCACGTCGCATCGGCCTCGAGCACGCCACGCACCCTGCTGACGAGATGGACGAGCCCGGGGTGTTCCTCCTCGGCCAGCAGCGCTGGCACGGTGACGCTGCCCGTGCGGCACACGCGCGAGAGGTCATTGCGCATGAGGTCCACGATCATGACGTTCTCCGCGCGGTCCTTAGGCAGCAGGTCGCTCGCGGTGCGGCCCGTGCCCTTGATCGGCCCGGTCTCGAGCACGTCACCGTGGCGCTCGAGGAAGAGCTCCGGGGAGGCGCTCGCGACCTCCATGACGCCCGGGATGCGGATCATCCCGGAGTACGGCGCCGGATTGCCCCGCACGAGTAACGCGTGGAGGCCGCCCACATCTGCGCGCATAGGATCGGGGAGTCGCGCACGCAGAACCCTGCACACGTTCGCCTGATAGACCTCGCCCGCGGAGATCCGCTCGCGGATGCGCTCGACCGCGGCCATGTAGCCGGACTGGTCCAGGGACGACGACCACTCCGTAGGCCCGCACCACGCCCCGGCCACGGACTCCGGGGCCCCGAGCCGCCAGTCGGCGAACCGGGCCAGCACGGGCGCTCCGGCGTAGGGCACCGCGACGGCCCAGCGGCCCCCGCCGTCCAGTACCTGCGGATCGTCGCTCACTTCGACGAGGTCGCGCGCCACCTGGCCGCCGAGGTAGGCGACCGGCTCTGGGCCTGCGAACGTCACGGGCCCATCCTGTCGCGTCGGGGCCGCGTTGAGGTGCACTCGGCGTGTCGGCTATCGTCATCCCCCTGGCGGTGCCCCCGGGTACTGTCCGCGCGGACGTAGCGCAGTTGGTAGCGCATCACCTTGCCAAGGTGAGGGTCGCGGGTTCGAGTCCCGTCGTCCGCTCGAAGGGTCCACGAGACCTTTCGGTGGAGTGGCCGAGAGGCGAGGCAACGGCCTGCAAAGCCGTGTACACGGGTTCAAATCCCGTCTCCACCTCGACGCACCACCAGTTCGAAGTACCACCCGTTCGACGCACCACCAGTAGTTGCTCCACCGGCACGGGCGATTGGCGCAGGGGCTAGCGCGCTTCCTTGACACGGAAGAGGTCACAGGTTCAAATCCTGTATCGCCCACCATGACCGTGATCGCTCGTCTTATCGGCGTCTACGACGCTGACGGTGGCCTGCGTGGCGAGATCGCCTACCTCGCGGGCAAGGTCGCCGGGCGACACTGCACCCTCTGCGACATCACGCACTCCCCCGTCCGTCGCCGGCGTGACTGGGATGCGTACGCCGCCCGTCTCCCGGTGCCCTTCGACCTGGTCCACCGCAATGAGCGCACGCCCGCGCTGGAAGACGCGACCGAGGGTCGGGAAGCCTGCGTGGTCGCCCTATGCGATGACGGCACGATCACCCTCCTCCTGGGCAACGACGACCTGGCACGCGCCAGCGATGTCGCGGGGCTGGCGGACGCACTCGACGTCGCGGTCGCCGCGTCGGGGCTGCACTGGCCTTCTGCCTGAATCAGGCCTTCACCTTCACTGCGCCGGCGAGCTGCTGCTCGGTGAAGCCACCCTCGACGACGCCCTGCGTGGCGAATCGGTAGAGCACCACGGAGAAGACGCCGCGGATCGCACTGAGGATCAGCCCGGCGATGACCAGCACGATGAAGCCGATGACCGCGATCGGCAGGCCGACCGCCCATGCCCCCGCCGTGGCGAGCAAGGCGCCTACCACGATGGCGATGACGGCGGGCACGATCGCGACTAGCCCGATGAGTCCGCCGATGCGGACACCGCCGGAGAGCTGCGTGCCCCAGCGCTGCTTGAAGGTGGAGGCAGACTTCTTGATGGCGTCGATCATGCCCAGGTCGTCGAGCATCATCGCCGGCATGACGAAGAAGGTGATGAGCTGCCACATCACGTCGGCGGCAGCGGCGAGCACGCTGCGGAAGATCACCGCGACGAGACCTCCGTTGTTGTTGCCGCGCAGGAGCCCGATGAGCACATTGACCACCGTGCCGACGAAGGCCCAGCGGGCCAGCCGGCCCAGCCGGCCGAAGGCCATGCCGAGACCATGGCCGAGCGACGAGCGGCCCCCCTCGAGCTCGGCGGCCGCGCTCACCGTGAGACCGGCCTGGAAGATCGCGGTGACCAGCATCGCCAGGTACAGGCCCAGGATGATGAGCGCCCAGCCGATCCAGTTGCGGTCGGCCGCGATGAAGAGGAAACCCGGGACGACGACGAGGAAGGGCACGATGCACGCGACGGCACCGAGCGCCGGATACGCAAGCAGGTAGCGGTTGTCCTTGAGGACGGCCCACGACTGCCGTGTCAGCGCGCGGCTGTCACCCCAGGCACCCATGGCTAGGCGGAACTCTTGCGGAAGAGCGCAGCAACCACCGCGACGAGGATGGTCGCGACCAGGATCTGCAGGATCAGCGTGAGCCAGCTGAAGCCCCAGACCTGGTCGAAGAACTGCACCCCGATCCACGTGCCGATCGCAGCGCCGACGATGCCGCAGATGATGGTCATGAGGCAGCCGATCGGCTGCATGCTGGGGACGAGCAGGCGGGCGATGACGCCGATGACGATGCCCACGCCCAGGACACTGAAGAATCCGGTCATTTCCATGGCGGGACTATGGCACGTCAGGAGCCGGCAGCGGGGCACCTTGGCGCGTGTCCCCCTCGCGAGCCAACGCGATCACGCGGGAGAGCGCCCGGCGATACTTCTTGCGGTATCCGCCTCGCAGCATCTCCTCGGAGAAGAGCCGGTCGAGCGAGACACCCGATGCGCGAACGGGGATGTCCCGGTCGTAGAGCCGGTCGACCAGCACGACCGTGCGCAGGGCCTCCACCTGATCGGTGAGACCGCGGACGCCGGTGACGTGCACGGACGTCACGCCGTCGAGGAGCGCGGCGTACCGCGATGGATGGACGCGACCGAGGTGTCGCTGCAGGTCACGCCAATCGTCCAGGGTGGCACCGGGGGTCGCGTCCGCGAGCCGCCGTACCTCGTCGTCGGTCAACGGCTGCGGGGCCTCGGGAGCGCCGCGGTGTCGATAGTCATCACCATCGATGCGCACGACGTCGAAGTGCGCCGACAGACCCTGGATCTCGCGCAGGAAGTCTTCCGCGGCGAAGCGCTCCTCGCCGAGGCGCTCAGGGAGGGTGTTCGACGTCGCCGCCAGACGCACGCCCGACTCGACGAGGTTGCCGAGAAGCGTGGACATGAGCACCGTGTCACCAGGGTCGTCGAGCTCGAACTCGTCGATGCACACCAGCCGGTATGCCGACAGACGGGCCACCGCCTCGGCGAAGCCGAGGGCGCCGACGAGATTGGTGTACTCCACGAAGGTGCCGTAGGCGCGCGGCTCGGGCGAGACGTGCCAGAGAGAGGCAAGGAGGTGGGTCTTGCCCACGCCGAAGCCACCATCGAGATAGACGCCCGCACGCTCCTCGGGCGGTGCCGCACGCCGGAGCCACCGGCGTGACGGTCGCTGGCCCAGCTGGGATGCAAAGGCCTCGAGAGCGGCGACCGCGGCAGCCTGGCTGGGTTGAGCAGGATCCGGTCGATACGAGGCGAAGCGCACGTCGGCGAAGTGCGGTGGGGGCACCAGGTCGGTGAGGAGCCGCTCCGGAGAGACCTGCGGGTCTCGGTCGACGAGGCTTCCGGGCACGTGGCGGATGCTACGCGGGTGCCTAGGGTGGCGCGGCCCGTGTCACTATCGCGCCATGGCGAGCAGTGAGACGTCCTGGGACCTCCCGCTCGCACCACCCGTCGAGCCGATGCTCGCCACCCCCGCGGGAGACGACGTCCCCGACGATCCCCGCCTCGCCTTCGAACCCAAGTGGGACGGGTTCCGCTGCATCGCCTTCCGGGCGGGAGATCGCGTGGCGCTGCAGGGTCGCGGTGGAGAGGACCTCGCCTACGCCTTCCCCGAGGTGGTCGCTGCGATGAAGCGTGCCCTGCCGGAGCGGGTCGTCCTCGACGGCGAGATCGTGATCGTCCGCGACGGCGTCCTGGACTTCCCGGCGCTCGGCACACGACTGCGCCCCCGCAGCGAGTCCTCCTCCATCACGCGACTCGCCGAGGAATCCCCCGCCCTGTTCGTCGCCTTCGACATCCTCGCCTTCTCCGATCGCCGCCTCCTGGATGAGCCGTACGCCGAGCGACGGGCGATCCTGGAGGACCTCCCGTGGCACGATCCGGATGTCCGGCTCACTCCCATGACTCGAGATCACGCCGAAGCCGTGACGTGGTTCCACGAATTCGAGGGAGGGGGCCTCGACGGTGTCATCGCCAAACCCCTGGCCGCGCCGTACTCACCCGGCAAGCGCACGATGCTGAAGGTCAAGCATCGGCGCACCCTCGACGCTGTGGTTGCCGGCTGGCGACCCCACGCCAAGGACCCCGACCAGGTGGCATCGCTCCTGCTCGGGCTCTACGACGCGCAGGGACGGCTCCACCACGTCGGTGCGGCATCTGGACTGGCAGCGGCGCGACGCAAGGAGATCACCGAGGCGCTGCGGCCGCTGCGCATCGAGGAGGAGGCTGAGCACCCGTGGCGCGGAGACGGCGACGACGTGCGTCGTCCGGGAGGGCTCAACCGTTGGAATCGGGGACGTCCCCAGACGTGGCATGCGCTCGATCCCCGTCAGGTCGCCGAGGTCGCGTACGACCAATTCGAGGGTGACCGACTCCGACACGTCGCCACCTGGCTGCGATGGCGCCCCGATCGTTCCCCGGAGTCCTGCACCTACGACCAGCGGCCGGTCGAGAGGCCCATCGACATCGCCCGTGTCCTCGGCATTTCGGGTACCTGATCGTCAAGGAATTCGCAGGAACGACTGTGGCAATCCCCGGGATTGTCAGGATCGTGTGAGGAAGTCCTGGGAAGGGCCGCGCGATCGGGCAATGGCCGTGTCGCAGATGGCAGCCTGCAACATGTCGATGCGATTCGCGCATCCAGTGTTAGGAGGCACCATGGCTCCCCGTCGGACGATCGCCGCAACCGCCGCCATCCTTCTCATCGGCACCGGTGCCGTCACCGCCGGCGCCACCGCCGCGCAGGCACGCGATTCCCGCCACCCGGGCCAGGGTCCTGGGACCGGACTCGGTGTCGGCATCGGCCACGGCAACAAGTTCGGTAGCGGTCAGGTCCAGGACCGCTGGCTCGAGCGCCATGTCGACCGCACGTCGACCGACGAAGCACGCGCGGCCCTGAAGTCCGCCCTCGACTCGGCACGGGCGGTATTCCGTGACGCCGTCGATGTCGCAGGCGATGACGCCGCCGCTCGCGAGGCAGCTCGCGTTGCCTACGCATCGGCCGTCCAGTCAGCCGTTGCGGCATTCGACGCCGCCACCCTCCCGGCGGATCAGCTCGCCGCGGTGACCGCCTACCGCACCGCCATGGCCACCGCCACCGAACAGCTGCGCACCGCTGTCGAGTCCGCTCACGACGCGTTCAAGGCGTCGACGACCGATGCACAGGATCAACTCAAGGCAGCACTTGCCGCCGCGACGACCCGAGAGGAGCGCCGCGCCGCATGGGAGGACTACCGCACGGCCATCGAGCCAGCCCGCGACGCCCAGCGCGCCGCGACGAAGTCCGCCGCGGGTGCTTTCCGCACCTCGGTCGATGCTGCACGAGCCGCCCTGGAGTCAGCGATCCCCGCCGCCTGACGCGCAACATTCGAACACCGGCGTTCTGACCCTCGGGACAGGGGCTTGGTCGATGACCTCCCGTGCGTGGGAGCATTCCCCCACCACGCACGGGAGGTTTCGCCATGGAGTTCTACGGGCACATCATCGCCAATGAGGAGGTCCCCTCCCTCGATGGCGCGACGATGCCGGACATCGATCCCTACACCCGTGAGCCGTGGGCGACCATCGCGTGCGGTGGCAAGGCGGATGCCGACCGGGCGATCGCGGCGGCGCGCGAGGCATTCGACTCCGGTCCCTGGCCCCGCATGGGTTACGAGAAGCGGCAACAGCTCATGCACCGGCTCGCTGACCTCATGGAGGAGCACACCGACGAGTTGGCCATGGCAGACACCCGCGACATGGGCAAGCCGATCACCCAATCCCGCCATGACGTCGCACGCTCGATCCACAACGTCCGCTTCTTCGCCGATCACGCACGCATGTCGACAGCGGACACGCTCCCGATGGACTCCGGCCACCACGCCTACACCCGCTGGGAGCCCGTCGGTGTCATCGCGGCGATCTCCCCCTGGAATTTCCCGCTCATGCTCGGCACCTGGAAGGTCATGCCCGCGCTCGCATGGGGCAACACCGTGGTGTGGAAGCCCGCGGAGGACACACCCGTCTCCGCCACCATCATGGGACGCCTCGCGATCGAAGCAGGGTTCCCTCCGGGAGTCCTCAACATCGTGCACGGGTATGGACCGGACTCGGCCGGTTCGGCGCTCACGGAGAGCCCCGATGTCGATCGCATCACCTTCACGGGCGAGTCGGGCACGGGCAAGATCATCAGCGCGGTCGCCGCACGCAATCTCACGCCCGTGAGCCTGGAACTCGGCGGCAAGGGCGCCAACATCATCTTCGACGATGCCGATCTCGACAATGCCGTGCACTGGGCGGTCGAGGCGATCTTCCGCAACGCCGGGCAGGTATGCCTGGCCGGCAGTCGCCTGTACGTCCAGCGCGGCATCTACGAGGACTTCCTCGTGCGCTACAAGGCGGCTGCCGAGGCACTGGTCATGGGAGACCCGAAGGATCCCGCCACGCAGTTCTCCGCGGCGCTCGCGAGCCAGGAGCACTTCACCAAGGTGCAGGGCTACCTCGGCACCGACGCCCTCGGCGGTGGCCGTGTGCTCACCGGTGGCGTCGGCGAGGGCTGGAGTGTGAAGCCGACGATCATCACGGACGCTCCAGCGGATGCGCGCGTGGTCAAGGAGGAGATCTTCGGTCCGGTGACGGTCGCGACACCGTTCGACACCGAAGAGGAGGCGATCGCCCTCGCCAACGACACGCGCTACGGCCTCAACGCGATGGTCTTCACCGAGAATCTCAGCCGGGCGCATCGCATGGCCGCCCAGCTCAACGCCGGCACCGTCTGGGTCAACTGCTTCTTCATCCGCGATCTGCGACTGCCGTTCGGCGGATTCGGCGACTCGGGCGTCGGTCGCGAGGGCGGCAATTTCAGCCGGGAGTTCATGACCGAGCCGAAGGCCGTCGTGATGCAGATCGACCCGGCCTAAGTCACTTCTCGCGTGCCCGACTCGGCTGCACCCGGGGCGGCTCCCCCGGCATCTTGGGGTAGTCAGGAGGGAAGGGCATCTCGCCCAGCCCTCTCTCCTCCACGTCGGTGCGCCACATCTGCAGGAGAGGCGTGATGTCGAAGGGCTGCTCACCCAGCGACTGCCACGGATCACCCTCCGCGACGAGTCGCCCGGGCACTGTCCTCAGGTCGTACGCCGCGGGATCGACGTGCGGCAACGCGCTCCAGGTGACCGGTGTCGAGACAGGAGCCCCGGGCAGGGCGCGCACGGACCACGCTGAGGCCATCGTGCGATCGCGCGCCATCTGGTTGTAGTCGACGAAGATCCGTTGGCCTCGCTCCTCCTTCCACCACGCGGTCGTGACGAGGTCGGGCATGCGTCGTTCGAGTTCGCGTCCCACCGCGATAGCGGCATGGCGCACGTCGAGGAACTCCCCGCGCGGCTCGATGGCCACGAAGACATGGATGCCGCGGCCGCCGCTGGTCTTGACGTACGGGGTCGCACCCCACCCGGACAGCATCTCCCCGAGAGCGAGGGCGACGTCGACGGCATCGGCGAAGTCGCGTCCCTCCTGCGGGTCGAGATCGAAACGCAACTCGTCGGGGCGGTCCACGTCATGGCGGCGCACCGGCCAGGGGTGGAAGGTCACGCAACCGAGATTGGCCGCCCACACCAGGGTCTCGGGATTGTCAGGACACACCTGCACGCCCGTGCGACCCGACGGGAAGGTCACCTCGGCCGTGGCCACGAACTCGGGTGCACCCTTGGGCAGGTGCTTGTTGTAGAAGCTCTCGCCGTTGGTGCCATCAACCAGGACGCCGTCGGGCCACCTTTGCAGCGTCGTCGGCCGATCGCGAAGGGCCCGGAGCAGCGCCGGGGACACTGCCGCGTAGTACCGCGCCAGGTCGAGTTTGGTGATCACAGCATCGCCATCACGCCACATCGGCTTCTCCGGGCTGGAGATCCGGATCTCGCGATCACCCACGGAGATCTCCACCGCTGCTCCGAATCGCGGGCTCGCCACCGCGCCACCGTACTCGCTCGCGGGTAGCGTAAGGGGGTGCGCCGAGCGACCATCGCCTCCCTGCTCGTGGCCGCCGCCTCATCCCTCATCATTGCCGCTCCCGCGCAAGCCCAGCCATCGCCGCTCGCTGCGATCGGTGACTCCTACATGGCGGGCATCGGCGCGGGCGACTATGTCGACACCACCGGCTGCCGCCGCTCGGAGCGCTCGTACGCCGCCGATGCTTCGCGTCGCACCGGCAATGGGCTGGTTGACGCATCATGCCCGGGCGCCCGCATCCCGCAGGTGCTCGAGCAATCCACCACGATCCCTGTCGACGCCACCGGCGTGCTCGTACAGGTGGGCGGCAATGACATCGGCTTCGGCGACATCGCCGCCGCGTGCCTGCTCCCCTGGTCGTCGAACTGCCTCTCGCGGGTAGCCGAAGCCGAAACTCGGCTCCCGCAGGTCTTGGACGGGCTCTCCGATATTGCCACCGCCGTCCGGCAGCGCGCGCCGCAGGCACAACTCATCATGGCGGGCTACCCCCGCCTGCTGGCGAGCCCCCGACAGTGTTCGACCACCCTCGTGGGGAGTCTGCTGGAGCCCCGCGAGATCACTGCGATCAATGCCCTCCAGGTGCGACTGGACGCGACGATTCGCGATGCCGCCCGCGATGCCGGTGCGCGCTTCGTCGACTGGCCGCGATCCGTGGACCAGCACTCCCTGTGCTCATCCCGGCCGTGGTTCGTCACCGTCGGATCGGGCGATATCGGGGATGCTCTGCACCCCACTCGGGAGGCCTATGCGGCCATGGGCCGTGACCTTGCCCGAGTGCTGCGGCGCTAGGGTGCTCCCGTGTCCATCACGGTGCTGGTCTTCCTGATCCTGGGGATCTTCCTCATCCTCTTCGGCCTGGGATTCGCCTTCTACGGCATGTCGAGCGAGAAGGCCTACTGGTTCCAGCGTGACCCCCAGGGCAATCCTGCCCGCGAGGCCACGCCGTTCCGCAAGGTCTATACGCACGCCTTCGCCATCGCCGTGAGTGACGAGCGGGCACCCCTGCGCATCGCGGCCATCGGCGTGGTGCTCATCTACCTGGGCATCGCAAGCCTCATCGCATCGGCGATCTTCGCCCTCGTGTGACATGAGGGCCGTCGCGCCGCGCATCGCCGCCTTCCTGGGCGGCCACCCTCAACTCGCGCGCGTCGCGCATTTCGTTGCCGCTGTGGCCGCAGCCCAGTCGCGCGAGCGGATCAGCCTGTCCGCCGCGGCAGTCGCTTTCTGGGCCGCCATCGCCGTGACGCCGACACTCATCGCCATCAGCATCATCTTCGGTCGCATCGTCGATCCGAGCGTCCTCGATGAGGCCGTGAAGACCCTGCGGAGTTCAGCGCCCGACTCCTTCGCGAGCCTCCTGGCCAATCAGCTCCAGACTGCGTCCCAGGCATCGACGTCCACCGTCAATTGGAGTCTGGCGCTCTCGCTCCTCACCGTCCTCTGGGCAGTGTCGTCAGGGATCTACGCCTTCCTTCGCGCGGTGCGGGTCGCCTACGGCATGGACCCCCAGAACTACATCAACGCACGCGCGCTCGCCTTCGCCGGCGCACTCATCACCGTCCTCGTGCTGGGAGTCTTGCTGCTCGCATCCGCGGCAGGAGCCGCCTGGGCCAGCTCGCTCGACGAGCCCTGGCGCAGCATCGCCTTCACCCTGGGCATCGCGGCCGGTCTCGCCATCGGGACAGGTCTGCTTGTCCTCACCTTCCGTGTCGCGGGAGGCAAGGACGGCCCAAGCAGGCACTGGCCCGGGGCCGCCTTCGGCGCCGTCGGCAGCCTCGCGGTCTCCATCGGATTTGGTGTGTACCTGCGCTTCGCCACGTCCTACCAGGCAATGTACGGCGCGCTCGCAAGCACCGTGATCCTCAGCCTGGTCCTCTACGTCGCGACGTACGTCATCCTCATCGGCGCCGTCGCCAACGCTCAACTGGCCGGCATCGGCCAGGATCAGGAGGGGAGTTCGCGCACGAGCAACTCCCCCGCATAGTCGGGCACGTGTCGCGTGAGGTCGCGGGGCGGTCGCTGGTAGCCGTGCCCGTCAGGACGCTCCGGCAGCACCAGAGGCGGCCTGGTGACCGGCTCGTAGGGAATGGTCGAGAGCAGGTGGTGGATCATGTTGATGCGTGCCCGCCGCTTGTCATCGGCCTCGACGTCGAACCACGGGGACTCGGTCGTGTCGGTGTGGACCATCATCTCGTCCTTCGCCCGGGAGTAATCCTCCCAGCGGGTAATGGACTCCAGGTCCATCGGCGAGAGCTTCCACTGGCGCATGGGGTCCTCGAGGCGTGAGGCGAAGCGCCTCTCCTGCTCGTGGTTGCTCACGCTGAACCAGTACTTGCGCAACAGGATGCCGTCCTCGATGAGCATGCGCTCGAAGATCGGTGCCTGCCGCAGGAATCGCTGGTACTCCTCCGCCGTGCAAAAGCCCATGACCCGCTCGACTCCGGCGCGGTTGTACCAAGAGCGGTCGAAGAGCGCGATCTCACCGGCTGCGGGCAAATGCTCGACATAGCGCTGGAAGTACCACTGCGTGCGCTGGCGCTCCGTCGGCGTGGGCAGCGCAACGATGCGCGCCGTGCGCGGGTTGAGGTACTCGGTCACGCGCTTGATCGTCGAGCCCTTGCCCGCAGCATCGCGGCCTTCGAAGATCACGACGATGCGCGCTCCGGTCGACTTGACCCACTCCTGCATGGTGACGAGCTCACCCTGCAGCCGATAGAGGGTCTTCTCGTAGAAGTCGCGCGGCAGCTTCTTGACCTTGTCGGAATCGGACTTCCCCATGCCCCTATCCAAGCATCGCGGAGGGGGGCCTCAGGGGCTCTGCGGTGAATCAGTCCGCTGGGAGCGCAGCGCGGCGTCGAAGACGCGATGGGCCATCAGGGCCTCGTGGGGGGTCGCCGTGCCGAATCGGTCCCCGAGATCCCCGGCACGCTCGGCGAGGTACGCCGCCCACATCTGCAGGAGCGCATCACCGAAACCGAACTCGAAGATGGCTCCGGAGACCACGGGCCAGGCCGAGACGTTGCCCGGCTGGACTTCCTCCCAGACCTGCTCCCCGTCGCGGAGGGCGAAGCGCTTGACCACCGTCGGCTCGCGCGTCGAGAAGCGCACGCCTCCGTCCATGCCTACTGCCTCGAAGAACCAGGTGTTGACGTGACCGGGCGCGATGCGCCGGGTCTCCCACAGCATCGTGAAGTCGCGGCCCTGCGTCGGACGCGCCGTGCAGGTGAGCAGCGCGTTGTCCCAGGTATCGCACGGCACCATCGATCCATCCGGCCCCGGACGCTGCATCACCACATCGTCGAGCCTTGCGTAGACCCTGCGGGGCTGCCAACCAAGTCGCAGGGGCACGTGGGCCACATGCAGCCCGAGGTCCCCCATCACTCCGATTTCCCCGCACGTCTCGATCCGCCGCTTCCAGTTGATCGGCTTCCCGCGGTTCAGGTCGGATGAGTGCCAGAAGCCGGACCGCGCGTCGAGGATGTCGCCCAGGGCTCCCGACGCGGCGTAGGCGAAGGCACGTTGAGCCCCTGGGTAGTAGGGGAACTCACTGGAGACGCGCACGAAGGCGTCGGAGCGGTCGATGACGTCGACGATCCTCTCCGCGGCAGCCAGGTCGATCCCGAACGGCTTCTCACCGAGGTAGTCACGGCCCGCAGCTGCCGCAGCCACGTAGATCTCCTCGTGCAGCTGGTGCGGTACGGCGATGTAGAGGACGTCGATGCCGTCGTCGTCCACGAGGTCCTGCCAGTCGGGAGTGAGCCGCTCCACGCTGTCCACGCGTGCGAACCAATCCCGGGCCGCGGGGGAAGGATCCGCGACGGCGACAACCCTGGGCCGCGCCGGGTGATCGACCAGCAGGTCCCAGCGACCGCACACGGCGGCGAGTTCGCGGCCCATGAGACCCCCGCCGATGATGCCGATCCGCACCTCGCTGGACGAACTCATGATGCGCGCAGGATCTCCAGAGCGCGTTGGGCGTCAGCGCCCTCGTGCAGCATCGCCATGAGAGCGCGCGTCATCCCCGCGGGGTCGCCATGCTGGATGATGTTGCGGCCGTAGACGAGACCGGCCGCACCCTGGGCGAGCAGCGCCTCGGTGCGGGCGAAGATCTCCTCGTCGGACACACGTCCGCCGCCGCGGATGAGGACCGGGATGCCCGATGCTGTGCGCACGACCTCGTGATAGTCCGACGGATCGTCGGTGGGATCGGCCTTGATGACATCAGCTCCGAGCTCGACCGCCTGACGCACGATGGGGACGATCAACTCGAGTTCGCCGTTGACGGTGTAGGGGCCCGCGGCAGTCTCCTTCATGACGAGTGGCTCGACCATGAGCGGCATGCCGTAGTTGTCGCACTGCTGCCGGAGCTCCATCACATTGCGGATGCACGCCTCGCGCACCTCGGGACGCCCCGGCAGGTCGAGCAGGTTGACGACCACGCAGGCAGCGTCCATGCGCACCGCAGTGAGGACCGGATCCGGCGCGATCGCACTGAACATGTGATCCGGGAGGACACTGCCGTAGACGTTCGCGACGTCCGTGCGCATCACCAGCGCGGGCCGACGTCGCCCACCCCGTGACTGCAGCAGTCGGGCCTGCCCGGGAGTGAGCTGGATCGCGTCGGGATCCGCCTCCACGAGCACCGCGACGGCGGCGGGGAGGTCCTCGATCCCCGCGAGGAAGTTGCCCTGGCCGAAGAATCCATGGTCGACGGCGATGTCGAGGCAGCGACCCGAGTCGGGATTGAAGAGCCTGCGCAGTCGGTAGGCGGAGTCGGACATGACCCTCCCTGCAAGTCGTCGGATGCGGTCCCCGAACGCTCGCCAGCCTAGCGGGATCGACGCGCGGCGAGCCGGCACCGGGTGCCAGGATGGGCGCGTGACCGCGACACCCGTGCTCCTGCCCGTCAACCAGTTCGACCACTTCTACCGGGGCGGCGACCGCATCGGCGCCCTGCGCGGTGGCCCGGGTGGCCCGCAGCGTCCGGAGGAGTGGATCGGCTCCACGACGACCCGCTTCGGACAGCAGACGCAGGGCCTGAGCACCCTGCCCGGCGACGGCTACCTCCGCGACGCCGTCATCGCCGATCCCGTGGCGTGGCTGGGAGCGGCGCACGTCGATCGCTACGGAAGCGACGTCGAGGTCCTGGTGAAGTTCCTCGATCTGGGCCAGCGCCTGCCCGTCCACCTCCACCCCAACCGCGAGTTCGCGCGTCGCCACCTCGGGCTTGCCCACGGCAAGACCGAGGCCTGGTACGTCGTCGATGCTCCTCCCGGTGCCCGCGTGGGCGTGGGCTTCGCCGAGGCGATGCCACTCGCCGACGTGGCCGCGATGGTGTCCGCGCACGACAGCGCCGGACTCCTCGCCGCCCTGCGCACGCGCGAGGTCCGCCCCGGCGATGCCATGCTCGTGCCGGCAGGCCTGCCGCACACGGTGCAGGAGGGGGTCTTCGTGCTGGAGCTCCAGGAGCCGACCGACCTGTCCATCCTCCTCGAGTGGCAGGACTTCGCCGTGGACGGCGACCGCGACGGGCACCTCGACCTCGGATTCGACGTCGCGCTCCAAGCCGTCGACACGACCGCGGTGAGCGATGCGGACCTCGACCGACTCGTCGTACGCCGCGAGGACATCGAGCATGCCGGGCTCACCTCCGCCCTACCTCCCGAAGCCGACGCGTACTTCAGGGCGCAGCACATCGATACCAGCGCGGGTCCTGTCGCGGTGGACGCCGGCTTCTCGGTGACCGTGGTGCTCGACGGCGCCGGCACCATCACCTCCGGTCACGGCACGCACCCGGTCGCCAAGGGCGACGTACTCCTCATGCCCTATGCCGCAGGCGACTGGACGGCGGACGGGGCCCTCGTCGCCGTCGCGTGCCGCCCGCCCGCGCCCGACGCCCCCGAGGCGGCGCGCTGACCATGTCCGGGAGGGTCACGTCGGAACTCCTCGTCGGCATCGACGTGGGCACCACCCGCGTCAAGGCGCTCGCGGTCACCCTCGGCGGTCAGGTCGTCGGCGAGTCGGAGGCACCGACCCCCTGGCGCCACGATGGCGCCTGCTCCGATATCGAGTCGGACACCCTCGCCGAGTTGGCCATGGCTGTCGCGGATCGATCACTGGACGGCTCCCGCGTGCCGGTCGGCGCGATCGTGCGCGGCATTGGCGTGACGGGCATGGCCGAGGCCGGTGCGCTCCTCGATCGCGACGGGCGCCCCTGCGCTCCCACACTCGCGTGGCACGACCCGCGCGGAATCGTGGAACCGATCAAGGCGCGTGTCTCGCGCGAGGAGTTCTGGCGTGCCTGCGGGGTCCGGCTCAACTCCAAGCCATCGCTCGCCAAGGTTCTGTACCTCTACGAGGCCTACCCGGAGAGCCGCGAGCGCGCCGTACGCCATCTCGGCGTCGGAGACTGGGTCATCCATGCCATGGGTGGAGAGCAGGTGGCCGAGCGCTCGATCCTCTCTCGCTCCGGCCTGTACGACGTACTCGCGGACGAGCCGTGGCAGCCGGCCACCGAGCTCGTGGGCGATCTCACCGCGTCGCGCATCATCTGGGCGGGAGAGCCGGCGGGGACCGTGGGCCCACGGGCACCCGAGCGCCTGCGGGGTGCCACGCTCACCGCCGCCGGCCTCGATCATGAATCCGCGGCGTTCGCCATGGGTGCGATGCGCCTGGGAGTGCTCACGGACTCGCTCGGCACGGCCGAGGCGCTCCTGCGACTCTTCGAGCCCATCGACCGCGACACCCTGGCCCGACTCGTGGAGCGTGACGTCGGGATCGGGTGGGGGGTCGTGCCGGGCTATCTGTGCACGGTTGCCGGGCTGCTCACCGGTCTCTCCCTCGAGCGCATGGCGGCACTCCTCGGGATCACGGACCGCGACCGGCGGCGCGCCGTCTCGGAGGAGGCGCTCACCGTCGACCGGGCCAGCGTGCCCTTCCGCGTCGCCGAGGCGAGCCACGAGGGCCTGACCCTGACCGGGGTGACGGAGGGCCTCTCCCCCGCTCTGGCGTGGCGCGCGGCGGTCGAGGACCTCACGGAGCTGTCGACCGATCTCATCGAGTTCATCGAGTCCGTGATCGGCCCGCGCACCGAGGCGATGGTGACCGGGGGGTGGTCGCACGACCCGACCGTGGCGTGGGCCAAGCGTCGCCAGCTCGGCGACTACTCCACGAGCGGCGTCAACGAGGCTGCCGCGATGGGGGCGGCGTTCTTCGCCGGGATCGCTGCAGGCATCCTCGAGCGCCCGGGCTCCGAGGATCCGCCGCGCTGGCTCAGCTGAGGTCGTACGCCGCTCCCGGGTCGTCGCGCCCGCGGTGAATCGCAGACGCGAGGAGGACGAGGCGCCTAGCGCTGTAGGCGAAGCGTGCAGTCGGACGCGAGGTCCCAGGACATCACGAGGCGCAGACGGTCGAGGCAGTTCGTGAGCACGAGGGTGCCTTCCCCGTCGAGGGCTCCGCGCATGGTGCGTCCCGCACGGTCGAAGCGCTCCCGTGCCGTGATGACGACCTCATCGCCCACCAGGGTCACCGTCACGGGCATGCGGTCCTCCCGACTGCCGTCCTGTCGCTGGAAGCGGAGGTGGCCGACGTAGCCGGGAGCCCGTCCCGGCGTATCCCGCAGGACGAGGTAGTAGCCGATGCGGTTGTCACGCAGGGAGTCCGACACCCAGCGCCCCTGCAGATCCTGGGTGGCGAGCGCCTGCGGGGCCGCGATCGCCAGCAGGCTCACGGAGGTCACGGCAGCCAGGGCCGCAGGGAAGGCGCGCATTCGATGAGTCTGCGCCCGGCGCCGACCGTCCGCCACCCGACGGCTCCCGAGCCCTTCCCGCCGATCTGCGCCGTGACCCCCTCGCTGTTACCCTCGCCGTGAGCTAAGGAGGCATCCGTGGGTGATGAGGAGCAGGGAGCCGCAGACGTGCTGCGCACGGTCTGGCAGGGCACACCCGGGGCACTCGAGGAGCTCGACGCCGAGTGCAGCCCCACGAAGGCATGCCGCAACATGAAGGACGTCACCTTCGACGCCTTCGCCGAGGAGGGCGGCGATCTCGCCACCGCCTGGCGCAACACCCTGGCCAAGGAGGGCAAGCTCGGCAGCGGATCGGTCGCCGATCTTGTCTTCGGCGATTCGAACTGAGCCGCACGTGAGCAGCGCCTTCGACTCCCTCACCGTGCCTCAACTGACCGAGGACCTTCTCGCGCAGGGCTACATCGCCGACCGCGGGCTCGCCACATCCGTCCTGCTGGCCCTCAAGCTCGGCAAGCCGCTCCTGCTCGAGGGCGAGGTCGGCGTCGGCAAGACCGAGCTCGCCAAGACCCTCGCCACGATGCTGGGCCGCGACCTCATCCGCCTGCAGTGCTACGAGGGCATCGATATCCACCACGCCCTCTACGAGTGGGACTACGCCCGCCAGATGCTCCACATCCGCTCGCTGAGCCAAGGTGGTGAGCAGGACGCCGAGGCCGACCTCTTCGGACCGCGCTTCCTCCTCGAACGTCCCCTGCTCCAAGCCGTGCGCGCCGGCGCTCGCAGTGTGCTTCTCATCGATGAGGTGGACCGGGCCGATGACGAGTTCGAGGCGTTCCTGCTCGAGCTGCTGGGCGACTTCCAGGTGACCATCCCCGAGCTCGGCACCATTCGCGCCGAGGACCGACCCATCGTCATCCTCACTTCCAACCGCACTCGCGAGCTCCACGACGCCCTGAAGCGACGCTGCCTCTACACCTGGATCGGCTTCCCACCCGCCGAGCGCGAGGTCGCGATCGTGCGCACGCGTCTCCCCGGGGTGGGAGCCGCGCTCGCCGGCCAGGTCGTCGCCGCGGTCAATCGCCTGCGCGACATGGACCTGGAGAAGCCTCCGGGCGTTGCCGAGACCATCGACTGGACCGAGAGCCTGGACGCCCTGGGCGTCGACTCGCTGACGGACGAGGCGGCCCTCGACACGCTGGGCTCGGTCATCAAGGACCGCGACGACCTGGACTATGCCGCAAAGAGCATCCAGGATGTCGTCGCCTGACGTCGCCACCGAATTCGACGCCCTGCTGGTCGACTTCGGGCATGCGCTCCGTGCCGCCGGGCTCCCGGTAGGCACCGACGACATCCTCACCTTCTGCGAGGGCACCTCGCATCTCGACGTCACCGACCTCATGGACGTGTACTGGTCGGGCCGCACGACGCTCGTGAGGCGCCGCGAGCACGTGCCCGTCTACAACCTGGTCTTCCGGATGTTCTTCCTCGACGTCGATCCCACCCGCCCCGACGAGCGTAAGCGCATGATGCGCGCTTCGGCCAACGCAGGCGCCACCCTGGAGGTCCCCAACACCGAGGAAGGACTGCCGGGCGAGGTCAGCCCCGACGAGGCGAAACTGGGCTACGTCGCGAGCACCTCCGAGGTCTACCGGCACAAGGCATTCGCCGACTGCTCGGACGAGGAGCTGCGCCAGCTCCGTCGACTGATGTCGCGCATGCGCGTCACTCCCCCGCGTCGGCGTACGCACCGCTCGACACGGGCTCGGCGCAGCGCCACGCTCGACATGCGGCGCATGGCCCGCGACACCATGCGCGCCATGGGCGAGCCCCGGGACCTGGCCTACAAGAAGCGCAAGGAGAAGCTGCGCCCCCTTGTGCTCATCCTCGACGTATCGGGTTCCATGGCTGACTACTCGCGCAATCTGCTGCAGTTCGCCTATTCCGCCAAGCGCGCCAACGCCAAGGTCGAGGTCTTCTGCTTCGGCACCCGGCTGTCGCGGATCACGCGCGCGCTGGACCGCCGCGATCCCGATGCAGCCATGCGGGAGGCCGGTGAGGCTGTCCTGGACTGGGATGGCGGTACGCGGATTGGAGACTCACTCAAGGAGTTCACCCGGAGCGCCCGCCGGTCCCGCCTGGGTCGAGGGGCGATCGTGGTGATCTGCTCGGACGGCCTCGACAGGGGCGACCCCCAGCAGCTCGAGGAGGCCATGGAGAGCCTGAGCCGAATCGCCCATCGCGTCATCTGGGTCAATCCCCACAAGGGCGATGCGCCCGTCTACGTCCCCGCCTCTCTCGGGATGATCGTCGCTGATCCCTACATCGACGAGGTGCACTCGGGGCACAACCTCGCTAGCCTCGAGCGTCTTGCCGAGCGACTTCCGAAGGTGGGGTAGCCATGAGGTTCAGCGTGTCCCTCGAGGTCGAGGGCGACCGCGAGGTCTCCCTCGAGGAGGTCGTCGAGCTCGCCGATGCCGTGGCCGGGTTGGGCGGTATCGCCTCCGGTTTCGGCACCATGGGCTACGGCGCGCAGATCATCGTGGAGGCCGACAACTCCGATGCCGCCGTGGAGATCGCGCTCGAGCAGTTCGCCGCAGCCGTCGCCACGACCTCCCTGCCGGCATGGCCCGTGGCGCGCGCCGAGACGATCGGCGAAGACGAGGACTACGCCGACCTCGACACCGAGCCGACCCCGCCGGGCAGCAGCGGCTGGGCCGACTCATCGGGCCCGCAGTGATCCGCCTCGGCAGCCTGGCCGGCTACTCCTTCGAGGGCCCACGATCGCTGCCCGGGTGGACGCCGCCCGCGGTGCCCGCGGTCTACGCGATCCTCGCCAAGTCCAACCCCGCACGGCCGCAGGAGTTCTCGGTCATCTACGTCGGCCACTCCGACGACCTGTCCGCGGAGGGCTTCCCCCTGCGCCACCCACGCGCACAGGCGTGGGTCAAGCGCGCCGACGGCAAATTCAACCTTCATGTGTGCTGGCTCGAGGTCCCCGGCGGGACGCGCGCCCACCGCGAGCAGATTGCGCGTGAACTCATCGCGATCTACGACCCGAGCTGCAACCTGGAGAAGTTCGACCAAGCATGGAAGGACGAGTGGATCGGCGAGTACGAGACTCCCGTCACCGAGCCGCTTACCACAGCCAAGCATCTGAACCCCTAGCCCTCCAAAGCATCGTCCCCCAGAGTCGCGCGTTGCCCAAGCGAGCCCGCAGTCCTGGGGGACGATGCAGTGGAACCAGATGTCAGTCGATGCGGACGCCCACACCCTCCATGAGGCGCGAACGACGCGTCCCCATTGCCGGACGAGCGACTCCCTCAGCCTCGTGCTCCTCATGGTTGAAGGTCGCGCCCGCGACGATCCCCTCGCCCATGCCATAGAGCAGGGGCAGTGCCCCGGCAACGACGCGGCCGGTGGTGTTGATCGACTTCAGACCGGGCTCGATCGCCTCGGCGTCCTGCTTGATCTGCCATACGAGATCTGCGCACTCCTCGAGATCGGTGGCGATCCCCTTGAGCTGCGATCCGACGATGTAGAGGTAGATCGCCAGGCCCGCGATCAGGGCGACGATGTCGATGACCGACCACAGGGCGAGGGCGCTCATGAGCGGACCTTGTCGAGGACGCGGCCGAGGAAGAGGTGGTGCTCCAGGCCTTCCGCGAGGACGAGTTCAACGCCTCCCGCGGTGGTGCCGATGAGCGCCGTGTCTGCGGTGTTGGCCTTGGCGGCGATGAGGGTGGCCTTGATAGCGGCTACCCGCTTGCGGATCCGCGCGACGAGGATCACGAGGATGGTGAGCAGGGCCGCCACGGCCACCACGACAACGATGCCGAGGATGTTGGCCGTGGTCCAGAGTTGTTCGACCTGGGGATCCATGTCAGCCTCCCAGCCGGGTCCGGCCGCGCTTGAGGCCATCGATGATGGCCAGCGCGGATGCGATGGTCTCGTTGAGCCCCGAGAGGCCCGCCGTATTGATCTCGGCCTGCTTGAGGCCGTCGAGGATGCTTCCCGCCTGGTTGCCGATGCGGTAGGCGAGGATGAGGATCGGCACCACGAGGGCGACGACCACGAGCACGACCACGAGGCCGATCACGTAACCGATCAGCCAGCCTTCATGTCCGGTGAAGTCCACGCTGCTCTCCCTAGATCGATTCCGCGAAGGCCCTGACGGGCGCGAGGCTGGCGTTGACAGAACCGACGACCGGCGTGACGGTAGACGTCTGCTTGACGATGACCTGCACTCCTCCATCGAGGGCGCCCAGGGTCTTGGACACGGCCCGCAGGTGGAAGATCACGCGCAGAAGCCCCAGGGCGGCGGCGGCGATGATGAGAGTCGCCAGCACGAGGGTGACGATTGCTTCGATGGGCATCCGAGTCTCCTAACCCAGCAGCTTCGATACGGGACCGGCGTAGCGGACCGCGCCGTTGGCGACTTCCTCGATGACCACATCGGTCTCGGCGAGGAGCTCGGGCGTGTTGTGGAGTTCACCGATGAGGGCGACTCCCCCGGCCAGAGTGTCGTCCGCGGCACCGCGCACGCTCTCCGTCGCGGCAAGCAGACGGTTGAGCAGCGCCACGAGCACGGGCACGACGACGATGAGAAGGATCAGGTTGCCGATCATCCATAGGCTCATCACAGACCTCCTCAGCGGCTCGGGGCCGGCTCGTAGGGCAGGAAGAAGCGGCCCCAGACACGCTTGACCGCGCGCAGGAACGCCGTGAAGCCGATCGCGATGCCGCTGGCCGCCTTGGGCCCACCCACGGCGTAGGGGTCACGTCCCTCGGCGAGGGCCTGCATACGCACCTTCATCGATCCGGCGGTCTGGTCGATGAGGACGCCGGTGACGTCCTGCACCAGGCCGCGGCCGTACTGCGCCGCCGCACCGGAGAT
>JBJOJS010000025.1:0-4838 GCA_046046455.1 Actinomycetota bacterium | reverse complement strand
TTGCAGCTGTCCGGCGATGACGTCCCCGACGTCACGCAGGTCAACCAGGGATACGGCTCGCTCGGGCAGCTCGTCGGCTCGGGTCTGGTCGCACCGCTCGACGACGTCGCCCAGGCCAATGACTGGGAGGGTCGCCAGGGTGCAGCCCTCGTCGCCCTCGACGGCCGCTTCAGCCCGGATGGCAAGACCATGGGCTCGGGTGAGCTCTACGGCATGTCGGCCACCGGCGCATGGGTCGGCCTCTACATGAACATGGACATCGCCAGCGAGCTCGGCATCACGGCTCCGCCGACCTCCCTCGAGGAGATGGAGGCCATGCTCGCCAAGGCCAAGGAGGGCGGCCAGACCGGCCTCATGTTCGGCGCCACGGACGGCGGCGAGCAGATCTGGCTCATGGCCAACCTGCTCATGGCCTACACCAGCCCGCAGACCGTCTCCGATGTCATCAACGGCACGAGCGAGCAGCTTCCCCCGGAGATGCTGCAGGCGGCCGAGACGATGAAGAAGTGGGCGGAGGCCGGCTACCTCACCGAGGGCTGGGCGGCACTCGACAGCACCGAGGTGCTCGGCATGTTCGCCGACGGCGAGGGGCTCTTCGCACTGAATGGCTCGTGGAACGTCTTCCAGTCGGATACCCCCGAGTCGTTCCGCCTCGTGCCCTTCCCGCTGGGTGACGCGGCGACGATCGCCGCGATCGCCACGGGTGACCTGCCCTGGTCGGTGCCGACCAACGCAAAGAATCCTGATCTGGCGAAGGAGTACATCAACTTCATCACCAGCCCGGAGGCCTCGGAGATCTGGATCAAGCAGGGCCAGGTTCCCGCGACCGTGTCGGGCAACGAGACCGCACTCGTGGAGGCCAACGGCCTCAAGGGTGTCTCTGCCGACGCCGTGCTCTCGTGGGTGAACGTCATGCAGAACGGCACCCCGGTCGGATTCCCCGACTGGGCCACGCCCACCTGGTACGACACCATTGCGCAGTCCTCGACCGCACTCATGGCAGGGGAGATCACCCCGCAGGAGTTCGTCGACGCGCTGCAGGCCGACTACGGCGCCTTCACCGCGGAGCGGACGGGCTCGTAGCGCACGTGAGCCTCGCCCCGGTCCCCGTCGCTGCGGGGGGACGACGTACGTCGTCCCCCCGCAGTCGGGCGCCTGGGGAGCCCCGCCGTATCGGCTACTTCTTCATCCTGCCGGCGGTACTCATCTATGCCGCCTTCGTCTTCGCGCCTTTCGTCCACTCCATCTACCTGTCCTTCTTCGAGGGCAACGGCATCACGCGGATGGAGTTCGTCGGCGTCGCCAACTACGTCGACATCGCCACCAATCCGGTGCTCCGATCGGCGTTCATCCACGCACTGCAGCTGATCGTCTTCTACTCCCTGATCCCCATTGCCATCGGACTGCTGCTCGTCAGCGTGCTGCATCGCAGTCGCATCCGCGGAGTGGCGTTCTACCGCACGGCGCTCTTCCTTCCCTACGTCATCGCACCGACCGCCATCGCCGTGATCTGGCGCTGGATCCTCGCGCCGCGCGGTCCGCTCAACAGCTTCCTGGAGGCGATCGGGCTCGGCGCACTCGCGACCCCGTGGCTCGGTGACTTCACCTGGGCGCTTCCCAGCGTCGGCCTGGTCGGCACCTGGGTGATGTTCGGCCTTGCCCTCGCCCTGCTGCTCGCCGGAGCGCAGAAGATCCCGCTCGAGCTCTACGAGGCGGTGCGCCTGGACGGTGGCGGCCTGTGGACCGAGTTCCGCGCCGTCACGCTCCCCGGGCTGCGCTACGAGATCGTCGTTGCGCTGGTCCTCACTACCACGGCGGCTCTGCGCAACTTCGACATCATCTACGTGATGACCTCGGGCGGCCCGGGCAATGCGACCGTCGTCCCGAGCTACCTCGTCTACCAGCAGGCATTCAAGGTCGCGCAGATCGGCGCGGCAGCAGCCATGGGCACCGTGCTCATCCTCGCCATCGTCGGTGTCAACCTGCTCATCACGCGCATGGCTCGGAGCTCCTCGTGATCGCCCGCCGCGACGTCATCCTCGGCTACGTCCTGCTCAGCCTGGCCGCGCTTGTCTCCCTCGGTCCGCTGCTCGGCGTGGTCATCCTGGCCCTTGGGGAGCCCGGGCAGATCGGCATCAATCTCGACATCGCCAATGCCACCAACTTCGGCAATTTCGCCGACGTCTGGGAGAAGGGCGACTTCGGCCCGGCCATCCGCACGAGCTTCATCATCACGCTCGTCGTCGTCGTGGTGTCGGTGATCCTCAGCGTGCCGGCGGGCTACGCCTTCGCGCTCATGGACTTCCCCGGCCGCTCGGCGATCTTCGCGCTCCTCATCCTGGGCATCCTCATGCCGTTGGAGTCGATGATCGTGCCTCTCTTCCTCGATATGCGGCGCTTCAACCTCGACAACAACTACTGGTCGGTGATCCTGCCGCAGATCGGATTCTCGGTTGCCTTCGGCGCCTTCTGGATGCGGGCATTCTTCGTCCAGTCGGCCCGATCGCTCGTCGAGGCCGCCTGGATCGACGGCGCCAACTCCTGGCAGACCCTCACGAGGGTGCTCGTGCCGCTGGCCCGCCCGCAGATGCTCACCCTTGCGGTGCTCTTCTTCGTGTGGAACTGGAACGACTTCCTGCTTCCTCTCGTCATGCTGTCGGGTTCCGATCTGCAGACGGCCCCCATGGCACTCGTCACCTTCGAGGGGGCTCGGCGCACCGACTTCGCCTACCTCGGCGCGGCATCGATCATCACGATCATCCCCGTCGTCATCGTGTTCATCCTCCTGCAGCGCAGTTTCACCCGGGGGATCCTGGCCGGTTCGATCAAGGAATAGGAGTTTCACTCGTGTCCCAGCCCGTCCGCCTCGGTGTCATCGGCCTCGGCCGAGTCTTCGAGCGCTACGCCGCGGTCCTCGACCCGATTGTCCGGTCCGGCCGCGCTCAGGTGGTGTGCGCCTACGACCCCCAGCGTGAGCGCGGAGTGGTCGCGGGCGACCTCTTCCCGGGCGTCCGCCTGGTCGCCAGCGCCGATGCGGTGATCGCCGATCCCGAGGTCGACGCCGTCCTGGTCCTGACCAGCATGAACGAGCACGGCGACCTGGGTATCGCGGCGTACTCCGCGGGCAAGCACGTGCTCATCGAGAAGCCGATGGCGACCTCACTCGTTCAGGCCGCCGAGCTCGTGCGCCTGAGCCAGGAGTCGGATCGGATCATGGTGTGCGCACCGCATGTGCTGCTGTCGCCGACCTATCGCGAGATGCATCGCCGTCTGCGAGCGGGGGAGATCGGTGATGTCAAGCTCGCTCGCGCCCTCTACGGATGGTCGGGCCCGTGGTGGGGGGAGTGGTTCTACCAGCCGGGTGGCGGATCGCTCTTCGACCTCGGTGTCTACAACGTCACCACCCTGTGCGGCTTCCTCGGCCCGGTGCGGCGCGTGACCGCACTCGTCGGCACGGCGATCAAGGAGCGCATGGTCAACGGCGAGCCCATGACGGTCACGGCCGACGACAATGCCCAGGTGCTCCTGGACTTCGGCAACGAGGTCTATGGCTCGGTGACGACCGGCTTCACCATCCAGAAGTACGGCCGCGCACCGGCCGTTGAGCTCTACGGCCTCGAGGGCAGCATGGACATGCTCGGCGATGACTGGGCACCGCGAGGCTTCGAGGTGTGGCGCAACGACGCGGGCTGCTGGGAGATCCACGAGGAGACCGCGCCGGACTGGCCGTGGACCGACGGCGTCGCCCACCTGATCTCGTGCATCGAGCGCGGTGTGCCGTCCGTGACTCGCCCCGAGCAGGCCTACCACGTGCTCGAGGTCATGCTGGCCGCGATGCGCTCCGCCGAGGAAGGCCGCGCGATCGAGATCACCAGCGACTTTCCCGAGCCGGACTACACGCACGAGATGGAGTTCGTCATGGACGAACGCCGTAAGCACGACACGAGCCGCTAGGCGCGCAGGATCGAGAAGCAGAGGATCGAGGAGACCAGCACGATGAGCGAGCGCGTGGTGTTCGACGGTGTGAGCGTGACCTACCCGGGCATGTCCGCACCGGCCCTTCGCGAGGTCAGCCTGGAGGTGCCCGAGGGCGAGCTCCTGGTCCTCGTGGGCCCGTCCGGCTGCGGCAAGTCCACCTTCCTGCGTGCGCTCGCCGGACTCGAGGGTGTCTCAGCAGGTCGCATCCTCATCGGCGACCGCGATGTCACCCGGGTGCCGGCCAAGGACCGCGATGTCGCCATGGTCTTCCAGAACTACGCCCTCTACCCGCAGATGACCGTGGCGCAGAACATGGGCTTCGCGCTCAAGATCGCCAAAGTGTCCAAGGACGAGATCACGGCGCGCGTGGCGGAGGCCGCGCGCCTGCTCGACCTCGAGCCCTATCTCGACCGCAAGCCGGGCGCGCTGTCGGGCGGTCAGCGCCAGCGCGTCGCGATGGGCCGCGCGATCGTGCGCGAGCCCCAGGTCTTCCTCATGGATGAGCCCCTGAGCAATCTTGACGCCAAGCTCCGCGTGCAGACGCGCGCTCAGATCGCGACGTTGCAGCGCAGGCTCGGCACGACGATGGTCTATGTCACGCACGACCAGGTTGAGGCGATGACCCTGGGTGACCGTGTCGCGATCCTCAAGGACGGTGAGATCCAGCAGGTCGATTCCCCGGCCGCGGTCTACGACCGCCCGGTCAATGCCTTCGTCGCGTCCTTCATCGGCTCGCCGAGCATGAACCTCGTCGAGGTCGACGTCGTCGACGGGGGAGTGTCGCTCGCGGGGACCACGATCCCGATCGACCGCGAGGTCCTGGCCAGGGTGACGTCGGGCCGTGCCCTGCTGGGCGTGCG
>JBJOJS010000013.1:0-2840 GCA_046046455.1 Actinomycetota bacterium | reverse complement strand
CTGCCGGTTACGCACTCATAGCTGCGGGAGTGTGGTCGCGTTGGTGGCAGTGGGCGGGTGGCCTTGGGTTATGGGCAATCGGCGTGCTCGCCGTGGCTCAGGTGGAGGAAGGTGCGAGCTCTGTAGCGATCGGTGTGGCACTTGTGAACTGCCTCATCATCGTCCCCGTCGTCATCATCGTCGCGGGCATCGGCACACGCCGATATCAACGCTCACAAGCCGCCCTTGCCCTTGAACGCGAGGCGATCCTGCGGGAAGGGCTGCGTGCGAACTCGGCGCGCGTTATCGACCAGCATCTCGCCGCATGCGTCGCCCAGGCGGAGGACCTTGTCGGGCGCATCGCTGACGGCGCCGCCCTGGATGAGGGCACACGCCGGAAGGTTGGCTGTCTCGAAGGACTCATCCGCGCGACGATCCAGGTCGACCCGGTGAATGCAGGCGAGTTCGCCCGAATCGCCGCGCGGCTCGTCAACTCGGCCTTCAGCCTTGGAATCCCCGCACAGGTTGGCACGCTGGTCTCCGGCTCCGATCGGGCTTCACTCGATCAGGGGGTCGTTCGCGCACTCGAAGACCTCATTCCCGGTGCCGATCATGTAGTGGTCCGCACGCTCAGCGACGGTTCCCACGACTACCTGTCGCTCGAGATAGTCGGCTCGGAAACGTCATCGAATCGCTACGCAGCGATTCAGCACCTCGCCACGACTGACGTGCGGATTGATGTGTCAGAGGAGTCGGATGGCTCCGCGGTCATCATGGTGTCGCGGCCGATCAGCGTCCTCACCGCGTAAGGGCAAGACTCAGGCGTCGATGATCTTGTGCATCCAAGCGTGCTTATCGGGCACGGCACCGGTCTGGATATCGAGCAGCGCCTGACGCAGGCGCATGGTGACGTCACCCGCACCACCATTGCCCACGGTCCAGTTGCCCATGCGCGACTTGACCTCGCCGACCGGAGTGACGACGGCGGCCGTGCCGCACGCGAAGACCTCGGTGATCTCGCCCGAAGCGCAGCCGGCCTTCCACTCCTCGACGCTGATGCGTCCCTCCTCGGCCTTGATGCCGAGGTCCTGGGCAACCGTGAGGAGCGAGTCGCGCGTCACGCCGGGCAGGAGCGCGCCAGTGAGCGAGGGCGTCATGATGCGCGCCTGGTCGCCGGAGCCGTAGACGAAGTAGAGGTTCATGCCGCCCATCTCCTCGATCCACCGGTGCTCGGCGGCATCGAGCCAGACGACCTGGTCGCAGCCGTGCTGCGCGGCCTCTGCCTGGGCGACCAGCGACGCGGCGTAGTTGCCCGCGCACTTGGCCTCACCAGTGCCACCAGGGGCGGCGCGGACATAGTCATCGGACAGCCACACGCTCACCGGGTGGACGCCCTTGGAGAAGTACGCGCCGGCAGGCGAGGCGATCAGGAGGAACTGGTACGTGCTGGACGGACGCACACCGAGCCCGATCTCCGTGCCGAGCATAAAGGGGCGCAGGTAGAGCGAGGTCTCTCCCCCGCTCGGCACCCACTCACGATCAGCGCTCACGAGTGCCGCGATCGCGCCGATGAAGAGCTCCTCGGGCACCTCGGCCATCGCGAGGCGCCGTGCGGAGTTGTTGAAGCGCGTGGCGTTCTTGAGCGGGCGGTAGAGCCAGATCGACCCGTCGGCGTGGCGGTAGGCCTTCATGCCCTCGAAGATCGCCTGGCCGTAGTGCAGGAAGTTGGTCGCCGGATCGAAGGTGAGCGGCTGGTAGGGCACGAGCTCGGCGTCATGCCAGCCTTCGTCGGCGGTCCACGTCGCGCGCACCATGTGGTCGGTGTAGTGCTGGCCGAAGCCCGGGCTCGCCAGGATCTCGGCGCGACGCTCAGCGGACGTCGGCGACGGGTGCGCTACGGCCGTGATCGGCCACAGGTGCGTGTCCGCCAGATTCGGAGTCTGCGCCGAGGTCGTCATGTGGCGAGATTACTCAGCCTGCAGCGCCCGCCGCGAGGGCGTCGCCGATCTGGCTCGTCGAGCGCACCGCATCACCGCGTGAGGCGAGGTCGGCCTCAACCGCGGCCTCGACGCGAGCGGCCTTGGCCTCCTCGCCGACGAAGTCGAGCAGGAGCGCCAGGCTCATCACGGTGGCGGTCGGATCAGCCTTGCCCTGGCCGGCGATGTCGGGAGCGGAGCCGTGGACCGGCTCGAACATGCTCGGGTTGCTGCGGCTCGGATCGAGGTTGCCGCTCGCCGCCAGGCCGATGCCCCCGCCGATAGCCGCGCCGATGTCGGTGAGGATGTCGCCGAACAGGTTGTCGGTGACGACGACGTCGAAGCGCTCAGGCTGGGTGATGAAGAACATCGCCGCCGCGTCCACGTGCTGGTAGTCGGTCTTCACATCCGGGTACTCAGCCGCCACGCGATCGAACGTGCGCTTCCACAGGCTGCCGGCATTGGTGAGCACGTTGGTCTTGTGCACGAGGGTGACGTGCTTGCGCCGCTTCATCGCGCGGTTGAAGGCCTCGCGGATGATGCGCTCCGCGCCGTACGCCGTGTTGATGCTCTCCTCGGTCGCGACCTCCTGCGGCGTGCCGCGGCGCAGCACACCGCCGGCGCCGACGTACGGGCCCTCGGTGCCCTCGCGGTAGACGACGAAGTCGATCTCATCCGGACCCTTGCCGGCGAGCGGCCCGGTGACCCCGGGGTAGAGCTTGACCGGGCGGTAGTTGACGTGATGGTCAAGCTCGAAGCGCAGCGGCAGCAGCACGCCGCGCTCGAGCACACCCGGCGGCACCGTGGGATCGCCGATCGCGCCGAGCAGGATGGCGTCGTAGGAGCGCAACTCCTCGAGCACCGCAGGCGGGAGGGTCTCGCCGG
>JBJOJS010000126.1:0-25435 GCA_046046455.1 Actinomycetota bacterium | reverse complement strand
GCGGCGGCGGCCGCTGCGATCGTGTGCACGACGGGGATCGGTCTGGCGTCCGCGACCACCCTCCCGCCGACACCGCCGGATGTGGACCCGGGCGTGTGGGCCGAGCTCATGGGCCCGACGCCCGCCGATTGGGCCCCCTCGGGCACCGTCGTGGCCGACAGCGGCTTCGAGGTGTGGCGCGACTCCTTCTCCTTCTTCAACTGGGGTCTGGGCGCGGGAGCCAATTCCTTCCTGGGCTACCCCATGGACCTCAACACCGGCTCCTTCACGAACAACGACCTCATCACGCTCTTCGGTGCCGACATCGGCTGCACATCAGTGGTCGATGGCCAGTGCATCCCCAACCCGATCGCATCGCTGACGGCGGCGATGCTGCAGTTCCAGATGCTCGGGGGTCACTGCTACGGCATGGCGGCCCTTGCGTCGCAGGTCTTCAACCAGACCATCGATCCGTCGACCTTCACCGGCAGCGCCGCGACCTGGGGCATGCGCCTCGACACCCAGGTGGGGCGTCAGATCAAGCTCGACTGGAGCAAGCAGATGGTCTGGCTCACCGACGAGGTGAAGCGCGCCGAGTACACCGTGACGAGCAAGGAGGCCATCGACCTGCTCAAGAAGGACCTGGTCGACGGCTCGGCGCCGTACATCCTCACCTTCTTCTTCCCCGGTGGCGGCCACGCGATCACGCCGATCGCCGTGCGCGACAAGGGCGCGGGGAAGTACGACATCGTCGTCTACGACAACAACTACCCGCTGCGCGAGCGCGCCTTCCGCGTCGACACGGTCGCCAACACGTGGGAGTACCTCGTCATGACCCAGCCGGGTCAGGGCCCGGTCATCGCGAGGGGCACCGCGACGAGCAAGAACCTCCAGCTCGTGCCCGTCGAGACGGTCAAGGAGGTCATCCCCTGCGCCGCGTGCGAGGAGACTGCTGATGGCCAGACCTACGTCTGGCTGCCCGGCGCCATCGGCCCCAATGCCATGACGTTCTCGATCGTCGGCATGGATGACCAGCCCATCCCCGGCGTCAAGGAGATCCCCGCCACCAACCCCGCCGAGGGCGACCTGCCGAGTTGGATCGTGCCCACGGATGTGCCCTTCAAGCTCATCATGGACAACAGGGCCGGCACCACGAGCGCGACGTTCCCCCTCATGGCCTTCCCCGAGGCTCGCGGTTTCTCCACCCAGGCGCATGTCCCTGCCGGTCAGCGCGCGATCATGGTCGTCAACACAGCGACCTCGACCTTCACCGTCGATCAGTCGTCGCGCGGCATACCGGCGGTGACCACCAGCCTGGACACGGGGAAGTCGGATCTCAACGTGGACGTCGAGAGGGTCGGGCCGCGTCCCGCTCAGGGTGTCGTGTCCTTCTCCACATCGTTGAACCGCGGCAACTTCGTGCTCACGTCGAGCGTGCTCGGCGGCGAGCGGGTGAAGGGCGTCTTCACGCGCACGGATCCGAGCGGCACCGTGGCGCGGGCGGAGTTCGGGACCAGCCAGGTCGTGCGGATGCGGACCGGGGACCGGATCGTGGCCCAGACGGCCACGTGGACCGGCAACTTCCGCAACCTCACGGCACGGCTCGTGCGGTCCGACGGCACCGTCATCCCGCTCACGCTCACGCGACCGGCGAACTAGGTCAGGGGATGCCCGTCGCCGCTCCCACTACGGGGCGGTGACGGGCACCGCGCGGAAGATCCGCGTCTGGTCGGACATCGCGTCGATGGTCAGCGTCCAGACCGGCCCGGAGCCCGCGGGGATCTGCCCGGACTGGATGGCCTTGCTCGCGGACGCATTGAAGCCCGCCGCGGGGACATCGGCGAAGTCGTCGTACAGGTAGAGGTTGTAGGCGACGCCGTCGTCCGGGATCGTCAGCTGCGCGGTGAGCGTCATGGAAATCGGTGCGGGCGGACGCTTGCCGACGGCGACGTTCCACTCGCCCTCGCCGTTGATGTCCGAGGTCAGGCGCACCGGGATCGTCACGCGGTCGACGTCGAGGATTCCCGAGACCGCGGTGGCGTAGTTGGCGGGCCGGGATCGCAGGGAGTAGAGCGCACCCCCGGGACGGTTGGCTTCCTGGCGTGACATCGGGAAGTCCGAGAAGCGGTAGGTGTAGAGGTAGGGGTAGGTCGGCCCGATGTTGTAGAGACCGTTGTCGCTGATCGTGATGGCGTCGCTGGGGTAGTAGCGGTCCCTGCCGGTCCGCAGCGACGTGGTGGATCCGATACCCATCATGGGCACGATGTGGTCGTACTCGTTGTCGCCCGGCGGCGTCTCGCCCAGGGTCGTGACGTTGTTGTAGACGCCCATGATGACGACATCGCCGCGCAGGAAGCGGCCCTTGACCCAGCGCAGGTACTGCTCGGTCGAGCGCTGGGTGCGCGAGTCGAAGCGCGTCGCCTCCAGGCGCATGGCCTTCGCCGCGGAGAGATCGTTGACGCCGAGGAGGAGCTGGCTGGATGCCTTCCACTGCGGGACGCCCGGCGACGCGAGGGACCGCGCGGTCCACTGAGAGGTGTACTGGCCGTAGCGCATGCCCGCACTGATGAAGCTCGTCTCGCCGCAGTAGCCGGAGTTGGCGTTCCACTGCAGGCGCGGAGCCATGTCGATCCCGCGCTGATGCCAGACCGGCGCCGGCGCCGCGGTCGCGAGTCCTGCGGCAGAGACCCAGGCGAGGGCGGCGATCGCCCCCGCGGCAACCCGTCGGCGGATCATGGAGGGACGCTAGTCCCGCGTGCGCCCGGGCGGGCTCGCACCGGTCGTACTTCGCCCGGAATCGGTCACCCGGTGGCACATCCGGGGCGCAGAACGACAGGTCCGAGGCGCAGAGCCCACCGAGGCTGCTCCCGAGGGGCTCGGAAGGGCGACACGCCCAGGAATCTCCCTGGCCCCACGGGTCACGCCCGGAACACTGTCCCCTATGGCCTCCACCCTCCCCACGACGCGCGCGTCCGCGGGGGAGGCGTCCGGCGAGGCCCCCGTCCGGCGATCTCTGCTCAACCACCCCATGGGGCTGTACTACCTGCTCGTGGGTGCGACCCTCGCCCTGCTCGGCCTGGGCCTGCTCATGGTGCTCAGCGCCTCGTCGGTGCTGTCGATCAAGCTCCACGGATCGGCGTACACCCTCGCCCAGCGTCAGTTGCTCTTCGCCGCCATCGGTGTCGTGCTCATGATCATCGGCACGCGCCTGTCGGTGAACTTCTGGCGCCGCATCGCATGGCCCGCGCTCATCGTCGCCTTCGTGCTCCTCGTCGCCGTGCTCATCGTGGGCGTCGAGGTGTCCGGGCAGAAGAACTGGATCGACATCGTCGGACCCTTCCGACTGCAGCCGTCGGAGTTCGCCAAGATCGCGCTCATCCTGTGGAGTGCGGACATCCTCGCGCGCAAGGAGCCCATGCTCGACCGCTGGTCGCATCTGCTCGTGCCCGTGCTCCCGGTGACCGCCATGATGCTGCTGCTCGTGCTGCTCGAGGGCGATGTCGGCAACACCCTCATCCTCGCGGTCATCGCCTGCGGCGTGCTCTTCGCCGCCGGTGCGCCCCTGCGGCTCTTCGCCGCGCTGGGGGCGATCGGGCTCGCGGGCATCGTGCTGCTCACCCTGGCCGCGCCGTATCGCATGAGCCGCTTCACCTCCTGGCTCGATCCCTCCGCTGATCGCCTCGGCGAGGGATGGCAGGTGACCCAGGGGCAGTTCGCGCTGGGCACCGGCGGCTGGTGGGGACTCGGTCTCGGTGCGAGCCGCGAGAAGTGGGGTTCGCTGCCCGAGGCGCACACCGACTTCATCTTCCCCGTCGTCGGCGAGGAACTCGGACTCATCGGCACGCTCACCGTGCTCGTGCTCTTCGCCGTCATCGCCTTCGTCGCCTTCCGCCTCGTGCACTCCGCGGACGACGCCTTCGTGCGCCTGGCCTCCGCCGGCGTCGGCACGTGGATCGTCTTCCAGGCCGTCGTCAACATCGGTGCGGTGCTGTCGCTGCTGCCCATCACCGGCGTACCGCTCCCGCTGGTGTCCTACGGTGGCTCCTCGCTCGTGCCGCTGCTCATCTCCCTGGGCATGCTCATGTCCTTCGCGCGCAGGGCGGGCGCCACCGCCGGCGGCGCTCCCGTGAAGCCCGTCTCCCTCACCGTGATCGACGGCGGCCCCAAGGCAGCGAGCAAGCCCGCCCGGCGGAAGCAGACCAGCCCGACAGGGGCGGCTTCGCCGACCCGCCGGGCATGACCGCGGTGAAGGTGCTGCTCGCCGCGGGCGGCACGGCGGGGCACATCGAGCCCGCGCTCACGCTGGCCGACACCCTCACCGCCGCCGATCCCGCCACCGAGATCGTCTTCGTCGGACGCTCCGTGGGCCTCGAGGCGCGACTGGTGCCCGAGCGCGGTAGGCGCCTGCGCACGCTGCCCGCCGTACCCATGCCTCGGAAGCCCTCGAAGGACATGCTCCTCATCGCCCCGCGCATCGCGGGCTCGGTACGTCAGATGCGCCGCATCCTCGCGGAGGAGAAGCCCGGTGTCGTCGTGGGCTTCGGCGGCTATGTCGCCGCACCCGCGTATCTCGCGGCGCGCTCCGCGAAGGTGCCTCTGGTGATCCACGAGGCCAATGCCCGCGCCGGTATGGCCAACAAGCTCGGCGCCCGCTTCACCCCCTGGGTCGCCGAGGCTGTCGCCGGATCCATCCCCGGCGCAACGCACATGGGCATGCCCCTGCGCGCCTCGATCGTCGCGCTCGATCGCGCGGGGATGCAGCGGGAGGCCCGGGCGCACTTCGGCCTGGATCCCGATCGCACGACGCTGCTCGTCTTCGGCGGCTCGCTCGGAGCGAAGCGCCTCAACGAGGTCGTGACCGGCGCCGCGCCCGAGCTGCGCGCGGCGGGGGTGCAGGTGCTGCACGCCGTGGGGGAGAGCGCCGCGGGCGTGATCCCCGTAGGTAGCGGCGATGTCGCATATGTGACGCTGCCCTACATCGACCGCATGGACCTCGCCTACGCCGCCGCCGACCTCGCCATCACGCGGGCCGGTGCGATGACCTGCGCCGAGCTCGCGGCGGTCGGACTGCCCGCGGTCTACGTGCCGCTGCCCATCGGCAACGGCGAGCAGCGCCTCAATGCCCAGCCCGTCGTCGCAGCGGGCGGTGGCCTGCTCATCGAGGACGCCGACTTCACCCCCGAGGCCCTGCGCGCGCGAGTGCTGCCGCTGGTGGGCGATCCGGAGCGCCTCGCGGCGATGGGTCAGGCGGCGTCGACTCACGGCGTGCGCGACGGCGCCGATCGCCTCGCCGACATGGTGCGTGCCGCGGCAGCGGGTGGTCGGTGATGTCCCCCTCGCTCGATGGCGTCGCGCGCGTGCACCTCATCGGCATCGGCGGCGCGGGGATGTCGGCCCTCGCCCGGCTCATGCTCGCCCAGGGCGTGCCCGTGTCGGGAAGCGACGCGAAGGAATCCCGACGACTCACGGCGCTGCGCGCCCTCGGTGCGCAGGTGCATGTCGGCCACGGAGTGGAGTGCCTGGACGGGGATCCGCCCGCCTCGGTGGTCGTCGCCTCGACCGCGATCCCGCCCACCAATCCCGAGGTCGTCGAGGCGCGCCGCCGCGGACTGCCCGTGTGGACGCGCGCTGAGGCACTCAACGCCGTCATGGCCGGACGCCAGCCGATCGCGATCGCCGGCACGCACGGCAAGACCACCACGACGTCGATGGTCACCGTCGCGCTGCAGGCCTGCGGTGAGGACCCGTCCTTCGCCATCGGAAGCGAACTGCAGTCCTCGGGCACCAATGCGCACTGGGGGACCGGGCCGCACTTCGTCGTCGAGGCCGACGAATCCGACGGCTCCTTCCTCGCGATCACGCCGCAGGTCGCGGTGGTCACCAATGTCGAGGCCGACCACCTCGACCACTGGGCCGACCTCGCAAGCATCGAGGACGCCTTCGTGCGCTTCTGCGCCGCCACCCGCGAGGTGGATGGCATCGCCGTCATCTGCGCGGACGATCCCGGTGCACGGCGCGTCGCCGAGCGGGCGCGGGCCGAGGGCGTGCACGTCGTCACCTACGGCCAGGCCGCGGACGCCGATGTGCGGATCACCGATCCCGTCGCGCGCGAGCGCGGGTGGTCGTTCGGCATCGTCGACCACGGCGTGCGCCGCGGCACCGTGACGCTCCAGGTGCCCGGCCTGCACAACGCCCTCAACGCCGCGGCCGCGTGGACCGTCGCCTCCGTGCTCGGCGCCTCGCTCGCCGAGGCTGCCGAGGGCCTGGGCGCCTTCACCGGCACGCAGCGGCGTTTCGAGCTGCGCGGGCAGGTCGAGGGAGTCCGCGTCTACGACGACTACGCCCACCACCCGACCGAGGTGGAGGTCACGCTGCGCGCTGCGCGCGAGGTCGCGGGGGAGGGTCGCGTCGTCGTCGCCTTCCAAAGCCACCGCTACACGCGCACGTCGGTCTTCGCGCGCGACTTCGGCCAGGCGCTCGGCCTTGCCGACATCGTCATCGTGCTCGAGGTCTACAGCGCGGGGGAGCAGCCGATCCCCGGTGCGAGCGGTGAGGTCATCGCCGCCGCCGTGCCGCTGCCGGCCGACCGCGTCCACTTCGAGCCGTCGTGGGCCCAGGTGCCCCGCGTCGTGGTCGAGCGCGTGCGCTCCGGCGACGTCGTGCTCACCATGGGCGCAGGCGACGTCGGCATGCTCGCGCCCCAGATCGTCGAGATGCTGCGGGAGCGTGCGTGAAGCGCTGGCTCATCCCCGTCATCATCGTCGTACCCGTCCTCCTCGCCGTGGGGTGGCTGCTGTGGTTCTCGCCGTGGATGGCCGTCACGCAGGTGCAGGTCACGGTGAGCTCCGCCGCCGACGTCGCCGGACCCCTGTCTCCGGACGAGGTCGGCACCGTCGCCGCGGTCGAGACCGGCACACCGCTGCTGCGCGTCGACACTGGCGCGATCGAGGAGCGCATCACCGCGCTGCCCCAGGTCGAGTCCGCGACGGTCTCCCGCTCCTGGCCGGACACGATCGTCATCGATGTGACCCGGCGCTCACCTGTCGCGCTCGTGGCGAGCGCGGGCGGCTACGACGTCGTGGACGCCTCCGGTGCCGTCATCCGCACCATCCCGGCGACCGAGGGGGACCTGCCCATCGTGCGCGCCACGGGCGATGGGGTGGGAGCGGCCGTCGCGGTGGCCCGAGAACTCCCCGAGGACATCCGCCGCAGGGTGGTCGGCATCGAGGCGACCACGCGCAACAACGTGACCCTCCTGCTGCGCAATGGATCCGAGGTCATGTGGGGTTCCGCCGAGGAGGGAGCCTTCAAGGCCGAGGTCCTCACGGTGCTGCTCAAGGTCGACGCGAAGTTCTACGACGTGTCCGCACCCGGCGTGCCGGCGACGTCGGACACCCCGCGTTCCTGACCCTGCGCACCTGACCCTGCGCTCGTGATCCTGCGCGGCTAGTGCTTGAGGGCGCTGGGCTCCTCGACGTGCGTGAGGTGACCGTCGAGGATCTCGAAGACCCGATCGGTGTACTCCACCATGCGCAGGTCGTGCGTCACCATGATCCCGGTCTTGCCGCGGTCCTTGATCTCGCGGCGGAGCAGTTGCACGACCTGGCGACCGAGCGCGGTGTCGAGAGCCGCGGTGGGCTCGTCGACGAGCACGAGGTCGGGATCGTTCATGAGCGCGCGGCCGATGGCGACGCGCTGACGCTCGCCCCCGGAGAGCTGCTCGGGGAGGTTCTTGGCGCGATCGGCCAGACCGAGCTCCTCGAGGAGCTGGTCGGCGCGCTGCTGCGCGGCCTTCTTGGGTGTCTTGACCAGGGTGGCGACGTAGAGGAGGTTCTCGCGCGCGGTGAGGAAGGGCACGAGGTTGGCCGACTGGAAGACGAAGCCGACCCGCTCGGCGCGGAACTTCGTCAGCGCCCGCTTGGACAGCGAGGTGACATCGACGTCGCCGATCGTCACCGTGCCCGAGGTGGCGGCGAGCAGGCCGCCGATGATGGAGATAAGGGTCGTCTTGCCCGAGCCCGACGGACCGAGCAGCGCGACGAACTCTCCCTGGTCTACCGACATCGTGGCGTCGTCGAGCGCGGTGACCGCGGTGTGGCCGCTGCCGTAGACCTTGCTCACATTGCGCACCTGCAGGAGCGCACCGGTGCGAGCGGCGACGGGGTCGTTCATAGCGTTCCTCCGATGGCGGTGGCCGGATCGATGCGCGCCAGGCGGCGCAGGGAGAAGGCGGCGCCGACGACACCGGCGACGAGGGTGAAGATGGCGATCTGGATCAGGGTGTCGGTGCGGAAGAGCGTGGGCACCGTCGCGGGGATGATGAGTCCGAAGAGCCGCGCGACCATCGCGCCGATGATGACACCGAGGATCGACGCGACGACGGCTTGTACGAGCACCGCCCGGCCCAGCGCTCCCGTCGGAGTGCCGAGTGCCTTGAGAGCGGCGAAGAGCTCGCGCTTCTCGAGCACGAGCAGGGCGAAGAAGAGCGCGACGACCAGGGCGGCCACGGCGAGCGTGGTGTAGATGATCGAGTTGAGCGTGGAGCTCTGCTGCTCGACGCCCGGGATCGCCAGGCCGACGGCCTCCGCGGTGAGCACGGATGTGCCGGGAATCGCGGCGGCGATGGCACCGAGGTCGGCACCGGGCTCGGTGATGAGCGCGACGGCGTTGATCGCGGTGGGTTGTCCACGCAGCTCCGGCCGCACCGCATCGCGCATCGCGCGCCAGTCGGCCACGGAGGTCCACACGGTCGGCTGCAGCTGGTACGCCGCGTCCGAGACGAAGCCGACGACCTCGACCGCGACGTCGCCCACCGCCACCTGCGACCCGAGGGTGACGCCGACGTCCTGCAGACGCGTGTCGACGGCGGCGACGCCGATCTCGCCCGCTCCGGGCATGCGCCCCTCGACGAGCGTCGTCGGAGTGCCCGGGCCGCCCAGGTCGAGGCCGAAGACGGCGAGGTCGATGTCACCCTGCGGGCCGGTGCCTCCGGTGAGGAGTACCCCGACGGGCCCGGCGGCTTCGACGCCCGGTGCGCTGGCGAACGCGGCGACGTCGGACTCGTCCATGCGCGAGCGGATGAGCGATCCCTCCGCGTCATCGGAGAAGGCGTAGGCCGTGGCATTGGTGGAGCGCACCGCCCCCGTCGCACCGTAGAACAGGCCATCGGCCAACGCGCCGAGGACGAGGACGAGGAAGACGATGAGAGCGAGTGCGCCGACGACCGCGCCGAAGCGGCCCTTGGTGCGCGTGAGCTCACCGCGCGACAGGAGTGCTGCGGGACCGCTCATCGCGCACCCACCGCGCTCGCCGGGTCGATGCGCGCGATGCGCCGGATGCTGAGCAGGCCCGCGAGCAGCGAGAAGATCCACACGCTCAGCACCACGCCGATGATGAGGCTCGGCTCGATGGTGACGGGTAGGCCGGTGTTGAGTCCCTGCACGGCCAGCAGGGTGAGTCCGACCGCGATGACCGAGGCCAGAAGCACCACGAGGGTGATCTGGATCGCGACCGTCGCCGCCAGTCGCCCGGTGCTCGTGCCGATAGCGCGCAGCAGCGTGAAGGGCTTGAGCTTTTGCACCGTGAGGATCAGGAAGAAGAAGCCGATGACCACGATGCCGATGACGAAGGTGAGGCCGACGAGGATGCCGAAGCTCTGCGAGATCGACTCGATGCCGGGGATGAGCGAGACCGCCTCGTCGCGGGAGTAGGCACTGACCCCGGGCACTCCCTGCTCGATCGCGACGGCAACGGCCGCGGGGTCGGCCGCATCGAAGGCGACGGCGTTGACCGGCACGAAGGGCAGGCCCGGATTGGTCGCGGTGAAGGCCGCGTCGTAGGTGTCGGGCCCGGTGTAGATGGTGGGGATGGCATTGAACTGCGCCCCGCGCAGCAGGCCGACCACGGTGAGCTCGGTGCCTGCCGGGTCGAGCGTGATGACGTCGCCGATCGCGACACCGCCGCCGTCGACCGCGGCCTCGCCGGATGCGGTCGGCAGCACGCCGTCGACGAGGCCCGTCGGAGCTCCGGGTGCGTCGGGGGTGAAGCCGAAGACCTGCACGTCGGCCTGCGCGCCATCGATGACCGCGGCGGTCGTGAAGGTCGCGACGGGTGCGGCCGCGGTCACGCCGTCGATCGCAGCAACAGCCGCGGTGACCTGCGGGTCCATGCGGCTCGCGGCGATGTTGTCGCGCGCGAAGTCGGCGTAGACCAGCCCGTCGGCGCGCAGCCCCTCCAGTGCGCCCACGAGGGCGCCCACGAGTGCCGCCGAGAGGGTGGAGAGCAGGAGGACGAGGAAGATGAGCAGTGAGACGGCCCCGGTGAGCAGGCCGAAACGCAACTTGGCACGGCGGATCTCCGCCCCTGCCAGACCCATGTGACCTCCCGAGATCGGCCTGGTGCGCTCACTCTGCCGGGTCCGGACTCGCTGCGCATCCCGGGCCCCCGGGCACGTGGCCTCGCTCACGCCGGCCATGGCGTGCGGGAGGCTAGGGGAGTGCCGACCCGCGACCTGGCAGCTGACCTGGTGCTCGATCTCGACGTACCGCTCGGTGGTCGTCTGCGCACGACGTGGACCGCGGCGGTCGGTGAACCGCGCGGATGGGCATGGGTGCAGCACGGATTCGCCCGACGCGCGTCGGCGCTGGCCGGTCTCGCTCAGTTGCTCGCTCGCGACGGCGTCACCGTGGTACGCCCCGACATCGCATGGTGGCGGCCACGTCGGTCGATGCATGACCGCACCTGGCTCACCGCGGCGTCGGTGACACTCGCGCGCGCTGTCGAGGGAGGACTGCCCCAGGCGAGGGGAGTGGGTGACGGTGCGCCGCCGTCGTGGACCCTCGTCGGCCACTCCGCGGGTGGCGCGGTCGTCGGGCACGCCGCGGCATGCCTCGAGGCCCGGGTGCCGGGCAGTGTCGCGGGTCTGGTGCTCCTCGACCCCGTCGACACGGTGGGCGGTCTGCTCAGCGGCGCCCTGGCCGCCCTCGACGCCGATGTGCGTGCGCGGGCGTGGGTGCACTCCTGCCGGCCGTCGCGGTGCAATCGGCAGGGTGCGACCGTCGCCGAGCTGCGTGCGCGGGGCTGGACGGTGCGTGAGCATCTCGGCCTGTCGCATGCGGACCCCGAGCGCATCCCGGGCGAGGTCACCGGACCCGCGCTTGCTGCCGACCCCTGGGCCGCTCGGGTGTGCGGGGAGCCGGGCAGCGGGACCGACGTCATGGCGCTGGCCGCCGAGGTGCGCGCGCAGGTCACCGCGGCGTACCCCTGATGGGCGCCGGCCAGATCCCGGGTGAACTTCGGTCGGAATCTGCCGTGCGGTGGCACTTTTCGACCGGAGTTCGCCGGGAGCCGCGGCGTACCCCTGACAACTGACCACTCGGGCTAGGAGATGTACCCAGGGTTGTGAGAGGTGTGACAGGCGTGGCTTCTTGCTCGACGTGAAGTTGACCCCTAACCTCGAGGCCAGAGGCACCGGAACTTGGATCTCATCCTCGACTTGAAGTTGAGATCTACGCGTGCCAGCGCGCACGGCTCGCGAGGACGCTCGAGAGTCGGATCGAAGGGATGCTCCCGTGGCTGCACCGCAGAACTACCTCGCCGTGATCAAGGTCGTCGGAATCGGCGGCGGCGGCGTCAACGCCGTGAACCGCATGATCGACGTCGGCCTCAAGGGCGTCGAGTTCGTCGCCATCAACACCGACGCCCAGGCGCTGCTCATGAGCGATGCCGACGTCAAGCTCGACATCGGCCGCGAACTCACCCGCGGACTCGGTGCCGGAGCCGACCCCGAGGTCGGACGCCAGGCGGCCGAGGATCACGCGCAGGAGATCGAGGAGGTCCTCCGCGGGGCCGACATGGTCTTCGTCACCGCGGGCGAGGGTGGCGGCACAGGCACGGGTGGCGCGCCCGTCGTCGCGCGCATCGCCAAGTCGCTCGGCGCGCTCACCATCGGCGTCGTCACGCGACCCTTCGGCTTCGAGGGACGTCGTCGTCAGTCGCAGGCCGAGAACGGCGTCGACAACCTCCGCGCCGAGGTCGACACCCTCATCGTCATCCCCAACGACCGCCTGCTGTCGCTCACCGACCGCAACATCAGCGTGATCGATGCCTTCCGCCAGGCCGACCACGTGCTGCTCCAGGGCGTCTCCGGGATCACCGACCTCATCACGACGCCGGGCCTCATCAACCTCGACTTCGCGGACGTGAAGTCGGTCATGCAGGGCGCCGGCTCGGCCCTCATGGGCATCGGCTCGGCCCGCGGGGAGGACCGCGCCGTCGAGGCGGCCACCGCGGCGATCTCCAGCCCGCTGCTCGAGGCCAGCATCGAGGGCGCCCACGGCGTGCTGCTCTCCGTATCCGGAGGTTCCGACCTCGGTCTCTTCGAGATCAACGAGGCCGCGCGCATGGTCTCCGACGCTGCGCACCCCGATGCCAACATCATCTTCGGCGCCGTCATCGACGACACCCTCGGCGACGAGGTGCGCGTCACCGTCATCGCCGCGGGCTTCGACGGTGGTACGCCGCCCGCGCGTCGCGCGCAGCCGGTGACCAAGAAGATCGCGGAGGAGACACCGCTCGCCGCGGCCGTCGCCGCGAAGCAGGGCAAGGGCGACAGCGCCGAGATCCCCGTGACTCCGCCGGAGCCCCCCAAGCGTCCCGTCGAGCCGCCGCGCACCATCGTCTTCGACGACACCGGCGACGATCTCGACGTGCCCGACTTCCTCAAGTAGGCCGTGGCCGTCGTCGCCCGCGGCCGCGCCGAGGGCGCCCCGACCGATCGTGGTGGTGCCTTCGCCGCGGAGTGGATCTTCACCGATCGCCTCGGTGGTGCGAGCGTCGGCGACTTCGCCTCGCTCAACGTCGGTGGATCTGTCGGCGATGACCCCGCAGCCGTCGCGTCCAATCGCGCGCTGATTGCCGGCTCCCTCGGTGCGGATGCACTCGCCCTCGTGCACCAGGTGCACGGCCGCGACGTGGTGCGTCTGGCGGCGCCCGCGGCGCAGCCCCCCGCTGCCGATGCCGTCGTGACCGAGGTCGTCGGCCTGCCCGTGGCGGTCCAGACCGCCGACTGCGTGCCGGTCCTGCTCGCCGACCTCGTGGGCGGCCAGGTGGCTGCCGTGCACGCGGGTTGGCGCGGCGTGGTCGCCGACGTCGTGGGGGCGACGATCGAGGAGATGGCCGCGCCCGGGCCGGTCCTGGCGTGGGTGGGCCCGGCGATCTGCCCCGGCTGCTACGAGGTGAGTGACGAGGTGCGGTCGGAGATCGCCGCCGTCGTCCCCGAGGCCTACGCGCAGACGCGTATCGGCACTCCGGCGGTTGATGTGCGGGCCGGCGTACTCGCCCAGCTCGCCCGCCATGGCATCACCGGTGAGCTCGTCGGAGGGTGCACCTTCGAGGACCCGGACCTCTACTCCTACCGCCGTGACCAGGTCACGGGCCGGCAGGCGGGCGCGATCGTGCTGCGGGAGTTGCCGTGACCGATGCGCGCACCGAGCAACTCGCTGCGCAGCTCGCGCAGGTGCAGCAGCGCATCGACGCTGCATGTGCGGCGGCGGGCCGCGAACCCGCCGACATCACGCTCATCGTCGTGAGCAAGACCTGGCCCGCCGACGATGTGCGCCGACTCGCCGGTCTGGGTGTGCGCGACTTCGGCGAGAACCGCGATCAGGAGGCCGCACCGAAGGCCGCGGAGACCTCGGACCTCGGATTGCGGTGGCACTTCGTCGGCCAGCTGCAGTCCAACAAGGCCAACTCGGTCGCGCGCTACGCCGACCTGGTGCACTCCGTCGACCGTGCCTCGCTCGTGACCGCGCTCGACAAGGGGGCCGCCAAGGCCGGACGACGGGTCGGCTGCCTCATCGAGGTCGATCTCAGCGAGGGATCGGAAGGGCGGGGAGGGGCTCGCCCCGACGACGTCGCGGCCCTCGCCGATGCCGTAGCCGCGGCCGATCACCTCGACCTGCGGGGTGTCATGGGTGTCGCTCCGCTCGATCCCCGCGACCAGCGGGCCGCCTCCGCGACCGCCTTCGACCGACTGGCGGCGATCGCGGCGGACCTGCGTCGAGCGCACCCCGCGGCAACCCTTCTGTCCGCCGGGATGTCGGAGGACCTGGAGGAAGCGGTGAGCGCCGGCGCGACACACCTGCGCGTGGGGAGCGCGGTCCTGGGGACGAGGCCTCCCCTCGGCTAACTTAAGGGGACGCCGCCGCGACCACGGAGGCGAGAATGGGGAGTGCCATGGCGGGCGCGATGCGCAAGATGGCGGTCTACCTCGGCCTCGTGGAGGACGACCAGGACCGCCATGAGTCGTACTTCGAGGAAGACGAGTGGGAGTACGACGACGAGCCCGCCCCCGCGCGGCGCAGCCGCTCCTCGGAGCGCGAGCGCACCCCGCGTCCGCCCGAGCGCCCCGAGCCGCGCACCGTGACCGTTGTCGACCCCCGCGAGCCCCGCCGCCTCTACCGCGACGAGTCCAGCAACGTCTCGCCCATGCCGAGCACCGTCACTCGGGCGACACCTGCACCGGCCACCGACCTGGCTCGCATCACCACGATCCATCCGCACACCTACAACGACGCCCGCCGCATCGGCGAGGAGTACCGCGAGGGTGTGCCCGTGATCATGAACCTCACCGAGATGGATGACACCGATGCCAAGCGCATCGTCGACTTCGCGGCCGGCCTGGTCTTCGGACTGCACGGCACGATCGAGCGTGTGACCAACAAGGTCTTCCTGCTGTCTCCGGCCAACGTCGAAGTGGGCGCCGAGGCGCGCGCCCAACTCGCGCAGACCGGTTTCTTCAACCAGAGTTGATACGCGGGTGCGTGTCAGTCGAAAGGAGCTAGGTAGGTGGCGCTGGTCGGGCAAGTGCTCGCCACCTTCCTGTGGCTCTACTGGCTTGTCCTCATCGGCCGGCTCATCCTCGACTTCGTGCAGATCTTCGCGCGGTCCTGGCAGCCGCGCGGACCGCTCCTCGTCATCGCGGAGGCCATCTACACCGTCACCGATCCGCCCCTGCGCGTGCTCCGCAAGATCATCCCGCCACTGCGACTCGGTGGCGTCCAGTTCGACCTCGCCTTCCTCATCCTCATCATCGCCGTACAGATCCTCATCAACGTCGCACTTGCCCTGTAGTCCACGCATTCCCCGGGAGACACCGTGACCCTCACGCCGCAGCAGGTCCGCGAGAAGCAGTTCAACACCGTGAAGATGCGCACGGGCTACGACATGGACGAGGTGGACTCCTTCCTCGACGAGGTCGAGTCCGCGCTCGGCAGCCTCATGGTCGAGAACGACGACCTGCGCGCTCAGCTCGCCACCAAGCCTGCGGCCCCGGTGACGTCGTCGGACGCCGAGAAGAAGCTCGCCGAGGCGCAGAAGAAGATCGACGAAGCCGACAAGAAGGCCGCCGACGCGCAGGCGAAGCTCACCGAAGCGCAGGCCAAGCTCGCCGATGCCGAGAAGAAGGCGGCCGAGGCAGACCGCAAGCTCGCCGAGGCGGCTGAGCGCGAGAAGACCGCGGAGACCAAGCTCACCGAGGCCCGCCGGATGGCGACGGCCAACACGGTCGCTCCCGCCGCGGCACCCGCTGCTGCTGCGGCCGCCGCCATGGCCGCTCCCGCCGCTGCGCCCGCGCCCGCTACGCCCGCGCCGGCCGCTCCGTCATCCAACGGGGATGCGCCCGCGCGTGCGCTCGCCATGCTCGAGGCAGCGCAGCGCACCGCGGACGAGACCGTCGCTGCGGCCAAGGCCGAGGCCGACACCCTGCTCGCGAAGGCGCGCGAGCAGGTGAGTCAGGAGACGAGCAAGCTCGACGAGCAGCGCGAGGCCCTGGAGATCAAGGTCAACGATCTGCGGACCTTCGAGCGCAACTACCGCGCCAAGCTCCGCGACACCATCTCCGGTCAGCTCGCCGAGCTGGACAAGGTGGCGTCCGTGGAGCCCAAGGCGACCGCCTAGCCCTCGGTATCGCTCGCGTCGGGCTTCGCGTCCGGCAAGGGCCGCACACTCCGTGTGCGCAGGTTCCACTTGAGGGTGATGAACCTCAGCGCGATGACGGAGGCGAGGCACGCGAATGCCGCGACCCCGCCGCTGTAGGCGTCGAGGAGCACGTAGATCGTCGCGCCGATCACCGCGAGGAGCGCATAGGGCTGACTGGGCAGCAGGATCTGCGGAGTCTCCTCCCGGAGCAGGGAGACCAGCACGCCGCCGGTGACCGCGGCGAGGAATCCGACCGTGATCGCCCCGATGTCCGGCAGGCCGAATTCCACGGCCATCTGCGCCGCGATCACGGCATAGAGCCCGAGGGCGAGCGCATCGAGCAGCACGAAGGTCCAGCCGTCCACGGGAATCCATCGGCCGACGATGAGCACCGTGACGACGGCACCGAGCACCGTGACGACGTACCACGGTGACCGCAGAGCGAGCGGGGGCAGATTACCCAGGAGCAGGTCGCGGGTGATACCGCCGCCGAGACCGAGCACGAACGCGAAGACGGTGACCCCGACGATGTCGTAGGCCACGCGACCGGGCTTCCGGCCGAGGATCGCGCCCGAGATCGCAGCGATGAAGGTGGTGAGCAGCGCCAGCCACAGAGGGGTGTTGGCGGCGATGTTGGGGACGTCGACGGCGGGCATGGCGGGTATCGGTGGCGAACGACTAGGCCCGGTGCAGTCCGAAGGCGAGACCGAGGTCGGGGTCGGAGTCCGTGTGATCGCCTGCCTCGGCGGGACCCTCGGCGTACGAGGTGGCGAGCACCTCGCCCGCGATCATGTCGCCGTGCTCGCGCAGCGCCTCGGCGACGGCCGGATCGCTGGCCTGCCAGCGCAGGGAGATGCGGTCGGAGATGTCGAGCCCCGCGGCCTTGCGCGCCTCCTGGATGAGGCGCACCGCCTCGCGCGCGGTGCCGAGTCGGCGCAACGCGTCGGTGAGCTCGAGGTCGAGCGCGACGGTCTCGCCCTCGCCGCTCGCGACCGACCAGCCCTCGCGCGGGGTCTCCGTGACGACGACGTCCTCCTCCGCGAGGTCGACCATGCCGATGCCGGGCACCTCGATCTGCGCCGTCCCCGCCCGCAGTCCCGAGGCGAGGGCAGCGGCGTCCGCGGCGGCGATGGCGGCGGCCACCTCCTGCACCTGCTTGCCGAAGCGCTTGCCGAGGGCGCGGAAGTTGGCCTTGGCGGTGACATCGACGAGGTCGCCCTCGGTCGCCGACAGGCTGGCCATGTCGAGGACATTGAGCTCGCTCGCCACCTCGGCAACGAGCTCGGCGGGGAGTGCGGACCAGCCGGGCGCGGACACGAGTGCACGCGCCAATGGCTGACGGGTGCGCACGCTGGATGCGGCGCGCGCTGCACGGCCGAGCTCGACGACGCGGCGTACGAGCGCGACCTGCGCTGCCAGGGTGTCGTCGATGACGGCGTCATCCGCAGCGGGCCAGGTGGCCATGTGCACGCTCGGCGGTGCATCGGGATCGACCGAGCGCACCATGTCCTGCCACACACGCTCGGTGACGAAAGGCGTGAACGGTGCCATGACGAGGGTGACGGTGCGCAGGGCTTCGTCGAGTGTGGCGAGGGCGGCCGGATCGCCGTCCCAGAAGCGGCGGCGCGTGCGGCGGACGTACCAGTTGGAGAGATCGTCGACGAAGGACGCGATGAGGCGTCCCGCGCGCTGGGTGTCGAAGACCTCCAGGGCGGCGTCGACCTCGCGGGAGAGTCGGTGCGCCTCGCTGAGCACCCAGCGGTCCAGGGCGGGGCGCTCGGCGATCGGGGGAGCGTCGGACTGGCCCGGTGACCACTGGGCTGCGCGCGCATAGAGGGAGAGGAAGGCGGCGGTGTTCCAGTAGGTGAGGAGCACCTTGCGCACGACCTCGCCGATCGCGGCATGGCCGACGCGGCGGGCCTGCCACGGGGAGCCGGACGCGAGCATGAACCAGCGCACGGCGTCGGCACCGTGCTCGTCCATGAGCGGGATCGGCTCGAGCACATTGCCGAGATGCTTGCTCATCTTGCGGCCGTCCTCATCGAGGATGTGGCCGAGGCACACGACGTTCTTGTACGACGACTGGTCGAAGACGAGCGTGCCGACCGCCATGAGCGTGTAGAACCAGCCGCGGGTCTGGTCGATCGCCTCGCAGATGTAATCGGCGGGGTAGCGCGCGGCGAACTCCTCCTGACCGCGATGCGGGTAGCCGAACTGGGCGAAGGGCATCGCGCCGGAGTCGTACCAGCAGTCGATGACCTCGGGCACGCGCGTCGCCGTATCACCGCACTGCGGGCAGGGGAACGTCACCTCGTCGACGAAGGGACGGTGCGGGTCGAGGTCGGCGAGTTCGCGCCCGCTGAGCTCGCCGAGCCTGGCGAGGGAGTCCACGGCGGTGAGATGGCCCTCGGGGCACCGCCAGATGGGCAGGGGAGTGCCCCAGTAGCGATTGCGTGAGAGGGCCCAGTCGACATTGTTATTGAGCCAGTCGCCGTAGCGGCCCCACTTGATGGTCTCGGGGTACCAGTTCGTGCCCTCGTTCTCGCGCAGAAGCTGATCCTTGATCTGCGTGGTCTTGATGTACCAGGAGGGCTGGGCGTAGTAGATGAGCGGCGTGTGGCAGCGCCAGCAGTGCGGGTAGGCGTGCTCATAGCCGACGTGCTTGAAGAGCAGGTCGCGCGCCTTGAGATCGGCGACGAGGGTGTCGTCGGCCTTCTTGAAGAAAGCCCCGCCGACCAGTGCGAGATCGGGTTCGAAGGTGCCATCGGCGCGCACGGGGTTGACGACGGGCAGGCCGTAGGCGCGGCAGGTGAGGAGGTCGTCGGCGCCGAACGCGGGTGCCTGGTGGACCAGGCCGGAGCCGTCGTCGGTGGTGACGTAGTCGGCGAGCACGACGTAGTGCGCGTCCGGGATCTCCACCATGTCGAAGGGACGTCGGTACGGCGTGCGCTCGAGATCGCGGCCGCTCAGGCGCTCGAGCACCTCGTAGCCCTCGCCGAGGGTGGCGTCGGCCAGGGCCTCCGCGACGACGAGGGTTTCGCCGTCCGCCGTACGCGCCACGACGTATTCGGCCTTGGGATTGACCGCGACTGCGGTGTTGGACACGAGCGTCCACGGGGTGGTCGTCCACACCAGCAGTGCGGCGCCGGGGTGGCGCTCGGCGAGCGGGCCTGCCGTGATCGGGAAGCGGACGTAGACCGACGGGTCGACGACCGTCTCGTATCCCTGGGCGAGCTCGTGATCGGACAGGCCGGTGCCGCAGCGGGGGCAGTACGGCGTCACGCGGTGGTCCTGGACGAGCAGGCCCTTGTCGAAGATCTGGGCGAGGGACCACCAGACGCTCTCGACGTAGTGGGGGTCCATGGTCCAGTAGGCGTCGTCCATGTCGACCCAGAAGCCCATGCGGCGGGTCATCGCGTCGAACTCATCGACGTGGCGCAGCACGGACTCGCGGCACTTGGCGTTGAACTCCGCGATGCCGAAGTCCTCGATGTCCTTCTTGCCGGTGAAGCCGAGCTCCTTCTCCACCGCGAGCTCGACGGGAAGGCCGTGGCAGTCCCACCCGGCCTTGCGGGGGACGTGGAAGCCCTTCATCGTGCGGTAGCGCGGGAAGATGTCCTTGAAGACGCGGGCCTCGATGTGGTGGGTGCCGGGGGTGCCGTTGGCGGTGGGCGGGCCCTCGTTGAAGACCCACATCGGGCGACCCTCGGACTGCTCGAGGGAGCGGTGGAAGGTGTCGTCGGCGGCCCAGAGATCGAGGATCTCCCGCTCCATCGCCGGCAGGTCGACCTGCGTCGACACCTGGCGATACATCACAGACCTCCGGATCGGGGACGAGGGGCAAGCGTAGCCGGGGCCTAGGCTCGCCCCGTGCCGACGTACTCCGGGCCGACGTACTCCGTGCGGGTCAAGCCCGGCTCGTCGCGCACGCGCGTCGGGGGAGGGTACGGCGATCCGCCCGCGCTCGTGGTCGCCGTGAGCGCGCCGGCCGTGGACGGCCGGGCCAACGATGCGGTCGTGAGCGCCCTCGCCGAGGCCCTGGACGTGCCCCGCTCGGACATCGAGATCGTGAGCGGCCACACCGCTCGCACCAAGGTCGTCCGCGTCGACACCGACGTCGACGAGCGCTGGGCGACACTGCTGGGGGCGTCGTGAGCGAGCCGATACGCGCGGTGCTGCTGGACTTCCACGCGACCCTCGTCGACCAGGGCGATGCCGAGGAGTGGCTCGCGGCGGGGACGGCGCGGTCGGGGGTGCAGCTCGGCGAGGCGGAGTGCGCCGCGATCACGGTGCGGCTCGACGACATCTGGATGCACGCCCGCGAGATCGACCCCCACAGCGGACGCGACCATTCGGCGGAGGCGCACGCGGTCGTCTTCCACGAGGTGATGCGCGACCATGTGGACGATGGGCTCCGTCAGGCGCTCTACGACGTCATGCTCGACATGTGGTGGGCCTACGACGACTCGGCGCCGCTGCTCGAAGCCCTGCGCGTTCGCGGAGTGCGCACGGCCGTGCTGTCCAACGTCGGCGTCGATATCCGACCCGTGATGCGGCGCCAGGGCCTGGTGACGGACGCGGTGATCCTGTCGTGCGAGGTCGGCGCGGTGAAGCCGCAGCCGGAGATCTTCGCCGCGGCGCTGGAGGCGCTCGGCGTGCCCGCGGAGCAGGCCCTCATGGTGGGCGACTCGTGGAAGGACGACGCGGGCGCCGCTGCGCTCGGCATCCGCACCCTCATCCTGCCGCGCACCCGCGGGCGCATTCATGGCCTTGGCGCTGTGCTGCGCCTCGTGGACTGACAGACTCAGGGCCGGGAGGCAGCGCCATGGACTTCGGATTCGACGCGACCACGCAGGACTACCGCGAGCGCCTGCTCGCCTTCATGGACGCCCACGTCTATCCCTGCGAGGCGGAGTTCTACGCCACCGTGGGCCGGCAGGACGACTACTGGGCGTGGAGCCGCGATCCGATCCTGCTCGAGCTGCAGGCCAAGGCGCGCGCTGAGGGACTGTGGAATCTCTTCATGCCCACGGAGCCCTACGGGGCTGGACTCACCAATCTCCAGTACGCACCGCTCGCGGAGATCATGGGCCGCAGCCCGGGCCTCGCCCCCGCGGTCTTCAATTGCGCGGCACCCGACACCGGCAACATGGAGGTGCTCGTCCTCGCGGGCAACGATGAGCAGAAGGAGCGGTGGCTGCGCCCGCTGCTCGATGCCGAGATCCGCTCGGCCTTCGCGATGACCGAGCCCGATGTCGCGTCCTCGGATGCGACCAACATCTCGACCTCGATCGTGCGTGACGGCGACGACTACGTCATCAACGGGCGCAAGTGGTGGATCACGGGGGCGATGAACCCCGACTGCGCGATCTTCATCGTCATGGGCAAGACCGATCCCTCGGCCGAGCGTCACCAGCAGCAGTCGATGATCCTCGTCCCGCGTGACACTCCGGGCGTGGAGATCGTCCGGGCCATGCAGGTGTTCGGGTACGACGATCACGACCACGGCGGCCACGCCGAGATGCGCTTCACCGACGTACGCGTGCCGGCATCGAACCTCCTCGCCATGGAGGGTGCGGGCTTCGCGATCGCGCAGGGAAGGCTCGGCCCGGGACGTATTCACCACTGCATGCGCAGCATCGGCATGGCCGAGCGCGCGATCGAGCTCATGTGCGAGCGCGTGGACGGTCGCGTCGCCTTCGGCCGGCCACTCGCGGACCAGGGCGTGATCCGCGAGTGGATCGCGCGCTCGCGGATCGAGGTGGAGCAATTGCGCCTGCTCACGCTCAAGGCGGCGTGGCTCATGGACACCGTCGGCGTGCGTGGCGCGCACACCGAGATCCAGGCGATCAAGGTTGCGGCACCGGTCACGGTGCAGGGGATCCTCGATCGTGCGATTCAGGCCTTCGGCGGGATGGGCGTCTCGCAGGACACCCCGCTCGCGGCGATGCAGGCCGGTATCCGCACGCTGCGTCTGGCCGACGGCCCCGACGAGGTGCACCTCGCGGCCCTGGGCAAGTACGAGATCAGGAAGCAGCGCGATCGCCGCGAGAGCTAGACCGCTTTCACCCTCGTAGTGGTCGTCTTCCGACGGCGTTTCGCCTTCGAATGGCCGCCATTTCGGGGGTGAAAGCGGGCGAGACGGATAGGCGCAGCGGGCTAGGCCGGGTAGACGTCGAGCTCGGTCGCCTTGGCGCTGAGCCACACGCGGGCGCCCTCGTGCAGTCCGAGATCGGCGACAGCGCCCGGGGTGATGACCGCGGTCACGGTCGGGGGTCCGTCGAGCTCGACGCGCACGAGGTCGCCGCGCGACTCCAGGGCAGTCACCGATGCCTGCCACACATTGCGCGCGCTGCCCTCGGGGTGGTGCAGGTGCACCGAGATGGCCTCGGGTCGCAGCGCGACGATGACGGCGCCCGTGAGTGCCTGATCCGCGATGCGGATCTCGCCCCCTCCCTCGAGCGCGACGGTGCCGACGGCAGCCTGACCGCGCAGCATGTTGACACCGACGAGCTGCGCGACGTAGTCGGATGCGGGTCGACGCGCGATGTCGCCGGGGGTGCCGGTCTGCACGACGCGGCCCTGCTCGAGCACGACCACGCGATCGGCGAGCACCATGGCGTCCATGGGGTCGTGGGTGACGAGCACGACCGCGCCGCGGAAGTCCGCGAGGTGCCTGCGCAGCAGGGAGCGCACGGTCGAGCGGGTGCCCGCGTCCAGTGCGGCGAGGGGCTCATCCAGGAGGAGTAGGTCGGGCTCGGTCACGAGAGCACGCGCGAGCGCCACGCGCTGAGCCTGGCCGCCCGACAGGCGAGCCGGTCGACGCTCGGCAAGCTCGGCGATGTCGAGGCGCTCGAGCCACTCGCGCGCACGAGCCGTCGCCTCGCGCTTATCCCGTCCGCGCGATCGCGGGCCGAAGGCGACGTTGTCGAGCACCGTCATGTGGGGGAAGAGCAGATAGTCCTGGAAGACGTACCCGACGGAACGTCGCTCCGGGGCGATGTCGATGCCGCGCGCGGTGTCCGTCACAGTCGTGCCGGCGATCTCGACGAGACCGCGTTGCGGCTGCTCGAGTCCGGCGAGGCAGCGCAGGGTCGTGGACTTGCCGGAGCCGTTGGGTCCGAGGAGCCCGATGGTCTCCCCGTCGCGCGCATCGAGTGCGATGTCGAGGGCGAAGGTGGGTCGCTCGAGGTGGATCTGGGAGCGCAGGCTCATGAGCTGCTCCCGCGCACGTAGCGGTCACGCAGCAGCAGGAGTACGGCGAGCGACGCGATGAGGAGCACGAGGCTCAGGGCGATCGCAGCGTCGCGGTCGGTGTCGAGGGCGGAGTAGACCGCGAGCGGGAGCGTCTGCGTCACGCCGGGCAGGTTGCCCGCGAAGGTGATGGTGGCGCCGAACTCACCGAGCGCGCGCGCCCAGGCGAGGATCGCGCCGGCGATGAGCGCAGGACCGATGAGCGGGAGGGTGACGCGGCGCAGGATGGTCCACCGCGATGCGCCCAGGGTGGCCGCCGCCTCCTCGAATCTCGGGTCGGCGCTGCGCAGCGCACCCTCGACGGTGATGACGAGGAAGGGCATCGCGACGAAGGCCTCAGCCATGATCACCCCCGCCGTAGTGAAGGGCAGCTGCACGCCGAACCACTCGTAGAGGTACTGCCCGATGAGGCCGCGCCGACCGAAGGCCAGCAGCAGGGCCACACCGCCGACGACGGGCGGCAGGACCAGCGGCAGCGTGACCAGGGCGCGGATGAAGGTGCGCCCCGGCACGTGCGCGCGGGCCAGGACCCAGGCGAGAGGTACGCCGATGAGCACGGCGATCACCGTCGCGCTGATTGAGGTGATGAGGGACAGGCGCAGGGCTTCGGCGGCGACGGGCGAGGTGAGCAATTCAGGCAGGCGCGCCCACGGAGTGGTGAGCAGCAGGCCGATGAGTGGGATGGCGAGGAAGGCGACGCCTACTGCGGCGAGGAGGCCCACGGGGACGGGGGTCGTGTGTCGGCGGTGAACTGCGGTGGTACTCATGGCGCGGGTGCGAATCCGGCGGCGGCGAGCGCGGCCTGTGCCTCGGGTCCGTCGAGGAAGGCGACGAAGGCACGCGCCGCCTCCGCGTGGGGTGACTCGGTGACGATCGCCGCCTGGTACGTCGTCGACACATTGGCGTCAACGGGGATGCTCACCGCCTCGACTCCTTCGCGGTCGACGAGGTCGGTGACGTAGACGATGCCGGCGTCGGCTTCATCCGCGACGATCTTGCCGAGCACCGAGCGGACATCGGGCTCGAAGCTCACCGGTGAGATGGCCAGCGCGTTGCGCTCCAGCAATGCGGTGGTGGCGACACCGCAGGGCACCTGCTCCTCGCACACGACCACGCTGACCCGGGCGAGATCGGCGAGGCCGTTCACGCCGCCAGGATTGCCCGCGGGCACGGCGATGGCGAGGGTGTTGGTCGCGAAGTCGGTGACGTCGGTGACGAGTTGCTCGTCAGCGAGCGGCTTCATCGCACTCGTGCCCGCGGAGGCGAAGGCGTCCAGGGGCGCGCCACCGCGGATCTGCTCCCCGATAGCGCTGCTCGCGGCGAAGGAGAAGGTGACTTCGATACCGGAAGATGCGGTGAACTCCGCGCCTATCGTCTCGAAGACATCGGTGAGCGACGCAGCGGCGGCGACGGTGATCGTCGTCGTCGCGGCGCCATCGACGTTGTCCGACGGCGTTGATGTGCACGCCGTGCCGGCGAAGGCAAGCACTGCTGCAGCGCCAGCGAGGGCGAGGCGACGGATCATGCGCCGGGCATCTCGACGCCGACGTTGGTCGCCTTGACGGTCGCGATGGCCAGTGACCCGGGCTCGAGGCCGAGCTCGTCGACCGCCTCGGCGCTCAGCAGGGACACGAGTCGATGCGGGCCCGCCTGGATCTCCACCTGGGCCATCACGGTGTCCTTGACCACGCGCGTGACGATCCCCGCGAAGCGATTGCGTGCCGAGCGACCCACGATGGGGGCGGTCTCGGCGTTGACCGTGGGCGAGGCATCGCGTAGGAGTCGGGCGACCTCGGCTCCCTCCACGACCTGGCGCCCCGAGGCGTCGATGGTCGCCGCGACACGACCTGCCTCGATCCAGCGCCTCACGGTGTCGTCGCTCACGGCGAGGTAGGTGGCTGCTTCAGATATCCGCAGTTGAGACATAGGAAGGCAGGGTATACCGCTTTTGCGGTAGTCCAACCCAGAAGAGGGCCGCGCTTGCGGCAGGATAAGGGATTGACCGCTCCCCAGCGGGTCGGTGGTTGCCCAGGAGGCCGCCGGGGCCTAACCTCGGGGCCTCACGCGATCCGCCGGTCTCTCGGCGGGTCGCTCCTTGTCAGAGGGGGAGGGAAATGGCCACCGCGAAGAAGGCTGCACCAGCGAAGAAGGCTGCGCCCGCGAAGAAGGCCGCCCCCACGAAGAAGGCCGCGCCCGCGACGAAGGCTGCACCGGCGAAGAAGGC
>JBJOJS010000120.1:0-59689 GCA_046046455.1 Actinomycetota bacterium | reverse complement strand
CAGGACTCCTGGAGCTGCTGCCAGGCCGTCGCCAAGGCCTCCCGACGAGCACCGTCAGGAAGCAAGGCGATGCCGTAGGCCAACTCGCTGACGGTGACAGCGGTGATGCGCAACGACGATGAATCCTGCTTGCCGAGCCAGTCCATGACCGCATGGCTCGGTGATCGGGAGAGTGCCTCGGAGATGACGTTGGTGTCGAGGACGATCACGCGAACGGCTCTCGCAGTCCACCTTCGCGAGAGGGCAGCTGGAGCTCCTCCCCATCGAGAATCCCTCTCATCTCCCCTAGCACCTCAAGAAGGCTTCGCTCGATCGGTGAGTCGACGGCGGCAGTGAGGATCGCTCGAGCCTCGGCCTCCATCGATCGACCGTGCAAGGCAGCCCGGACGCGCAACTTGTCGCGAACGCCCTCATCGAGATTTCGGATCGTCATCACGGCCATGCCGTCATTGTCGTCATTGACAGCACCGCCGTCAATCGAAGATCTTTTCCCTCGGAACGCCAGACACGTTCCCCTCCACGAGGATGGTCCGGTGCCCGACTTCTCCCCCGCGACCCGAGCGTGGTTCGAGGCGGCGTTCGCCGCTCCGACCCCAGCTCAGTCGCTCGCGTGGGAGTCGATCGGGGCGGGACGCGACACCCTCGTGATCGCGCCGACAGGATCGGGCAAGACGCTCGCGGCCTTCCTCTCCGCCATCGACGACCTCGTGCGCGATCCCGTCGCGCGCGACTCGATCACCGGGCCGCGCGTCCTCTACATCTCGCCGCTGAAGGCGCTCGCGGTCGATATCGAGCGCAACCTGCGCGCGCCCCTCGCCGGGATCCAGCGCGAGTCGCAACGCCTGGGTCTGCACGTGCCCGACATCCGGGTCGGCGTACGCACGGGTGACACCCCCGCCGATGAACGACGCCGCATGACCGCCACCCCACCTGACATCCTCATCACGACGCCGGAGTCGCTCTTCCTCCTGCTCACATCGCAGGCACGATCGATCCTCGGCGACGTACGCACCGTCATCATCGACGAAGTCCATGCACTCGCCGGCACCAAGCGCGGCGCGCACCTCGCTCTCAGCCTCGAGCGACTCGACGCACTCAATGACAGACCGAGCCAGCGCATCGGGCTCTCCGCGACCGTCGAGCCCCACAGTGAAGTGGCGCGCTTCCTGCGACCCCAGGGCGAGGTGACCATCGTCGCGCCCCCGGCCGAGAAGGCCTGGGACCTCTCCGTCGTCGTGCCCGTCCCCGACATGACCGCCATGGGCGAGGAGCTCGACATCGACGGGTCTGCCGCGGCCGATCCGCGCCGTACATCCATCTGGCCGCACGTCGAGGAGCGCGTCGTCGACCTCGTCTCCCAGGAACGCTCGAGCATCGTCTTCGCCAACTCGCGGGGTCTCGCCGAACGGCTCACCGGTCGGCTCAACGAGGTGGCCGAGGAGCGGGAGCTGACCCTCCCGCTCGCACGTGCACATCACGGCTCGGTGAGCCGCGAGCAGCGGATGATCATCGAGGAGGACCTCAAGGCCGGTCGACTCCCGGCCGTGGTCGCGACGTCCACTCTCGAACTCGGCATCGACATGGGCTCGGTCGATCTTGTCGTGCAGGTCGAGTCGCCGCCCAGCGTCGCGAGCGGATTGCAGCGCGTGGGGCGCGCCGGCCACCAGGTGGGAGCGATCAGTCGGGGCGTGATCTTCCCGAAGTACCGCGGTGACCTGCTCCAAGCCGCCGTCGTCGTGGAGCGCATGCGGGCCGGCGCCATCGAGCCACTTGCCGTGCCGACGAACCCCCTCGATGTCCTCGCTCAACAGGTCATCGCGATGGTCTCCATGGACACCTGGGACGTCGAGGAGCTCTACGACGTCGTGCGCCGCGCAGCGCCGTATCGCGATCTGCCACACGACGCCTATATCGCCGTCCTCGACATGCTGGCAGGCAAGTACCCCGGCGACGACTTCGCCGAACTCAAACCCCGCATCGTCTGGGATCGCGCGACCGGCGAACTCACCGCGCGGCCGGGCGCCCAGCGCCTGGCGGTCACCAGCGGCGGCACGATCCCCGACCGCGGCCTCTACGCCGTCTATCTCATCGGCACCACGTCACGCGTGGGCGAACTGGACGAGGAGATGGTCTACGAGTCGCGCGTGGGCGATGTCTTCGCACTCGGTGCCACGTCGTGGCGGATCGAGGAGATCACGCCGGACCGCGTGTGGGTCTCCCCCGCACCCGGCCAGCCCGCGAAGCTGCCCTTCTGGCACGGAGACTCAGTCGGTCGCCCTATCGAGCTGGGCCGTGCCGTCGGTGAGTTCCTGCGCGTCGCCCGGGATCCCGTGTCCACGCGCGCGCACCTGGCCGACTCCGGCCTCGACGCGTGGGCGATGGACAACCTCATCGCCTACCTGGAGGAGCAGCGCGCCGCGACCGGCCGGCTGCCCGATGACCGGACCATCGTCGTCGAGAGATTCCGCGACGAGCTCGGCGACTGGCGCGTGGCCATCCACTCCCCCTTCGGCGCACGCGTGCACGCGCCGTGGGCGCTGGCGATCGGGCAGCGACTGCTTGCCGAGCACGGCATCGAACCCCAGGTCATGCACTCCGACGATGGCATCGTCATCCGCCTGCCCGACACGCTCGATGAGACCAGCGTCTCCATCGCGGAGATGCTCGCCATCGATCCCGAGGACATCGGCGAGATCGTGCAGCGCGAGGTGGGTGGCTCCGCGCTCTTCGCTGGACGGTTCCGCGAGTGCGCTGCCCGCGCGCTACTGCTGCCGCGTCGCATGCCCGGCAAGCGCAGCCCGCTCTGGCAGCAGCGCCAGCGCTCGGCGCACCTGCTCTCCGTCGCCTCTCGCTACCCCGACTTCCCCATGGTGCTCGAGGCCGTGCGTGAGTGCGTACTCGATGTCTACGACGTCCCGGCCCTGCGCGATCTGCTCGCTCAGGTGCGCGACGGCCGCGTGAAGGTCGTCGACGTCGTCACCGACCAGCCCTCCCCCTTCGCCCAGTCACTCGTCTTCGGGTACGTCGCCGCCTTCCTCTATGAGGGTGACGCGCCCCTCGCCGAGCGACGCTCGGCCGCCCTCACCCTGGATGCCGATCTGCTGGGCCAACTCCTCGGCCCGACTCCGCTGCGCGATCTGCTCGACGCCGACGCGATCGAGGCTGTCTCCCGCTCCGTGGGCAGATGGGATACCGCCCCACGAGATGCGGAGGACCTCGCCGACCTCTTGCGCGTTGTCGGACCCCTGGACACCGAGGCGCGGGCTGCGCGCGGGATCGAGGAGTCCTGGGTCGCGGACCTCATCGACGCACGCCGCGCGATCAACGTGCGCGTCGCGGGGCGCGATCATCTCGCCGCCATCGAGGATGCGGGCCGGCTGCGCGACGCACTCGGTGTCGCGTTGCCCCCCGGCATCCCCGACGCCTTCCTCGATCTCACCGCGGATCCCCTCGGCGACCTCGCGGCGCGCTACGCCCGCACGCACGGGCCCTTCACCAGCGTGGATCTCGCCGATGCCCTCGGACTCGGGGTGTCCGTGGCCGACCAGTCCCTGCGCCGACTCGAAGTCGAGGGTCGTGTGGTCTCGGGCGGCTTCCGACCCGGCACGTCGGGCACCGAGTGGTGCGACCGCGACGTGCTCCGGCGCATCCGTCGACGCAGCGTCGCTGCGCTCCGCGAGGACATGGAGCCGCTGCCCGCCGACACGCTGGGCGACTTCCTCCCCGCGTGGCAGGGCCTGACGGATCGCGGCACGGGCGTCGACGCGGTCTACGCGGCCATCGAGTCGCTCGCCGGCTGCCCACTCCCGGCGAGCCAGTTGGAGACCGCCATCCTCCCCGCACGCGTGCGCGACTACGCGCCCGCGATGCTCGACGAGCTGCTCACCCGCGGCGAGATCGCCTGGTGGGGTGCGGGCGAGCTGCCCGGTGACGACGGCTGGGTGTGCTTCGCACCCGCCGACCTCGCCCCCCTGCTCGTGGCTCCTCCTGAGGCTGTCGAGGGACAACTGGAGCAGCGCATCGTCGATCTGCTCGGGCAGCGCGGGGCACGCTTCCTCCGAGAGATCGCCGAGGAGCTCTCTCGCGAGGCACTGGTGCCGGAGATCGAGGTAGCGCTGGCGCTACGCCGACTCGCATGGTCGGGTCACGTCACCAATGACACCTGGGAGCCGCTGCGCCGGGGCGCCCCACGCAAGCCCAGTCGCCCGGCGCGATTGCGCTCGCGCGGTCGCCGACCGGTCCGCGAGCCGCTCGGTGGACGTTGGTCACTCGTCGTTACGCCAGATCCTTCCGCCACCGCTCGCCATCTCGCTGCCGTCGAGGCTCTGCTGCATCGCAACGGCGTCGTCACGCGCGAGGCCGTCGCCTCTTCCGGACTGCCCGGCGGCTTCGCCGCGGCGTACCGGATCCTCAGCGCCATGGAGGACGCCGGACGCTGCCGCCGCGTCTACGCACTCGAAGGCCAGGGCGCGGCGCAGTTCGCACTCCCCGGTGCGCTCGACATGCTGCGCTCGCTCGGCACTCGCGATCAGGCCCTCACCCTCGCGGCATCGGATCCCGCGCAGCCCTACGGCGCTCTGCTGCCCTGGCCGGAGGCCTCAACGCGCCCCAGTCGCGCCGCCGGCGCGTGGGTGACGTTGCGCGACCGCCGTCCGGTGCTCTACCTCGCCCGAGGCCGCCGCTCGCTCATCACCTGGGGAGACGATCCGACAGCCCTCGCCGATGCGGCCGCATCCCTCGCGCGCGCACTGACGTCCGACTCGGTCACCCTCCAGCGCATCGATGGGATCGACGTCGTCGACGTCCCCACAGACGATCCGCGCATAGCCGCCCTCGGCGAGGCAGGATTCGCACGCACGCCCAGCGGGCTGCGCCTGCGCCACTGAGGACTCCCAGCGCCTATGCTCGCCCCATGCGACTGCCGGGGCGGACCGACTATGCCCTGCGCGCGGCACTCGAGCTTGCCGCCTCCCCCGATGGTCCGATCACGACCGACGCGTTGTCGCAGCGTCAGGACATCCCCACGTCGTACCTCGGGGCAATCCTGGCCGAGATGCGCAAAGCGGGGATCGTGCGCGCCCGACGCGGCCCCGACGGTGGCTGGACCCTGGCACGACCGGCCGCCGACATCTCCCTCGCCGACGTCATCCGCGCGATCGATGGAGCCCTGACCAATGTGGCCGGGACCCGGCCGGAGGACCTGCATTACTCAGGTGCCGCAGCCGGACTCCCCCAGGTGCTCGTGGCGCTGCGGGCGGCGGAGCGAGCGATCCTCGAGGCGGTGAGCCTCGCCGACGTCGTCGAGGGCCATCTGCCGGCCCGGGTCCGCAAGCTCGCCGAGGACCCAGCCGCCTGGCACTAGGTCCGACGCGCCGACCCCTGCCCCCTGCGCCCCTACCCCACGTACGTGCTATTGTCGCTTAACACAGGTGACAATAGGGCCCATACGGGCTGCGGCGGACGGAGACCCATGACCGGCCTGATCCTCATCGCCCTCGCCGGCTTCGGCGCGTCGTTCATCGACGGTGCCCTCGGCATGGGCTTCGGCGTCACCTCCACGACCTTGCTCCTCGCCGTCGGCCTGTCGCCGGCACTCGCCTCTGCCTCGGTGCACCTGGCGAAGCTCGGCACAGCCGCCGCATCGGGAGCCGCACACGCGCGCTTCGGCAACGTCGACTGGGCCGGCGTCCGCCGCATCGGCATCCCTGGAGCCGTGGGTGCCTTCGCCGGTGCGACGGTGCTGTCGAACCTGTCCGCGAAGGCGGCACTCCCCTTCACCGGCACCCTGCTCTTCATCCTTGGCATCTACATCGTCATCCGCTTCGTCATGGGTCGCGCACCGCGGCGCAAGCCCGGTACCCCCGGCAACCGCCTCATGATCCCGCTCGGACTCGTCGGCGGCTTCGTCGATGCGACGGGCGGCGGCGGATGGGGACCGGTCACCACGCCCACGCTCCTCGCCGACGGGCGCCTGTCCCCCGCGCGCGTCGTCGGCACGGTCAACACCGCGGAGTTCATCGTCGCCCTGGCCGCGAGCCTCGGCTTCCTCGTCGGACTCGGCACGGCCGGGATCGATCTGGGCATCGTCCTCGCTCTGCTCATCGGCGGGGTCATCGCGGCCCCGCTCGCCGCGTGGCTCGTGCGCTTCCTCAACCCGCGCATCCTCGGCGTGGTGGTCGGCTGCTTCATCCTGCTACTCAACGCCCGCCTCATCCTCATGGCCCTCAATGCCGACCCCGCGGTGTGGTGGACCGTGTACGCCGTCCTGATCACGGCAAGTGCCGTCTCCATCACCTACGTCGTGCGCATCGTGCGCCGCCAGCGCGAGGTCCCCGTCGAGGGGACAGAATCGGTGCATGCCTGAAGGTGACACCGTCTGGCTCGCGGCTCGACGCCTCGACGCCAGCCTCGGGGGCGCAACCCTGCGGTCATCCGACCTGCGCGTGCCGAACCTCGCGACCGTCGACCTGTCGGGCCGCACCGTCGAGACAGTCCGCTCCTACGGCAAGCACCTTCTCTTCCGACTCAGCGGTGGCGTCTCCCTGCACACGCACTTCCGCATGGACGGCACCTGGCACCTCTACCGCCCAGGCCGGCCGTGGAAGGGTGGGCCGCAGTGGCAGGTGCGCGCGGTGCTCACCACGGATGAGTGGCAGGCCGTGGGATACCGCCTGCCCGTCATCGAGCTGCTCGACGCAGCCGGTGAGGAGGCACTTCTCGGGCGCCTCGGACCGGACATCCTCGACGACAGCGTTGTGCTCGAGCCCATCGTCGAGTCGCTACTCGCCCAGCCCGATCGCGCCATCGGCGACGCGCTGCTGGACCAGTCGATCGTGGCGGGATTCGGCCTCATCTACGTCAGCGAGGCCCTCTTCCTCCGGGGTATCCCGCCCCAGGCTCCCATCGCCTCGACCCCCGATCTCACGGCCCTGCTCGAGACGGGACGCCGGCTCATGCGCGCCAACCGCGCGCGCGGGGCGCAGGCGTCCACGGGCAATCTGCGCGAACAGCACTACGTCTACGGTCGGGCGGGGCGCCCATGCCTACGTTGCGGGACGCGAATCGCCTATGGGAAGCAGCCCAGCGGCAGGTACGAGCGCGATGCCTACTGGTGCCCCCACTGCCAGCCGGCAGCAGTGGCGAACTAGGCAGCGCGGATGACGGGCGCGCCCTCGACGACCGCGATGTCATCGGCCACGGAGGACAGGAGAACCGACAGCGGAACCCCGAGGGCGCCGCAGATGGCCACGAGCATCTCCGACGATGCTTCTTTCTCCCCGCGCTCGACCTCGGAGAGATAGCCGAGGGAGACCGAGGCCGCCGCCGACACGTCCCGCAGGGTGCGCCCTTGGAGCAGGCGGACACGCCGCAACTCGGCACCGAGGACCTCGCGAAGCACGATCACACTCCCACGCTACCCGGACCGACCGACGATCGCCCGTCGTCACCGGTCCCCGTGAGGGCACGTCCGAGCAGGGCCAGCGCCGCGGCGACCGCATGACGGCGTACCCCGGCCCGATCCTCCCCCTCGCAGATGAAGCCCGTGACCATCTCGATCCCCGGTCCGACGACGGCGACGTACCCACGCCCCGGGGGCACCGGCCCCGTCACAGCCCCGCCGGGATCGGGGTCGGGCCCTGCCGATCCCGTAGTGGACAGACCAAAGTCGGCGCCGAGGAGCCGGCTCACCCCCGCTGCCATCTGGACAGCAACCGCGGGATCCACGGCACCCTGCCGCTCCAGCACCTGGCCGTCGACACCGAGCACATCGGCCTTGAGGGAGACGGCGTAGGAGACGACACCTCCCCGGACCACGGCCGAAGCTCCCGGCACCGATGTGAGCTCGGCGCACACGAGACCGCCGGTGAGGCTCTCGGCCGTCGCGATGGTCACCCCGCGCGCGATCAGCGCCGCGATCAGCTCCGCGGGATCGACCGGGATCATGCAGCCGCCCGGGAGAGACGCCGCGCACGCACGGCGTAGTCGATGCCGGTGATGACGGTCAGCAGCAGTGCGATGCCCATCGCGATGATCCGCAGAGGATCCGCCCAGGCACCCAGCGGAGCGAGGTAGAGCGCGATGGCGACCACCTGCGCCACCGTCTTGGCCTTGCCTCCGCGTGACGCGGGAATCACACCGTGGCGGATGACGACGAAGCGCAGAGCGGTGACAGCGATCTCGCGCACGAGGATGACGATCGTGACCCACCAGGGCAGGTCGCCGAGCAGTGACAGCCCCACTAGTGCGGCACCCGTGAGTGCCTTGTCGGCCACGGGATCGGCGATCTTGCCAAGCGTAGTCACGGTGCCACTCCTGCGCGCGATCTCGCCGTCAGCCAGGTCGGTGAGCGCGGCAAGCACGAAGACCGCGGTGGCCGCCCACCGCAGCGCAGGATCAGCCCCGTTGTCCGAGAGCAGGAGTACGGCGAGCACGGGGACGAGGAGGAGGCGGATCAGCGTCAGGAAGTTGGGCAGCGTCGCCCAGCGCGAGGTGCCGACCGGGTCACCCGCGTGGTCGGGGATGCCGGTCAGCCCGTGCGCCTCGCCTGAGCCGTCCTGCCTCATCGGGCGGCCGCCACGAGGTCGAGCCCATCGACACCGGTGACGACCGCGCGCACGACATCTCCGATGGCGTACGACGGATCGATGAGCGTGGCGGCGTCATCGGGCCCCTGGTGTGCAGCGCGTGCGAGACCGGGCTCCTCGACGAGCAACTCCACCTCCTCGCCGACGCGTGACAGTGCCCGCTCGATCATGAGCTCATCGACAAGCGCGGACACGCGTGCCGCCCTGCGCTCGACCTCCTCCTCCGGAAGGTGCCCGTCGAGGTCGACGGCCTCCGTGCCCTCCTCATCGGAGTAGCCGAAGACACCGACGGCATCGAGGCGTGCCGCCTCGAGGAAGGCCGTCAACTCGTCGAGATCCTCCTCGGTCTCCCCCGGGAACCCGACGATGACATTGGTGCGGATCCCGGCATGGGGCGCACGTGCACGGATCGCGTCGACGAGGCCGAGGAAGTCCTCGGTACCACCGAAGCGGCGCATTCGGCGCAGCACCCGCGAGCTCGCATGCTGGAAGGACAGGTCGAAGTACGGAGCGACACCAGGCGTGCCGGCGATGACATCGACGAGACCGGGCCGCATCTCGGCGGGCTGGAGGTAGTTGACGCGCAGGCGCAGGATCCCCGGGACACGCGCGAGGGCGGGCAGCAGTCCCTCGAGCATGCGGATGTCGCCCAGATCCTTGCCGTAGGAGGTCGAATTCTCACTCACGAGCACGATCTCGCGCACTCCGGCATCGGCGAGGTCGGCGACCTCTCCCATCACCTGCTCCGGACGTCGGCTCACGAAGGACCCGCGGAAGGACGGGATCGCGCAGAAGGTGCAGCGGCGATCGCACCCGGAGGCCAGCTTCACTGACATCACCGGTCCGGTGACGGCGCGACGCAGGCCGGCATGACCCGGCGCGGCGTCGGAACCCGCGCGCTCCGCCGGGGCGATCGGCAGCAGGCGTCGGCGGTCACGGGGGACGTGCGCCCCGAGGACCTCGCCTGCGGCCACGCGGCGCACTCGATCCGCGATCTCGGTGTAATCGTCGAAGCTCAGGACAGCAGCAGCCTCGGGCAGGGACTCCGCGAGTTCGTTTCCGTATCTCTCGGCCAGGCAGCCGGTGACGACGACGCGGGCACCGCTGTCGGTGGCGGCCAGGATCGCGTCGATGGAGTCCTTCTTGGCCGAGGCCACGAACCCGCAGGTATTGACGAGGAGGACGTCCACGTCGTCTGCCTCATCGGCGACCGGGATCCCGTCAGCGACCAGGCGTGCCTCGAGCTCATCGGCGTCGACGTCATTACGCGCGCAGCCCAGGCGCAGTACGCCGACGCGGGGGGTCATCCCCTCAGGGTAGAGACTGCTCGAACGGACTCAGGGCGCGGGCGGTCGCCGGACCTCCGGTCCATCGTCGTACGCCGCGATCAACTGCTGCGCATCGATGTCGAGGACGGTGGCAATGGTGCGGAGGTGACCTCGGGCGTAGACGTCTCCTCCGGTCTCGACGAAGTCGTCGCATTGCATCTGCTCAAGGAGCCCGCGGCGCAGGCGCGTCGACTGCGCAAGGTCGTCGAGGGTGAGCCCGCGCTGGAGCAGGGCGGCGCTCATCATGGCGCCGGGGGTGGCGACCGCCGCATCAGACACACTTCGGACTGTAGGTGCGTCATCCCGAGATCGCGTCGTGCCTGACCGGTCAGTGCTGTCCCCACATCATGGGACGTGCAGGCCCGCGGCTCAGGATAGCGACCCGAAAGCGGCCTAGGCCCCGCCCCGCACGTCCATGAGGAATCCCGGCAGGTCGTCCGGCTTGAGCAGCACCTCGCGAGCCTTAGAGCCCTCGCTCGGCCCCACTACGCCGCGTGACTCCAGCAGGTCCATGAGCCTGCCGGCCTTGGCGAATCCGACACGTAGCTTGCGCTGGAGCATCGACGTCGAGCCGAACTGCGTCGTGATGACCAGCTCGGCGGCCTGGCACAGCAGGTCGAGGTCGTCGCCGATCTCTTCGTCGATCTGCCGACTGGAGGCCGCAGGGCTCGTGACGTCGTCGCGGTAGTCAGGGTCCATCTGCTCGCGCACGAAGCGCACCACGCCCCGGATCTCGGTCTCGGAGACGAAGGCGCCCTGGATGCGCTGCGCCTTGCTCGCCCCCATAGGCAGGAAGAGTCCATCGCCCTGGCCGACCAACTTCTCCGCACCCGGCTGGTCGAGGATGACGCGGCTGTCAGCGAGGGATGAGGTGGCGAAGGCGAGACGACTGGGCACATTGGCCTTGATGAGACCGGTGACGACGTCGACGCTGGGGCGCTGAGTGGCGAGCACCAGGTGGATGCCCGCGGCGCGCGCAAGCTGAGTGATGCGCACGACTGAGTCCTCGACATCGCGCGGCGCCACCATCATGAGGTCGGCGAGCTCGTCGACGATGACGAGCAGATACGGATAGGGCCGCAGGACACGCTCACTGCCCAGGGGCGGCGTGAGCTTGCCGGTGCGCACAGCCTTGTTGAAGTCGTCGATGTGACGGAAGCCGAACTGAGCGAGGTCGTCGTAGCGGGCGTCCATCTCCTTGACGACCCACTGCAGCGCGTCGGCGGCCTTCTTGGGGTTGGTGATGATGGGCGTGATGAGGTGAGGGATGCCCTCGTAGGCCGTGAGCTCCACGCGCTTGGGATCCACCAGGATCATGCGCACGTCATCCGGCGTGGCGCGCATGAGGATCGACGTGATGAGCGAGTTGATGCAACTGGACTTGCCCGCACCCGTAGCGCCGGCGACGAGCAGATGCGGCATCTTCGCGAGGTTGGCCACGACGTAGCCGCCCTCGACGTCCTTGCCCAGGGCCACCGTCATCGGATGGTGCTCGTCGACGGCTGTGGCAGATCGCAGCACGTCGCCGAGGCTCACCAGCTCTCGGTCGGTGTTGGGGATCTCGATGCCGATGGCGCTCTTGCCAGGGATCGGGCTGAGGATGCGCACCTCGGGGCTGGCTACGGCGTACGCGATGTTGCGGCTCAGCGCGGTGACGCGCTCGACTTTGACACTCGGACCGAGCTCGATTTCGTAACGTGTGACCGTCGGTCCACGGGTGAAGCCCGTGACTCGCGCGTCGATGTTGAACTCCTCGAGCACCTGCGTGAGCGACGCGACCACAGCATCGTTGGCCTTGGTGCGTGCACGGGGAGCAGGGCCAGCCTTGAGTGCGCCCGCATCGGGCAGGCGGTAATCGATCGCGCGGTCGAGGGGCAGCTGCTCCGACGGCCCCGCCGACGCGGGAGCCGGAACACGTGCCGGTGCGGGTGCCGGCGTGGGCGTGGGTGCGGATGCCGGTGTCGCATCGACCGACACGATGGGGATCTCGCTGGTCGCGTCCCGGGGACTCACCTCATGCTCACCGGTATCGAAGCGCGCCGCGTCGGCAATCTCGCGCGCAGCATCCGCGAGCCCGAGCGCAGGCCCGGCCGGCTCAGCGGCGGAGACGAGGAACTCCGCCTCGGCATCCGGATCCACGGTGAAGTCGTCGAGCGCGACCGCGTCGTCGGTGACGAAACCATCGACCTCGTCCGCGGCGTAGGAATCGAGGTCGACGTCGACGCTGCGGCTTCCCGATCCGGGTCGCAGCATCTGGCCGAACACCCGGCCGAGCGCTTGCGGCACCGCCATGAGCGGCGTCGCGGTGAGGACGAGGATGCCGAAGAGGGCGAGGAGCGCAAGGAGCACTCCGGTGACCACGGGCCCGAGAGCTGCGGCGATCGGAGCGGTGGTCACCCAGCCGGTGATCCCGGTGCCCGACGCCAGGGCTTCGAAGCCATCGCTCGGAGTGGGCAGGCCCTGCACGAGGTGCCACAGGCCGGCAGCGGCCAGGAGAAGTGCGAGCCCACCGACGAGGAGCCGGCCGTTGGTGACGTGATCCTCGGGGTGACGCAGGGTGCGCCACCCGATGACGAGCAGCAACACGGGCACGGCGATGTCGAAGGCACCGAGGAGGTACGCGGAAACCGTGCCGAGGCCAACCGTGAACCAGCCGTCGACACCGAACCACACGGCCGCGGCCACGATGACCGCAAGCGCGATGAAGAGCAGTCCGAGCCCGTCGCGGCGGTGGACGTCGTCGAGGTCGCGTGCGCCGTGGCCGACCCGTCGCGCTGCTCCCCCCAGGGCGTGGGCGATGCCCAGCCACAGGGTGCGCAGACCCCGGCCGATCCCCGAGATCGCGCGCGCCACCGGGCCCGGCCCGGATCGCGCGGCGGGGCGACGCGCGGGGGCGCGGCGGGGGGCCGGCTTGGCGGGTGACTTCGCGGGGGCCTTGGCCCCCGAGGACCGGGTCGGGCGAGACGAAGGGGCCGGCTTGCGCGCGGGCGCCCCTGCGGAGGTGCGGCTGCGCGTGGGCGCACTGGATCGACTCGCCATGTCCCGAGAGTACCCGTGGGTAGCAGGAATCCCTGGTGTCACAGGCGTCACGCGTGTCGTGGACGGCAGGGGCTAGGCCTCCACGACGACGGGGATGATCATCGGCCGGCGGCGATGGGTCTGGGACACCCAGCGCCCGACCACCCTTCGGACCCGCTGCTGCAGCTGATGGGCGTCGACCACCCCGTCGGCCAGGGCTCGCTCGAGCTCCACCCGGACCTCATCGCGCACCGGCTTGAGGACCTCGGGGTCTTCGTGGAAGCCACGGGCCTCGATCTCGGGGCCGGCGACGACCGTGCCCCCGGTGATGTCGACGGCTGCGAAGATCGAGATGAAGCCCTCGTTGCCGAGCACGCGGCGATCGGTCAGGGCGGCTTCAGTGATGTCGCCCACGCTCGCACCATCGACGAAGACATATCCCACGGGCACCGCGCCCACGATGCGGGCGACACCGTCTTGCAGGTCGACTACGACCCCGTCCTCGGCGAGCACGATGCGCTCCCGTGGGACGCCGGTGCGTTCGGCGAGGGCGGCGTTGGCACGCAGATGCCGCCACTCACCGTGCACGGGCATGACGTTGCGTGGCTTCACGATGTTGTAGGCGTAGAGAAGCTCGCCCGCAGAGCAGTGACCCGAAACGTGCACCAGCGCGTTGCCCTTGTGGACCACCGCGGCGCCGCTGCGTGTGAGGCCGTTGATCACTCGATTGACGGCGTTCTCATTGCCGGGGATGAGCGAGGAAGCCAGCACGATGGTGTCGTCGGGCCCCGCCTTGATCTGGTGATCATTGTTGGCGATGCGCGACAGGACCGCCATCGGCTCGCCCTGGGAGCCCGTGCACACGAGCACGACCTCGTCGTCGGGCAGGTCGTCGAGCGCATCGACCGAAACGAGGACTCCCCCCGGCACCGTGAGGTAGCCGAGGTCACGCGCCAACCCCATGTTGCGCACCATCGAGCGCCCCACGAAGGCGACCTTGCGCCCGTGCTCCGCGGCCGCATCGATGATCTGCTGGATGCGATGCACGTGCGAGGCGAAACTCGCCACGATGACGCGCCCCTTCGCGCGATCGAAGACCTTGTCGAGCACCGGCGCGATATCGCGTTCACTGGGGATGAAGCCGGGCACCTCGGCGTTGGTGGAGTCCACCAGGAAGAGGTCGACCCCTTCATCCCCGAGGCGGGCGAACCCATTGAGGTCGGTCACGCGCCCATCGAGGGGCAGCTGGTCCATCTTGAAGTCGCCGGTGTGCAGCACCAGGCCCGCGGGCGTGCGGATCGCGACCGCGAGCGCATCGGGAATCGAGTGGTTGACGGCAAGGAACTCAAGGTCGAAGGGCCCGATGGAGAGGCGCTCCCCCTCCGCGACGACGTGCGTCACGGGCTTGATGCGCGCCTCGCGGAGCTTGGCCTCGGCGAAGGCCAGGGTGAGGCGCGACCCGTAGAGGGGGATGTCGGACCGCTGGCGCAGCAGGAAGGGCAGGGCCCCGATGTGGTCCTCGTGGCCGTGCGTGAGGACGATCGCGTCGACGTCATCGAGGCGATCCTCGAGGTAGGAGAAGTCCGGGAGGATGAGGTCGACGCCGGGCTGGGACTCCTCGGGGAAGAGCACACCGCAGTCGACGATGAGCAGCCGGCCGGCGTACTCGAACACGGTCATGTTGCGGCCGATCTCACCGAGACCGCCGAGCGCCACGACACGCAGCGCACCCTCGGGCAGTGGTGGCGGACTCGGCAATTCGGGATGCGCGTGACTCATGACAGGTCGACGCCGCCCTCGCGCAGATCGCGCTCGAGCTGCCCCATCTGATCGGCGGTCGCGTCGACAAGCGGTGAGCGCACGGGGCCCGCCGGCAGGCCCTGCAGCGTGAGGGCGGCCTTGGTGAGGATGACGCCCTGCGTGCGGAAGATCCCGGTGTACACGGGCAGCAGGCTGCGGTTGGCCGCGATCGCTGCGCACACATCTCCCGCGTGGAAGGCCTCAGCCATCGCGCGGATGCGATCGGCGACCAGGTGGCCGACCACGGAGATGAAGCCATTCGCTCCGACCGCCAGAAGCGGGAGGTTGAGGATGTCATCGCCGGAGTACCACCCGAGATCGCAGCGAGCCATCGCCCACTGTGCAGCCTCGAGGTCGCCCTTGGCGTCCTTATTGGCCACGATCCGGGGATGCTCGGCCAGGCGCACGAGCGTCTCCACCTCGATAGCGACACCCGTGCGCTTGGGAATGTCGTAGGTGATCACGGGCAGATCTGTGGCGTCGGCCACGGTCCGGAAGTGGTGCAGCAGGCCCTCCTGGGGCGGGCGGTTGTAGTAGGGCGTCACCACGAGGAGCCCATCGGCGCCGGCCGCGGCCGCCTCGCGGGCGAGATGGACCGAGTGTGCCGTGTCGTAGGTCCCGACGCCGGCGATCACCCGGGCGCGATCCCCTACCGCCTCCTTGACCGCTCGGATGACAGCACCCTTCTCGTCATCGGTCGTCGTCGGAGACTCACCCGTGGTGCCGTTGACGACGAGGCCGTCGTTGCCCTGCGTGTCGACAAGGTGCTCTGCCAAGCGCTGCACACCCGGCACATCGAGTGCGCCGTCGGCTGTGAAAGGCGTCGCCATCGCCGTGAGCATGACCCCGATGGGTCCGGTGGCGGGCACAGGCATGGCGACAGGCTATCCCTACGGCGCCACGCGACCGTTGGCCACGAACGCCTCGTGCGTGATCGGCATCAAGGCCGCCCACTCCGACTCCATGAGGTCCGCGACCATCTCGATCTCTCGCTGCGGAAACGAGGGGAAGTGACTGTCGGGGTGCTTGGTGCGCAGCGACAGGAAATTCATCAGCGCACGTGCGTTCATGGTGACGTACATGGAGGAAAACGTGCCGACCGGCAGGACGATCCTCGCTACTTCCCGGGCGACGCCGGCCGCGAGCATCTCCTGGTAGGCGGCGTAGGCGGCCCTGCAAGCATCCTCGGTCTGCTCGACGACGATCGCGTGCTGCTCCGGCGTGCCCTCGACGAACTCGTAGGCACCCGGTTTGCCCTGCTGCACGAGTCGACGGTCGGGACCGGGCACGTAGAACACGGGGCGCAGCTCGCGGTAGCGCCCACTCTCCTCGTTGTAGGACGCGATGCGATGGCGCATGAACTCGCGGAAGACGAAGATCGGCGCGGAGATGAAGTAGGTGAGCGAGGTGTGCTCGAACGGCGTGCCGTGTCGATCGCGCATGAGGTAGTTGATGAGGCCACGTGCTGCCGCAGCATCGGAGTCGACGTCGTCGAGGGACTGCTCCCCCTTGGTCGACACGCGGGCCGCCCAGATGACGTCGGAGTCGCGCGCGGTCGCCTTGACGAGCTCCACGGTCACATCACTGCGGAACTCGATGGCATCTGCCTCGGACACGCGACCTCCTCTCGCGTGGACCCTATCCAAGGCGGTCCGCCTGCAGGTGATAGGCAGGAGGCATGTCGTCCACCCCTGATTCCGTGCGTCTCGCACGCACCTCGGATGTGGATGACGTGGCACGCACGCAGGTGGCCGCCTGGCGTGCGGCGTACTCCGGGATCCTCCCCGAGCCGGTCCTGTCGTCGCTGGACGCCGAGGAGATCGCCTGGGAGTGGGGTCGTGCCCTGCTGCAGCCCGGCCCTCATCGCCTGCTCGTCGCCATCGGTGGCGAGGGTCAGGTCGTGGGCGCTGCCGCGGTCGGCCCGAGCTCCGATCCGGATGCCGCGGGTGCCGGGGAGATCTCGCTCCTCGTCGTCGACCCCGGGCAATGGGGCCAGGGGCACGGGTCGCGGCTGCTCCAGGCGAGCGTCGATCACCTGGTGGGCGCGGGGCACCGCGAGGCGTTCGCCTGGATCCCCCTCGCCGATGAGCCCCGGCGCGCCTTCCTTCAGTCGGCCGGCTGGGGTCCTGATACGGCATACCGCGACCGCGAGATCGGCGACCATGTCCTGCGCGAGGTGCGACTGGCGACGATCATCGCGGACGAGGCAGGCACGTAGCTGCTGTCTCGCCCGCGATGAGGTCGGCAGCCCCCCCGAAGCTGCCGCGTCGCCTATTGCATCCAACACAGACTCGCTCCGCAACGAGGCGCATGTCCCCCCGCGGGGGGACATGCCTGGACGGGGCTATTCCCTAGACGGGCTCGGGACCGTCGAGGAAACCGTCGCGGTCGGCGACCGCGTAGAGCTCCGTGCGCGTGCGCGCATGCCTCCCCGTCGCGGCGTACTTCATGCGCACGCGATCGAGGTACTCCTTCACCGTGTGCGGTGATACGTCCATGCGGCGGGCGATCGTGGCGATCTTGCTGCCCGCGGCATAGAGGCGCAGGGCCTTGAGCTCCTGGGGACTGAGTGCGGGGCGCTGCGGATCTGCTGTGAGCACGGCGGCGAGGTCCGCCGTGAGGTGCACGCTTCCGGAGGCGACATCGACGACCGCCGCGCGGATCTCCTCGACTGATGCGGTCTTGGGGAGGAATCCGAGGGCACCCGCACGTAGGCCGGCCAGGACGACGGAGGAGCCCGCCGTCGCGCTGAGAAGGAGGACCTGCGCTCCCTGCGTGCAACAGGCCGCCACCTTGTCCGCCAGCGGCACGCCGTCCTCCATCACGATGTCCAGGAGCACGACGTGCGGGGCCTCGGCGATCGCCTGGGAGATGTCGTCGCCGACGTAGACCACGCTCAACTGCACCGCGCCCTCGTCCCCGAGCAGCGCGGCAAGCCCTTCGCGCACCAGCGGGTGGTCGTCGAGGATCGCCACGCGGATCCCCTCCGTGCCACCGGGCGTCGGATCCTCACTCATCTGCAGTCCCCCACTCCCACAGTGATTCGTCATCGCCCTCTCGCGCCAGCAGGCGGACGACGACGTCGTCTTCCTCCCAACCGCACGTGAGTCGCGCGCTTCCTCCCGCCGGGACGACGGTGATGAGCGCGTCTTCCACTTGGGCCCGCACGCCTTCCAGCGCACGTGAGGTCATCGAAGCGGCGTGCAGATCGTCGGCATTCCCCACGATCTCGGCATCGACGTAGCGGGTATGGGCATGAGCCCAGAGGACAATGTCGTTGACGAAGCTCTCGACCTCTCCCGCATCACGATCGACGCGCACGATCGATCGGGCGAAGCGCTCTTCGCGCAGGCATGCCGCTCGTGTCTCGGGAGAATCCAGGTCGAGCGTGCCCGCACCGAGTGCGGCGAGCAGCGCCCCCGTCGACTCCACCAGCGGGGCGAATCTCTCCGTGCGTCGGGCCCGGTCGATCTCATCGGCCTCGGCCAGCGCTCGCTCGGCGATGACCGCCTGGCGTGCGACGGCGTACTCACGTGCACGACGGCGCATGCTGGCAGCGAAGAGCGCGGCGATGATGAGCATGAAGGTGCCGGGCTGGACGAGTTCGATGAGACCGCCGCCCTGGGCGTAGACCCACATCGCGAGCACGGGGAGCAGGGTCCACCACGGACCCAGCAGAATCGCCACGAACAGCAGCGAAAGAGCGACCTCGCTCGACCACGTGACCCAGATAGGCGGATTCGCAGCCCCCACGGCCGCGATCTCCATAGTGAGGATCAGGGGCGTGCTCGCCATCGCCAACCCCATGCCGAGGATCACACGGGGGCTCCAGGTCGGCCCTCCCGTGAGGCCGAGCCGCGAGGCCCAGGGCGGAAATCCTCCGACGAACGGAGCGACGAGCGCCGCCACGCAGAACCAGCCCAAGGCCCAGAGGGGCTCGTCGTAGGACGACCAGCCGGCGAGCACGACCAGGAGTCCGTAGCCCAGGAACGTGATGAGGAACGGCGGGCCGATCTGCGGCAGGACCTGCATGGTGTCCACCTCGACCGTGCGCACGGCAGGCGCGACATCCCGGGCCCGGGGGGATTCCCACCCGATCTCGACGCGCACTCCACCCCACGGGGAACGACTCCACGTCACCGTGCCCCCGCGATCGACGATCGGGGCTTCCATCGACCGCGACATGCCCAGTCCGGGCTGCGCGCCAGGAGGCAGCCCCTTGCCGTCATCGTCGACAATCACGCGCCATGTGCGCCCTTCGTGGCGTGCGTCGATGCGCAGTCGCGTGCCTGCCGAGTGTCGGGAGGCATTGCGCACGGCCTCCGCCGTCGCCACCTCGACAGCCGCGGCGACGTCGGGCGGACAGTCGCGAAGCACGGCGGACAGGTCCGCGACCTCGGTGGTCCAGCGCTCGGGCAGTGCGTCGATCTCGGCGCGCACCTCTGCCCACGCATCGGCATCGGGCGCCCCGGATGTGCTCACCAGTGCGCGCAGGGATCGCGCGGCCTCGCTGCAGCGTCGCCGAGTCGCGGCCGCGTCGGCGAGGCCTCCTCGGCTGATCGCAGCGAGCGTGTTGAGTACCTGGTCGTGGATGCGACGCTCGTGGTCGGCCGTCGCCCGCGCCACCTCAGCGCTCGCGAGGCGTTCGGCTTCCTCATTCGCAAGTGCGCGATGGGCCTCATCGAGGCGTCGACCGCTGCGGCGAAGCCCGTTGGCGAGCACGGCCGCGCCGACGGAGAGCGCGACGGCGTACAGCGTCTCCAGGAGTGCATCGACCGGCCCGATGTCAGCAGGACCGATGATGCCGATGATGCCGGTGACTGCCGCGATAAGGGAAGCGATCACACCGCCGGGGATCGGTCGGAGCAGGAGGGTGGCAACGACGCAGGCACGGACGGCGGCGATCGTGCCCAGCGGCCAGGTGTCGGCTTCGGGAACGACGAAGGAGTAGATGGCGGCAGCGAGGCCGAGCATGGCGATGTTGATCACGATCGCCCAGGGGCGGAGTCGGCGCCAGGACCGCGGACCCCAGATCGTCGCCGCCAGGGCGAGCCAGGTGAGTGTCGTGAGCACCAGGACGACCACGAGGCCCGCGCTTCCGGAGCCGAGCACGCGTGGCGCGACATCGGTGAGGGACCACGCCAACTGCCAGAGGACGGCGAAGATGGCAAGTCCACGCTCGACGTAGGCGGTGGCGCTTCCCCTCACCACCGCGGGCACCCATGCGTTCAGGGAGATCCCTCCTCGCTGAAGAGCACCCCCGGATTGAGCAGTCCGTCGGGATCGACCGCACGCTTCGTCGCGTGCAGGATCGACATGCCCAGTGGACCGATCTCCCGAGGCAGCCATGGCGCGTGGTCGCGCCCCACAGCATGGTGATGCGTGATGGTGGCGCCCGCGTCCATCAGCGCATCGGATACCGCCGACTTGGCGCGCTGCCATTGCGCCACCGGATCGGCTCGATCCGCCACGGCAATCACGGTCGTGTACAGCGACGCTCCGGTCTCGTAGACATGGGACAGGTGCGACATGACATAGGGCCCGGGCGCAGGGCCGAGTGCCGCGTCGAGCGAGTGGGTGACGCTCGTGTGCAGATCGAGATACCCGGACCAGTGCGTGGCCGTCTCGAGCGTCTCGACGAGATAGCCCGCGTCCATGAGCGCATCGCGCAGGTGCGGCCCGTCGAAACGGTGACGCCGCCATGACTCCCCCGGTCCGTGGCCCAGCGATACGGCGCCGTGTCGGCGCAGTGCCCGCCACGTCGCCGCGCGTCGGGCGCGCACCAGATCACGATCGGTGCCCTCCCATCCCAGGATCGCCAGGGACGCGGTCGACAGATCGACCCCGCGGGCACGCAGGTAGCGCTCGAGCGCAGCACCGGCGATGCCGGACGGTCCGGACATGAGCAATGTCGTCGCCGTCTCGGCTTCGTCGGAGAGCCGCATCACGTCGGCTGTGGCACGCGACTGGGCGGCTTCCCGGAAGGCATCGACCCCGGACACGAAGCTCGGCAGCACGACGGCGTCGTAGATGCGGGTATCCGGGAGACGGCGCACTCGCAGCGATATCCGCGTGATGACGCCCAAGGCCCCCTCGCTCCCGATGAGCAGGCCGCGGAGGTCAGGTCCCGCGGCACTCGAAGGAGCGCGTCCGAGCTCGAGCGTGCCCTCGGGAGTAGCGACGAGGATCGACTCGACCATGTCATCGCTGCGGCCATATCCCGTCGAGGCCTGGCCCGCCGACCTCGTCGCGACGTATCCGCCGATCGTCGCGCGCTCCCAGGACTGCGGCAGGTGGCCCAGGGTGAAGCCACGCGCCTGCAGGAGTGCCTCCAGCACGGGCCCGGTCACCGCCGGTCCCACGGTCGCCACGCCGGACACGTCATCGAGATGCAGCAGGCGGCCGAGTCGGTCGAGGACGAGCGCCATCCTCGGCACATCCGTGCGCAGCCCCCCGACTACCGAGGTGCCCCCACCGACGGGCACGACGGCCAGTCCGTGTTCGCGAGCGACGGCCAGCACCCGCAGCACCTCGTCGTGACTGCCCGGGCGCACCACCGCATCGGGGACGTCGTCGACGATGCCCGCTCGACGTCGTGCGTAGTCGATGAAGGCGGCGCCGCCGGTCGCACCGAGCCGGGCGGAGCGCTCCTCGCTCACGTGCTCATCGCCGATCGCACCGGTCAGGGCAGAGAGAGCGGCTGCGGGAAGGCGTGACGGGGGCAGCTGCCAGTCCCGAGGCACCGCCCGAGGCCACGGCGTGGCCGTGCCGACATGGCGGGCCAGGTAGTCACGGACCCGCGGGGCGAGGTCGGGGGCATCGGCGGGGCCGCCCCATCGGGCGAGCGACTCCTCTGCGGCGGACACCGCCACAGTGTGGCACCGCGGACCCGGCAGACTGAGCACGTGCCCGTCCCCTCACCCGATCTCGACGCCGCGCGACGGCTCCGCGATCTGGGAGACCTGACTTCGGGCCATGTGCCGGATGTGCTCGTCATCGGCGGGGGCATCACCGGCTGCGGTGTGGCCCTCGACGCTGCGACCCGCGGACTCGATGTCGTGCTCGTCGAGTCGCACGACCTGGCGTTCGGCACATCGCGGTGGTCGAGCAAGCTGGTCCACGGCGGCCTGCGCTACCTCGCCCACGGCGATGTCGCCGTCGCCTGGGAGAGCGCGGTCGAGCGGGCACGCCTCATGACCGTCATCGCCCCGCATCTCATCCGACCCCTCCCCCACGTCATGCCGTTCGATCCCGACCCCCGGCAGCGCACCCTCGTGCGCGCGGGGCTACGCGCTGCCGATCTGCTTCGTGCCGCTGCGCACACACCGCGCAGCGTGCTCCCGCGTCCACGGTCGGTCACGGCATCCGAGGCACGACGGCTGGTGCCCGCCCTGGGGGCCTCCGGTCTCACTGGAGCGACGGTGCACTGGGACGGCCAACTGGTGGACGACGCCAGACTCACCGTGACGGTCGCACGCACTGCAGCGCGATACGGCGCTCGGATCATCACGCGCACCACCGCCTCGCATGTCACGGGAACGGGAGCGCGCCTTCGCTCCGCGGAGGGCACCGAATGGGACCTGCATGCGCGACACGTCATCGTGGCCACGGGCGTGTGGACGCAGGCGCTTGACCCTCAGACCCGCCTCACGACGTCCCGCGGATCCCACGTGCTGCTGAGACCCGAAGCCCTCGGGCATCCGCACGCGGCGCTCACCGTCCCCGTCCCCGGCGAGCGGGGGCGCTACGTCTTCGCACTGCCGACCCTCGACGACACCGTCATCGCAGGCATCACCGACGACCCGGTCTCCGGCCCGGTCGCCGATGTGCCCCAGGCACCCGAGGCGGATGTCGCCTGGATCCTCGGTCACCTGTCCTCGGCCCTGGACACCCCGATCGGCGTGGATGACGTCCTCGGCACCTACGCGGGCCTCCGCCCACTCGTCGGTGAGCCGGGGGCGGAGACGAGCGCCGACATCTCGCGTCGCCACCTAGTCGAGCGCCGACCGGAGGGCTACGTCGTCGTCACCGGGGGCAAGCTCACCACGTATCGACGCATGGCGCAGGACGCGGTCGATGCACTCGACCTCACGGACAGGGCATGTCGCACCCAGGCAGTTCCCCTCGTCGGCGCGCAGCCGCAGCGCACGTCCGCCCCACCGGGTGTGCCCAGGCGGCTCGTTGAGCGCTTCGGTTCGGAAGCAGCGCGCGTGGCGGCGTACGCCGAGGACAACCCCTCGTGGCTGCAGCCCGTGGCACGGGAGGTCCCCGTGCTCGGCGTCGAGATCGTGCACGCCGTGCGGGCCGAGGGCGCCCTCGACGTCGACGACGTCATCGAACGCCGCACCCGCCTCTCGTCGGTCCCCGAGCGCGCCGATCGCGCCCGGGAGCGGGTCGCGGAGATCATCGAGGCGGCTCGGTGAAGACGCGGCGCGCGATCCTCGGCGACGCCATCGCCCTGGGTGTGGGGACAGGGGTGTATGCCATCTCCTTCGGGGCCCTCGCCGTCGCCGCGGGGCTGAGTGCGTGGGAGGCCCAAGCCCTGTCCCTGCTCATGTTCACGGGCGCATCCCAGTTCGCCCTCATCGCCGTCGTGGCTTCCGGCGGGACGGCCGCCGTCGCGATTGCGACTTCGACGCTCGTCGGCACGCGCAACGCCTTCTACGGATTCGCGATGTCGCCGGTGCTCCAGCCGCGAGGTGCCCGCCGACTCCTCGCCGCACAGGCGACCATCGATGAGTCCACCGGCATGGCAGCGCGCTATGACGGCGATCGCGATTCGGCTCGGCTGGCCTTCTGGGCAACGGCGAGCGCGATCTACGTCCTGTGGAATCTCGGCACCCTCATCGGAGCGCTCGGAGCCGGACTCATCGAAGACCCCAATGTCTTCGGCCTCGACGCCGCAGCGCCAGCCGCGTTCCTCGCCCTCGTGTGGCCCCGGCTCACCACATGGCCGATGCGGATCGTCGCCATCGTCTCCCTCGTCACCGCAGTGGCCCTTGCGCCCTTCGTCGCTGCCGGCGTGCCCGTCCTGCTGGCCGGCGCCGCCGGCATCATCGTCGGGCTCATCCTCGGCGTCCGGGCGGGTGAGGACTGATGTGGCCGACAATCCTCCTCGCGTCGGGTGCGGCGTACGCCCTGAAACTGCTCGGCTACGTCGTGCCCCAGCGTGTGCTCGACACCCCGCTGCTCCGCCGCATCACCCTTCTCATCCCGGTCGCGCTTCTCTCTGCGCTCATCGGCTTGTGGACCTTCGTCGACGGCACGACGATCACGATCGATGCGCGCGTGCCGGGTGTCATCGCCGCGCTCATCGCACTTGTCCTGCGCGCCCCCTTCCTCGTGGTCATCGTCGTGGCCGCCGCGGTCACCGCGCTGGTGCGGGCGCAGGGCTGGATGCCCTGAGATGAGTGCCATGAGAAGGCCGATCTTCTGGTTCCTCTGGCCCGCCGCCGATCCCGGCCCACTCGACGACAAGGCCGTGCAGATCCGCTGGGTCCGCGTGTGCGGTCGTGGCCCGTGGCGGTGGGGATTCCTCATCGGCTTCACCGCGCTCGCCGTCATCACCGTCTCGGCCGCTGTCGCCGCCACGCTGGCCGACCCCGGCCTGCTCACCCTCATGTTCAGCATCGTCATCGCCCTGCCGCTCATCGCGCTCCTCGCGCGGGCCTGGGTGGCGGGGACCTACGTGAGCGATCGGGGCATCAAGGTCTCCGGCGTGCTCACAACCGTGGTCATCCCATGGCCTCAGGTCAGGGCTATCGACAGCTCCTCGGGCTCGCGCATCCTCGGACTCCCGCTGCGCGCCCACGGCCAGCGCGTGGAGGTCTCCTGGGCCGAGGCCGTCACCGCCACGCACGTCGAGACGGCGTCGCCGGACCTCTGGCTGCGCCCCGAAGCCTTCGATGCCGCGCGCGACCGCCTCCTCACCTGGCTGCGCGAGACGCGCTGATCGGCGTACCCAGCCCTCTCGCGCCGATCTAGCGCGCGTCGTAGAGGCGACGTGCTTCGCGCATCGCGGCGCGGGCACGCCGACGGTCGCGTGCCGCATCCTGGGCGAGGCCGAAGCGGTACCACGACTGCCACTCCTCGGGTCTTTCGTCGACCCGCATGCGCTCGGCCTCGAGGAAGCGCTGCGCGTCCTCGGTCACGATGCGCCCGGAGGGCATGCGCGCGAAATCGTCGATGGGCAGATCTCCCTCGGCGGCGAGCTCGGCACCCATCTTCTGCATCGCGTACCCGAAGGCGATCTCACGCCACACCACCCAGGCACCCACGATCGGGAGGGCGAAGACGGCGATGCCGAGCAGCACGCCGGTGACCTCACCTGACGTGATGAGGGCCCATCCGCGGACGCCGGCCAGGACGAGGTACGCCGCCACGGCAGCGGCCAGTAGCCAGGCCCACCTCCGCGGAGTCATGGGCGCATCGAGATCATCGATCGAGGAGCGGCTCGAGGCCGACGGTGAGCCCGGGTCGATCGGCCACGCGGCGCACGCCGAGGAGCACGCCCGGCATGAAGGAAGCGCGGTCGAGCGAGTCGTGGCGCAGAGTCAGCACCTCGCCCGGGTTGCCGAGCAGCACCTCCTCGTGTGCGACATGACCGCGCACCCGCACCGCGTGCACGCGGACACCTGAGATGTCTGCCCCGCGAGCGCCCGGCAGCGCGCGGTCGGTGGCGTCGGGCGAGGGGGCGACGCCGGCCTCACGGCGCGCGTGAGCGATCGCCTCGGCCGTATGAGAGGCCGTGCCCGACGGGGCATCGAGCTTGTCGGGATGGTGCATCTCGATGACCTCGACAGACTCGAAGTAGGGAGCCGCCTCCCGGGCGAAGCGCATGAGCAGCACAGCCCCCAGCGCGAAGTTGGGTGCGATGACCACCCCGACGTCGGGATGCTGCGCGAGCATGGCCCGCACCTCATCGAACCGCGCGTCGTCGAAACCCGTCGTGCCGACGACTACGTGGATGCCCTGCTCGATGCAGTGGCGCACCGTGCCCATGACGGCATCGGGGGTGGTGAAGTCGACGGCCACCTGGACCCCGGACCCCTCCAGCCGGGAGAGCGGATCGCCGAGGTCCAGCGCGGCGGCGAGATGGAGATCGTCGCAGGCATCCACGGCCCGGACGACCTCGGATCCCATGCGCCCGGCGGCACCGACAATTCCCACCTCGATCACGCATTCAGCCTAGTCGTGCCCGGGCACCCCTCCGAAGGTGCAACCCGCCGCCACGCCCTCCATGATGTCCCGATGCGCCGCTCACGCCTCGCCCTCGTGCCCCTGCTCGCCGCCCCTGCGAGCGCCGCCCTCGCCGCGGGCCTGCTCACCGCCGTCGCGCCGGCGGCCACCGCCTCCCCTGCGCAGGTGCCGTCGCGGAGCACCGTGCCCCTGCCGACCATCAAGCAGATCCCTGGCGACACCATCTTCACCGGTGCGCTGCAGGACCTCGAAGCCTCGGACTACATCGAGGAGGAGTACGTCGTCGGCGTGACCCAGCCTCAGGTCTACCGCTACGTCGGCAAGACGGTGCGCACCCTGGTCAAGCCCGCGCCGGTCGTGAAGGGCGGCTACAAGTCTCGGATCATCGTCCGCGCACCCGGGGATCCCGCCGACTTCAACGGTCGCGTGCTCGTCGAGATGATGAACACGACGACACTGGTCGACCTGGACGTAGCGTGGCAGCAGGCGCACGAATACCTGATCCGCGACGGCTGGGCCTACGTGGGCATCACCGTGCAGCAGACGGGTATCAACGCGCTGAAGCAGTTCACGCGCCAGCCCACGCGCTACACGGGACTCGGCCTCAACCTCATGACCCCGGCAGCCGCCAAGGACATCTCCAATGGATCCCGCGACCCCTCGATCGCGTGGGACCTCACGTCGCAGGTGGGTGCGCTCATCGGCCGTGGGGGTGCCACGAGTCCGCTAGCCGACTACGACGTCGAATCGCTCTACCTCACCGGCCAGTCGCAGATGGCCGGCTACGCCACCACCTACGTCAATGCCATCCATCCCCGTCACCGCATCTACGACGGCTTCCTCGTCGCCTACCGCGGCACCGGCGCCACCAACCTGCAGTTCGCCAGGCCCGTCGATGGTGCCGTGCCGTCGACATCGGCGTCCGTCTCCCAGCGCACGCTGCGCGCACGCGGTGGCGCACCGGTCATCCTGCTGCAGTCCGAATCCGACCCGCTTCGCCTCCCGCCCGCGGCGGACATCCCCGCCGTGAGCGCATCACTGTGGCGAGCCGACTCCGACACGCAAGACGACCGCTTCCGCCTCTGGGAGGTGGCCGGCTCGTCGCATAACGATCGCTGGGGTGCCGAACAGGCGCTGGGTGTCCTCTCCCGGGACTACGGTCTGCTGTTCGCGCCCGAGTGCCCGTGGACCGCGCCGGCTGGTGTCAATGACTTCCCCATGCGCTTCACCTGGCACCGCGCGCTCGACGACCTCGCCACGTGGCACGAGACCGGAAGCGCCCCCGCATCCGGTCCACGCCTGGAGCGCGACAGCGCGGGTGTCGTCCAGCGGGATGGTCAGGGCAATGCCCTCGGCGGCATTCGCCTGCCGCGCATCGAGGTGCCCGTCGCGAGCTACGCCCCGACCACTCCAGGCCCGCTCTTCTGCCCGCTCACGGGCACGCAGACACCCTTCACCGCCGAGGACCTCGCCACGAGGTACCCCACGACGGACGCCTACGTCGCCCAGGTCCAGGCCAAGGTCACCGAATCGGTCGCTGCCGGATTCCTGCTCGACACGGACGGGGCCGCGCTGGTCGAGTCCGCCCGCCGGGGGCCTGCAGCCGAGGCCGAGACCATCCAGAAGTACTAGACGGGCCAGATGTCCTCGACGGGCCAGATGTCCTAGACAGGCAGGTCGTCGAAGGGTCCGATTGCCGCGTAGGTGATCGGCTCGGTGAGGAGCTCGCCGGCGAGTCCGGCGACGTCGTCAGCCGTGACGGCGTCGATGCGGGCGACGATGTCGTCGATCGACGGGATCTCGGCGTAGAGAAGCTCTCCCTTGGCGATCCGGCTCATGCGTGAGCCGGAGTCTTCCTGGCCCAGGACGACGCTTCCGCGCAACTGGCCACGGCCGCGGCGGACCTCGTCATCGCTGAGGCCTCGCTCGGCGACATCGGCGATGACCTGGTGCGTTACCTCGAGTACGTCCGTGACCTTGTCCGGGAGGCAACCGACGTAGACGCCGGTGTAGCCGGTGTCCGCGAAGCTGGAGACGAAGGAATAGACGGAGTAGGCGAGTCCGCGCTCCTCCCGCACACTTTGGAAGAGACGACTCGACATCCCTCCACCGAGTGCCGCATTGAGCACCCCGAGGGCGTACCGGCGGTCGTCGGTGCGACGGATACCACCCAATCCGAGCACGAGGTGTGCCTGCTCGGAGGATCGCTGCGCGATGCCGCGGCTCCCGCGACCGGGGGCGGCGGTCGCGCGCCGAGTGGCCGAACGGGTCACGGGCTCACCGGGCGCATCGGCTCCGGGGAACGCTGCACGCACCCGCTCGAGGACCTCGTCGTGATCCACGGCCCCCGCAGCGGCCACCACCATCCGCGAGGGGACGTAGTGGCGACGGTAGAAGCTGCGGATCCCCTGAGCGGTGAGCGATTCGAGCGACTCCTGCGTGCCCAGGATCGGTCGACCGAGCGGCCCATCGCCGTAGTGGGTGCGCATGTAGAGGTCGTGGACGGTGTCGCCCGGATCGTCGTCGTTCATGGCGATCTCCTCGAGGATCACCTCGCGCTCCCCCTCGATGTCCTGCGCATCCAGGCGGCCATTGAGGACGACGTCGCAGACCGTGTCGATGGCGAGGTCGGTGTCATCGTCGAGGACACGCGCGTAGAAGCAGGTGTACTCCTTCGTGGTGAAGGCGTTCATCTCACCGCCCACTGCCTCGACCGGCGCCGTGATCTCCCAGGCGCTGCGCGTGGTCGTGCCCTTGAAGAGCAGGTGCTCGAGGAAGTGCGCCGCGCCGGTCTGGCGTGGGGTCTCATCGCGAGACCCCACGCCGATCCAGGCTCCGAAGGAGACCGAGCGCACACTGGGCACAGCCTCCGTGACGACGCGCAGCCCATTGGGCAGGGTCGTGCGTCGCACGACCGCTCCGTCGGCACCCTCCAGGAGGGTGCGCGTGAGGGCCCGACGCGCCGTCATCCGAGGACTACTCGCCCTCGGCCGATCCGGCGTCGCCGCCTTCGATCACGGGGATGAGCGACAGCTTGCCGCGCGGGTCGACCTCCTTGATCTCGACCTGCACCTTGTCGCCCACCTTGAGGACCTCCTCGACGTTCTCGAGGCGCTTCTTGCCGGGTGCGAGCTTCTTGACCTCCGAGATGTGCAGGAGGCCGTCGCGGCCGGGCATGAGCGACACGAAGGCACCGAAGTTGGTCGTCTTGACGACGGTGCCGAGGTAGCGCTCGCCCACCTCCGGCATCGTCGGGTTGGCGATCGCGTTGATCTTGGCGCGGGCCGCCTCGGCCGCAGCGCCGTCGGATGCCCCGATGAAGATCGTGCCGTCATCCTCGATCGTGATGTCGGCGCCGGTGTCTTCCTGGATCTGGTTGATGATCTTGCCCTTGGGCCCGATCACCTCGCCGATCTTGTCGACGGGGATGTTGACCGTGATGATCCGTGGCGCGTAGAGCGACATCTCACCGGGTGAATCGATCGCCTCGGCCATGACATCGAGGATGGTCAGCCGCGCCTCGCGCGCCTGATCGAGAGCACCGGCGAGCACCGACGCGGGAATGCCGTCGAGCTTGGTGTCGAGCTGCAGTGCCGTGACGAAGTCCTTGGTGCCCGCGACCTTGAAGTCCATGTCGCCGTAGGCGTCCTCGGCACCGAGGATGTCAGTGATGGCGACGTACTCCGTCTTGCCGTCGATCTCACCGCTGATGAGGCCCATGGCGATACCCGCGACCGGTGCCTTGAGGGGCACGCCCGCGGCCATGAGCGACATCGTGCTGGCGCACACCGAGCCCATGGACGTAGAACCGTTGGAGCCAAGCGCCTCCGACACCTGACGGATCGCGTAGGGGAACTCCTCGCGCGAAGGGAGCACGGGGAGCAGGGCGCGCTCGGCGAGCGCACCGTGCCCGATCTCGCGACGCTTGGGCGAACCCACGCGGCCGGTCTCCCCGGTGGAGTACGGCGGGAAGTTGTAGTTGTGCATGTAGCGCTTGCGATTGTCCGGCGACAGCGTGTCGAGCCACTGCTCCATCTTGAGCATGTTGAGCGTGGTCACACCGAGGATTTGCGTCTCGCCGCGCTCGAAGAGAGCGGAGCCGTGCACGCGCGGGAGCACATCGACCTCGGCCGCGAGGACGCGGATGTCGCGCGGTCCACGGCCGTCGATGCGGACCTTGTCGCGCAGCACGCGCTCGCGCACACTCTTCTTGGTCACGCTGCGCAGCGCCGCGCTGATCTCCTTCTCGCGACCCTCGAAGCGGCCCGACAGGGCAGCAACGACATCGGCCTTGATCGCGTCGAGGGCATCCTCGCGCTCGGCCTTGCCCACGATGGTGAGGGCCTGCGCCACCTTGGCGGAGGCGAGCTCCGACACGGCGTCGTAGACATCGTCCTCGTAGTCCAGGAAGACGGGGAACTGCCCGACCGGCTTCGCGGCCGCGTTGGCGAGCGACTGCTGGGCCTCGCATAGCGCGCGGATGAAGACCTTGGATGCCTCGAGACCCTCGGCCACGACGGTCTCCGTCGGCGCCTTCGCGCCGCCGGCGATCATGTCGATCGTGCCGGTGGTGGCCTCCGCCTCGACCATCATGATCGCGACATCGTCACCGACGACACGGCCGGCGACGACCATGTCGAAGACCGCGCGCTCGAGATCGGAGTGGCGCGGGAAGGCGACCCACTGCCCGTCGATCAGCGCGACGCGCACACCCCCGATGGGACCGGAGAAGGGCAGGCCGGCGATCTGCGTCGATGCGGACGCGGCATTGATCGCGAGCACGTCGTAGAGATCGTCAGGGTTGAGCGAGAGCACGGTGACGACGATCTGGATCTCGTTGCGCAGGCCCTTGACGAAGGACGGGCGCAGCGGACGGTCGATGAGGCGGCAGGTGAGGATCGCATCCTCGGTGGGGCGCCCCTCGCGACGGAAGAACGAGCCGGGGATACGGCCGACCGAGTACATCCGCTCCTCGACGTCCACGGTGAGGGGGAAGAAGTCGAAGTGCTCCTTGGGCTGCTTCGACGCGGTAGTGGCGCTCAGCACCATGGTGTCGTCGTCGAGGAACGCGGCGACGCTCCCCGCGGCCTGACGGGCCAGGCGACCGGTCTCGAAACGGATGGTGCGGGTGCCGAAACTGCCGTTGTCCAGCACGGCTTCGGCGGTGGTGAGGGAACCCTCCACGGGTGACTCCTTTGAGGCGACGGTCGCATGCGACCGGACGCGCGCCGTCTGGAGCGCCGCGATACATGACCAGCAGGTGGATGGCATCGGGGCGAACGCCCTATCGGAAGCCGGTCTTCGATCGAGGCCGCCGGGTCAATCGACCCGGGAGCCACTACCGAGGACCGACCGATCGTGGGCGGCGCGGCGTCGTGTGAGTGATGGCTATTCAGTTATCCCCCGCGCCCATCAACGACAGGCGCGGGCCTTGGCGCATCCGTCAGCGACGGATGCCGAGCCGCTCGATGATCGAGCGGTAGCGCGCGATATCCGTGCGCTGGAGGTACTGGAGGAGGCGTCGGCGCTGGCCGACCAGGATGAGCAGGCCACGGCGCGAGTGATGGTCGTGCTTGTGGCTCTTGAGATGCTCGGTGAGGTCGCTGATGCGACGGGTGAGCATGGCGATCTGGACCTCGGGGCTACCGGTGTCCGTGGGAGATGAGCCGTACTCGGAGATGATCTGCTTCTTGGTGGCGCTATCCAGCGACATGATGTCCTCTCGGGCGCGTCGGCCGCCTCGGCCCCGAGCCGGAAGGCTCGACCAGCAGACGGTGACCCCGACGGGGTCGTCACGAGTCCTCGGGCGCCCGCCCTAGGACCGTCAGGAGTGAGGGTATCAGCCCCGGAGCGCCTCTCTCGCGGCGGTGACGTCCCGACCCATCTGGGCGAGAAGGTCGTCGACCGAGTCGAAGACCTCCTGTCCCCGCAGCCGCGTGACGAGATCCACGGCCACCGGAGTTCCGTAGAGGTCGAGATCATCGCGGTCGATCGCGTAGGCCTCGACCCGCCGCTCTCGGCCGTCGAACTGCGGATTGGTGCCGATGGAGACCGCCGCGGGCAGGGGCTCTCCCGCGACGACGAGCCAGCCGGCGTACACGCCATCGGGGGGGATGGCGACATCGGAGGCCACGTCGACATTGGCCGTCGGGTAGCCGAGCTCCCGGCCCCGCTGATCTCCGCGCACGACCAATCCCTCCAGCCGGTGAGGACGCCCCAGCATGGAGGCGGCCGCAGCCAGGTCGCCCTCAGCGATGCTCTCGCGGATCCGAGTGGAAGACCATGCCCCGTCGACGTCTTCCGGGTGACCGTCGGACACCAGCGCGATGACGTCGACCTCGAACCCCAACTCGCGCCCGAGATCAGCGAGCATCGCCGTGTCTCCGGTCGCGCGGGCACCGAAGCGGAAGTTCTCGCCCACGATGACGGCGTCCGCGGCTATTGCCGGGTCCTCGCGCAGCTTGAGCGCGAACTCCCGAGGACTGAGAGAGGCGAGCTCGGGCGTGAAGTGCAGTACGACGACGTCGTCGACCCCCGCCGCGCGCAGGAGGTCGGCCCGACACTCCACGGAGGTGAGCCGGGCGGGCGCGAGTTCGGGGCGGAGCACCGCAGCCGGGTGCGGATCAAAGGTGACCGCGACGACCCTGTCGTCGGGTGCTGTGCCGGCCAGCCGACGGGCGCGGTGGACCAGGGCGCGATGCCCGCCATGGACGCCGTCGAAGTTGCCGATGATCGCCACGCGCACGTGCGAAGCCTGCCACGCGGCTCTCGCGTGCGAGGATGTGACCTCCGGGCGCCCGGGGCGCCCCGGCCAACGGGAGACCACGTGGCGGATCGCCTGCTGCTGCACATCGGCACGCAGAAGTCGGGTACGACGTACCTCCAGCGAGTCCTCGCGCGCCTGTCCGGCGAGCTCAAGCGCGAGGGGGTGCTCTATCCCACGCGCCTGCAGGGCCGGCGGGAGATCTACAACCACGAGGCGGCGGCGTACGGCCTGCTCGGCACAGCCTCCTTCCCCTGGGTGGCGTCAGCTCGAGCGGCGGGCCAGACGGGCTCGTGGGAGCGGCTGCGGCGCAAGGTGCAGGAGTGGGACGGGACAGCCATCGTGTCCGGCGAGGCGCTCTCGGTGATCGACCCGGCTGCTGCGCGACGACTCGTCGAGTCGCTGGGCGTAACGAACACCCACATCATCATCACGGCCCGGGACATCGGGCGCGTGCTGCCCAGCTCGTGGCAGCAGCACATTCGCAATGGGCGATCGACCAGCTTCGCGAGCTATCTGCAGCAGCAGGCTGAACGTCGCGGGGAGGGCTCAGCGCGCGAACTCGCGCGTCGCTGGGATGACGATCCAGAGCAGACCTTCTGGCGCGCCTATGCGATCGGTGGGCTCGTCGAGCGCTGGGCACCCCTCGCCCGGACCGTCAGCGTGGTCACCGTCCCCCGCCGCGGTGCCGCGCCGGACGAGCTCTGGCACCGATTCCGCCGAGCCCTCGACCTCGGCCCCGTGCTCCCCGAGACTCCCCCGGCGATCGACGACCTCGAGGCCAACGTCGGTCTCACCGAGCCCGAGGTGCTCGTGCTCGCCGCGCTCAACCGCCAGGTGGATTCCACCAAGGCCGACAGCCCCGAGATGCGGGCGCTGCGCGCGCGCATCGTGCGCGATGCCTTCGCACCACGCACCGACCGCGGCACCCCCGTGCGCATTCCCGACTCCTGGGTTCCACGCGTGTCCACATGGGCTGAGGACGACCTCGCGGTCCTCAACTCCACCTCGGCGATCGTCGTCGGCCCCGAGTCGGATCTCGTCGTGGAGGCTCCGTCGGCTCCAGGGGGCGACACCCCCCGCGCGGATGAAGTCGCCCGCGCCGCAGGGGCGGCGCTGGCCTACCTGGGCGGGCTCGGCACCTAGACTGCCGGGGTGCTCGTCCTCGTCTGCGGTATGCACCGCTCCGGCTCCACGCTGGTCTGGCAGATCACGCGTCAGCTCCTCGACGGGGCACCCGGGCTGCGCAATCCCCGAGGTGTGTCGACCGAGGAGTACCCCGCCGCAGCGGCCAACCCCGACGACCTCCTCATGGCCAAGGTGCACTTCCGCCCGGCACTCGATCGCGGGGACTTCCCCGATGAGGGCGCGCGCTACCTCTACACGTACCGCGATCCGCGCGATGTCGTGGCGTCCCTCTACCGCAAGGGGCGCTACAAGCCCGACGATCCCGAGCGCGGGGCCCGGCCCAGCCGCCTCATCGTTCGCCGGGAGTTGCGCGGCGACGAGTTCTGGACATCCAAGTCCGACGTGTGGATCGGACGCTACGAGGACTTCCGTGACGACGTGCCCGGCCTCGTCCGCACACTCGCCGCCTACCTGGCGATCGACGTGGACGACGCACGGGTCGAGCAGATCGTGCGCGACGTCGACCTCGCCGCCCAGGAGGAGCGAGCTAAGGCGGCTCGCGAGCACGGTGTCGATGACGATCTCCGGGTCACCTCCAACCACATCACGGACGGCCGCGAGGGCGCCTGGCGCGAGACGCTGACCTCCGAGGAGCTCGTGGCCATCGAGGCCGAGAGCGCCCGGTGGCTCATCGAGCACGGCTACGACGTAGAGACCGAGGTCGGCCGGCGCAAGACCGCGGACCTGCGGGGCGCCGACGTGCCGGCACGACCGGCTGCCGTCCGCCCGGCACCTGCTCGTCGCAGCGAGCGATGGGCGCTCCCCCTCCTCGCAATGGCAGCCGTCTTCGGCCTGGTCGGCGTCGTCGCTGCGATCGCGGCACCCGTGATCTCCGTCCTCCCGTGGATCGTCGCCCTCGGAGCAGGCGTCGTCGGCGGCTACCTCTGGGGCAGCGAGGGGCGCGCGCTCCTGCCACGCCGGCGTCGCTGAGATGGCGACCCGGGTCGTCCTGCACATCGGTCCGCGCAAGACCGCGACGACCTACCTGCAGCGGGTCCTCCAGACGCTCGTACTCGACGGCCAACTGGATCCGACCGTCTACCCGATCACGACCCGCGATCGCACCGACCATAACCAGGTGCCTGGTCTCATCGACCTGGCGCGGGACGCCGGAGCCATCGGCCTGCAGGATGATGCCTGGCGCGACCAGGACGGCAGCGACGCCCGAGCCCTCGTCGAGGCCGTGCGCGCCGCGCCGGGACCGGTGATCCTGTCCGCCGAGGCGATGTCCGTCCTTCCTCCCGAGGGCGCCCAGGCCGTGATCGCGGCGTTCGCACCCGCACCCGTCGATGTCATCGTCACGGCGCGCGACCTGGGACGCGTGCTGCCGAGTTCATGGCAGCAGCACATGCGCAATGGCAACTACGAGTCGTACGCCGACTACCTCGGGTTGCGCGTCGAGGAGCGTGAATCGCGCAGCTACGCGACGGAACTACGACGCGGATTCTGGCGTGCCTACCGCTACGTCGACCTCGCGACGAGATGGCAGGACGCGGGGGCTCACTCGGTCAGCGTCGTGACCGTGCCCGGAGCAGGGGCTCCGGTCGACACCGTGTGGCGACGCTTCCTTGAGGTCGTGCGGGTGCCGGATCTGCCTGAGGTGCCCCCAGGGATCGCGGAGGATCGATCGAATATCTCTCTCACAGGAGCGGAGACCTTCGCGATCTACGGCTTCAACCTTGCCGCACGCGCCGAGGGCCAGGGTCGGCGCGAGGTGCGCGCTGCGCATCGCGCCCTGATCCGCCGCGGCTGGCTGAATCGCCCTGACCGTGGCCCCCGCCTGGGCCTGCCGCAGGATCTGCGGCCGCTCATCGCGCGCTGGGCAGCGGAGGACTCCGATGAGCTTGCCGGCTCCGGCATTCCTGTCGTCGGCGATCTCGCCGATCTCGCCGTGCCACAGGAGGGCGAGGACGGCGTTCCGACAGCGGACCAGGTCGCGCGCGCCGCGGGTGCCGCCCTTGCGCTACGGGGACGCCGCTCGCGCGAGGATGACGACTGACGCCCTACCGGCGTCGAGACCACTCCTCCAACTGCCGCACGAACGCCTTACCGTCAAGGGACCAGTTGGCGTGGTCGCGGACCCATGCACGACCGGAGTCGGCCATGGCCTGGCGTCGGTTGTCGTCGCGATCCAACTCCATGACGGCATCCCGCGCGGCTTGCGCATCCCGGAAGGGAACGATGACTCCCCCGCCACTGCGCTGAGCCAACTCGACTGCGAGGGGTAGCGGAGTGGAGACGAAGGGGATCCCGTGGGCGAGGTATTCCAGCAGCTTGGTCGGCATGGAATGCCTGTAGTTGGGCTCATCGCGCAGCAGCGACAGACCCACGCTGGCTCCCTCGATCATGGCCAGCGCCGCTGAGTTCTCAACGAAGCCATGCCAGGTGAGCCAGCCCGCGCGACTCGCCTGCTCCATCTGCGCCCGGACCTCAGGACCCGCCGTGCCGACGACGTCCAGACGCACGTCGTCGGATACGGCGAGGAGGCGGCCCAGGGCGATGAGGTCATCCGCACCGCGTGCCTTCGTCACGCTGCCGACATAGATCGCCCGACCGCGACCTGACGCCGGAACTGCCTCGGCCACCATCACCGAGTTCGGTACGAGTGGATGTGGCTTCGTGAATCGCCCCGCATAGCCACGCTCGGCGAGCAGCAGGTGCACGTGGTCCTCGGCCCAGCGCTCGGACATGCGGACACTCCACCGCGCGGGCGCTTCAAGGCCGCTCGGAAGCCACGGCTTCATGCCGATGGCCGCGGCGGTGTCCTCGTGCACGTCCCACACGACGCAGGGATGCTTCAGGTCGACGACCGCGAGGAGGGCCTCGGGCGAATGGAGCAGGATGACGTCGGAGTCCTTTGCCTCACGGCGGATCGCCCTGCGCACAGCCCGAAGGGATGCGAGCCGGCGGCGACCCTGGGAGCGCGGGACATCGATGGCCCGAACGCCCGTCGCCGGCTCGACACCGAAGGCCGTGAAGGGTGCCACCTGCGCCACCTCGTGACCCGCCTCGATCAGGGCCGCGATCTCTCTCCCGTTGACGCGCGCATCCCAGGGATGGTGCACCGGGCAGACCACCAGCACCCGCATGGTCACTCCGGGCCTTCGCCCAACTCCGCACGGGCCTGCTCGTTGGCCTCCTTGCGCTTCTTGCGCCGTTCACGCAAAGCCTTCTTGGTCTGCAGGCCGAAGCGCTGCTCGTACTCCGGTACGACGTCCTCCGGAGCGCCATCCGCGATGATGCGCCCCTGGTCGAGCCACAACACGCGGTTGCACGCGCTGCGAATGGCCCCCATCGAGTGGCTTACGAGGAAGATCGTGTCCGCCTCGTCGCGCAACTGCTGGATGCGCTCGCTGCTGCGCTTGACGAACTCGCCGTCACCGGTCGACAGCGCCTCATCGATGAGGAGGATCTCGTGGGTTACGGCGGAGGCGATGGCGAACTTCAGCCGCGCCGACATCCCGGACGAGTAGGTGTTCATGGGCATGTGGATCGCTGAGCCGATGCCGCTGAATTCGACGACCGACGGGTACCTCTCCTTGACCTCGGCGGGACTCAGCCCGAGGGCGAGGAGGCCGAGCTCGACATTGCGCGACCCCGGAAGCGCCTGCATGAGGGCGGAGCTCACGCCCAGCATCGTGGGCTGACCGTCGGCGTAGACCGCTCCGTGGTTGGGCGGCAGGAGACCGGCGATGGCGCGCATGAGCGTGGACTTGCCCGCACCGTTCTTGCCGATCACACCGATGGCGTCACCCTGGCGCGCGATGAAGGTCACCCCTCGCAGCGCGTGCACCTCGCGCTTGACTGATACGGGCCTGCGCGCCTTGAGTCGCAGCCACCACCGCGCGTCCTCGGGAGGGGGGCCTTCGGGCGCAGTCCACACACGGTAGGTGATGTGCAAGTCGTCGACGATGACCTTGATCGGGGCATCGGGATTCCCTGGCTTGGGAGGAGCCACATCCGAGAAGTCAGCATCATCGGAGAGATCGAACTCGTCATCGGAGTCGTAGTCGTCAGCCGCGCCCATACTCGGCCTCCGCGCGCCAGAAGAACCACAGCCCGAACGGAAGGATGACCAGGGCCCACGCCACCGCAAGTGCCCAGTTGATCCAGCCCCCCGGCGAGAAGTACGAGTCCATGAGTGCATCGCGCATGCAGTTGAGGAAGACGGTCCCCGGATTCACCTCGATGAGGAAGGTGGCCCACGCGGGTACGCCGAGGCGGTCGAGGCGATCCGCGATGGGGATCATCACTCCCGACATGTAGCCCCACACGCGGAGGAAGTACGGCAGGATCTCGGAGATATCGCGCACGGTCGCGACGATCCTCGCCATGATCATCGCCATCCCCATGCTGAACATCACGATGAGGAGCAGGGCCACGGGCGCAAGGAGCCACTGCCATGTGACGGGCTCGCCCGTGAGCAGCAGGATCACGATCATGATGGGGATGGCGTAGTAGAAGACCCGCAACTGCTTGCCCACGACGGCGAGCGGGAGCACCGCGCGCGGGAAGTGGATCGAGCGCACGAGACCTTCGTTTCCCGAGATCGAACGCGACCCTGCCGTGACCGACTGGCGGATGAGGGCGAAGGTGAAGACGCCTACAGCGAGGAAGCCCGTGTAGTTCTCGACACTTCCGCGGCCACCCATGAGGAATCCGAAGAGGAACCAGTACAGGATCATGGTGAGGACCGGGTCCATCACCTGCCAGAACTGTCCAAGCCTGCTCTTCGTGTTCTGCTTGTCGACACTGGCCTTGGCGAAGGCCCGGATGAAGCTGCGTCGCTCCCAGAGGCTGCGCAGATAGGCGCCGAAACGGGGACGGCTGTTGACCGGCGCGAGGCCGGCGGATAGGGCCAGATCCTGAGCTTCGACCTCGCGGCCGTCGACGACGATCAGAGCCGCACCACCTTGGGCCCGGTGACCACGCCGCGCGTGTCGAAGACCCGACGGGACCCCGCGACGATGTGGTCGAGGTCGTAGCGATCGTGATTCTGCAGCAGGACGCACAGGTCCGCTTCACCCAGCGCAGAGACGAGGTCGCTCACGCACTCGAGCGACGTGGCACCCAGACGCCAGGTCTGGACGTGGGGATCGTGGAATTCGACCGTCGCACCCTTGTCCATGAGCTCCACGGCGATCGGCTTGGCCGGGGACTCACGCTGGTCGGCGATGTCGGGCTTGTAGGTGACGCCGAGCAGCAGGATGCGCGCCCCGCGCAGTGCCTTGCCCTCGTCATTGAGGGCGTCCTGGATGCGCCGGACGACGTAGGACGGCATCCCCGCATTGATCTCTTGGGCGAGCTCGACGAAACGGAACGGGTATCCCAGCTTTGCCTGGACCTGGTACGACAGGTAGTTGGGATCGATCGGGATGCAGTGACCGCCTACTCCCGGTCCGGGGTAAAAGGCCTGGAATCCGAAGGGCTTGCTCTTGGCCGCCGCGATGACGTCCCAGAGGTCGATGTCGAGCTCGTGGCAGAAGCGGGCCATCTCGTTGACGAGCGCGATGTTGATGTGGCGGTAGGTGTTCTCGAGAAGCTTGGCCATCTCGGCCTCGCGGGTGCCTTTCGCGCGCACGACCGTGTCGACGAACCTGCCGTAGAACGCCGCGGCCGCGGCCGTGCAGTCCTCGGTGTGACCGCCCACGACCTTGGGCGTGTTGCGCATGCCGAACGTCGGATTGCCGGGATCGATCCGCTCCGGACTGAAGGCGAGATGGAAGTCGCGTCCGGCCACGAGGCCACCCGCTTCGAGGACCGGTCGCACCTCGTCATCGGTCGTGCCGGGGTAGGTCGTCGACTCGAGGACGATGAGCTGACCGGGCTGCAGGCGATCGGCGATCGAGCGCGTGGCCCCGAGCACGGCGCCAAGATCGGGACCGCCCTCGGGGGTCAGCGGCGTGGGTACGCAAATGACCACGGTGGAGGCTTCGGCGATCACGCCCGGATCGGAGGTGGCGGTGAACCCCAGGGCCCTCATCTCGGCGATATCGGCATCACTGAGGTCGTCGACGTGGGAGCGGCCCGCCATCAGGCCCTCGACCACGGGTGCGGAGACGTCCAATCCGGTGACGGACAGCCCCGCACGGCTGGCCTCCTGGGCGAGTGGGAGGCCGACGTAGCCGAGGCCGATCACTACGAGGTCGCGCGTCATAACCATCCTTCGTCGCCTCCGCGAGTGCCGACTCCCGGGCCAGGGGCAGATCGTCGGCACCGGGTCCCATCGAGCCGGGCGCTCACACAGGAACGCCGAGCAAAGCGTACGCCGACCGGTAGACCTCCATCACGGAAGGCCACGTGCGCGTCCGAGCGATCCAGTCACGGGCCCGCTCCCCCTCCACAGCCCTCGTATCAGGCTCGGCAAGGGACAGGAGGGCCGCGGCAAGGTCCGCGGGAGCCTCGGGCGTGACGAGGCGGGATCCGGGTGCGAGCACCTCGGCGATGGCGGGCAGGTCGCTGCCCACCACGGGTATCCCCCGCGCCTGTGCCTCCAGGGGCTTGAGTGGGGTCACGAGACGGTGGACGTCGCTGTCGCGGCGAGGCAGTCCGAAGACATCGAGGGCGTCGAACCACGACCGCACTTCACTCACCGGCACCCGCCCGGGCGCGGTGAGGGGCACGGCGAGCTGGGCGGCGATCGCGCGGACGGACTCCAGTCCGGGCCCGTCGCCCACGATGAGCGCACGCGCATCGATACCCGACTCACGGAGCAGCGCGACGGCACGCACCAGCGTGTCCATGCCCTCGTCGTCGTTGATCGTGGCCACGCTGCCGATCCAGAGGGCTTCGTCGAGTCCAAGTGCGGCGCGGCTTGCTGCAGCGTCACGCGGCTCGAGAAAGTCGATCGGTACGGCGTTGGGCGTGATGAAGACGCGTGCCGGATCCACACCGCGCGCGATGATCGCGTCGCGCATCCCTGTGCCGAGAGTGGTGACCACGTCCGCAGCGAGCAGCACCTCGGTGTGGCGCTCGCGGAGCAGCCTGAAGGTGTCGGCGGCACGCGCTTCCTCGCCGCCGTGGCGGGCGAGCCACATGTCCTCGAAGAACGTTCGCGCCTCGTAGGCCACGGGAAGTCCCCGGCTGCGCGCCACCTCGATGGCGACGGCCGCATTGACATGATCCGACGCTGCATGAAGGAGATCGGGCCTGAGTTCGTCGACGAGTCCGCCGAGCAGGTGCGCATAGGTGCGCGCCATGCGCTCATCCGTGGGCATCACTGCCGGCAGGAGGCGGTGATAGGCCACACCGTCGATCACCTGGGGGTTAACGGCACGCAAGTCGCCGTGGGTGACGGGATAACCCGGGCGCGTCACGACCTGGGCATTCCACCCGACCGCGCGTTGGGCCTGGGCGATCCGCTGGGTACGGATCGTCGACCCCGCCTGCGTCACGGGCAGGGAGTTGGTGACCACGTGGAGGATGCCAGCCGGAGCATCGGTATCGCGCGTCGGTCGCGTCCGCGCCTGCGCCGGAATCTTCACGCCCTCACTCAGCACGGCCAGTCGAGTCCGAGCCAGGCGCGCGGCACGACGACCTCGACCATCCTGAGGCTGCGCGGCCGCCACCTGATGCAGGCGCCCGGCAAGGCCCGCCACGGCGAGCTCGCATCCTGCGCGCTCAGGCGACGAGAGGGGCACTGTCGCGAGAGCGTCGAGCGCCTCGTCGTAGCGATCCCGTGCGACGGCACGATCGACGCCCGCCGGGCCGTCGTCGGAGGACCGACGCGATCGAAGCCGCGGGAGCGCTCGATCGAGGGCCGCACGGCCACGCGCGGGATCCTGGGCGAAACGCCGTACCGCGCCGGAGATCGCGAGAGGAACGTGTCGCACGTAGCCGAGCGCCGTCATCTCCGCCTCACGGTCTGGGATACTAGACGCCGGTGACCGGAGCGTCACCGCACGCGATCCCGGGAGCCGGCTCGCGGCGCCAGCGACAGGAAGGCCGCGATGACCCTGCTGCACGTCACCGGCGCCCGTCCCAACTTCCCCAAAGCGGCTCCCGTCATCGCCGCCCTCGCCGCGCTCGGGGTGCGCCAGAGGCTGGTGCACACCGGCCAGCACTACGACGATCGCATGTCGGAGGTGTTCTTCCGCGAACTCGATCTGCCCCGTCCAGACATCAACCTCGGCGTCGGGTCGGGAAGCCACGCCCAGCAGACAGCCGCCCTCCTCGTCGGACTCGAGGAGGAGTTGCTCACGACCAAGCCCGAGATGGTCATCGTGTACGGCGACGTCAATTCGACGCTCGCCGCAGCGATCGCGGCGAGCAAACTCGGCATCCCTGTCGCGCACGTCGAGGCCGGTCTGCGGTCCTTCGACATGACCATGCCCGAGGAGATCAATCGGATCGTCACCGACCGACTCTCCGATCTGCTCCTCTGCACGAGTCCTGATGCGATCGCGCACCTGGCCCACGAGGGCGTCCCCGCCGATCGGATCCACCTCGTCGGCAACCCCATGATCGACACCCTGATCGCCAATCTCGACAGATTCGATGCCGATCGGATGCGCGCACAACTCAGCCTGCCCGAGGACTACCTCGTTGCCACGCTGCACCGTCCCGGCAACGTCGACGATCCGGAGTCCGCTGGCGAACTCGTCGCCCTCCTGCACTCGGCTGCATCCCGCGCCGACATCGTGCTGCCCCTCCACCCGCGCGGCCGCGCCGTCCTGGAAGCGCTCGGCCTCGACGATCACCCCCGTATGCACGTGGTCGAGCCGCTGGGCTACCTCGACTTCATGGGGCTCGTGCGCGGCTCCCGCGCCGTCATCACGGACTCGGGTGGCGTGCAGGAGGAGACGACAGTCCTCGGTATCCCGTGTCTGACCCTGCGCCCCAACACCGAACGACCCGTGACCATTACGCACGGCTCCAACCGCCTCGCGACGCCGGCAACTCTTCTGCCCCTCCTCGACCAAGCGCTTGCCGGTGACGTCGACACGACGCGACGGCCTCCCCTGTGGGACGGGCATGCAGGCGAACGCATCGCCGAGGTCATCGTCGACTGGCTCGAGGAGCGCGTGCCTCGATGAGCGAGGAGATGGCGTCCGACAGTCCACCCACGGGGGAGGTCGAGCGGACCGCGAGTGGAGCGCGACTCATGTCGGAGTTGCGCCAGGCGCAGGCGCGAGCCGACCGCGCCGAGCGCGAACTCGACCGCACGAAGCGCAGCGCTGCCTACGTCGTCGGCGACCTGCTCGTCCGGGCAGCCAAGGACCCGCGGCGACTTCTCACACTGCCGCGCGACATGTGGCGCACATGGCGGCTGCGCCGATCGCGCAGGGCATCGTCGGCACCCGCGACACGGGTGCGCACGCGTGAGGTGATCGACCTCGACGCGTCACGTCTGCTCGTGCCTCGGATCGCTGCCGTTGCTCCCGGTCGCGGACTGTCTATCGCAGGGGCGATCGCCTCGGCCACCGCACGCGGCTGGTCCCCCTACGCCGCGGTGAGTGCCGCTCTCCCGCATGAGGCAGCGGCTCTCGTGGAGGCGATCGATCCCGACATCGTCGTGATCGATACCTCCTCGGCGCTGCCGGGCGAGGCGTGGGCGCACCTTGGAGACCCCGCGGCCGCCGACCGCCTGCTCGCCGCGGGCGCCCTCGTCGATGCGGCACATGCCCTGGGCCGCCCCGCGGTCCTGCTGCGCATGACCTCGCCGGCGCATACGGCCTACCTCGACGCACTCGCGCGACGCTGCGATCTCGTCGTCGACGGTCCCGGGGCGGCGCGCCTGTCCGCATGGCACCCGGGCGTGGACCCACTCGCATTCACGGGGACCGCCACGGACGCCGCGCTCCTCGTCACCGCTTCGCCTACCCACGTGGTCGATCAGATCGCCGACGCCGCTGCCCGCCGCCTCCGCCTCGATCCCGCTCTTCCGGAGGACATCGCCTGGTCCCGCGCCCTCGCCGCATCGACGGGACTGCTCGCCGAAGCCGTGACTGCCGGGCTTCTCGGTGCGGGTCTTGCGAGCGTCTCGGCTCTCGCGGCGGGGCGCCGCGTGCTCGGGCCCGGTGACGCGGATCTCGCCCGGATCCTTGCTCCCTGGGGCGCCGCGCGCACCGCACTCTCCACGACCACATCCGCCGCCGAACTCGCCGAACTCGCTCGGAGCGGCCCGATGCCACTCACCCCCGACGAGCACCGCGCGGCGTTCGCCGCGATCCTCGTGGCCGCCGCTGCGCCGGTGCAACTCACGGTCCTGGCCGAGCGGCTCGGCCTTCCCTCCAGACCCCGCTCGTGCTGGGACATCGCGCTCTTGGCGGATAGCGATGTCGACGTCGATCGCGTGCTCGCCCAGGTATGGCGTCCGCGCGAGCTCATCGTCACCGAGCAACTGCCCGATCGTGCACGCGCTGCCGTGACCGGTGCCGGCATCGACGTCGTCGCCGTCGGTTCGGAGGCACGTCTCGAGCCGGCCCTGCTCGGTATCGCTTCGCCGTATCTCGCTCAGCAGGCCAACCTGCTCGATCCGCAGGACCTCCTCGACCTCCTCGCCGGCCACCTGCTCGCGCAGCCGACGCGACCCCACCCCACGGATGCCCGGCTGGTGAGCACCACATGACTCGGCAACTGCGCGCCATCGTCTACGGCGACGTCAACCTCAACATCCTCGACGGATCGGCCATCTGGGTGCAGTCGATGAGCGAGGCGCTCTCCCGTGCCGGCGTCGAGGTGCGGGTCCTGCTCAAGGCCCCCGTCGAGACCGGCCGCCTCGTCGATCCCCTCCGCGCACTGCCCGGGGTCACCGTGGTCGATCCCTTCACATCAGGTCTCGCGTCGGACCGCACTCCGCTCACCCCCGATGCCGCGGTGAAGATGATCGAGGGTCTCGATATCGAGGCGCCGGCTGACCTCGTCGTCGTGCGAGGACTGCGCCTCGTCACCCACGCTGCCGCATCGACGCGCTTGCACGGCCGGCTGTGGACCTACCTCACGGACATCCCGCAGAGCCCACTCGACATGGATGACGATCAACGCGATCGGCTCGCCACCATCGCGCGCGCGAGCAGGTGGATGCTCTGCCAGACCGATGAGCTCCGCTCGCTCATCGAGGCAAGCGTGCCCGGCACGGGCGGACGCTGTGTGCTGTGGAGCCCGATCGTGCCGGCGCCCGACATCGACGCATCTGGCCATTCACGAGGGAGCGGCACGCTGCGGCTCGTCTACACCGGCAAGTTCGCACCCCTGTGGAACACCCTGGAGATGACGCGGCTGCCCACCCTGCTCGCCGAGGAGGGGGTCACCGCCGAGATCCACATGGTCGGCGACAAGATCCATGACGTCCCCGACGATCCCGAGTGGTCAGGGCGGATGCGCACAGCGCTCGAGTCGACACCCGGCGTCATCTGGCACGGCGGCATGCCGCGCCAGGAGGCCATGGCGCTGGCTGCCTCGGGCGATCTGGGACTGTCGTGGCGCGCGCCGGAGATGGACGCGAGTCTCGAGTTGAGCACGAAGGTGCTCGAGTTCGGCGTGCTCGGCATACCGGTGCTCCTCAATCGCACTCCCATGCACGAGGCCCTCCTGGGTCCGGACTACCCGTTCTTCGTGGCGAGCGAGGCGGACATCGCCACCGCCTGTGCGCGGGTGTCACGCGAGCCAGACCTCCTTGCGGAGGTGTCCCGACGCATTGTCCAAGCCGTAGCGCCGTATCGCATGGAGGCCGCCGTCGAGCGACTCGAGGGCATCCTCGCGCGGACCTTCCCTCCGGCACCCGCATGCCTTGACGCCGCAGTGCGCGCAGCGGGTCGGCCGTTGCGCGTCGCCGTAGCCAGCCACGACCTGAAGTTCTTCACGCGCATCCAGGAGCACCTTGCCGAGCTCCCGGGTGTCGAGCTCCGACTCGACCACTGGGAAGCCCTATCGGTCCACGACGTCGCCACCAGCGAAGCCATGGTCGCCTGGGCTGACGTCGTCATCTGCGAGTGGGCCGGCCCCAACCTCGTGTGGTACTCCCGACACAAGCGCCCAGGACAGCGCCTCATCGTGCGACTGCACCGCTTCGAACTCGAGGCCGGCTGGCTTGCGGACGTGCGCGCCGAGGCGATCGATCAGGTCGTGTGCGTAAGCCCCTACTACGCGCACCTCACCGCCAAGCGAACCGACTGGCCCGTCGAACGCATCGTGGTCATCCCCAACTGGGTGGACGTCGAGCAGTTCGACCGGCCCAAACTCGCGGGCGCGGAGTTCACCCTCGGCATGATCGGCATCTCCCCCCATCGCAAGCGGCCCGACCTCGGCGTCGAGATCCTCGCTCGACTGCGCCGTCGCGACCGCCGCTATCGGCTCGCGATCAAGTCCAAGATGCCCTGGGACTACTGGTGGATCTGGCGCAAGCCCGAGGAGCGTGCGGAGGCCGAGCGCCTCTTCCACCGTCTGCACGACGATCCGGTGGTCGCCGGCGCGGTGACCTTCGACGGATTCGGCGGTGACGTCGCCGCGTGGCTGCGCCGAGTCGGGTGGGTGCTCTCCACCTCCGACGATGAGAGCTTCCACCTCGCACCGGCCGAGGGCATGGCGTCCGGAGCAGTGCCTGCCCTCCTGCCCTGGCCGGGCGCGGACACGATCTACGACACGCACTGGATCCACGCGGATCCGGCGGCAGTGGCCGATGCCATCCATGAGGTGACGATGTCCGGACGCTGGGATGCTGAGCGGCGCACCGCGCACGATCAGGTGCGGGCGTCCTTCCCGCTCGAAGCCGTGTGCGACACCTGGGCCCGCGTCCTGGTCGAGGATCTCTCCCCCGACACTGCGCAGGGCACGCTCGCGCGCGACGCCTAGGTCAGGGAGCGTCGGGCGGGAAGACAGCCGAGTACGCCGCCGTGTCGCCCCGGCGCTCCGCCAGCGCGAGCAGGTCATCCCCGTGCACGAAGGCAATGGTCCCCTCCTCCGCGGCACCCTGGGGCCAGGGGATCCGCACGCCGTGGGTCACCGCCCGCACCGAGTCAGCGTCGATCTCGACCCACGGAAGCGACCGCCGTGCGGCTTCCGCCGAGGACATCGGCGTGACACTGCCCATGTCATCAGGTACACAGGCGTCGTCGAGAGTGAAGGCGCCCGAGCGGGTGCGCCGCAGTGCCATCACGTGACCGCCCACGCCCAGCGCGGCGCCGACGTCGCGGGCCAGGGCCCGCACGTAGGTGCCTGCGGAGCAGGAGACGCGCACGTCGATCACCGTGGCGGTCACACCGGCCACCACATCGTGTCGCAGGTCGAGCAGGTCGAAGGCGTCGATGGTGACGTCTCGCTCGGGGACGTCGACGTCCTCGCCGGCGCGCACGCGCTCATGGGCGCGGCGTCCATCGATGTGCACCGCGCTCACCGCGTTGGGACGCTGTCGGACGGATCCGCGCCAGGGGGCCATCGCCGCCTCGATCTCGGCGCCGGTGAGCGTCGCACCCGCGGCGCTCACCACGTCGCCCTGCGCATCGTCGCTGATCGTGGCCACGCCGAGAGCCATCGTTGCGACGTACTCCTTGCCCTGGGCCGACAGGTGGCCCAGCAGACGCGTCGCCGAGCCGATGCCCAGGACGAGCACTCCCGTCGCCAGCGGATCGAGCGTGCCGGCGTGACCAACACGGCGCGTGCCCCACGCCTTGCGGGCACGCCCGACGATGGCGTGCGATGTGGGCCCCTCGGGCTTGTCGACCACGACGATGCCGTGCGAGCCCGGCGAGCCGGCAGAGCCGCCTCTGTCGGGCCGACCCGGCACGGTCATCCCGCAGACTCCTCCTCCTCGGAGGGGTGGCGGTACGGATCGGGGTCACCGGCGTAGTGCGCTCCGGTCGCCTGTGCGTGAACCTGGGCATCGGACTCGGCCGCGGCACGCAGGAGGTCGTCGATGTGCTTGGCGTTGTCCGGCAGCGCATCGAGGATGAACTCCAGCGACGGGGTGTGCTTGATGCCGGTTTGGCGCCCGACCTCGCTGCGCAGGACCCCCTTGGCGGACTCCAGCGCGGCTGCTGTCGCGGCACGCTCCTCATCATCGCCGTAGACGGTGTAGAAGACCGTGGCCTCGCGCAGGTCCGGGGTGACCCGGGCATCGGTCACGGTGATGAAGCCGAGACGCGGATCCTTGACCTTCATCTCGAGGGTCTCCGCAACGATCTCGCGGACCCGGTCCGCGAGCTTGCGGGCACGTGCTTCGGACGCCATCAGCCCACTCCTTCATCCTCGCCGCCGAACAACCTCCGGCGGACTCCCACCACGGTGATCTCCGGCAGGCCGGAGACCCATTCCTCGCACGCATCGGCGATCCCCCGTGCGTGCGCGGCCTCGCCCGAGACGGCGCCGACGGTGACGACAGCACGTCGGTGTAGGTCCTGGTAGCCGGTCTCCGCAACCGCCACGTCGAACCTCCTCCGCAGTTCGCGCACGATCGGCTTCACCACTGAGCGCTTCTCCTTGAGGGAGTGCACGTCCCCGAGGAGAATGTCCATCTCGCAGGTCGCCACGAACACGCGGGCTGCCCTAGGCGCGGGCCTTCTCGCGCATCTCGTAGGTCTCGATGACGTCGTCCACCTTGACGTCACCGTAACTGCCGAGGTTGATGCCGCACTCGAAGCCCTCGCGGACCTCGGTGACGTCATCCTTGAAGCGCCGCAGCGTGGCGATCGAGAGATCGTTGGCGACGACGGCACCGTCGCGGACGAGTCGCGCCTTGGTGTTGCGGCGGATCTCTCCGCTGCGCACGAGGCAGCCGGCGATCGTGCCGAACTTGGAGGACTTGAAGACCTCGCGCACCTCGGCGGTGCCGAGTTGCACCTCCTCGAACTCCGGCTTGAGCATGCCGCGCAGGGCAGCCTCGATCTCGTCGATCGCCTGGTAGATGACGGAGTAGAAGCGGACGTCGACGCCCTCCTGCGCAGCGAACTCCGCGACCTTGCCCTCGGGGCGGACGTTGAAGCCCACGACGACGGCGTCCGAAGCGCTCGCCAGGGTGACGTCGCTCTTGGTGATCGCACCGACTCCACGGTGGATCACGCGGAGCGAAACACCATCCCCCACCTCGATCTTGAGCAGGGCATCCTCGAGGGCCTCCACCGAGCCGGAGACGTCGCCCTTGAGGATGAGGTTGAGCTCGCGGAGCTCCCCCTCCTCGAGGCTCTTGAGGAAGTCTTCGAGCGTGCGCCGGGCACGCGACTTGGCCAACTGGGCATTGCGCTCGCGAGCCTGACGGGTCTGCGCGATCTGGCGAGCGGTGCGATCCTCCTCGACCACGAGGAAGGTGTCACCCGCCCCCGGCACCGACGTGAGGCCCAGCACCTGCACGGGTCGCGAGGGCAGGGCCTCCTCGACGGGGTTGCCGTCCTCATCGAGCATCGCGCGTACACGGCCGTAGGCATCGCCCGCGACGATGGAGTCACCCGGGCGCAGCGTGCCGCGCTGAACCAGCACGGTTGCGACGGGTCCGCGGCCGCGGTCGAGATGAGCCTCGATCGCCACACCCTGGGCGTCCTGGGTCGGATTGGCACGCAGGTCGAGGGCCGCATCAGCGGTGAGCAGGATCGCCTCGAGCAACTCATCGATGCCGGTGCCCTTGACGGCCGAGACATCGACGAACATCGTCTCGCCGCCGTACTCCTCGGCCACAAGTCCGAACTCGGTGAGCTGACCGCGCACCTTGGAGGGATCGGCGCCCTCCTTGTCGACCTTGTTGACCGCCACCACGATGGGCACCTCAGCGGCCTGGGCGTGGTTGAGCGCCTCGATCGTCTGCGGCTTCACACCGTCATCGGCGGCAACGACGAGCACGGCGATATCGGTCACCTGCGCACCACGGGCACGCATCGCGGTGAAGGCCTCGTGACCAGGCGTATCGATGAAGGTGATCGCGCGATCCCCGCCATCCGAATGAGCCACGATCTGGTAGGCCCCGATGTGCTGGGTGATGCCACCGGCCTCGCCCGCGACGACGTTGGTCTTGCGGACGGCGTCGAGCAGCTTCGTCTTGCCATGGTCGACGTGACCCATGACCGTGACGACCGGCGGACGCGGCATGAGATCGGACTCATCGCCCTCGTCCTCGCCGAAGTCGAGCGAGAAGGACTCGAGCAACTCGCGGTCCTCGTCCTCGGGGGAGACGACCTGGACGTCGAAGTCCAGCTCGCTGCCGAGGAGCTTCAGCGTGTCGTCATCGACCGACTGCGTGGCCGTGACCATCTCGCCGAGCTTGAAGAGCACCGTCACCAGGTCCGCGGGGCTCGCGTCGATCTTCTCCGCGAAGTCGGTGAGGCTGGCGCCGCGGGGCAGGCGCACGACCTGGCCGTTGCCGCGGGGCAGGCGCACTCCCCCGATGGTCGGCGCCTGCATATTGTCGAATTCCTGGCGCTTGGCGCGCTTGGACTTGCGCCCGCGCGAGGGACGCCCACCGGGCTTGCCGAAGGCGCCCGCCGTGCCACCGCGACCGCCGGGGCCACCGCGACCGCCCGGACGACCACCGAAACCACCTCCCGGCGCACCACCGGGGCCACCGCCGCCGGGGCCGCCGAAGCCACCTCCGGGACCGCGACCACCAGGTGCACCTCCGGGACGACCGGGTGCGCCTCCGGGACGACCGGGTCCACCTCCGGGACGACCGGGTGCGCCTCCGGGACGACCGGGTGCACCAGCGGGACGCGCACCTGGCCGGGGAACTCCCGGCACGCGCGGCATCATGCCCGGCGTGGGGCGCGGGATGCCCGGCACCGCGGGAGCGGGGCGGCCCATGCCGGTGTTGCCGGTGAAGGGGTTGTTGCCCGGGCGAGGGGCTGCGGGTCGCGGTGCCTCGCGCGCAGCCACATTGCCCGTGAAGGGGTTGTTGCCGGGACGGGGGCCGGTAGGTCGCGCCGGGCGCGGGCCCTCGCCGTCATCGGCGACGGCCGCCGGGGCTACCGGGGCAGCCGGCTCGGCAGCAGGTGGCTCAAGTGTGGCCGGGGCAGCAGGTGCCTCAACCGCCGCCTCGACGACTACGGCAGCGTCCTCAGCGGGCGCCGGTGGAGCCTCCTTGGGAGCGGCCGCCTTCTTGGTGGCGCGCTTGGGCTTGGCCTCCGCTGCCGGCGCAGCCGGCATGGCGTCCTTCAGCTTGCGGACGACGGGGGCTTCAACCGTGGATGATGCCGAGCGCACGAATTCGCCGAGCTCCGCCAGTTTGGCGAGCACGACCTTGCTCTCGACTCCGAGCTCCTTGGCGAGCTCATAGACCCGGACCTTCGACACAACTCTCCTGTCTTTGGTCCGGGTGGCGCGCTACGGGCGCGCGTCCGGACCGTCAGTGCTGGACGACCCTGCTCATGGCTGGGTGCTCATCGGTGGCTCATCCTCGGATGCCCATCTCTGCGGTAACGGTGCTTCGGACACGTGCGTGCGCCCCACGAACTCCCTCAGCACCGACAGATCCGGTGCAGCGGTGGCTCGCAACGCGCGAGTGAACGCCCTGCGGCGCTCAGCGACCTCGAGACAACCGGGGTGCAACCACGCTCCCCGGCCAGGTCGGATGGCCTCCGGGTCGGGGACGACTGCCCCGGCATCGAGGACCACCCGCAGGAGGCCTTCCGGTGAGCCCCGCTCCCGGCAGCCGATGCACATGCGCACGCTCGAGGTGCGGGCTGCGCTCACATCGGTCCCGGGTCGGATCCACTCGGACGCCCGAGTGTAACGCCGTACGGCCGGTCTCCGGGCACCGGTGCCGTCAGGACGGCGTGGGGGCCTCTTCGGGGCTCCCCTGCTCGGTATCCGGACGGATGTCGATCCGCCAGCCCGTGAGGCGGGCGGCCAGTCGGGCATTCTGCCCCTCCCGGCCGATTGCCAGGGAGAGTTGGTAGTCCGGCACCGTCACCCGGGCGGCGCGGGCCACCGGGTCCACGATCTCGACCTTGCTCACCCGGGCCGGCGAAAGGGCATGGCCGATGAGCTCGGCGGGGTCCTCACTGAAGTCGACGATGTCGATCTTCTCTCCCCCGAGCTCGCTCATCACCTGTCGAACGCGCTGGCCCATGGGTCCGATGCAGGCGCCCTTGGCATTGAGCCCGGGGACCGTGGACTTGACGGCGATCTTGGTGCGATGCCCGGCCTCGCGCGCCAGGCCCGCGATCTCCACGCTGCCATCGGCGATCTCAGGCACCTCAAGTGCGAAGAGTCCACGCACGAGCGCAGGATGCGATCGCGACACCGTCACCTGCGGACCGCGCGGTCCCTTGCGCACGCCCGTGACGACGCACTTGATGCGGGTGCCATGCGGGTAGGACTCGCCCGGGACCTGCTCGGACGGCGGTAGGACCGCCTCGACCTTGCCGAGGTCCACGCGCACGACACGCGGGTCGCTTCCCTGCTGGATGACGCCGGAGACGAGGTCTCCCTCCGTGCCGGAGAACTCCCCGAAGGTGCGGTCGCCCTCGGCGTCGCGCAGGCGCTGCAGGAGCACCTGTCGTGCGGTCGCCGCGGCCACGCGGCCGAAGTCGGTGGGGGTGTCGTCGTACTCCCGGGGCTCGGGGACCATCTCTCCCGCCACCTGCTCCCCGGTCGGTGCGGCCTCGCGGGCCCACACCGTGACGTGGCCGGTCTTGCGGTCGAGCTCCACGCGCGCATCGGCAGCGGCACCCTCGGTGCGCTGGTAGGCCATGAGCAGCGCCTGCTCGATCGAGTCGACGACGAGGTCCCAGGAGAGTTCCTTCTCCCGCACGAGCGCCTTCAGCGCACTCACGTCGATATCCATCACTCCTCCTCGTCCATCTCGATGCCGTCCGCGTCATCCTCGGGTGACCCAGACGGCTCCGCACGCCGGAACTCCACCTGGACCTCACCGCGTACGACGTCGGCCCAGGGAATGCGCCGCTCGATCGACTCGGGCTTGCCCTTGATATCCGTGGCCAGTACGACACCGTCGTCGTCGACGTCGCGCACGCGTCCCTCGATGACCGAGCCGTCACGGAGGTGCAGCCGCACGCGGCGCCCGACATTGCGGCGCCAGTGGCGAGGCAGAGTCAGCGGTCGATCGACACCCGGCGAGGTGACCTCGAGAGTGTAGGGATCGTCGCCCATCGCATCGGAGGCGTCGAGCGCGTCGGAGACAGCCCGGCTGGCCTCGGCGATGCCGTCGAGATCGACACCGCCGTCGCGGTCGACCACGACACTGACACGCCGCCGACGGCCTGATGCCTGGACGTCGAGATCCTCGAGGTCGAGGCCGAGGGTGGCGACGACGGGCTCCACGAGAGCGCGGACTGCCGCATCATCATCCGCACGCGAGGGACGTCCCATGGCACCTCCCTCATCACGCCGAGTGCACGTGTCCGGTATTCACGTGTCGTCCTGGCCGCCCGCGGCACGCCGCAGCCGACAGCCCGAGGGTACCTCCTCCCGTGGCATGCTGACGGGCGTGCATGGCCAGGAGACACCCGAGGCGCGGCCGCGGGGACCTGTCACGCGGCGCGCGCTCATCGGCGGCTCGGCTCTCATCGGAGCAGCCCTCGTCGCTGCGGCGTGCTCCCCGAGCCCATCCCCGGAGCCGTCCGACAGTGCCACCCCCGAGCCCGATGCCGACGCCCAGGTGCGTGCTGACGTGGCGGCTCAGGAGTCGGAGATCATCGCGCTGTACGACGCGGTCATCGCCGCGCATCCGGCACTGGCAGGAGATCTCTCCGCGATCCGCGATGAGCACGCCGCCCATGCCGAGGCGATGGGGGTGGCCGGACCGTCGACAGCATCACCGGCTATCGGGACGCGTGCCCAGGCCCTCGCGGCACTGAGCGATGCCGAGAAGCAGGCCATCGCGCAACGCACCACCGCGTGCGAGGCAGCATCCGGCGCGGACCTCGCTCGGATCACCGCGCTCATCGCCGCCTCCGAGGCGGGACACGTCGAATACCTCCGGGGCATCGCATGAAGCCCGCCGCAAGCACCGCCCTGCTCGGCGCCATCCAGGGCGAGGAGGCAGCGCTCTACGCGTACGGAGTCGCGGGCCCCTGGCTCGACGGCGCGGAGCGCGACCTGGCGCTCGGCGGGCTCGCGGCCCACCGCGCGCGCGTCCTCGTGCTGAGGGGATCCGCCACCGACTCCGAGGAGCCTGGGGCTCCCGGCGGCTACGTCACCGGCCCGGTCGACTCACCCGAATCTGCTCGCGCCCTACTCGCCGGCGTCGAGGCGCGCCTCGCAGCGGCGTACGCCGACCTCGCGGCGGAGGTCACCGGCGGCGATCGGCGAAATGCCGTGCTGTCGGCCTGCGAGTGCTCCGTGCGATCCATCGCCTGGGGCGGCCCCACCGCGGCCTTCCCGGGCCGCTAGCGACGTCACCCTAGGTCGGCGCCACGGTCCGCCGCGTGGCGCTCTCCCCAGCAGTGACGCTCGCCGCACCGAGGCACGACATGCACGTTCGCGGCTCTCATCGCCGACTTCTGGCCGATTAAGGCCGCGAAAGGTCATGCCGTGCGGCGTTGTCCGGGCCAGGCGCGGTCTCGATGCGCAGCATCAGGCCGAGGCTTGGGGAGCCACGGGGCACGTGCGCGCTCGCTGCCTCGAGCGGGGGCGCTAGCGGCGCGGCGCCCTTACAACGCCGCAATCGTCTGCCACGCAAGGACGGCAATGAGTACGCCGGTCACTGCGAGCAGCACGATCCGCACGAAGCCGCTGCCCCGGGCGATCGCCGTACGCGCGCCGACGATGGCCCCGGTGACGTTGCACGCCGCCATGAGCAGGCCGAGACCCCACAGCACTGAGCCGCTGAGGCCGAAGACGATGAGCGATGCGGCGTTGGTGCCGACGTTGACGATCTTGGCGGTGGCCGACGCCTGGAGGAAGGTGTATCCGACCGCGGCCACCAGCAGCACGATGAGGAAGGACCCGGTGCCCGGGCCTACCGCGCCGTCGTAGAAGCCGATGGCCACGCCTCCGACGATCGCGGTCACCAGATGCCGACGCCGGGAGACCTCGCGCGAGGTGAGACCGAAGTCGCGGCGGAAGGCAATGAAGAGCCAGACCAGGATGAGTGCGACGAGGATGATCGGACGATAGATCGTCGGCGGGAGATGGATGGCCATGAGCGACCCCGCGGCCGCACCGGCGAAGGCCGCTCCTGCCATCGGCAGCGCTGTCCGTAGCCGCGGCATCTCGATGCGCCCGTAGGTGATGGCCGCAGCCGACGTGCCGAAGATCGACGAGAGCTTGTTGGTGCCCAGCGCGAGGGCGGGCTTGTCCTCAGGCAGGGCGATGAGGAGAGCGGGCAGCTGGAGGAGTCCGCCTCCCCCACTCACGGCATCGACCCAGCCGGCGGCAGCAGCGACGGCGCAGAGCAGCACGATGACGTACCACTCCGGGGTCACGCCTGGGCCCTCCAGCCGAGCACGATCCCCAGCACATCGCCCAGGCGCTGCACCACAGCGTCGGGCGTCACGTCGATGTCGACCGCCTGATCACCCAGCCGGGAGTGCGGGATGAGGATCGCGCGCATACCCACCAGCTGCGCACCATGCACGTCGTCCCACGGGCGATCGCCGACGAAGACCGTGCGCTCGGGTGTCGAGCCGACGGCCACGATAGCGGCGCGGAAGGCATCGGCGTGCGGCTTGGCGAAGGGGATCTCGCTGGAGTAGACCGCGGCGTCGATGAAAGGGGTGAGGCCGTCCCGGGAGAAGACCGCCTCGTGGTGCCAGCGTGGCCAGAGGGTGTTGGAGAGCACGCCGATGCGCAGCCCCGCTTCGCGTAGGGCTTCGAAGAGCGGCCGGGCATCCGGATCGGCGAGAGTGTGCGGATCCCAGGCCCGGAGGTAGGCCGCCAGCGCCGGACCGTGGCGATCGTCTGACGTGTCGACGCCGCATGAAGCAAAGATGTGCTCGAGCGTGCCCGTGCCGTTGGCTCCGCGCGAAGTCTGCTGCTGGCGCCACAGCGCTAACTCGGCCTCCGCGATGCGGCCAGCGAGGGTCGCGTCAGCACTGTCGTAGACGACGGCGTACGCCGACCACTGCTCGACCAGGTCGATGTCATGCCACGGCGTGAGGGTGCCGCCCCAGTCGAAGACGACGGCGTCGACGCTCATGCACGGACGAGGTCGACGAGGCGACCGGCGATCTCCGCCACGGGCACGTCGACCGAGTCACCCGATGCCCGGTCGCGTAACTCGACCACTCCATCCGCCAGGCGCTTGCCCACGACGACGATCGTCGGGACGCCGATGAGCTCGGCGTCGTTGAACTTCACGCCGGGCGAGACACCGCGCCGGTCATCGAGGAGCACGCGCACACCCGACTCGTCGAGTGATGCCGCGAGTCGCTCCGCCTCCTCGAACGGCGCATCGTCCTTGCCGGTCGCCACGATGTGGACGTCGGCAGGAGCTACGGCCCGCGGCCACACCAGGCCCTTGGCGTCATGGTGCTGCTCGGCGATGGCGGCGACGGCCCGCGAGACGCCCAGGCCATAGGAGCCCATGGTCACTGTGACCTGCTTGCCGTTCTCGTCGAGGACGGTGAGGCCGATCGCCTCCGCGTACTTGCGGCCCAGCTGGAAGATGTGGCCGATCTCGATGCCGCGCGCGATCTCGATGTCGGCACCGCAGCGGGGGCACGGATCGCCCTCGATGATCTCGACAGCCTCGATCTCGCCGTCGACGTCGAAGTCGCGCCCGCGCACGAGGCCGTAGACGTGACGGCCCTTCTCGTTAGCGCCGGTGATCCATGCGGTGCCGACGGAGACGCGGGGATCGACGAGGTAGCGGATATTGCCCTCGCCACCGAGCGCGCCCGGGCCGATATAGCCCTTGACGAGCGCGGGGTACTTCGGGAAGTCCTCCTCTTCGAACGGCCGCAGAGCAACGGGATGCAGAGCAGCCTCGAGTCGCTTGACGTCCACCTCGCGGTCGCCCGGGACGCCGATCGCCAGGGGCGCGCTCGTGCCGTCGGGGTAGTCCGCCATGAAGACGACGTTCTTGAGGGTGTCAGCGGCAGTCCACTCGCGATCGGCGCGGCGGATCTCCGGACGGGCGTTGGAGACATCGACGAGCGTGGCGATCGTGGGCGTATCCGGGGTGTCGTGCACCTGGGCCGCAGGCAGAGCGGAAGCGTCGCGAGCAGGCATGGGCGGGCTGACCATGGCTTCGACGTTGGCGGCGTAGTCGCAGGCGGTGCAGCGGACGTAGGTGTCCTCGCCGGAATCCGTGGGAGCGAGGAACTCCTCGCTCTGCGAGCCGCCCATGGCGCCGGACTGCGCGGACACGATGACGAAGTCCAGTCCGAGCCGGCCGAAGCAGGAGATGTAGGCGTCACGGTGCCTCAGGTAGGAGCGCTCCAGCCCGGCGTCATCGACGTCGAAGGAGTAGGAGTCCTTCATGACGAACTCGCGCCCGCGCAGGATGCCCGCGCGCGGGCGCGCCTCATCGCGGTACTTCGTCTGGATCTGGTAGATGATCAGCGGCAGGTCCTTGTAGGAGGAGTACTCCCCCTTGACCATGAGCGTGAACATCTCCTCGTGCGTGGGGCCGAGCAGGTAGTCGCCCCCCTTGCGGTCCTGGAGCCGGAAGAGGTTGTCGCCGTACTCCTCCCAGCGGTTGGTGCGCTCGTAGGGCTCGCGGGGCAGCAGGGCCGGGAAGTGGACCTCCTGGAATCCCGCCTCGTCCATCTCGTCGCGCACGATGGCCTCGATATTGCGGTAGACGAGGTAGCCCAGGGGCAGCCACGAGAAGACACCGGGAGCGACGCGGCGGACGTAGCCGGCGCGCACGAGCAGCCGGTGGCTCGGCACCTCGGCGTCCGCAGGGTCATCGCGCAGGGTCCGCACAAACAGGGTCGACATCCGCAGCAGCACGGCCTCACCCTAGCCAGGCCGCCGCGGAGATCAGAGCAGGACGGTCGCGAACTCCCCGGCCGCTCGGAAACCGACGGCGTCGTAACAGCGACGGGCCACCGTGTTGTAGTCGTTGACGTACAGGCTGACGACGGGCGCGACGGTGGAACGGGCGATCTCGGCGACCGCCGCCATGCCCGGCTCGCTCAGACCCTGACCGCGACACTCAGGAGCGACCCACACACCCTGGATCTGGCAGGCGCGACTCGATGCCGCACCGATCTCGGCCTTGAAGACCACACGACCACCCTCGATTCGCGCGAGTGCGCGGCCCATGCGCACGAGCTCGGCCACACGTGCGCGGTACGCCGCTCCTGCCCCGCCGGACACCGGCGAGACGCCGACCTCCTCGGTGAACATCGCGATGCAGGCGGGAACGAGCAGATCGGTCTCCTGGGGGCGCACGGCCCGCACCGCAGGATCGGGCGCTACGGATGGTGCGCGATCGAGGGCGAGCAGCGGCTGTCGGGCGCGCACCTCGCGCGCGGGACCCCAGGCGCCATCGAGGAGTCGCCAGAGATCGAGGACCTCGTCCGCCGGTCCGACGAGCGATGAGCCACGTCGACCCGCCCGGCGCAGACGCTCCGCGAGCGCATGCCGCGCCGCATCGTCGGTCGCAATGGGGACGACGTTGGCGCCCACGTGCAGCGCCGAGACGCAGCGACCACCGCGATCGACAACCCAGAAGTCGGCTCCGAGGCGATGACGCCCCAGCCGTGCCTCCTCGAGCCTTGACGCGACAAAGCAGTGCGCCACGGGATCGGCGTCGAGGAGCCGCTCGAGATCAGGCAGGTCGGCGTACTCCAGCGGCCGGACGACGCCGTCGCGCTCAGCCGACGGTGACGACGGGATCGCCGGCGCTGTCATCGCCCATCTCCTCGGCGAGCTTCATGGCTTCCTCGATGAGCGTCTCGACGATCTGGTGCTCGGGGACGGTCTTGATCACCTCGCCGCGCACGAAGATCTGACCCTTGCCGTTGCCCGAGGCGACACCGAGGTCGGCCTCGCGTGCCTCGCCAGGACCATTGACGACGCAGCCCATGACCGCGACGCGCAGCGGCACCTCGAGACCCTCGAGCCCGGCCGTGACCTGCTCGGCGAGGGTGTAGACATCGACCTGCGCGCGGCCACATGACGGACAGGACACGATCTCCAGGCCCCGCTGGCGCAGGTTGAGCGACTCGAGGATGCCGATGCCGACCTTGACCTCCTCCACAGGAGGCGCCGACAGGGAGACGCGGATGGTGTCGCCAATGCCCTGGGAGAGCAGCGCGCCAAAGGCCACGGCCGACTTGATCGTGCCCTGGAACGCAGGGCCGGCCTCGGTCACGCCCAGGTGGAGCGGGTAGTCGCACTGCGCGGCCAGCAGGCGGTACGCCTGGACCATCACGACGGGATCGTGGTGCTTCACCGAGATCTTGATGTCGCCGAAGCCGTGCTCCTCGAAGAGGGAGGCTTCCCACAGCGCGGACTCGACGAGCGCCTCCGGAGTGGCCTTGCCGTACTTCTCGAGCAGCCGCTTGTCGAGCGAACCGGCATTGACTCCGATACGGATGGGCGTGCCGGTGTCATTGGCCGCTCGCGCGATCTCCTTGACCTTGTCGTCGAACTGCTTGATGTTGCCGGGATTGACGCGGACGCCGGCGCACCCAGCCTCGAGCGCAGCGAAGACATACTTGGGCTGGAAGTGGATGTCGGCGACCACCGGGATCCCGGACTTCTTGGCGATCAGCGGGAGAGCGTCGGCATCGTCCTGGCTCGGCACGGCGACGCGCACCACCTGGCAACCGGCCGCGGTGAGCTCCGCGATCTGCTGGAGGGTGGCGTTGACATCAGCCGTGAGGGTGGTGGCCATCGACTGGACGCTCACCGGAGCGTCACCACCCACCTTGACGGGGTGCGTGGGGTGGCGCAGGAGCAACTGCCGGGTCGCGCGGCGAGGGGCCAGGGTGGGCGGGGGCGCAGCGGGTAGGCCCAGGTCGATGCTCACC
>JBJOJS010000065.1:0-23735 GCA_046046455.1 Actinomycetota bacterium | reverse complement strand
GGCACCGGCTTCCTCCCCAACTCCGATGTGGATCTGTACGTCGATCCGCCGGTGCTGCTGCAGGGTGCGACTGCCAGGTCGACTCGGGCCGCGGAGGGGATCTACGTCGGCACCGTGCGGACGAATGCCCAGGGGACCTTCACGGGGACGGCCACGCTGCCGGCGGATATCGAGCCGGGGCAGCATGTGCTGCAGGCGGTGGGCTACTCGCCGTCGCGTCAGACGCGAGCGCTGAGCCTGGGTGTCATCGTGGATCCGTGGATCGTGCTGGACCAGGGCACGCGCAAGGCTGATGGTCGGCACGATCGGATCCGCACCACAGGGTCCACGGGTGGGATCGACGCGGGCACGCGGTTGACCCCCTACATCCGCTACACCGGTCAGCAGTCGTTCTCGCGGGGCAAGGCGACGATCACGGTGCAGTCCGACGGCACCTTCACGTGGACGCGCGAGATCAAGAAGGGCAAGGGCCTGACCGGGTATGTCGCCTGGACGGACATCGAGTCCAACCGGGTCTTCTGGGCCAAGCTCGGCTAGACCACGACCTCGTGGGTGGGGGTCGTGCACAATGGCACGGCCCCCTACCCATGTTCTGTGAGGCACTACCCCATCCCTGTGAGGAGTGCGCGTGAGCACATCGCACGTCATCCTTGTCGGCGCTCCTCGCTCGGGTGGCGGTCTCGCGCAGGTGCTGTGGTCGGCCGATGCGCGCTGGGGAGCGTCGGGCCTGTCGTCACGCGATGGACTCGACGACATCGCGACGTCCCTGAGCGCCGGACCGGACTGGACGATCGATTGGGCACCCAGGCTCTCGCTCCACATCGCCCAGATTGCCGCGGCGGACCCTGACGCGAGATTCGTGCGGGTCGTCCGTGACCCGCGCCGGGCCGTGGCGTCTTTGGTGCAGGCGTGGCGGTCGGGCCGCTTCGTCTCCGAGCCCGAACTCGACGGCTGGTGGGGGGAGCCGTGGTCCTTCCCGCTCATCCCTGAGTGGCAAGGTCTCGCGGGCAAGCCGCTGCATGAGGTCGCCGCGGCGCAGTGGTTCACGATCGACGCGGCGGTGCGCGACGCCCTCGCGCAACGGGATCCCGCGCGCGTGGCGACGGTGAAGTTCGAGCTGCTCATCGACGATCCGGAGACGGAGTTGGCCCGCGTGTGCAGCGAACTCGGGGTCGAATGGGCGGCGGATCTCCCCGACGACCTCCCGCTATCGCCCTTCACGGTCACGCGCCCGGATGAGCGCAAGTGGCAGCGCGACGCATCGGAGACCCTCGCCGCCTTCGCCGCGCAGCACGATCTGCATCAGGCTTTCCTGGCCGAGGCCGCCGAGCGCGGCTGGACCGATTACGTCGAGCCGCTGGTGATCGAGCGCGAGCCGGTCCTAGGCAACCAGGTGACGCGATCGAGTGCGGGGACGCCGTTCTCCTCCGAGCACTCCACCTCCCTGGTCGAGCTCCTCGAGAAGGCGCGGGCGTCGCTCATCATCTCGACGTACAAGTCGGGGCATGTGATCTTCGCGCGCGCGGGCGAGGGGAAGGTCAACACCCATGTCTTCGGATTCAACCGGCCGATGGGCATGGCGGTGCAGGGCCCGCGGCTGGCGATCGGCACCGGCCACACGATCGAGACCTTCTGGAATCAGGCCAACCTTGCGGCGCGCGTCGACCCGGACGGCCGCCACGACGCGGTCTACGTGCCGCGCTCGACCGTGCTCACCGGCGACGTGGCGATCCATGAGATGGAGTACGACGGCGACGGGCAGCTATGGTTCGTCAACACGCGCTTCTCGTGCCTGGCGACGCAGGACCTCACGCATTCCTTCGAACCGGCCTGGCGGCCGGAGTGGATCACGGGCCTCGCGGGGGAGGATCGCTGTCACCTCAACGGCTTGGCGATGGTCGACGGCAGGCCCGCCTATGTCACCGCACTGGCGCGCACCGACACCGCCGGCGGATGGCGCGAGCACAAGGGCACCTCGGGTGTCATCGTCGAGATCGCGACCAATCGCGTCGTCGTCGAGGGGCTCTCGATGCCCCACTCCCCGCGCTGGTACGACGGCAGGCTGTGGGTGCTGCAGTCCGGCCTCGGCACGCTCTCCACCGTTGACCCCGCGACCGGGGCGATCACCCAGGTCGCCGAACTGCCTGGCTTCACTCGCGGCCTGGCCTTCATCGGCCGCTACGCCCTTGTCGGCCTGTCGCAGGTGCGCGAGTCCGTCTTCTCCGGACTACCCATCACCTCACGCGCGGAGGAGCGCAACTGCGGCGTGTGGGTCGTCGATACCCAGACCGGTGCCATCGTCGGACTACTGAGATTCCGCGGCGCCGTGCAGGAGATCTTCGATGTCAAGGTTCTGCCCGGCGTCACCTGGCCCACGATGATCGCCGACGAGGACGTGCTCGCGTCGAGCTTCGTACTTTCACCAGCGGCGATCCAGCAGTTGGCCAAGCCCGACTGAGGCGTGGAATCCCTACGGATGGGTGTCGGGTACGCCGATCCTCGCTAGCCTGCGCGCTGTGCCCCACTACTTCCTCGCCGTGCACTCCGATGAGGAGCGCACGCCGATGTCCCTGGAGCGGCAGGAGCAAGCCTGGGCGGACACGGGAGTCTTCAACCAGCGCATGCGCGAGCGGGGGGCCCTCGTCTACGCGAACGGCATCGCGAGCGACTCGCTCGTGATCGACGCCAGGGGTGTACCGGTGGTCGAATCCGACGGTCCGTTCATCCCCGGGCCGCGGCGCCTCACCGGCTTCTGGATCCTGGAGGCTCCGGACGCCGAGACCGCGCGGGCCTGGGCGATCGAGGCGTCCGCTGCTTGTAACGAGCCCGTCGAGCTGCGCCCGTTCCATTAGAGCCATGCCCCGGCGTCATCTGCGCTGGAGCCTTGTGTAATCTCCACGCCACAACTGAATACCTCATCAAGAGGGGCAGAGGGATACGGCCCTGTGAAGCCCCGGCAACCTGCCTGAGTCGTCTTGCATCCGCGAGGCCCGATCGGGAGTGGTGCCACCTCCGTCTCGACACGGTGTCGAGAGAGATGAGCGAGAGGCCTTGCGATGGAAACCTGTATGTGCCACTGACCTGGCGTGCTGTCGGCACGTGCCGACAGCCCGGGATCAGTGGGTATTCACGCGCTTCGAGTGCGCATTCGTTCGACTTCTCGGGCCGCGAGGCCCACCCATCCCCGCGCTGCGGCATGCCTGCCGCACGCCCTCAACCTAGGGACATGACATGACTGCACAGACCAGCACCAACCTGCTCAACGACGTCGACATCGAGGCCGTCGGCGGCCTCATCCAGGCCGTCAGCGCCGACCCCACCAAGGGCGCCACGCGCTGGCGTGCCCAGGTCACGTGGCTCGGCGCCTTCCGGAGCGAGGCCAAGGTGCGATCCTTCGCTCCGATCGCCTCGGATGAGCCGGCCGCCCTCGGGGGTACCGACTCGGCTCCGAATCCCGTAGAGCAGCTGCTCGCGGCTCTCGGCAACTGCCTCGCGGTCGGGTACGCCGCCAACGCCACAGCGCGTGGCATTGAGATCTCGGAGCTGACGATCGATATCGCGGGCAACCTCGACCTGCACACCTTCCTGGGCCTGCGCCCCGGTGGGCACGCGGGCTTCGACGACATCAGCGTCGATGTGCACCTGGAGAGCGACGCCACTGCGGAGCAGATCGCCGAGCTCCACCAGCATGTGCTGAGCACCTCACCGGTCGGCCACACCCTGCGTGCTGCCGTGCCGGTCGAGGCGGCCATCGCACTGAACTGACATTCGTGGTGGCCTGACCCATCTGCACTGACGTGAGTTGAGTGGCGGGTTGTCGCACGCGACACGCCGAGCGGATTCAAGTGGAGCGCTGCGGCACCCCGCCACTCAACGCCGTGCGGAGATCTCGCCCGAGCCGCGGGCGATGAGTCGTGTAGGCACCAGGTGTACGCCGCTGCTGGCGGGATCGAGCGCGAGCTCGGCGGCAAGTGCCCCGATCCGGCGCGGATCCTGGGTGATGACCGTGACGCCCGGCTGCAAGAGGTCGGCCAGCTCGAAGTCGTCGAAGCCCACGAGCGCCACCTGATCGGCCAAACCTCTGCGCTGGAGCACGGAAACGGCCGTCATCGTGATGAGGTCCTGGGCGGTGAAGAGCGCGGTGGGCGGATCTGCCAAGCCGAGCAACTCCTCCACCTGGCCCTGGGCCGAGGACCGGGTCGCGCCCTCCCGGCGTACGAGCGCGGGTTCGACCTCGATCCCGGCGGCCGAGAGCGCTTCGACGTACCCGGCGTACCGGCCTCGCGAGGTGTAGATGGAGGGGTCGCGACCGATGTAGCCGATGCGCCGATGCCCCTGGGCGAGGAGATGCTCCACGCCTGCGCGTGCGCCGGACACGTTGTCGACGAGGACCGATGGGGCGTCAAGGCCATCGACGGGGCGGTCGATGAGGACGACGCGCGATCCGAGCGCTATCGCCCGGTGCAAGTGCTCCGCACTCGACTCGGTCGGCGCGGCGATGAGCGCATCGACCTGGCGTGCAGCGAAGGCGGCGGCCATGTCGCGCTCCCTGCCCAGATCGAGATCGGTGCTCGAGGAGAAGACCGCGACACCTCGATCGCGGGCGACATCCTCGATCCCGCGCAGCAGCGCGGCGAAGAACGGGTTGCCCGAGTCCTCGAGGAGAACGCCGAAGGTCGCGGTGCGCCCGTCCGCGCGACGCAGCGCGGTGGCTGCGGCGTTGGGGCGATAGCCGAGCTCGTCCGCGGCGACACGCACGCGGTCGGCGACGGCGGGGGACACGCCGGACTCGCCATTGACCACTCGGGACACGGTCTTGAAGCTCACCCCGGCCAGCGCGGCCACGTCGCGCAGGGTGGGGCGGCGGCGGCCGCCTGGTGTCGTGGCGGGAGCAACCTCGGCAGGCGCCATAGGGGCACCCGGTAACGAACCCATAACGGACCCGGCTCCTCCTCGGAAAGACCTTGACGCGAGTGTGACCCAGGCCATAGAAAGCCCTCACGACAACGTTGTCAAGGTCTCGTCCTCGGAACGATTGCGTAACAGGCGGCATGGTCGCCTTGCGCCCCGAGGCACATCGCGACAGGTTGCGTAGACCCCCGGGGTCACCCGACCCCCAATGAAGAGGAGTTTCTTCATGGCACGTGCATTCACAGGTCGCCGGATTGCCTTCGTGGCATCCGCCGGCGTGCTGGCACTGGGCCTCGCCGCATGTGGCGGTTCCAGTGACAGCGGCTCGTCCAGCTCGGCTGCTCCCGAGTCCTCCAGCGCAGCGCCGGAGTCCTCGTCCGCAGCACCGGCTCCCTCTGAGCCCGTCAAGGTGACCCTGATCACCAAGGACTCGACCAACCCGTTCTTCGTCGCCATGCAGGAAGGCGCGAAGGAGGCTGCTGCAGCCCAGGGTGTCGAGCTCACCATCGCCTCCGGCAAGGAGGAGGGTGACGACCAGGGCCAGATCGACGCGATCGAGCAGGCCATCGCCCGTGGCGATGCCGGCATCCTGATCACGCCGATGTCGGTCAACGTCAACGCCGCGATCGAGCAGGCACGCGCTGCGGGCCTCTACGTCATCGCCCTTGACACCCCGACCGATCCGCCGGACGTCGTCGACATCACGTTCGCGACCGACAACTGCCTCGCGGGCCAGGCCATCGGCGAGTGGGCCGCAGGCTGGCTGAACGGCGAGAAGGCGACCATCGCCGAGCTCGTGATCTTCGACGATCGCGTCGTCTCGGTCGACTACTGCCGTGCCAACGGCTTCCTCCAGGGCATGGGCGTTGAGGTGCCCACCCTCGAGGACATGGCCTCCCCGGCCAAGTCCGGCACGTACTCCACGGGCGCGGGCGGCGACTACGAGATCGCCTGCCTCGAGGCCACGGGTGCCAACGAGGAGGGTGGCCGCGCTGGCATGGAGAAGTGCCTCGCTGCCAACCCCGACATCAACGTCGTCTACACGATCAACGAGCCCACCGCCTTCGGTGCTGCTGAGGCCCTCAAGGCCGCCGGCAAGACCATCGGCGAGGACGTCATCATCGTGTCCGTCGACGGCGGTCTCGCGGGTGTCGAGGCTGTGAAGGCTGGCGAGATCCAGGCCACCTCGCAGCAGTACCCGCTGCTCATGGCGAGCCTCGGCGTCGAGGCCATCGCCACGATCGCGGGCGGCGGCGCGCCGCCGGAGAACACCTCGGCGAACGGCCAGTTCTTCGACACCGGTGTGAAGCTCTGCACCGACATGCCGATGGACACGGTTGTCTCCGCCGAGCAGTGGACCGCTCAGCAGTGCATCGACAACGCCTGGGGCTAAGCCTCTAGGTGAGTAGTCGACGGGCGGGGTGGCTTTCGTGAGAAAGCCACCCCGCCTCACTACATCCCGCTACTCTCTGATCACCCTGATTGCCGGAGGATGACGTGAGTCAGACCACCCCCACGACCGCAGTGGACGAGTTCGCCGACCACGCGAAGACGCCTATGCAGCGCGTCCAGTCGACACTGCACAAGTACCCCTGGGTTAGCCCATTCGTCGTGCTCGCCCTGCTCGTGATCATCTTCACGGTGCTCGGCTTCGTCTTCGATGTCGGATCGCTGGAGAACTTCTTCAAGCCCGGCACGATCTCGCTGATGCTCCAGCAGACGGTGATCATCGGCACGCTCGCTATTGCGCAGACGATCGTCATCCTCACCGCGGGCATCGACCTGAGCATCGGCGCGATCATGGTCTTCGGGCAGATGGTCATGGCCAACCTCGCGGTCTACGTCACGGCGTCCAACGTGACCTTCCTCGCGGGCCAGAATCCGGTCCTCGCGGTCATCATCGGCATAGCGGTCGCGACATTGGCGGGTGCGCTCAACGGCTTCCTCGTGGTGAGATTCAATCTGCCACCGTTCATCGTCACCCTGGGCACGTTGAGTATCTTCACGGCCCTCACGCTGATCCTCTTCAAGGCCCGCACCATCCAGGGCAAGGAGATGCCGGAGTTCATGCTCCTCATGAACAAGGACTTCCAGATCCTCGGCATCGGCATCACGGTGGGCCTGCTCGTGATGGTCGGCCTCTACATCCTCTTCGCCTACATCCTGCGCGGCACCGCCTGGGGCACGCACGTCTACGCGGTCGGCAACGACCCGGCCGCCGCCGAGCTCTCCGGCATCAACGTCAAGCGCGTGCTCTTCAGCGTGTACGTCGTGGCCGGACTCATCATCGGCATCGCAGCATGGATCACCATCGGCCGCACCGGCTCCGCGAGCCCTAACGTCGCACCCGAGATCAACCTCGAGACGATCACCGCTGTCGTCATCGGCGGCACGTCGCTCTTCGGCGGCCGCGGTCGGCTCTTCGGCACGCTCATCGGAACGCTCATCATCGTCGTCCTCGACTTCGGCCTCTCGCTGGCCGGCCTCGATCAGGCTTACCGCGTCCTCGCGATCGGCGTACTCGTCATCGTCGCCGTCGCCGTCGACCAGTGGATCCGGAAGGTGAAGGTATGACCGCCACGACAACCGCCCAGCCGATCGTTCAGGCCAAGGACCTCAACAAGTCCTTCGGTCGCGTCATCGGTCTCGCCGACTGCAACTTCGAGCTCTACCCCGGCGAGGTCTGCGCGGTCGTCGGCGACAACGGCGCTGGCAAGTCCACACTCATCAAGTGCCTCTCGGGAGCGCTCTCGCCCGACTCCGGGGAGATGTACGTGTCGGGCAACAAGGTCGCCTTCAAGTCGACGAACGACGCGCGTGCCCACGGTGTGGAGACCGTCTACCAGACCCTCGCTGTCGCGCCCGCCCTCGATATCGCCGAGAACCTCTACCTCGGCCGCGAACAGCGCAAGAAGGGCTTCCTGGGCACGGTATTCCGCAGCCTCGACAAGAAGGGTATGCGCAAGTCGGCCACCCAGAGCCTCAACGAGCTGGGCGTCCTCACCGTGCAGAACATCACGCAGCCCGTCGAGACCCTCTCCGGTGGTCAGCGTCAGGCCGTCGCGGTCGCGCGCGCGGGTGCCTTCGGCAGCCAGGTCGTCATCCTCGACGAGCCCACGGCGGCACTCGGCGTCAACGAGAGCGCACGTGTGCTCCAGCTGATCAAGGATCTGCGCGACAAGGGCATGAGCATCATCCTCATCTCCCACAACATGCCGCAGGTCTTCGATGTCGCCGACCGCATCCACGTGCAGCGCCTTGGCCGCCGTGCGGCGGTGGTCACGCCCCAGTCGCACCAGATGCAGGACGTCGTGGCGATCATGACCGGCGCCATGACGGTGCCGGAGTCGGACCAGCAGCTGTCGCCGATCCGCTAGGCGTCTCTAGGCGTAGAGCGCAGGGCGCGCGGGCACGTCGATCACCTGCGGGCCCTGCGTGATCGCGTTCACCGCCGCATTGGCGGTGATCGTCGCGAGCAGGCCGTCCCAGGCGGTCGCGCCACTAGTGCGGCCTCGGTGCGTCGCGTCGACCCAGGCCTGCAGCTGACGCCGGTAGGCGTCCTCGAAGCGGCCGAGCCAGAGTTCGGGCACGTCATGACCGACGGCGTGCTCCTTGCGCCGGGTGAGGTAGGCGCCGTCGCCCATCTCGACGGTGCCGTCGCTGCAGACGACCTCGCAGCGCACCTCGTAGCCGTAGGCGGCGTTGACGAAGGCCTCGATCTCCACCACGGCGCCACGGCACGTGGTGAGCAGCACGAGGACGGGGTCCAGCTGTCCCTCCGGAGTGCGCGGACCCGGACGCCCGGCCACGACCTGCACCGTGGCGTAGTCGTCGTCGAGAAGCCAGCGATTGATGTCGAACTCGTGGATGGCCATGTTGGTCATGGTCATGGACGTCGCCAGGCCGTACGGCGCAGAGGTGTTGCGGTGGATGTTGTGTACCAGGAGCGGCTCACCGACGCTGGGGATCGACTCCTTGAGTGCGACGTACCCGGGGTCGAAGCGGCGCATGAAGCCCAGGGAGATCAGGCGCCTGCCCAGGTCGACCTCCGCGTCCACGACCGACTGGGCGTCGCTCACCGAGGGCGCGAGCGGCTTCTCGCACAGTGTCGGGCGTTGGGCGTCGAGGCAGAGCAGGGCTTGCTCCGCGTGACGGTCGTCCGGTGACGCGATCACGACCGCATCGCTGGAGGCCACGAGCTGCTCGACAGTGGGGGCGACGTTGGCCCCGATCTCATCCGCGAGTGCGGAGGCGCGCGCCGTGTCGGCGTCGTAGAGCCACGCCACCTCCGCGCCCGATACCTCCCGGGCGAGCGAGCGGGCATGCGAGGTGCCGATGTTGCCGGTGCCGATGACGCCGATACGCAGGGTGTCCACGCGCGCATTCAAGCAGCGTTCATGAAGCGGTCACCATCGGGCCCGTGGCCGAGCGACCCCGGTTGCTCCCGCTTACCATCGACCCATGCGCCGCGCAGGGTCTGTCGCCGTTCCTGTGGCGGCCTGCCTCGCGCTCCTCGTCCCTACCGCGGCGCTGCCTTCGTCCGCCGCGCCGGCCGTGCCTGTCCCGCGCGAGACGACGACCCTCGTCCTCGGCACTGCGCTGCCGGACACTGGATCGCTGGCGGCGTACGGTCCTGCTACGCAGGCCGCGGTGCGTCTCGCCGTGGATGACGCCAATGCCGCCGGCGGCGTACTCGGCACCGACGTGCTCCTGCGTCCCGGCGACTCGGGCGGGAGCGGTGAGGGCACCTTCGCGCGAACGCTCACGCGACTCTCCGATGCCCAGGCGGTGATCGGGCCGATGTCCTCCACCCTGGCGCTCGACAACCTGGGGGCCATATCGGGTCGCACCGTCATCTCCCCGGCGACCACGAGTCCTGAGCTCACCGGTGTCCTCGCGCGTACGGTGCCGGCGGAGCCACTCAACGGGGCGATGCTCGCGACCCTGGCGAAGCAACGCGGTGCGGTGCGCCTCGTCGTCGTCGGCCCGCGTGAGCAGCGCCCCCTCATTGATGCGGCACTCGATCGTGCCGGCGATCTCGGGTTGGCGTCGACGAGCGTGACGTTCACCAAGCGACAGTCGGCGGCCAACATCGCTACCCGCATCGTGCGCACGAGTGCCGACGCGATGCTGCTTGCCTCGGGCGCAGAGACGACCGGCATCCTGCGCGAACTGCTGCCGCGCGGCATGCCTGCACTCGTCCTACTCACCCCCTCGGCCGCCACCGGAGTCCAGGCCAATGCCCTGCGTCGTGGCACGCTCGACGGCGCACTCGCCATCGAGCTCGACCTCGGCGTGCCGCGCGGCCTCGCCACACGCATCAGGGATCTCGTGCCGACGGCGAAGACGATGGAGTACGCCGCGCAGGCCTACGACGCCGCCGCGATCGCCATCCTGGCGGCTGAGGCGTCGGGACGACTGGTCGGTGCCATGACCGCGGAGACTGTCCGTGCAGCACTTCCTGCGGTGACCTCGATCGGCACGCCGTGCGACCGCCTCGCGGAGTGCCTCAGGCTGCTTCGCCGCGGGGTCGACATCGACTACGGGGGGTACGCCGGGCCCTATGCCCTAGACGGCGCGGGCGATCCCGGCGCAGCTCGCTACCTCGTCCGTGTCTATGGCACCAACAACAAGCCCGGGTCGTCGGCGCGCCCGGCGCGCTATCCCTAGGACGTACCCGGCAGGGGAGCAGCCCGGCGCGCTGACCGTCCCAGCGGGCATGCGACTGAAGTCGCTGGCGGTGTGGCGCGCGACTTCCGTGGCGCCACACGCTCCTCCCATGGTGGGATAGGGCGGTGCACCTCTCCGCCGACGTCGTGGTCGTGGGCAGCGGCATGGGCGGTGCGACGTTCGCCCATGGTCTGGCCCAGCGCGGCATCGACGTGCTCGTCCTCGAGCGCGGCCATCGGCTGCCCAAGGAGCCCGAGAACACCTCACCCGAGGCCGTCTTCGTCCAGCGCCGCTACAAGCCGGACGACACCTGGTACTCCGTCGATGGCACGTCGTTCGCGCCCGGTGTGCACTACGTCGTGGGAGGCAATACCAAGGTCTATGGGTCCTCCCTGCCACGACTGCGCGAGCGCGACTTCGAGGAGACGGCGTACCCCGGCGGTGTGTCCCCTGCGTGGCCCTTCAGCTACGCCGACCTCGAGCCCCACTACGTGCGCGCCGAGCGCCTCTACAACGTGCACGGGTCACCCGCCGACTTCGAACCCTGGCGCAGCGAGCCCTATCCGTATCCGGCGCTCGCCCACGAGCCCTACGTCGCCGAGACGCTGGGCCGCCTGCGCGAGCAGGGAGTGCATCCCACGACGACGGCGATGGGCGTGGACCTGCGTCCCGGGGGCCGCTGCATCCGCTGCAGCACCTGCGATGGCTTCCCGTGCCGCTGGGACGCTAAGTCCGATGCCGAGATCTGCGCGCTCGAACCCGCCCTGGCCACCGGTCGCGTGCGCCTCGTCGAGGGTGCCTACATCGACCGGATCGAGACCGACGCCTCGGGGCGCATCGTGCGGGCGATCGGGTACGTCGAGAGCACTGCGGGTGAGGCGGAGCCGCTCGAGGTGACCGGTGGTGTCTTCGGTCTCGCGGCGGGGGCGGCCAACACCGCAGCCCTGCTGCTGCGCAGCGGCGTCGCCAACTCCTCGGGGCTGGTCGGCACGCGCTACATGGTGCACAACAACACCCACATCGCCGCGATCGATCCGCGTCGTACCAATGATGTCGTCTTCCAGAAGACCGCCTGCATCAACGACTTCTACGACGACATGGGCGACGGCTATCCCGGTGGCACACTCCAGCTCATCGGCAAGGTGCAGGCCTCGATGATGAAGACCCACGCGCGGCGCGCACCCCTCTCGGTGCTCAAGCCGATGGCGGCGCGCAGCATGGAGTGGCTCGTCATGACCGAGGACACCCCCGACCCGGCGAATCGCATCACGCTGGATGCGCAAGGCCGCATCACCGTGTCATGGACGCGCACCAACTACGACCGCCATGAGCTCCTGCTCGCTAAGGCGAGGGAGCTGCTCCGGGGGGCCGGTTACGTCGCAGTCTTCGAGCAGCGCTTCGACATCTCGATGAACTCCCACATGTGCGGCACCGCCGTCGCGGGTGAGGATCCTCTCTCGAGCGTGGTGGATCGCGACTGCCGCAGTCACGACCACGACAACCTCTACATCGTCGACTCGGCGTTCTTCCCCTCCTCAGGTGCGCAGAACCCCGCCCTCACCATCGCCGCGAATGCCCTGCGCGTGGCCGATCTCGTCCCGGCGTAACTCCGACACGCCTCACGAGGCGCACGCAGGTATGGCTAGCATCGCGGGATGTCCTCCGGTCCCCTCTTCCTCATCGCCGTCATCAAGCCACGCATGGATCACGCCGACGCAGTCGCCGAGCGCCTGCGCCTCATGCGCGACGCCACCCGTGAGGAGCCGGGCAACGTCTTCATGGAGCTGGTCGTGGGCGATGAGGACGACACCTGGCTCATGCTGGAGAAGTTCACCTCCCGGGAAGCCTGGGAGGAGCACATGACGCTGCCGCACGTGACCGAGGGCAATGCCTTCCTTGCCGACAAGCTGCGCGAGCCGACTGAGCTCCGCTTCTACGTCGAGCGCTGACTGCTACGCGTTGCGTCATTCTGGACGCCGGAAGTGACGCAACGCGTAGCAGTCAACGAGTAGCTGAGGGTGCAGGAACGGGCGAGAGGTCCGAGATCGCCTCGACCGTCGCAGGCACGGCCTCCCAATTGAGCATGTGACCCGCGCCGGGCACCCACCAGGCCTGGGCACCCGGGATCGACTCGGCCAAGCGCTCGGACTGCCACGGCGGCGTCGTCTGGTCCTTCGTGCCGCAGAGCACGATGGTCGGGACGCGGATCTCGGCGAGGCGATCGCCGCGATCCTCGGCGCCGAAGGCTTCCAGGATGGGCAGGAGCGAGCGGTGATCCGCAGCGCGGAAGGTGTCGAGGAAGACCTTGACCATCGCGGGTGACTTCTCGTCACCGCAGAGTCCGGCCCCGAAGATCATCCCGATCGAGTCGTTGGCCACCAGCTTCTGCAGGGCTCCCGACTTGATGAGGGGGATCTGCGCCTTGTTCTGGGGCGCACCGCGCAGCACATCGCCGGAGAACGTCGACATGAGGATGAGCCCGCGCAGTCGCTCGGCGACGCCGGGTACGTCGAGGACTGCTGCGATGCCGAGGAAACCGCCCATCGAGTGCGCCAGCAGCACAGCATCATGTGCGTCGACATGCTCGAGGACAGCGAGGTAGTCACCGGCCATGGACGCGGTGCTGATGCCGTCGGAACCGATCGTTGACTGCCCGTGGCCGCGCTGGTCGAAGGCCACGACGCGGTATCCGCGCTCCAGGAGCACATCCCACAGGACGCTCCACTCGACGACGCTCATGTAGATGCCGTGAGCGAGCACCACGGTCGGACCAGCACCTGCGGTCACGACCTTGATCCGTGTGCCGTCGGGGCGCTCGACGAAGGACGTCTCCCCGACGGGCTCCCTGCTGACGACCTCGTAGGGGTAGGGATCGGGTGAACTGGCGATGGCGTGGACCTGGCGGCGAGTGGCGCCGACGGCGAGCGCGGCCGCACCGACGACGGCCGCTCCGATGACGAGTCCGGGCTTCATGCGCGCGATGGTGGCACGGGTGCCCGCCAGGGGCGGGGGATTTGCCGATACTGCCCCGCTGAGGCTGCTTGGATGGGGCCATGCGCGCGAAGGATTGCCGGGTCGAGGACCTAGCCGCTGTCGTGGCCGAGGAGACGGCACTCGCCGACTACCCCCTTGCCGACCGTGTCGAGTCGAATGTCCTCGTGTACACCGCCGCTTCGCTGCGCGGCGCCGATCGCGACGAGGCGCGTGATGAACTCGCGCGGGCGCTTCGCGACGGGCCCGGCGTCGTCATCATCGAGGGTGCGATGGATCCGGCGACCGTGGACCGCGCCACGGAGGTGTTCTTCGGCATCATTGATGAGCAGAACGCCGCGGGACAGTCGGTGGGTGATCACTTCGCCAAGCCCGGAGCCAACGATCGGATCTGGAACTCCCTGGAGAAGCTCGCGGTCGCGGATCCGGGAGTCTTCGTCGACTATCACGGCAATGACATCGTCGATCTGGTGTCGACCGCGTGGCTCGGACCGGCGTACCAGATGACCGCGCAGGTCAATGTCGTCAATCCCGGTGGCGCCGCCCAGGTGCCGCACCGTGACTACCACCTCGGCTTCATGGCCGCGGGGCAGATCGAGCGGTATCCCGACCACGTGCACGAGCTGTCACCCGTGCTCACCCTCCAGGGAGCGATCGCCCATGGCGACACACCCCTGGAGACCGGGCCGACGATGCTGCTCCCGCACTCGCAGAAGTACCCCGGTGGCTATCTCATCGCGGGCCGCGACGATTTCGCGGAGTTCACGACGGCGCACTGCGTGCAGGTGCCCTTCGCCAAGGGTGATGCGATCTTCTTCAACCCGGCGCTCATCCACGGGGCGGGTACCAATCGCACGACCGATGTGCGCCGTATGGTCAATCTCTTCCAGGTGAGCAGTGCTTTCGGCCGCGCGATGGAGAGTGTCGATCGCGAGCGCATCGTCCTCGCGATCTATCCGGAGCTGCTCGCGCGTGGCGAAGATCCCCGCGCGGAGATCGCGCTCCGCTCTGCGGCAGAGGGCTATCCCTTTCCCACCAACCTCGACCGCGATCCGCCCGTGGGCGGACTCGCACCGCCGAGTCAGGCGGACATCGTGCGCGCGGCACTGGCGGAGCGGTGCACGGTCGAGGAGGTCCGGGGGGCACTCAAGGAGCACGCCACCCGACGGGAGACCACGTGAGCAGCACCGCAGGGCCTGCTGATCCGCTGCGTATCGGCGTCATCGGCACGGGACGTATCGGCCGCATGCATGCCGACTACATCGCTCGCCAGACGCCGCGTGCCAGGCTCTCAGCCGTCAGCGACGTGAATCCTGCGTCGGCTGCCGAGGTGGGAGCGATGTACGGCGTTCCCGCTGTCAGTGCAGATGAGGTCATCGCGCTGTCGGATGCCGTCGCGATTTGCACCTCGACCGACACCCATGTCGATTACATCGTCGCGGCCGCTGAAGCGGGCAGGGCGATCTTCTGCGAGAAGCCCGTGTCCCTCGACCTTGCCGAGGTCGATCGCGCCGCGGAGGTGCTCGAGCGCACGGGCGTGCCCTTCATGGTCGGCTTCAACCGGCGCTTCGACCCCGGCCACCGCGCTGTCCGCGACGCGGTCGTGAGCGGCCGGATCGGCGATGTGCGCATGGCGCGTGTGACGAGCCGCGACCCCTCGCCTCCACCTGTCGAGTACGTGAGGGTGAGTGGGGGCATCTGGGTCGACATGATGATCCACGACTTCGACATGGCGGCCTTCGTCGTGGGCTCGCCCGTGGTCAAGGTCTGGGCGCAGGGGGCTAACCTCATCGACCCCGCGATCGGCGAGGCGGGTGATGTCGACCTCGGTGTCGCGGTGCTCACGCACGCCAATGGCGCGATCACGACGATCGACATCTCGCGCGAGGCTCCCTACGGCTACGACCAGCGGGTCGAGGTGCTCGGCTCCCTCGGGATGGCCGTCTCGGACAACGAGCGCCTCAACCGCAGCGAGGTCTACCTCGCCGACGAGACGCATCGGCCGGTGCTTCCCCACTTCTTCATCGAGCGCTACGAGACGGCGTACCGGGATCAGTGGCGCTACTTCACCGACTACGTGCTCGATGGCGGCGAGTCGCCGGTGTCACTCGCCGACGGGCGGGCGCCTGTCGTGATCGCCGCAGCCGCGGCCGAGAGTGCGCGCACGGGCATGCCCGTCACCCTGTGACGGATCGTCCCTCCAGTACCGCGATGAACTCCGGGGTCAGCATGAGGCTGAAGCCCGGGGAGATGTGAGTCGGATCGCGGTAGATGAGGACGTCGTCCTGGAGGGTCGAGCACACCTCGGCTCGGCATACGCGCTCGAAGAGGTCGAGCACCGTGGCTCCCGTGCGCTCGGCGACGGCGGTGAGGGCCGCCCGGGACGCGGAGTGCTGGTCCAGGGCAGCGGACAGCGGCATCGACTGCTGGCATCTGCTCGCGAGGATGTCGAACGTCGTGCAGTCCAGGGGATCCCAGACGTAGGGACGGTGAGCCTTGCCTGCCACGGTCCCCCACTGCGGCACCGTCTGCACCAGGACGACCTCGTGGCCCGCGGCTTCGATCCGACGGACGGTCGACTCCAGGGCCTCCTCGAGAAGGGCGTAGGCCTCCGGAGTCCCCCCGCGCACCTCACCGGGCTCGAATGCGTACGACGCCCCCTCCCAGATGCGGTCGCTTGCGGACAGGATCACGGTTGATGGCGGCTGGCTATCGAGCCAGTCGAGCGTGCGGGAGACGTAGGCGCGGCACGTACGGCGGTCCTCGACGTTGAACGCGGACTGGGTGAAGCGCACGTCGATCATGGGACAGCCGGTGTTGGTGGCGATGGTGAGCGGACGGTCCAGTGCCTCGCTGGCGGAGATGAGGGCCTCGCCGAAGTGGGCGGCATTGGAGTCGCCGAGGAGCACGATGGGCTTGCCGGGCGCGTCCGGGAGCCAGGTGCACTGGCTCGGCGCCTCGCCTGCCGGGATGCCGAGGTCGCACCCGAGTTGGACGGCGACCCCTTCGGACTGCACGACCTCCTTGTATGCCTGCACGCGAGGCGACCACATGCCCTGCGCTGCCGCCCACCACAGACCCCCGGCAAGCGCCAGTGGCGGGATCAGTGTCATCGTGACCAGGAGCGCAGGATGGCTACGAGAAGAGCGGAGGGGCTGCTCGACGTAGCGGTAGGACAGTATCGCCGGAATGCATGACGCGAGTGCAGCGACGACGGGCACCCAGGGGAGCTCGGGCCACAGGGCTACTGCGAAGACGATGACGGGCCAGTGCCACAGATAGAGGGAATAGGAGGCATCGCCCACGGCGACGACGGGGCGCCAGCCGAGTGCTCGGCTCACGGGATTGTCGGGGTGGCTTCCGGCCAGGATGAGGAGCGCCGTGCCTACCGTCGGGAGCAGCGTCCACGGTCCGGGGAACGCCGCCTCGCCATCGATCAACCACAGCGAAGCGAGCACCGCGGCCAGTCCGAGCACGGCGATCGCGGTGGCGGCGGCCCGTGACGCGACGCGCAGCGCTGCGAGCGCGAGGAGGGCTCCGATCGCGAACTCCCACGCGCGCGTGAGCGGCGAGTAGAAGCCCACCCATGCGGACTCCGACGGGATGAGCGTGAGCGCGAAGGAGGCGAGGGCGACGGTCGACACGATGACGAGTGCAGGAATCTGGCCGCCGCGCCGACGCCCCAGGATCCAGCCGAGTGCCAGCAGAGCGGGGAAGACGAGGTAGAACTGCTCCTCCACTGACAGCGACCAGGTGTTGAGCAGGGGATTGAGCTCGGCACGAGCATCGAAGTAGCCGCCCGTCGTCGCAGCGATGACAGCGTTGGCGACCAGGAGCATGGCCCCGATGCCGGTCTGCGCCGCGGTCTCCTGCGGGCCGAGGGGTGAGAGCAGGAATGCGGAGGCCACCATCGTCACGGACACCATGAGCGCGAGCGCAGGCGTCAGGCGGCGGAAGCGCCGCAGGTAGAAGGTGCCCCACGCGAGCCGACCCGAGGCCGCCCACTCGCGCATGAGCATGGCGGTAATGACGAATCCGGAGATGACGAAGAAGACGTCTACGCCGACGAATCCACCGGGCACGGGAAGCCCTGCATGGAAGGCGATCACGACGATGACGGCGAGGGCACGCAGGCCCTGGATATCCGGGCGCCTGTGGTCAGTGCGCGGATGGTCAGCGCGCGGACCTGTCATGCGGCGACCCTATCCAGCGCACGACGCTCTGCCGGTCCTGTGCGTGGGACTCGGGGAGACGTCGCCCAAGATGGCGCGACCCGCTACACCCCGCGGCGCTGGGCCTTGAGCCCGATATCCATCCGCGCGCGCGCCTCGCGCACACCGGCGCGCTCGCTCACCTCGGGTACGCCGACCTGCCAGAAGGCACCGCCCTCGGTCCAGTCGGACTCGCGCACGCGCATGACGATGACGTTGACGCCGGGCTGCTGGTCAGCCAGTGCGGCACGGAGCTCGTCCAGGTCGCCGACCGTCACTGCGCGGGCACCCATGGCCGTAGCGTGCGCACGGAAGTCGACCCGCGCTCCCGTGTCGCCATACGAGTCACGGAGCATGTTGTTGTACGACGCGCCGCCCTGGCCCACCTGGAGCCGCTCGATGACGGCGAAGCCCTCGTTGTCGCAGACGAGGATCGTCATATCGATGCCCGACAGGGCCGCGGAGTAGATGTCGGAGTTCATCATCATGTAGGCGCCGTCACCCACGAGTACGTAGGTGCGGCCGCGACCGGCGTTGGCGATCGCCGCGCCCCAGCCGCCGGAGAGCTCGTAGCCCATCGCGGAGAAGCCGTATTCGCAGTCGAAGGTCGCGATGCCGAGGGAGTGCCAGTTGATGTTGAGTTCGCCCGGCAGGCCGCCGGACGCGGTGAGCACGTAGTCCTCGGGTGCGGCCGCGGCGTTGACCGCGCCGACCGCCTGGGAGTAGCTCATGGGCAGATCGCCATCCGCTGCCGTGCGGTCGGAGATGAAGGCGTCGAGGTCGGCGCGCATCGCTTCTCCCGTTGCGGTCCACTCCGGCTGAGCAGTCCAGCCGTCAAGACGCGATCCCAGCTCGAGTAGCCCCTCGCGTGCATCGCTCACGACGGGCACCGCACGGTGCTTGACCGCATCGAAGCGTGCGGCGTTGAGCCCGATGAACTGCGCCTGCGGGTGGAAGACCGTCCACGAGCCGGTGGTGAAGTCCTGCAGGCGCGTACCCACCGCAAGGATGATATCGGCGCGCGAGGCGAGCTCATTTGCGGGCGAGGCACCTGTGACTCCGACCGGACCGCCGTACCTCGGGTGATCCCACAGGAGTGTCGACTTGCCCGCGACGGTCTCCACGACCGGGATGCCATGGCGCATCGCGAAGTCGGAGAGTTCGCGCTCGGCGAGTGAGTAGTGCACTCCGCCGCCGGCGATGATGAGCGGCCGCTGCGCCGAGCGCAGCAGGTCCGCCGCGCGATCGAGCTCACCCAGGTCCGCACGCGGGCGTATCGGCACATGCACGCGCACCTCGAAGAACTCCTCGGGGAAGTCGTAGGCGACCGCAGCGACGTCCTGCGGCAGGCCGAGGAACGCCGGCCCGCACTCGCCCGGGTCGCGCATGGTGCTTACGGCCTGGGGGAGAGCGCTGAGGACCTGCGCGGGATCGGTAATGCGATCCCAGAAGCGCACGACGGGTCGGAAGGAGTCGTTGACCGTGATCGACGGCGTGCCGAAATGCTCGACCTGCTGCAGCACCGGGTCGGGCAGACGCGAGTGGAAGGTGTCACCGGAGATGAACAGCACCGGCAGGCGGTTAGCCATCGCCATGCCCGCTGCGGTGACCATGTTGGTCGCGCCGGGGCCGACGGATGATGTCGCCACCATGATCTGCTGGCGCCGCTTGGCCTTGCTGTACGCCGCGGCCGCGAGGCCCATGCCCTGCTCGTTCTGGCCGCGCCAGACGGGGAGTTCGTCACGGTGCATCTCGAGGGAGTGGCCGAGGCTGGTGACATTGCCGTGGCCGAAGATCGCGAAGACGCCGGGGAAGAGAGGTGCCTCCACCGGCTGAGCGCCGGGAGTCGGCTCCATGAGGACGCGCTGCGCGATGAGGTAGCGGACGATCGCCTCGGCGGTGGTGATCCTCATGCCTTCGCTCCCAGGTCGACGACGGGCTCCCACCGGCGCGAATCCCACGACGTGATGAGAGCCTGCTGCACGCTGACGATATCGACGGCCTCGCGGAAGCCGGGCGAGAAGTCATCACCGGTCGCGAGGGCCTCGAGGAAGGCGAGGTCCTCGGTCGCGACGATGTCCTCGAAGCCGATCGCATTGGCCTGCCCCGGCACGTAGGCACCGTGGTAGGGGAAGCGGTCGCCGCCGAAGATGGTCGTGTAGCCCGTCTCCTTGCTCGAGGGATCGTGCCGGTAGTACTGCAGTTCGTTGAGCCGCTCGAAGTTCCACGCGAGTGCACCCTTGGTGCCGTAGATCTCGAAGGCGTTCTGACTCTCTGGGCCGATCGTGGTGCGGGAGGTCTCGAAGGTGCCGGTCGCGCCATTGGCGAAGCGGCACAGCATCGAGGCGAAGTCCTCGTTCTCCACGGGACCGGTCGGATCGCCCGGCGTGCCCCGCCCGTAATGGCTTGCCGCGCCCTGCGGGATAGGCCGTTCGGTGATGACGGTGTGCTGCATTCCGACGACCTCGGTGATCGGCCCGACGAGCGCGTGCGCGAGTGAGACAGAGTGGCTGAGGATGTCGGAGCTCACGCCGTAGCCGCCCTCGGCGAGCTTGAAGCGCCAGGTGAGCAGGCCCATCTCGTCGGAGCCGTACATGGACAGGAAGCGTCCCCGGTAGTGGGTGATGTCCCCGAGTACACCTGAAGCGATCATCTCTCGGGCGTGCAGCACGAGCGGCGCCCAGAGGTAGTTGTAGCCGACACCGGTGAGTACGCCGGCCTTCTTTGCCGCGGCGTACGCCTCGACGGTTTGCGCGGGAGTGCCTCCGATCGGCTTCTCACTGAAGATCGCCTTGCCGGCAGCGGCGGCTGCCTCGATCATCGGCACGTGGAGCATGTTGGGTGCCGTGACCCAGACCGCATCGACATCGGGTGAGGCGACCGCTTCGGACCAGTCGGCCGTCGCGCGCGCGAATCCGAAGTCGCGCACCGCGCGCTCGCGCCGCTCAGCCTCGGTGTCGGCGCACACGACGAGTTCAGGCTGGAAGCTGCGGTCGGGGAAGAGCGAGGGGATACGCAGCATGGAGCGCGAGTGCGCCTGGCCCATCCAGCCCAGCCCGAGTACCGCGATGCCGATGCGCTTCATCGAATCCTCCCTGCGGCCGAGGTCATCGGCAGTCGCGGATCCGTGTCGGTCCAGGTCCCGCGGATCCAGTGGTGGTTGGGGTCGTCGCAGAAGGCCATCGTGCGATCGTCGGCCGGACCTGCGAGCACGTTGAGGAAGTACATCGGATAGTCCGGCGCCGCCGCGGTCGGCCCGTGGTAGCCCTCCGGCACCAGGTAGGTGTCGCCGTCCTTGATCGTCACCGTCTCGTCGACGCTGCCATCGACCGTGTAGACGTGGAAGAGGCCCTCGCCCTGCGGCGTGCCATGCGGCGAGGTCTCGGTGCCGATGCGGAAGTAGTAGATCTCCTCGTTGGTCGTGGGACAGTCGTCGATCCCGTCGTGGCGATGCGGAGGCCAACTCGACCAGTTGCCACCCGGCGTGATGACCTCGCACACGCAGATGCGGTCGGCCGCAGTGAAGGAGTCGGGTGTCGCGATATTGGTGACCTGCCGTGTCGCACGGCCACCGCCGCGCACCTCCACCGGCACGTCGTGGGCGGCGGTGTAGGCGGGCGGATGATCCGCGCGCGCCTTGGCGGTGAGGATCGCCACCTCGCCCGTGACGTCACCGAGCTCCAGGTGGCTCCCCCGGGGCACGTAGACCCAGTCGCTCACCGCCGCGAAGACGCCGTCGCGCCCGGCGAGTGTGTACGCCGTCTCGCTGCCATCAGCGGTGATGGTCACGGTGACATCGCGCGCCGACAGCGGAAGCACGACGGCCTCGCGGTCGCCGAGATCCATCACGTGATCGCGGTCGATGACGGTGAGGCCGCTGTAGGCCCAGCCGGCCTCCTCGGCCGTGATCGACATCGGTCCGTGCGCGTGCGCGAGTGAGCCGTGCGGTCGGTACCAGCCTGAGCTCATGAGCCACCTCCGTTGTCACCGTGAACGATCCGAGCGGCGGTTGCCACGACACCTTCGACATCACCATCGTGCGGGTAGAGCAGGGCGCGACCGGGGATGAGTCCACGCACATTGGGCTCGCGCATCGCCTGCTCCCACCCCGCGATGACCTCACCGGCGCGCTCACCGGGGTCGCCGCCGAGGAGGAGGATCGGCATCGTGGTCGCGGCGGCGACCTCCGCCATGCGGGGGGTGGCCGGGATCTTGAGCCAGGTGTAGGCGCTGCTGGAGCCGAGGCCCGATGCGATCGCGACGACGCGGATGAGCTCCTCGTCGCGGGTGTCGAGATAGGAGCGGCCCGCCTCATCCTTGAGGTAGGGGAGCGGCTCCACCATGCAGGCGATGCCCTGGTCCGACAGTGTCGTCACGACCTCACCGCACATCTCGATCGTCCGGGCGACACCGGGATCGGTGAACTCGATGCGCAGCAGCAGCTTCCCGCCGTCGAGACCCGATGAGGCGATGTGGTCGGCGTCGTACGCCGTGATGCGGTCGTCGAGCTCCCAGAGCGCACCCTTGATGCCGCCACGGTTGATCGTGCCGATCGCGACGCGACCGTCAAGCGCACCGAGCCACGCCAGCTCCTCGAGGATGTCAGCGCTTGCCATGACGCCATCGACGCCCGGGACGCTCAGTCCGCGTAGGAGTCGATCCAGCAGTTCGTAGCGGTCGGCCACCGCAAGCGGATCGCTCCCGACCGCGATCATTCCCCGCGCGGTGTGGTCGGCGGCGAGGATAAGCAGGTTGCCGTCGGTGCCATGGAGGGATCGGCGGGGCCGATCGCGCAGGGCGCGCTGCAGGGACGCGGGCTCGAAGATCCGCGCCTCGCACAGGGCTGCGTACCTCGCTCGATCCAGCATCAGAGTGTCCTCTCGACTCGAGTCGTCACCGCTCGGCGCTCGCCATCATGGTCTCGACCTGCTCGATGGTCGGCATGGCATCGGCGCAGGTGAGCTTCGTGGCGACGTAGGCGCCCGCGGCGTTGGCGAACATCCCGATCTCCGGCACGGTCCAGCCTGAGAGCAGCCCGTGCACAAGTGCACCGCCGAAGGCATCGCCCGCACCGAGCCCGCACAGCACGTCGATGGGCAGTGGGGGGATCGTCCAGCGACTATCGGCGGTCGCGAGCAGCACACCGTCGCCTCCGCGCTTGACGATGGCGAGGCGCACACCCTCCGCGAGCAGCGCATCCGCAGCTCGCTCGGGATCGGTCTCGCCGATCGCGACCTCGCACTCCACGCGATTGCCCACGACGACGGTGGATCGGCGGACCGCGGCGAGAGCGACCTCGTGCGCGGCATCGCGATCGGGCCACATGCTCGGCCGGTAGTCCAGGTCGAGGACCACCTCGGCGCGTCGATCGCGCAGATCGAGCCAATCCTGACAGGCATCCGCCGTCGTGCCCTGCGCGAGTGCGCCGAAGGAGATCCACAGTACGGGGCACTCGCGGATAACCTCGACGGGCACGTCAGTGGTCGTCACCTGGGTGTCCGGGGCCGCGGCGCCGCGGTAGAAGACGATCTGCGGGTCCTCGGGGGGGTCGAGCGCCGCGAGCACGACCGGTGTTTGGCCATCACCGGTGCCGACATACGCCGTATCGACTCCCCAGGTGGACAACTGCGTCCGTACGTAGTCACCGAGCGCGCCGTCGCCGACCTTCGTGACGATTGCGGCGCGGTGCCCGAGGCGCACCGCGGCGACGGCCACATTGGTGGGAGACCCGCCGACGGACTTCGCGAAGGTCTGCGGGTCGAGGAAGCTCGCGCCCTCTTGCTGTGCGTAGAGATCGACGCTCACGCGGCCGATCGTGACGACCTCGGGGATCGACATCTACTTGCTCACGCGTGGTGCGACGACATCGCGCAGGTAGTCCAGTGATGTCACGACCTGCTCGATCGGGCCCTCACCCTCGGCGGGCAGACCGTCGGTGATGGCAGTGTCCTG
>JBJOJS010000110.1:0-50220 GCA_046046455.1 Actinomycetota bacterium | reverse complement strand
GAGCTCAATGTGCACGGTGTCGACGCCGTGCGACTCACGATGGTCTTCGCCGGCCCTCCCGAGGATGACATCGACTGGGCCGATGTCTCGCCCGCCGGATCGAAGAAGTTCCTCGCGCGCGCCTGGCGCATCGCCCAGGACGTCACGAGCGCTCCGGGCGTCGACCCGGCTACGGGCGACCTCGAGTTGCGCAAGGTGACGCACCGCACGCTGCACGATGCGGCGCTCGCGGTGGAGACCTTCCGCTTCAACGTCGCGGTCGCCAAGACCATGGAGCTCGTCAACGCCACCCGCAAGGCCATCGACTCAGGCTGCGGACCTGCGGATCCGGCCGTGCGCGAGGCCGCGGAGGCCGTCGCGATCCTGCTGTCTCTCGCCGCGCCGTACACGGCGGAGGACATGTGGCGACTGCTCGGCCATGCTCCGTCCGTGGCGCTGGCTGGGTGGCCGGAGGTCGACCCCGCCCTGCTCGTGCAGGACTCGGTCACGTGCGTGGTGCAGATCGCCGGCAAGGTGCGCGATCGCCTCGAGGTGTCGCCCCACATCTCCGAAGACGCTCTGCGCGAGCTGGCCCTGTCGTCGGACGCGGTCGTCAAGGGGCTCGACGGCAAGGGCATCAAGACGGTCATCGTGCGCGCACCTAAACTCGTCAACATCGTCCCGGAGTAGCCATGGATCCCGCACCGACTCTCGCTGCGGGGTCGGTGGTCCTGCGACCTCACACCCGCGCGGACCGCGACGACATCATCGCGGCCTGCCGGGACGAGGCCACGTGGACGTGGACGACCGTGCCGCATCCCTACGAATCTGAGCACGCCGATGCCTATCTCGACCGCACGATCGGCACGGATATCGACAGCGAGTGGCCCAGGTGGGCCATTGAGGTCGATGGCCGCTTCTCTGGCAACTTCGGCCTCACCCTCGATGGTGCGGGCCTCGCCAATGTCGGCTATTTCGTTGCCCCGTGGGCACGCGGGCGCGGCGTAGGCACGCTGGCCTTGTGGCTCGCCTGCGACTGGGCCTTCGGCGAGGGCGGCTGCCAGGTCGTGACGTGGGAGGCGCTCGTGGGCAACGCTGGATCCCGTCGCATGGTCGAGAAGGTCGGCTTCCGCGTGCATGCAGACATCCGTCGTCTCGGCGTGGTCCAACGCGGCGACCGAGTCGACGTATGGACGGGTGACCTCCTCCCCGAGGATCTCGTGCCGCTCGAGACGCTCCTGCCGTGATCGAAGTCAGCGCCGACGAGGCACGCCGCGCCGCACTGTGGGCGCAGGGACTCCTCGGCACACCGAAGGTGCCGAAGGCCGAGGCGAAGCGCGAGGAGTCGGTCCTCGACATGCTCGAGCACCTCGGTGCCGTGCAGCTCGACACGATCTCGGTCCTCGCGCGATCGCATGAGCTCGTCGCGTACGCACGGCTGGGTGCGATCGGACGCAAATCAGTCGAATCGGCGTACTGGAGTGGGGATACGGCATTCGAGTACTGGTCGCACGCCGCGTGCATCCTGCCGATGTCGGAATGGCCATGGTTTGCCTTCCGCCGCCGCCACTATGCGCGCCGCGGCCAGCGCTGGCACGGTGTCCCTGCGAAGGCCCTGAAGGGGATCGTCCAGCGCCTGCGCGCCGAAGGCCCCCTCACCACCCGGGATCTCGGCGGGGCGAAGAAGAGCGGCTACTGGTGGGACTGGTCCGAGGCCAAGATCGGAATCGAGTGGCTCCTCGACATCGGTGAGGTCGTGGTGAGCCGACGTGAAGGCTGGCGCCGGGTCTACGACCTGCCTGAGCGCGTAGTCCCCCTTGACTTGCGCGAGCAGCGGCGCTGGGTCGACGACGACGGCATCCACGGTCCGTCCGATGCGGAGTGCCTGCGTCGACTGGTGCAACTGGGCGGTCACTCGGTGGGCGTCGGGACGATCGGCGATATCGCCGACATCCACCGCCTCAAGGTGGGTGAGGCCAGCGCCCACATCGGCGAGACCGACCTGATCGAGGTATCGGTGCGCGGCTGGGACCAGCGCGCCTGGGCATCGCCGGAGGCACTCGACTGGCTGGGGACGTCATCCCACACGCGGCCGCGAACGACACTGCTGTCGCCGTTCGACTCACTCATATGGAATCGCGAGCGCATGGAGCGACTCTTCGGCATGGAGCACCGCCTCGAGGCCTACACCCCTGCCGCCAAGCGCGTGCACGGCTACTTCGCCATGCCCGTCCTGCATGGTGGCCGCCTCGTCGGTCGCATCGACCCGGCTCGCGAGAAGGGTGTCCTCGTCGCCAAGCGGGTGACCCTGGAGACCGCCCGATCGGGAGCACCCGTCGCTGGCGGGATCGAAGGCACGGCGAAGGCCCTGCGCGAGGCGGCCTCGTGGGTCGGCGCCGAGAAGGTGCGTGTCGACGATGTCGTGCCTGCCTCCGCGGCCAAGGCGATGCGATCCGCCGTCTAGTCCGTAGATGGCGGCGCTCGGAAGTCGAGTCGCCAGGGCAGGCGCCCGCGCTACCTACAGATGATGCGTGGCCACGAGCGGCTGGTCGACATCCATGATCGCCTCCGCCCACCAGGCCGGCGGCTCGGGGCGCGTGCCGTAGGTCAGGTGGAGCTTCGACTCACCGGGAATGGCCACCGCCTGCGGTGCCGCGTGGACCTGCCGGGCGACGACCGCCTCCCGCGTGATGTTGAAGATCGTGAGGTCTTGCGTCTGCACGACGGGCCCGTCGAAGACCGCGCTCACCTCCTCGAGGATGGGTACGACGACCGCGGGGACGAGGAAGGTGTGCCACAGGGCGCCCATGCGGGGCTGGACGAGGGAGAACACCTTCCCCGCGGTCTTCGGGACGGTGTGGGTGGTGTTGATCGTCTGGAAGCGCTCGATGCTGTCACCCGTGACCGCGGCGAGAGCGGCGGCCGATGGGAAGCACTCGTGGATGAGCAGGTCCGTGCCCTGCGCGGCGTGGACGAGTGGCCAGCACGGGTGGGTATCGCCGGAGAAGACCATGCTCACACCGGCGAAGTCGACGCGGTAGCCGACGGCACCGTGCAGGTTGTGGATCACCGGGAAGGCAGTGATGGTCACACCATTGTGCTCATAGACGACGGATGTGACCGACGCGTCGAACTCCGCCCCGACGAGCACCGCCGATTCGTTCGAGGTGAAACCGCGGGTGGACTCGGTATCCCATGCGCACGCGGCCTCGATCGCGTCGAGGGCGACCTTGGTGCCGAACTTCGGCTCGGAACCGTCGCCGCCCCAGACATGCAGCGGGCCCTGGCGCCCGGCCTTGCGGAAACTGCCGAAGAGCGTGATGAGGTCCGCGGTGTGGTCGGCGTGCAGGTGGGTGAGGAACACCTTGTCGAGGGCGTTGATCGGTAGGCCGAGGGTCATGAAGTTGGCGAGCGAACCGCTGCCGACATCGAAGATGAACATGTCCCGCTCCGCATTGCCCACCTCCACCAGGATGGAGCCGGAGGCCTGCGCCCGCGTGGGTGGCGGATTGCCGCTGCCGAGGACCGTCACCCGGATCTCCCCGTCACGGATCGGCTCCGCCCCAGGCACGTAGATGTCCGCGAGCGACTGCGTCGGTTGCCCGGCAATTGGTGTGGTGGCGATCGCCCTGGTGCCACCGAGATACGCGAGATCGGTGTAGCTAGCGGCTGTCATCCCTGGCATCGCTGTGCTCCGTTCCATCCGCTGCTGCATGGTCGTTGTCACTCCGGCTCCACCGATGGTGTCATTCATCGGGACGCGAATCCCACCCTCGTGACGCATATGGACGGACATTGGACTCATGCCTGACTGATGGACAGCCAGCAGGGATGGTCAGCAGGGACAGTCAGGTGGGAGTCGCGATGGAGAGCCACTAGCCTGGACGGATGTCCCCGGTCGCGGTCGTCACCGACTCCACGGCGTACCTGCCGGCGGACCTTCTCGAGGGCACCTCCATCGATGTCGTGCCGGTGCAGGTGATCATCGGCGGTCGGCCGTACGACGAGACGGACGAGCAGGCGAGCCCCGCGCGCGTGGCCGATGCGCTGCGCGCGTGGCAGCCGGTGACGACGAGTCGACCTTCGCCCGAGCGCTTCCGCCAGGTCTTCGAGAGCGCAGCCCAGCAGGGTGCCGAGTCGATCGTGTGCGCGACCCTGTCCTCGCGCATGTCGGCCACATACGAATCCGCTGAGCTCGCGGCCAAGGAGGTCGACATCCCCGTCCACGTGGTCGACAGCCGCACGGTCGGCATGGGCTTGGGCTTCGCCGTGCTGGCCGGTGCACGCCGGGCGCACGACGGTGGATCGGCTGAGGACGTCGCTCACCTCATCGAGCGTCGTGCGCGCGCGTCGGTGTCACTCTTCTACGTCGACACGCTGGAGTACCTGCGTCGCGGCGGTCGCATCGGTGCGACCCGCGCCGCTGTCGGTCAGGCGCTGCAGGTCAAGCCGATCCTGCAGATACTCGACGGCGAGGTCATGCCCCTGGAGCGCGTGCGCACGACGTCGAAGGCCCTCGCACGCCTCACCGAGCTGACCCTGGCGTCCACACTGGGTCGCTCCGTCGAGATCGCCGTCCAGCACCTCGATGCCTCCGAGCGAGCCCATGCTCTCGCCGCCACCCTCGAGGAGGCGCTTCCGCACACGCGGATCGTGCTGTGCCCCCTCGGCGCCGTGGTGGGCGCTCACACCGGTCCGGGGATCGTCGCCTCCGTGGTTTCACCCATCCTCGACTAGCGGTCCACAGGCGCGCTGCCTCGCCCTCGTCCACCGGATCCGGTAGATCACCGCCTGAACTGCAGGCACCTTCCTAGCGTCGCCGGGTGATCTGGAGCCCCCGCGCCCTGCGTGCCCTCGCGATGCTCCTGGGCGCACTCCTGCTCGTGGTGGGCTACTGGTGGTGGCAGGGGCGCATGCGCCCCATGGTGACGCTCCCGGAGGCTTCCCCCGCCAGCGCGACCGTGCAGGCAGAACCACTCGGCGAGGTCACGGTGCATGTCCGCGGTCGCGTCGAGCGACCCGGTGTCATCACCCTGCCCGCAGGTTCACGTGTGGTCGATGCCATCGACGCTGTCGGCGGTGTGCGGGCAGGAGTTTCCACCGGCGACCTCAACCTTGCCCGCGTCCTCGTCGACGGCGAGCAGGTGGCCGTGGGCCTCCGGCGCGCTGTCGGTGATGAGCCTGGAGTGCCGCCTACGGCGGGCGACTCAGGCGCTGAAGCATCGACGACGCGCGTCGACCTCAATACTGCGAGTGCAGCGGATCTCGAGGGGCTGCCGGGGATCGGTCCGGTGCTTGCGCAGCGCATCGTCCAGTGGCGGGTGGACAACGGTCCCTTCACCGATATCGAAGTCCTGGGGGAGGTGAGCGGCATCGGGGACGCGCTCATGGTGCAACTGCGGCCCCTCGTGAGCATCGGATGAGCGGCCTGGTGCCGGGGGCGATCGCCGCCTGGGTGCTCACCTTCGCCGGAAGCCTGCTTCTCGCGCGGGACGTCGATCCGCAACTCGTCATCCGGATCGAACTCGCACTCGCGGTCGCGGGTGCCCTTGTGATCATCGCCTCCCTGCGACACCGGCGGTACGCGGTGACGGCGTTCGCCGCGGTGGCCGTCGCGGCGCTCCTGGCGTCGGCGTCGTACGCCGCGACCGTGGTCGTCGAGCCGTTCTCCGCCACGGACACGCAGATCACGATCGAGGCGACCGTTATCGGCGACATGCGCATGCGGGCGGAATTCGGTGCGCCCACACTCGACGTCCGCGCGCACGCGGAGTCGGTGCAGTCCGCGCGGGGCGAATGGGAGATCGGTGCACCCGTCCTCCTGAGGATGGACCCGGAGGAGGCCCCGCCCATCGGAGCCACGGTGAGCGTGACGGGCACGCTGCACGAAGGTGACCCCCTTCGCGGCCTTGCGGCGATCGTCGACGCCGACCGGGTGGACGTGATCACACCGCCCGGACTCCTGGGATCGGTGGCCACCGCAGTGCGCGGCTCGCTGCGCGCATCGCTCACGGGAGCGCCCGCGGACGCCGCGGCGCTCGTGGAGGGCCTTGCCGTCGGTGACGAGACCGCGCAGCCCCCGGAGCTCGCCGATGAGATGCGCATCGCCGGGCTGTCGCATCTCACCGCAGTCTCGGGCGGCAACACCTCCATCGTCGTGGGGGCCGTGCTGCTCATCGCCACGCTCGCGGGTCTCGGTCTCACCGCACGTGTGGCGGCCGCCATGGCTGCCCTCGGCGTCTTCGTCGTCATCGTCGGTCCCCAGCCGAGCGTGCTGCGTGCCTCGGTCATGGCTGTGGTCGCACTGCTCGCCGTCATCACAGGCACGCGGCGCACGGGCATGCACGCCCTGGCCTTCGCTGTGGTCGTCCTCGTCGTGCTCTCCCCGCCCCTGGCATCGTCCTGGGGATTCGCGCTGTCCGTCGCCGCGACCGGAGGGCTGATCCTGCTTGCCGGACCCGTTGTCGCGCGGTGGGGACATGGAGGCCGTGTACGGCGTGCTGTCGTTGCCGCCTTGGCGCTGACGGTCGCGGCGCAGGTGGCCACGCTGCCGCTGATCGCGGCCTTCGGTGACGGGCTCAGCCTGGTCGCTGTCCCCGCGAACCTCCTGGCCGCGCCGGCTGTCGCCCCCGTCACGGTCCTGGGACTCCTCGCGGCGTTGGTCGGCACGATCGCGCCCGCGTTGGCCACCGTCCTCGCCCGATGTGCCGAACCCTTCGCGGCATGGATCGCCTGGGTCGCGCAGACCACGTCGTCGTGGCCCGCGGCCACGCTGCCCTGGCCCGGTGGTCTCGCGGGCGCTCTGCTCGCCGCAGTGGTTGCGCTGGTGGCCACGTATGCGATCCGCCGACATCGCGGTCGCCATGAGCGTCATCCGCGGCTGGTCATGCTCGGGGCCGTCGTCCTCGCGGCGGTCGCGGTCTTCGCCCTGCGCCTGCCCGAGAGGGCTGGCTGGCCGCCACCCGACTGGCTGGTGCTGGCATGTGACGTGGGCCAGGGAGATGCCGTCGTTGTGCGCGGGGAGTCCGGGGGAGCGGTGGTGATCGACGCCGGCCCCGATCCTCGGCGCATCGATCGCTGCCTCGACGATGCGGGAGTCTCCCGCATCGACCTGCTGGTGCTCACGCACCACCATGCCGATCACGTCGACGGCCTACCCGGCGTACTCGAGGGACGCTCTGTCGCGTCAGCGCTCACCTCGCCCCTGCGAGAGCCGATCGGGCAGGCGGAGAAGGTCGAGCGCTGGCTGGCCGGGATCCCGATCACGGCGGCGGCCTCCGGACAGCGCCTGGACGTCGACGGCATTGCACTCACGGTGCTCTGGCCGCAGCGGATCATCCGGGGACCGGAGTCCGCACCCAATAACGCCAGCATCGTCCTCCTCGCGGAGGTCCGGGGCACGCGCCTGCTCCTGCTCGGCGATGTCGAGGTCGCCGCGCAGGTAGCCCTGCGTACCTCGGTCGCGGGTCCGGGAGTCGACATCGTCAAGGTGCCTCACCATGGCAGCCGCTTCCAGGACCCGGCGCTGGCCGCCTGGACGGCCGGGCGCGTCGCGATCGTGAGCGTCGGCGAGGGCAACCGCTACGGCCATCCTGCGCCCGAGACCCTGCGGGCATGGGAGTACGCCGGCGCCCTCGTGGCACGCACCGACCTCGCGGGCGATGTGGCGATCGTCTCGTCATCGGTTGGCGACGGAGAGTCGCGCCTCGGCGTGGTCACGCAGCGCACCTCCGCTGAGTGAGACCCACGTGGCATGCTGGCCCGCGTGAGCATGCCCATCACCTTGATCACGGGATCCGAGGAGGTCCTTGTGAGACAGGCGATCGAGGAGGCGCGCGCCGAGGCCCGTGCGCGCTACGGAGCAGATCCCGATCGACGGATCGTGTCGGCGGCGGACGAGGACGCCGCTCCGGCACTCGCCGAGGCGCTGGGACCCACGCTCTTCGACGAGCCAGCCCTCGTCATCATCACCGAAGCCGACCAGATCGATGACGCGCTCTGGCGGATCATCGACGCGGCGATCGCCGACCCGCCCCCCGGTGTCTCGCTCGTGGTTGCCCACCCGGGAGGCGTGAAGGGCAAGAAGTACCTCACCGCCCTGCGCGCGGCCGGATCCACGGATGTCTCCTGCGCGGCATTGAAGAAGGGTCGGCAGACCGAGGACTTCCTCGCTGCCGAAGTGCGTCGCCGCGGACGCAAGGCGACCCCTGGTGCGATCCATGCCCTCTACGAGGCCATCGGTCACGATGTCGCGCTCCTGCTCGGGGCGATCGCCCAGCTCTGCAGCGACGTCGAGAGCGGTCCCATCGACGAGGATGCCGTGGCCCGCTACTTCGTCGGCGTGGCCGATGTGCAGGGCTATCGCGTCTCGGATGCGGTGTGGGATCGCCGCCCGGTCGAGGCCCTGCGCGACCTGCGTTGGATGGCCGAGTCCTCGGGCCGCGCCGGGGTCGGACCCGCGGTCACGGCGATGCTCGGAAGTGGGCTGCGCTCGCTTGTGCGGGTGCAGGGCCTGCCGCCGACGGTCAGCGAAGCCGAGGCGATGCAGGAGACCGGGATCAAATTTGACTGGCAATTGCGCAATGCCCGCAACCGCGCGAAGCGCTGGCGGGCCGATCGTCTGGCCCTGGCGGTGGTGGGGCTGGCCGACCTGGACGTCGCCGTCAAGGGTGGTCTGCGCGAGGGCGAGTCGCGGGACGTGGACCAGAAGCTCCACGACATGGAGTCCTACGTCGTACGCACGGCCTCGAGATCCGAGGCATGATTCGACGCCGGTTCGCGCGCTTGATGCGCATCGGGTCCCCTCGCATGCGCCGGCCTGGTCTCCGCGGGGGCTGGTGCAGCGTCGGCTGTCGACGAAGGCCGCAGCACGGTCTCGTCCGCTGAGCGCGACGGGAAGCCGATCCGGATCGATCGCGCCGCCAATCGCGTCGGCTGCGAGCGCGACTCCAACCTGCTCGGCATTGCCCTACACGACGGGTCGAGAGTCGCAGGGGCGCAGGTCCGCATCCTGGGCCCGAGCACGAAGGGCAAGAAGACGACCTACACCCGCGTACTGTCCACCAAGGGCGCCTCTCGTACCAATGACATGGGTGGCTTCTCGCTCCGAGTCGCCTGTCTTCCCGCCACCTTTATCGTCGAGGTCAGTGGGGGTCAGATCGGCGGTGCTGCCAGCACCGAGTCCATGTCAGCGATCGGACTTCGTTCGGAGAAGTACGTCGTGATCACTCCGGCCACCACCCTTGCTGCTGAGCACCTGCGGCACAGGCCCGATCTCACGGCGCGCCAGGTCGTCAAGCGCGTGAGCGATCACCTCGACGTCGCTGCCTGGGGTTCGCGCGCCAACCACCTGGGCCTGCTCACGGCAACGACATCGTCGACCTTCCACGCTGGTGATTTTGCTCGCGAGGCCAAGAAGGCGGGTGGGTTCCTCGCCTTCGCCAAGAAGGAGGCGAAGCGGGTCACCCCGACGTCGAAGAACTCATTCGCCCCGGCCGACTACAAGCACGGCGTGAGGCCCGGCTACCCCGACCATAAGCGCAAGGATCCCTCGAGCGTTCGCGTGAGCCCGCGCGCAGGCAATCCGATCGTGTCGATCCTCACCAGCGTCGCTGGTAAGGCGCTCTACAGCACCGCATGTGCCTCGATTCCGCCGGGCCCGGTCGCCAATCTCGTCTGCGCCAACCCGAACTCGAGCTTCGACCAGGAGATCGAGAACCAGATGGTCGGCGTCACGACTCAACTGAACCAGCTCAACACGACCGTGAGCGACATCGCGGCGACCCTGACTCAGATGCAGGGCACGCTCACCGCGATCCAAAGTTCCATCAGCGCCTTGCAGCAGCAAAGTGCCCAGCAGTCCTACGTCACCGATGCCAACAACGCCCAGTTGGCTTATGGCACGGCGTACAACAACTCCGGGCTTGTGAAGGTGCAGGCCCTCGTGCAGGAGGCCTATTCCGACCTCCTCATCCTGAGCACGATCAAGCCCACGACGTCGACGTGGACTGCCACGACAGATCCTGAGCCGACCAATTCGCAGGTGTGCGGGACGATGTACACTTCGGCAAAGACCAGCAGCGGCGATTCCCCGCTGAATATCTGCCTCGACCTGCTCAAGCAGACCGATGCCTTCGTGGATCCGTCGAACGCCTACTACACCTCGCTTTACGAGGCGCTGGTTGGCGGGGCGGGTGTGCCCCAGACCGACCTGCTGATCTACACCTACCAGCAGATGCTGACGATGGGAGGCCACCTGCCGCTGTCCGACGATTCCCTGGCGCAGATCCAGGCGACGTACGCGCAGATCGGCTCGCTCGTCGACAGTGCCTACGCACTGTCAGCTTCGGCGCAGATGTTCCGCGAGAGCGCGGCATCGGGGCAGCAGCCCTCCTGCCCGACCCTGCCGACGTCCGGCACGCTGCCCTCGACGACAGCGATCAACGTCGCCGATGCCTGTCGAATCCTTGCCTCGGGCCTCTTCGTCGGCGCGGTTCAGAACGCCGTCGCTGCCAACGTCGTGGTGCCGCCCGACGGCACCATCGCAGATCCGAGCACAAACTACGTCTGGTGGGCCTACCCGGTGGACCTCTCGGTGACGACGATGAAGAACACGTCGTTCCCGCTCTATCCGGGCCCGGCTACGTCGACCTACACTGCAACGCCGCTGCCGCTCTTCAACTACGCTGCCATCACCGGCGTCAACGCGGCAACCCCGCAGCAACTGCTCGCGAACCAGCCGGCGTACAAGTTCGCCATTGCCAACCAGGACCAAAATCTCTCCCTGGTGGGCGACCTGCTACTCGCCCAGTCGACCGTCGCCAAGACACTCACTGGGCAGGGCTTCGTCGGAATCGGCGCCACCAGTGGCGGCATGCAGTGGTCCAACCTGGGGGCGGATCCCGGCGCGCTCGCGACAATCAACACTAAGTATCAGTGGCAATCGACCAAGCCCATGGCCTCGACCACGCTCGGGTGCACGGGCTTCCCGGCGAGCATCACCAATGTGTTCCAGTGCACGAACGTCGGATACAACTTCGCCAGCCCAACCCCCGTCACGCTCTACGGGTCGTCCAACCTCGAGGCGGTCTTCGCCTCCAAATCCTGGAACCTCGGGACGGGTACCGTGCCGACATCGACCAACGCCCAGGCGTGCACGGTCATCGGTAGCGATTGGCTCACCGGCAACAATTCACTCCAGGCATGCTGGACGAACACCTTCGGGCTGCTGGTGGACACCGCCGCTGCGAGCGGTTCGACGGGCTCCAACTTCTGGACCCCGTCCATGCTTCAGGGCGTGCCGCAGGGCGGCGTGACCGCGATCCCCGTGACGAATTCGCCTGTCAGCGCGAGCTGACGACAGGTACAACGACGAAGGCCCGACCCCCTGCGGGGTCGGGCCTTCTCTTGTCTGTGTGGGCTAGAGGGCCGCGGCGCGCTTGGCGATCGAGGACTTGCGGTTAGCAGCCTGGTTGGCGTGGATGACGCCCTTGCTCACGGCCTTGTCGAGCTGGCGGCAGGCCTCGCGTGCGAGCTCCTGGGCCTTGGCGGCGTCACCGGCATCGGCGGCATCGCGGAACTTGCGCACGTGGGTCTTGAGGGAGGACTTCACGGACTTGTTGCGCAGCCGCGCCTTCTCATTGGTGCGGTTGCGCTTGATCTGCGACTTGATGTTCGCCACGGGTGAGCCTCTGCCTCTCGAATGCCAATCGCCCCAGCCAACCCCGGCTGGACCGAGGACCAAGGGTACCCGGCGGCCCCCCGGGACCCAAATCGCCCTCGGGTCGGGGCCGGGAGCTGCCGGACGGCGCCCTGCCCCTCGTGGAAAGCCGTGACAGGATGCTCAGGTGCCCGCCCCCAAGCCCGGCCGGACCGATCCGGCGGTGATCCGCAATTTCTGCATCATCGCCCACATCGACCACGGCAAGTCGACCCTCGCCGATCGGATGCTCCAGATCACTGGCGTGGTGGATGCCCGGCAAATGCGGGCTCAGTACCTCGACCGGATGGACATCGAGCGCGAGCGGGGCATCACGATCAAGTCGCAGGCGGTGCGCCTGCCCTATCGGGCCCAGGACGGCCAGGACTACGTCCTCAACCTGATCGACACCCCCGGCCACGTCGACTTCACCTACGAGGTCTCGCGCAGCCTCGCCGCGTGCGAGGGGGCCGTCCTCCTCGTCGATGCCGCCCAGGGGATCGAGGCCCAGACTCTCGCCAACCTCTACCTCGCTCTCGAGAACGATCTGCAGATCATCCCCGTGCTCAACAAGATCGATCTGCCCGCCGCCCAGCCGGAGAAGTACGCCGCGGAGCTCGCCCACATCATCGGGTGCTCGCCCGACGACGTGCTGAAGGTGTCGGCCAAGACGGGCGAGGGAGTTGCTGAACTCCTCGAGGTGGTCGTGCGCGAGATCCCCGCGCCCATCGGAGACCCGGATGCACCGGTGCGTGCGCTGATCTTCGACTCCGTCTACGACACCTACCGCGGTGTCGTCACCTACGTGCGCGTCATCGACGGGCACGTCTCGACGCGTGAGCGCATCCAGATGATGTCGACCAAGGCCACGCACGACCTGCTCGAGATCGGGGTCATCTCTCCCGAGCCCGTGCCGGCGGAGGGCCTCGGCGTCGGCGAGGTGGGCTATCTCATCACCGGAGTCAAGGATGTGCGCCAGTCTCGGGTCGGCGACACCGTGACACTGGCCAGCAAGGGCGCCGTCGAGGCGCTCGGTGGCTACCGCGACCCCAAGCCGATGGTCTTCTCGGGCCTGTATCCCATCGACGGCTCCGACTACCCGGCACTGCGCGATGCCCTGGACAAACTCAAGTTGAACGACGCAGCGCTCGTCTACGAGCCCGAGACGTCGGTAGCCCTCGGCTTCGGGTTCCGCTGCGGCTTCCTCGGACTGCTTCACCTGGAGATCGTCCGCGAGCGCCTCGAGCGGGAGTTCAATCTCGATCTCATCTCCACGGCGCCCAACGTCGTGTACCGCGTGGTCAAGGACGACGGCACCGAGGTGACCGTGACGAATCCCTCGGAGTTCCCTACGGGCAAGGTCGCGGAGGTGCACGAGCCGGTGGTGCGCTCGACGATCCTGGCCCCGTCCGACTTCGTCGGAACCATCATGGAGCTCTGCCAGGCGCGGCGCGGCGTACTCCTCGGCATGGACTACCTGAGCCAGGACCGCGTCGAGCTCCGCTACACACTGCCGCTGGCCGAGATCGTCTTCGACTTCTTCGACCAGCTCAAGTCGCGCACCAAGGGTTATGCCTCGCTGGACTACGAGCCCAGCGGGGAGGAGGCAGCGGATCTCGTCAAGGTCGACATCCTGCTCCACGGCGATACGGTCGATGCCTTCAGTGCGATCGTGCACAAGGACAAGGCCTACGCCTATGGCGTGGCGATGACGGCCAAGCTGCGCGAGTTGATTCCTCGGCAGCAGTTCGAGGTGCCGATCCAGGCCGCCATCGGCTCGCGCGTCATCGCCCGTGAGACGGTGCGCGCGATCCGCAAGGACGTGCTCGCCAAGTGCTACGGCGGCGACATCACACGCAAGCGCAAGCTCCTGGAGAAGCAGAAGGAGGGCAAGAAGCGCATGAAGATGGTGGGGCGGGTCGAGGTGCCTCAGGAAGCCTTCATCGCCGCGCTCTCCACGGGCGAGGAGACCGCCGCCAAGAAGTGACCGTCAGCGGTCAGTGACGTTGAAGATCACGGCTGTCTGGCCGCCGGTGGCGGCGGAGAAGATCGTCGCCACCTTGCCCTCCTTGGTGAGCGCCCACATCCCGGGTGCGCCGAGAGGCACACTGGGATCGACCGCCCAGCCCTTGTTTGCCTGGAGATCCTTGACGTAGGTGTCTACGGCCGCGGACTGGTCACCGTCGGCGATCATCTGGGCGGTGAGGCCCTCGGGGGTGGATGCCGACGAGACGAGCTCGAATCCCGAGATCACGGTCAGATCGGCGGGCCATCCCTCGGGGAACTCGCCCGTGCCGACCTCGAAGCTGCCGTCGCTGGTGTCGACGCGCACCTCGCCGTCCTCGCCCATGTCGACGGATGCACTGCCACTCAGGGCGTCGTTGACCATGTCCTCGGCAGCCTGCTGCGAGCCGCATGCGGCGACCGGGACGAGGACAGCGGCCAAGGCCGCCGCGGCGAGGGCGCGTCGAATCACTTCACGAACCTGATGTTGATGGGGTAGCGGTATTCGATGCCCTGATTGTTCTTGAGGCCCGCGATGATGCAGAAGATGATCGAGAGAATCCAGACGGCGAAGAAGAGGAAGATGCCGATGAAGATGAAGGTGAGCACGAAGGAGATCAGGTAGCCGATCAGCACCGTGATCTGGAAGTTGAGCGCCTCGGTCGACTCCTTCTTGACGAAGGCATTGCGCGGCCCGAAGACGAGCATGACGATGAGCGGCGCGAGGAAGCCCAGGATGATGCCTCCGAGTTGGCCGAGCATCGCCCACAGGCGCGCGTCGGAGTCCGACATCGGCTGCTGGCCTGCAGGCGGCGTAGGGGGTGTGGGCGGCGGGGGAGGTGGAGTCGTGGACATGGGCCCTCCTAGGCGTGTAGTCGCACTTCCTGGCGACAGCGTACGCCGCCCACGACGTCGAAGCGAGCACGTGAAGAGCACAATGACCGTGTGGTGAACCGCCCCCTCGGCTTCTACGTGCACGTGCCCTTCTGCGCGACACGCTGCGGTTACTGCGATTTCAACACCTACACGGCCGAGGAGCTCGGAGCGGGGGTGAGCAGGTCGACGTACGCCGACACCGTGATCGAGGAGATCCGGTGGGCCCGGCGGCAGGTGCCCGACGATCGGCCCGTATCGACCGTCTTCGTCGGCGGTGGCACGCCGACCCTCCTGGGCGCGCGCGATCTGGTGCGGATCGTCGCGGCCATCGTCGAGGAGTTCGGGATCGAGCCGGATGCCGAGGTCACGACCGAGGCCAATCCCGATTCCGTGTCACTCGCGACGCTGGAGGAGTTGCGCGCGGGAGGATTCACGCGCGTGTCCTTCGGAGTGCAGAGCCTGTCACCGCATGTGCTCGCAGTGCTGGAGCGCACCCACACCCCGGGCCGCTCGCTCGAGGCCATCGCCGAGGCGCGCGCCGCGGGATTCGCGCACGTGAGCGCCGATCTCATCTACGCCACGCCCGGAGAGACGGATGAGGATCTCGTCGCATCCGTGCAAGCCGTTCTCGACGCGGGCGTGGATCACCTCTCGGCGTACTCCCTCATCGTCGAGGACGGAACCCGGCTCGCGGCGCGCGTGAGACGCGGGGAGCTCCCCGCACCCGATGATGACGTGGCCGCCGACCGCTACCGGATCATCGATGGGCTCGCCTCGGGTGCGGGACTGCAGTGGTACGAGGTCTCCAACTGGGCTCGTGCGGGCTCCGAGTGTCGGCATAACGTCGGCTACTGGAGCGATGCGGACTGGTGGGGTGCGGGCCCGGGTGCGCACGGGCACCTCGACGGCAGGCGCTGGTGGAATCTCAAGCACCCCGCGTCCTACGCCCGGGCGGTCGCCGATGGAGTAGCACCTGTCGCCGGTGAGGAGACGGTCGATGGGCAGGGTCGTGCACTCGAGCGGGTGATGCTCGGGGTGCGCACGCGCGAGGGGATCTCGCGCGCAGGTCTGCCCCACGAGGAGGTCGCGCTGCTGGCTGCCGAGGGTCTCGTCGAGGCCACCGACGATCGCGTCGTCCTCACCTCGGAGGGACGGCTCCTCGCCGACGCCGTCGTACGTCGACTCGCCCCCTGATCGCTACCGCCTCAACGGCCCACCGTCGGCGTCGGTCGCCGAGTGTGCAGTTGTGTGCACGAAGTCGGGGGATTTCCTGCACACAACCGCACACTCGACAAGGGAGTTTCGGTGCGCTCGCGTGACGTTGCCGGCCAAGAATCTACGGCTGCAGGGGCTCACCGTCGGCGTCGGTCGTGATGCCCTTGCCGTTGAGGATGAGGATCCCCTCGACGGTGCCCCAGATGCCGCCGATGCCGCATGTGGCGATGGTGACGAGGATCTGCAGGACGCCCATGCTGGTGTAGCCCAGGTAGAAGCGGTGCACGCCCACCGCCCCGAGGAAGATCCCGAGCATTCCCGCGGTGAGGCGCGACCTCTCGATGCCGGGCGCCGCAGCGGGCACGGCCTCGGGAATCCACGTCGGGGGTGGCGGTGGAGGGCCGTATCCCGGCAGAGGTGGCGGTGGAGGGCCGTAGCCCGGCGGAGGTGGCGGTGGTGGGCCGTAGCCCTGCGGAGGTGGCCCGGGGTACGCCGGACCGGTAGGGAGGGGTCCGCTCAATGGGGGCGTCCCGCCGGGCCCGTCGCTGGGCCCATCGCCGGGCCCATCACTGAGTCCCTCGCTGGGCCCGTCCGGTATGGGCTGCGTCATGCGAACCTCCTCGTCAACGCGCCCCATGGTGCCCGAGGGCGTAGGATTGGCACTCGGACAAGGGGAGTGCCAGTGTCGGCGCTTCGATCCCGGGAGGTGGCGATGCTCGAGGACCGGCGCCTCGCCGTGCTCCGCGCCATCGTCGAGGACTACGTCTCCACCCGCGAGCCGGTGGGCAGCAAGGCACTGGTCGAGCGCCATGCCCTCGGCGTCTCATCGGCCACGATCCGCAACGACATGGCTGTCCTCGAGGACGAGGGCTACATCGCCCAGCCCCACACGAGCGCGGGGCGCATCCCCACCGACCTCGGCTACCGGGCCTTCGTCGATCGGCTCTCCGGCGTGAAACCGCTCTCGTCAGCCGAGCGGCGGGCGATCTCGGACTTCCTCGCCGGCGCGGTCGACCTCGACGACGTGATGGCACGGAGCGTCCGGCTCCTGGCCCAGTTGACGCGCCAGGTGGCGCTGGTGCAGTACCCCTCGCTTGTGCAGTCGACCGTGCTCCACATCGAACTCGTGCGCTTGAGCGACACGCGTCTGCTGCTCGTGCTCATCGCGGACACCGGGCGCGTGGAGCAGCGCACGATCGACCTGACAGCGCCGATGTCCGAGGACGATGTGACCACCCTGCGGGCTCAACTCGTCGCCCGCGCTATCGGTGAGAGGTGCGCCGAACTCGGGGATCAGCTCGCTTCGCTCATCGACGCGGCCGCACCCGACCTGCGGCCCTCCGTCGCCGCGGTGGTCGCCAGCCTCATCGAGGCCACGGCCGACACCGTCGAGCAGCGCATCGTCCTGGGTGGCACCGCCAATCTCGCGCGCTACCGCGACTCCTTCTCCATCAGCCTCGAGCCCGTGCTGGAGGCACTCGAGGAGCAGGTCGTGCTCCTGCGTCTCCTCGGCGAAGTCTCCGGTGACGTCACGGTGCGCATCGGCCACGAGAATCCCGTCGAGGATCTGCAGGGGACGAGCGTCGTGGCCACCGGTTACAGTCGCGGCGACTCCGTGGTCGCGGGAGTGGGCGTAGTCGGACCGACCCACATGGACTATCCCGGCACGATCGCATCGGTCCGTGCGGTGGCGCAGTACCTCAGCCGCATCCTGGACGAACACTAGCGACGAGAGCAGACGAGACCCGACAACGTGGCCACTGACTACTACGCCCTGCTGGGCGTCTCGCGCGATGCGAGCCCCGACGAGATCAAGCGCGCCTACCGCCAGCTCGCGCGCGAGCTGCATCCCGACGTCAATCCCGATCCCGCGAGCGTCGATCGCTTCAAGGACGTCACCGCGGCGTACGAGGTCCTGAGCGACCCGGAGAAGCGGCAGATGTACGACCTCGGCGGCGATCCCCTGCGGGCCGGGGGAGGCGGCTACGGCGCGCCGTTCGACTTCGGCGATCTCATGGATGCGTTCTTCGGCGGCGGGCAGCGCCGTGGCCCGCGCCCGCGCATGCGCCGCGGCCAGGACGCCCTCATCCGCCTGCAGGTCGATCTCGCGGAGGCGATGACCGGTGCCACTCGAGAGGTGCAGGTCGATACCGCAGTGCGCTGCGAGGCGTGTCAGGGCGCGGGCACCGCACCCGACACCCAGCCCGCCACCTGCCCGATGTGCAAGGGCCACGGTGAGATCCAGAACGTCCAGCGGTCCTTCCTCGGTCAGGTGATGACCGCGCGTCCCTGCCCGCAGTGCCAGGGCTTCGGAACGACGATCCCGCACCCCTGCGTGGAATGCGCCGGCGATGGTCGCGTGCGCACCCGCACGACCATCGGCGTACGCATCCCGCCGGGAGTAGACACGGGCACGCGCATCCAGCTCGCGGGGCAGGGAGAGGTCGGCCCCGGCGGTGGGGATGCGGGCGATCTCTACGTCGAGATCGTGCAGACGGAGCATCCTGTCTTCGAGCGGCGAGGCGATGACCTCGTGTGCACGGTCGAGGTCCCCATGACGGCTGCGGCACTCGGCACCGGCATCGAACTCGAGACGCTGGACGGCGTCGAGCAGGTCGAGGTGCGGCCTGGCACACAGCCGGGCGCCGTGCTCACCCTGCGCGGGCGCGGCGTACCCCATCTGCGTGGCTCAGGGCGCGGCGATCTGCACATCCAACTCGACGTGCGCACCCCCACGCGCCTCGACGCTGAGCAGGAGGGCTACCTGCGGAGCCTCGCGCGGGCTCGCGGCGAAGAGGGCGTCACCCTGCGTGCCGCAGAGCAAACCCCCGATGAGACGGGTGGATTCTTCTCGCGCCTGCGCGGCGCCTTCAGCGGACGCTGACGGTAGGACGGACGCTGACGCATGGCGGCACCGGTCTTCTTCATCGCTCCCGATAGGGAGCCCGATGAGGCGGGAGTCATCGACGTCGTCGGAGACGAGGCACGCCATGCCATCCAGGTGGTGCGCCTGCGCCCGGGAGAGCGCGTCGACCTGGTCGATGGAGAGGGCCGTCGACTCGAGGGCACGGTGCAGACAGCTTCGCGCGATCGACTCGAGGTCGTCATCGGCCGAGTCGTGCACGAGCCAGAGCCGAAGCCACGCGTGGTCGTCATCCAGGCCCTGGCCAAGGGCGACCGCGGTGAGCAGGCGGTCGCGGCCATGACCGAGGTGGGCGTGGACGTCATCGTGCCGTGGTCCGCGGAGCACTGCGTGACGCGATGGTCGGGGGAGCGCGCGCAGCGTGGCGTCGACAAGTGGCGCGCGACGGCTCGGGCATCGGCCAAGCAGTCGCGCCGCACCCGCGTGCCCGACGTTCAGTCCGTGCACACCACGGCCGAGCTCGATCCCTGGATCTCAGATGCTGCACTCGCGCTCTGCCTCGACGAGGGTGCCCGCGAGCCACTCGCGCGGATGGCGATCCCCGATAGCGGTGACGTTGTGCTCGTCGTAGGTCCGGAAGGCGGCGTATCCGACAAGGAGCGCGACCACTTCGTGGCCCATGGCGCTCAGCTGGCGCGTCTGGGACCGACGGTCCTGCGCACCTCCACGGCGGGCCCGGTGGGAGCTGCCGTGGTCCTCGCGCGCACCCCGCGTTGGGGAGATACCCCGTGATGACACGCCGCGTGCCAGGATGACAGCGTGACCGACTGCCTCTTCTGTCGCATCTCGACCGGTGACATCCCGGCCGAGATCATCGCGCGCAGCGACCGCGCGCTCGCCTTCCGCGATATCCAGCCGCAGGCCCCCGTCCATGTCCTCGTGATCCCGGCGGATCACCATGACGACGTACCCTCCGTCGCCGAGGCCGACCCGGCCCTGGCGGCCGAGTTGCTCGCGCTGGCCGCCCAGGTGGCACGGCAGGAGGGGGTGTCCGCGTCAGGCAACCGGCTCGTGGCCAATACGGGTCTGGAGGGCGGTCAGTCCGTCGGGCACGCCCACATCCACGTCCTGGGCGGTCGTCCGCTCGGCTGGCCTCCCGGCTGACGGTAGGATCACCCCCACATGAGCAGCTCCTCTCAGGCCACCATCACCATCCCGGCGTCCCAGCCGATGGTTGCCCTTCTCGGCCCGGGCGATGAGTTGCTGCGCGTCATCGAGGCTTCCTTCCCGGGCTCCGACATCCACGTACGCGGCAATGAGATTCGCGTGGTGGGATCCGCCGACGATGTCGGGCTCGTCGAGATCCTCGTCGCCGAGATGCTCGCCGTACTCCGCACCGGCCAGGGCCTCACCACCGAATCCGTCGAGCGCAGCATCGCCCTCCTGCGCGCAGGCACCCGGCCGGCCGAGGTGCTCTCCACCAACATCCTGAGCTCCCGCGGTCGCACCATCCGCGCGAAGTCGCTCAATCAGAAGCGCTACGTCGAGGCCATCGACACCCACACCGTGACCTTCGGCATCGGACCTGCGGGCACCGGCAAGACCTACCTTGCGGTCGCCAAGGCCGTACAGGCGCTCCAGGCGAAGAAGGTCACGCGCATCATCCTCACGCGACCGGCGGTCGAAGCGGGCGAGCGGCTGGGCTTCCTGCCCGGCACGCTGTCGGAGAAGATCGACCCCTACCTGCGGCCCCTGTACGACGCCCTGCACGACATGCTCGATCCCGACTCGATCCCGCGCCTGATCACCGGGGGGACCATCGAGATCGCTCCGCTCGCCTACATGCGCGGCCGCACCCTCAACGATGCCTTCATCATCCTCGATGAGGCGCAGAACACCACGGCCGAGCAGATGAAGATGTTCCTCACCCGCCTCGGCTTCGGCTCGACCATGGTCGTGACGGGTGACGTGACCCAGGTCGATCTGCCGTCGTCAACCACGTCGGGTCTCATGGTCGTGCAGGAGATCCTGGGTGGGATCGATGACGTGGCCTTCTGCACCCTGACCTCGGCCGATGTCGTGCGTCACCGTCTCGTCGGGCAAATCGTCGAGGCGTACGGTCGCTACGACGCCAGCGTGGGCCTGCGCCCCGCCGCACCGCATCGCGGCCCCCGCAGGGCGTGAGCCATGGCGATCGATATCGATGACGCCTCCGGCGTGACCTGGGTCGAGACGTCGCGTCTGGAGGCCCAGGCTGCCTATCTGCTCGATCGACTCCACCTCGACCCCGACGCCGACCTGTCGATCCTGCTCGTCGATGAGGACGAGATGGCACGGCTTCACGTGGAGTGGATGGACGAGCCGGGGCCCACGGACGTGCTGTCCTTCCCCATGGATGACCTGCGTGCGGGCGATCCGGCGGGTCCCCGCGTCGAGGGGATCCTGGGCGACATCGTGCTCTGCCCGACCGTCGCCGCGCGCCAGGGAGAGGCAGCGGGTCACTCCGCCGACGTCGAGCTCGCCCTGCTGCTCACGCACGGGGTGCTGCACCTCCTCGGCCATGACCACGCGGAGCCCGAGGAGCACGAGCGGATGTTCACGCTTCAGGCTCAACTCCTCCAGGACTGGCTGGCGGTGCCGCGATGAGCGGCGATCTCCTGCTCGTCCTTATCGCCGTCATCCTCGTGATCGTGGCGGCGCTGCTCGTCATGGCGGAGACGGCCATCGGGAGGGTGTCGCGCGGTCGGGTCGAGGAACTCCAGCGGGACGGTGTGCGCGGCAGTGGGCGACTGCTCGACGTCGTCGCCGATCGACCCCGCTACGTCAATGTCCTGCTCTTCCTCTCCACCGTGGCATCGGTCACCGCCATTGCCCTCGTGTCGTACGTCGGCATCGCGAGCCTCCAGGAGGATCGTGGCTGGCCCGTATGGCTCGCCCTGCTCGTCGTCGTGGGCATCATGGTGATCGTCAACTATGTCGTCCTGGGCGTTGCCGCACGCACCCTGGGGCGCCAGCACGCCGATCGGATCGCCCTGCGCTCCGCGGGGGCGGCGAGCCTGCTCGCCGGCATCCTCGGCCCACTCGCCACACTTCTCATCGTCCTGGGCAATGCGCTCACGCCCGGACGCGGCTACCGCGAGGGTCCCTTCGCCACCCAGGCGGAGCTCCGCGAGCTCGTCGACATCGCCGAGGCCGAGGACCTCATCGAGGACGACGAGCGCCAGATGATCCACTCCGTCTTCGAGCTCGGCGACACCTTCGCACGCGAGGTCATGGTGCCCCGCACGGAGATGATCTACATCGAGCGGCACAAGACACTGCGTCAGGCGCTGTCGCTGGGGCTGAGGTCGGGCTTCTCGCGGATCCCCGTGATCGGGGAGAACTCCGATGACGTGATCGGCATCGTCTACCTCAAGGATGTCGTACGCCGTGTCTTCGATCACCGCGAGGCCGAGCAGACGGAGACCGTCGAGTCGCTCATGCGACCGGCGTTCATGGTGCCCGATAGCAAGCAGGTCGACGAGCTGCTCAAGGACATGCAGGCAGCGCGCACCCACATGGCGATCTGCGTCGACGAGTACGGCGGGACGGCCGGACTGGTCACCATCGAGGATGTGCTCGAGGAGATCGTGGGCGAGATCGCTGACGAGTACGACACCGCGGCTCCTGAGGTGGCCCGGCTCGACGACGGCTCCGTCCGGGTGAGTGCGCGCATGCACGTCGACGACTTCGCCGACCTCATCGACGTCGATGTGGAGTCCGAGGATGAAGGGGTCGACACCGTCCTGGGCCTCATGGGCAAGCGCCTTGGGCGCGTGCCCATCCCCGGCGCCACGATCGACATCGACGGCTGGCGTCTCACGGCCGAGCAGGGCGTGGGTCGGCGCAACCGCATCGGCAGCATCCTCGCGGTGCACGTCGGTCTCGGCGATGCGTCCTCCGCAGGTGTCGATGAGACGGAGGTCGTGGATGTCGACTGAGCCCCTGTCCGATGAGGACGCCAAGCTCGTCACCCTTGCGCGCGGCGCTCGCGGTCGGGTCGGAGCCTCCCGTGGCGCAGCGGTACGCGACGAGACCGGTCGCACCTACGCGGCCGCCGATGTCGCGCTGCCATCCCTGTCGATCAGCGCCCTCCAGCTCGCGGTTGCCCAGGCTGTCGCTTCGGGCGCGCGCGGCGCGGAAGCGGCGGTCGTGATCGGTGACGACCCGGCCGATGAGGACGGACGCCGCGCGCTCGCCGAGCTCGGTGGCGCGGATGTGACGGTGCACCTGTGCGCACCCGATGGCACGGTCATATCGACACTGGCCGCAGGCGCATGAGCACCACGGTCGCCACGGCTTCGGATCGGCGGGTGGCTGCCGCTGCCGTCCTGGGCTCGGCGGCGCTCTTCGGCACGTCCGGCACCGCTCGTGCGCTCCTCCAGCCCGCCGCACCCGCGGCCGGTGCGGCGGCGGCGCGACTCATCGTCGGCGCGGCCGGTCTCGTTGCCTGGGCTTCGCGCACGGCGGAGGGCCGCGAGGCGCTGCTGCGACTCTGGCGACGGCCGATCATCTGGGTCATGGGCGTCACGGTTGCGGCGTACCAGGTCTTCTTCTTCCTCTCCATGAGCCGCACCGGTGTCGCCGTCGGCACGCTCGCCAGCCTCGCCCTCACACCCTTCATGGCCGGCGTCCTCGGCTGGATCATGCGCGAGGGCGCTCCCGGCTACGTCTGGCTGGCCTCCACGACGCTGGCCATCGTGGGCGTGACCCTGCTCACCATCGGAGCGGGAGACAGTCGCGACGTGCTCGGTATCGCCTTCGGCCTGATGGCCGGGGCATCGTACGCCTTCTACACGGTCTTCGGCGTGCGCTTCGCCCGCGAAGGTGAGCAGCCCACCCACGTGCTCGCGGCATCGTTCGCCGTCTCCGGTGTCCTGCTCGTGCCCGTCTTCCTCATGTCGGGCACATGGTGGATGTCATGGTCCTCCGTGCTGCTCATCCTCTGGCTCGGCTTGGCGACGACGACACTGGCCTATGTCCTCTTCGGCATGGGTTTCCGGTCGCTGCAGCCCGGGCACATCGCCACCCTCAACCTCGCGGAGCCGGTCTTCGCCACGCTGCTCGGCGTCTTCGTGCTCGGTGAGGTCCTCGGTCCGCTCGGTGTCCTGGGATGCGCCCTCGTCATCGTGGGACTCGGTCTCCTCGGAGTCGTCGAGGGTCGGAGCGCGTCATGACCGAGCCCACCGCAGGTGCCCATCGCTCGGGTCTCGCCTGCCTCGTCGGCCGTCCTAATGCGGGCAAGTCGACACTCACCAATGCGCTGGTAGGGACCAAGGTCGCGATCACCTCGAAGCGCCCGCAGACGACGCGCCATGTCGTGCGCGGCATCGTGACGCGCCCCGATGCGCAGCTCGTCGTCCTCGACACCCCGGGACTCCACAAGCCCAAGACGCTCCTCGGCGAGCGGCTCAATGACCTCGTGCGCGAGGCATGGTCGACCGTCGATGTCGCCGCACTCTGCCTGCCCGCCACGGAGAAGGTCGGCCCTGGCGATGCCTACATCGCCAGTGAGCTCGCCAAGGCGCGGAGGGGTGGGGCGCGCACGACCTTCGCGATCATCACCAAGGCCGATGCCGCCTCGCCCGCCCAGGTCGCCGAGCGTCTCGCCGAAGCGGCGGCACTCGGCGAGCGTGCGAAGGTGGACTGGGCGGAGATCATCCCCGTCTCCGCAGTGACCGGTGACAACGTGGGGCTGCTCGCGGACCTGCTTGTGGCTCGACTGCCCGAGGGCCCAGCCCTCTATCCGGATGGCGAGTCCACCGACGAGCCTGAGGAGACCCTCGTGGCCGAACTCATTCGCGAGGCAGCGCTCGAAGGTCTCTCCGACGAGCTTCCGCACTCTCTCGCGGTGGTGGTCGACGAGATGGAGATGCGCGAGGACCGGCCCGAGGATCGTCCACTGCTCGACATCCATGCCATCGTCTACGTCGAGCGCGATAGCCAAAAGGCCATCGTCATCGGCAAGGGCGGGTCACGGCTCAAGGACGTGGGCACCAAGGCGCGTCGCGGGATCGAAGCCCTTCTGGGCACCCCGGTCTATCTCGACCTTCGCGTCAAGGTCGCTAAGGACTGGCAGCGGGATCCGCGCCAGCTGCGCCGTCTGGGCTTCTAGTCCTGCGAGGATGGCCACGTGCCGACGTACCGCGACGAAGCCCTCGTCCTGCGCACCCAGCGCCTGGGTGAGGCCGATCGCATCGTCACCCTCCTCACGCGCGCTCACGGTCGCGTGCGCGCAGTCGCCAAGGGCGTGCGACGCACGGGCAGTCGCTTCGGTGCACGGCTGGAACCCTTCGGCCACATCGACGTTCAACTCCACGAGGGGCGCTCGCTCGACACGGTGACGCAGGTGGAGTCGCTGGGAGCCCACGGGGCCACGCTCTCGACCGACTATCCCCGTTGGACGACCGGCACGGCGATGCTCGAAGCCGCGGAGCGGCTGACGCCCATCGAGCGTGAGCCGGCGGTGCAGCAGTACCTCCTCCTCGTCGGCGGCTTGCGCACCCTGGTCTCCGGGACGCACGACCCGTCCCTGGTGCTCGATGCCTTCTTGGTGCGATCACTGGCCATCGCAGGATGGTCGCCCTCCTTCTCGGAGTGCGCCCGATGTGGTGAGCCGGGTCCGCACCGTGCCTTCGCGGTAAGCGGTGGCGGAGCACTCTGCGATGAATGCCGCACCCCTGGAAGTGCGCGACCCGCACCCGAGACGCTCGCCCTCCTTGGTGCGCTGCTGTCCGGCGACTGGGCGACGGCCGACGCCAGTGATGTGCGCCACCGACGTGAGGCCAGCGGCCTGGCGGCCGCGCTGGTCACCTGGCATATCGAGCGCGGCTTGCGCTCGCTGCCCCTCGTCGATCGCGGCTAGCCCGTATCCGCCGTTTCTCCCGCTAAGCGGGAGAAACGGCGGATACGGGCCGAAATTGAGGCGGTATCCACCCCTTGTCCCGCTAAGGGGGAGAAACGGGGAGTGGAAGGATGGGGGAGTGCCGACGTACGCCGCCCCGACCCCGCACCCCAGCGGGGCACGGCCGCCGGCGATCCCCGTGGACTTAGTGCCCCGGCATGTGGCCGTCGTCATGGATGGCAACGGCCGCTGGGCCAAGGAGCGGGGGCTGCCGCGGACCGCCGGGCACGAGGCAGGGGAGTTCGCGCTCCTCGATTGCGTGCATGGCGCTATCGAGATGGGCATCCGCTGGCTGTCGGCCTACGCCTTCTCCACGGAGAACTGGAAGCGCTCACCCGACGAAGTGCGCTTCCTCATGGGCTTCAACCGCGATGTCGTCCATCGTCGACGTGACGAAATGCACGCGATGGGCGTGCGCGTGCGATGGGCGGGGCGCCCCAAGCGGTTGTGGAAGAGCGTCATCAAGGAGCTCGAGACCGCCGAGGAGATGACCAAGGACAACGATGTCCTGACCCTGACGATGTGCGTCAACTACGGCGGACGCGCCGAGATCGCTGACGCGGCCGCGGCCATCGCTCGAGGCGTCGCCGAGGGTCGGATCGATCCCGACAGGGTTGATGAGCGCCTCATCGCGCGGCATCTCTACGAGCCCGACATGCCCGACGTCGACCTCTTCGTGCGGTCCTCCGGTGAGCAGCGCACCAGCAACTTCCTGCTGTGGGAGTCGGCGTACGCCGAGATGGTCTTCCTCGACACGCTCTGGCCCGACTTCGATCGGCGGCACCTGTGGCAGGCGTGTGAGACCTATGCCTCACGCGATCGGCGTTACGGTGGGGCGGTCCCCAATCCGGTGGAGGGCTCATGAGCGCGCCCGTCGAGCAGTCCCAGCGCTATCGCCCGGGCAGCTTGGAGATCCTGGCGGTCGGCCTGGTCCTGCTCATCGTCGGTCAGCGCTGGCTGGTCGGACTCTTCGACGATCCCGCCCTGCAGACGGGGGCGACGATCTTCGTCTCCATCATCGTGCAGGCGCTGCCCTTCCTCGTGCTCGGCGTGGTGCTCTCCGGTGCTATCGCAGCGTTCGTGCCGGCGTCGTTCTGGAAGAAGGCGCTGCCCAAGAACCCCGCTCTCGCGGTGCCCGTCGCGGGCTGCGCGGGTGCTGTCCTGCCGGGGTGCGAATGCGCATCGGTGCCGGTAGCCAACGGACTCATGTCGCGCGGCGTCGCGCCGGCCGCAGCCCTGGCCTTCCTGCTCTCCGCCCCCGCGATCAACCCGATCGTGCTGGCGTCGACCTTCGTCGCCTTCCCCGGGGAGCCGATGATGGTCGTCGCGCGCTTCATCGCGTCCCTGGCGACCGCGGTGATCATGGGCTGGCTCTGGTTGCGCTTCGGCAAGACGGAGTGGCTGCGCATCGGTCCCCGCGATCACCTCGTCGGATCGAGCTCGTGGCACACCTTCCGCCTCACCGCCACGCACGACTTCCTGCACGCGGGAGGGTTCCTCGTCATCGGTGGTCTTGCCGCCGCCGCGCTCAATGTGCTCGTGCCCCAGCAGTGGCTGAGCGCGGTGGCCGATCAGCCGATCCTCTCCGTGCTCGTGCTCGCAGGTCTCGCCGTACTCCTCAGCATCTGCTCCGAGGCCGACGCCTTCGTCGCTGCGAGCCTCACGGAGTTCTCCCTCACCGCCAAGCTCGCCTTCCTCGTCGTGGGCCCCATGGTGGATCTCAAGCTCATCTCGTTGCAGGTGGGCACCTTCAGCAGCAGGTTCGCGACGCGATTCGCACCGGCGACCTTCGCCCTCGCGGTGATCTTCAGTCTGCTCGTGGGGTGGTGGCTGCTGACATGAGGCGCGACGTCCAGGCCATCGTCCTCATCCTCCTCGGAGGGGCGGTCCTGCGAATCACGATCGGTGACACCTTCCTCAACTACGTGCAGGAGGGCATGCGGCCGTGGCTGCTCATCTCCGGGAGCATCCTGGTGGTGCTCGGCGTCCTGGCGCTCGTCGACGTCCTGCGCAAGGGCCGCGCGGCGGCGGATGAGCAGACGCCTCACGACGAGCCGCATGAGCACGACGATGGCCACGGTCACGGTGCCGGTGGACCACGGGCAGCGTGGCTGCTGCTGCTGCCGGTGCTCGCGATCTTCCTCATTGCCCCGCCCGCGCTCGGCGCCTACGCCGCGGCGCGCGACACGGCTAACTCCGCGCCCGCCCAGGAAGCCAAGGCTCCGCCTCTGCCGCCGGTTGACCCGGCACCCGTCACCGTCGCGGAGTACGTCGGTCGCGCCGTCTGGGATGACGGACTGACGCTCGTGGACCGCACGGTAGAGATGACGGGATTCGTCACGCCCGATCCCTCGGGGGGATGGTGGATCTCGCGCATGGCCGTAGCCTGCTGCGCTGCCGATGCGATCGCCTCGAAGGTCAAGGTGCTCAACGCCCCCGACCTCCCCGCGGACACCTGGGTCACCATCACCGGGCGATGGGTGCCCGGTGGAGGCACCAAGACCGATACCGCCATCCCGCTGATCGAGGTGCTCACGCTGGAGGAAGTCCCCCAGCCCAAGAATCCCTACGAGTAGGGATCAGCCGGCGCAGCGCGGACACACGCCGAAGACCTCGACGGTGTGCGTCACCTCGCCGTAGCCGTGACGCGCGGCAATGTCGGCGGCCCAGCGCTCGACATCCGGGGCATCGATCTCGACCGTCGACCGGCAGGACCGGCATACCAGGTGATGGTGGTGCGAGGGACTGCACTGGCGGTAGACGGATTCACCATCGCCGCGGACGATCACATCCACCTGACCGTCCTCGACCATGGCCTGCAGGGTGCGATAGACGGTGGTGAGCCCGACGCTGTCCCCGCGCTGGCGCACGATGTCGTGGATCTCCTGGGCGGAGCGGAACTCTTCCTGGGAGTCGAGTGCATCAGCGACGGCGGCTCGCTGCCGGGTCTGCCGTCTCACGGGCGCGTCAGCCATGGTGGTGATGCTCCTCGACCGGATGCGGGTGGCGCTGCCGTCGCCGGCGCAGGGGATAGGCGGTGACGGCGGCGACGAGGAAAACGGCCAGAGCGAGGAGCACGATCGTCGGACCCGGTGGCACATCGAGGCTGAAGGACGTGGTGAGGCCGGCGAGTGAGCACGCCAGCCCCAGACCTACGGCAACGAGAGCCGTGCTGCGGAAGGAGCCGGTGAACTGCTGTGCTGCCGCGACCGGCACGATCATGATGGCGCTCACGAGGAGCAGTCCCACGGTGCGCATGCCGATGACGACGGTCACCGCCGCGAGGACCGTGAGCAGGATGCCGAGTCGCGTAGTGCGGATGCCCTGCACGTGCGCCACATCGGGATCGAGCGTCATCGCGAACATCTCGCGACCGAAGAACGCGAGGACGACGATGACGAGTGCCCCGGCTCCGACGAGCCACGCGATGTCCTCGGCTGCGACGGTGGAGAGGGAGCCGAAGAGGTACTGGTTGAGCGCGGTGGACGCCTTGCCCGAGGCCAGGGACGTGAGCATCACGCCGCCGGCGATGCCGCCGTAGAAGACGAGTGCGAGCGCGAGGTCACCGGCCGTGCGGCTCTTGGCGCGCACCAGCTCGAGGACGAGCGCGCCCAGGGCTGCGACGACGAGGGCGGTCGGCACCGGCGCGAGCCCGGTGAGGAAGGCGAGTCCGACGCCGGTGAGGGCGACGTGGCCCATGCCGTCGCCGAGGAGGGCGAGGCGGCGCTGGACGAGGAAGACACCGATGAGGGGCGCGATGAGGCCGATGAGAGCGGCGGCGATGAGCGCACGCTGCATGAAGTCGTATCCGAGCAGGCCCATGTCAGCCGGCCCCCGGCTCGAGGACACCCGGCTCGGGAGCGCGCATGACGACGTCCTCGCTGTGATGCCACACGCGGTCGAGCAGATGGTCCGGCACGGGCGGTGGTCCGTCGTAGAGAACGGTCGACGTCTCGCCGCGCGGGGAGCCGAGTACGACGATGCGCGAGGCGAGCGTGGAGAACGGCCCCAGTTCATGGGTCACGAGCACGACGGTCCGCCCGGCCGCGTGGAGTGAGCCGAAGGTCTCGGAGATGCGCTCCTGGCTCTCGGCGTCGACCCCGGCCGTGGGCTCATCGAGGACGTAGAGGTCGGCGTCCTTGGCGAGCGCAGCCGCGATCATCACGCGGCGCTGCTGGCCCCCGGAGAGTGCGTCGAACCTGTCCCGCCTGCGATCGGCGAGTCCCACCTGGGCCAGGGCCTCGGCAACACGCTGTCGATCACCTCGACGGGGCAGACGCTGATGCGGGGAGATGAGTCCGGCTCCCACCACCTCGTGCACAGACACGGGCACCGCCCCTGCCGAGTGCAGGCGCTGGGGCACATAGGCCAGCCGCTGCCACTCGCGGAAGTGTCCGATGGGCGTCCCGAAGATGTCGATGCCGCCGCTGGTGATGGGGATGAGGCCGAGCATCGCGCGCATGAGTGTGGTCTTGCCCGAGCCATTGGCACCGAGCACGGCAACGAATTCGCCGGGCTCGACAGCCAGGTTGACGTTGCTCAGGATGCAGGCGGACTCGATGTCGATGCAGACATCACGGCAGACGAGGGCGGCACTCATGGGCGCGACTCCCCTCGTTCATCAGGTGCATCCCTGCCCGGCTCGCACCTGCTCGAGATTCGCCTGCATCACCGTGACGTAGTCGCCCGAGGAGCCCTCCACGAGACCCTCGAGGGGGTCGAGGATAGCCGTCGCGGCTCCCGTCTCGGCCGCGAGCGTCTCAGCGACCGCGGGGTCGACGAGGGTCTCGTAGTAGATCGTGGTGATCCCGCGCTCGCGGACGAGGTCGGCGACCTCCGCCAGTCGCGCGGGGGAGGGCTCGGCGTCGGGTGAGAGCCCCGCGATGCCGATCTGCGCGAAGTCGTACTGCTCCGCGAGGTAGCCGAAGGCCTCATGGCTCACCACGAGGTCGCGGCTGCGGCATTCGGCTGTGCCCTGCGCCCATTCAGCATTGAGCGAGTCCATCGCAGCCGTCAGCGCCTGGGCGCCCGCGGTGAAGGGTCCCTCGGACTGCAGCGACGCCAGACGCGAGGCGATCTCATCGCCGATCGCGGACATATTGAGCGGATTGAGCCACACGTGCGGGTCGCCGTCGAGTGCGCTGTGTTCGGCATTGGGCTCCTGCGCATGAGCTGCATCGCCCTCGTGGGCATGGTCCTCCGCAGGCAGTAGGGCCAGTGCCTCCGTGACGTTGAGGGCGCGATCGGGGGCGACCTGCGCGATGGCCTCGTCGAGAGCCGGCTGGAATCCCGGGATGTAGAGCACGAGATCGGCCTCGCCGATCTCGGCCACCTGCTGGGGACTGAGTTCGAGATCGTGCGCCTCACCGCCCGGCGGGGTGAGGTTGATGACCTCGACGGCGTCGCCGCCGACCTGCTGTGCGGCGTAGGCCAGCGGGTAGAACCCGGCCACGACGCGCAGATTCGATCCGGGGGTCGCGGAACCGGCGCCGGAGCCAGAACCGCCGCAGGCGGTGAGGAGCAGGGCGGCGGCGAGCGTGGACGTGAGGGTGGATCCGGCGAGTGCGAGGCGCATGCCTCGACTCTATCTAGATGAACATGATTGTCAATACGAGGAAGCAGTCGGGAAGGCGGAGGCCTAGAGGCGACCGAGCGCCTTGAGTACAGCGACCCCTGCCAGGGCGACGACGACGATGGCGCGCAGGAGGCGCCCGCTGGGGGGGATGACGGGCCAGGAGAGCACGAGGAGCCAGAGGAAGAAGAGCGCGAGGAGGCCGAGGATGAGGGCGCCCAGCCACGCGAGGGAGCCCGTCTGGACCATGCCGAGGACGAGCAGCACGGCGAGAAGAACGACGATGAGCCACTTGGGCATCCGCGTGAGCCGGCTGAGGAGGGGCAGACTGGCGCGCTGGAGGGGCGATAGCTCCTGGGGGGCCTTCGAGGGGGTCGCGCGAGGGGTGGGCTGTCCTGAGCCCTGCGGGCCGCGCGGGCCCCGCACGCCGGGACGCTTGTCGCGTGCGGCCATCGTCATCCCTCGCTCTCTTCGGACTCCCACCCTAACTACGGTGAGGGGCATGCTGCCAGCACGCGGATCGGATCCCACTCCCGGGTTCGTCGCACTCCTGCGCTTCCGCTCGGATGACGTACCGGTGCTCATGGAGCGTCTGCGGGAAGCAGCGACCCTCTTCGCGGCCTTCCCTGGATTCGTGGACGCGCGCATCTCGCGTGCGATCGACCAGGGGGATCTCATCGTGCTCGAGCTGGCCTGGGAGACCGTGGGCGCCTACCGCCGCGCTCTCTCGTCGTACGACATCAAGGTCCCGGTCGTGCCGATAATCTCCCTGGCCATCGACGAGCCCACGGCCTACGAGGTGCTGCACGTGCGCGATGAGTCGGGGAGCGCTGACGCGAGCGGCGCGCTGGCCGCCGACGCCGCGAGCGTGAGCCTGGGAAGCGCCTCCGAGGGCTTCGTGCCTCCCGCGCCGTCATGACCGACTTCGCCGACCCGTCCGACGGCGGCCGACAACTCGTCGCCTTGCTGAGTGACGCCGCGGTGGCGACGGATGATGCGTGCCTGATCGCCATCGTCCCACATGGCGTCCCGGTCGCCGAAGCTCTCGCTGACGCGCTGGGCCTGCCGCTCCGCGGTGCCTACCTGGATCGCGAAGGTGAGCCGCGCGTGGTCGAGGTCCCGGAGATCGCCGGACGCACCGCGATCGTGGTTGATGCTGGCGTCGAAACCGGCACGGCGGCCACGCTCGTGGGCGTCGCGCTGCGCCAGGCAGGAGCCTCGCGCCTCGTGCTGGCGGTGCCCGTGTGCCCGCGTCAGGCCGACGCGGCGCTGCGCTTGCTCTACGACGACGTCGTCGCGATCGCACGCCCCCTGGCCCGTCGTGATTTGCGCTGGCACTACGCGGACTTCGGCACCATCGACGAGGCCGAGGCGCGACGTCGACTCGATGCTCGCTAGGGTGAAGTCCCCTGCCTGGCAGTCTCCTGTCGGGCTTGTCCGCCGACAACCAGCCGGAGTGGATCATGGCCGATCGCGTCGATGCCGTCGTCAACCTCAGCAAGCGCAGGGGATTCGTGTTCCCCTCATCCGAGATCTACGGCGGCACGCGCTCCGCCTGGGACTACGGCCCCCTGGGCGTCGAACTCAAGGAGAACATCCGTCGCCAGTGGTGGCAGGCCGTCGTGCGAGGTCGCGACGATGTCGTGGGACTCGACTCCTCCGTGATCCTCGCCCCGCAGGTGTGGGAGGCATCCGGTCACGTGTCGGCGTTCGTCGATCCGCTCACGGAGTGCAAGAAGTGCCATAAGCGCTGGCGCGCGGATCAACTCATCGAGGCCTTCGAGGAGAAGCACGGCCGCGCGCCCGAGGGCGGACTCCTCGAGATCGTGTGTACCAACTGCGGCACCACGGGCGACTTCACGGAGCCGCGCGACTTCAACGGCATGCTCCGCACGACCGTGGGTCCGGTTGAGGATGCCGGTGCGGTGCACTACCTGCGCCCGGAGACCGCGCAGGGGATCTTCGTCAACTACCTCAACGTCATGAACGCCGCGCGCAAGAAGCCACCCTTCGGCATCGGCCAGACGGGCAAGAGCTTCCGCAACGAGATCACCCCGGGCAACTTCATCTTCCGCACGCGCGAATTCGAGCAGATGGAGATGGAGTTCTTCGTCAAGCCCGGGACGGACGAGGAGTGGCACGAGTACTGGCTCCAGCAGCGCTGGGACTGGTACGTCGACCTCGGCATGAACCCCGACAACCTTCGCTTCTTCGAGCACCCGAAGGAAAAGCTCAGTCACTACTCCAAGCGCACGGTGGATATCGAGTACCGCTTCCGCTTCGCCGGGTCGGAATGGGCCGAACTCGAGGGCATCGCCAACCGCACCGACTTCGACCTGCGCACGCACTCCGAGCACTCCGGCACGGACCTGTCGTACTTCGATCAGGAGGCCGAGGAGCGCTGGGTGCCCTACGTCATCGAGCCGGCAGCCGGGCTCACGCGATGCGTCCTCGCGTTCCTCCTCGATTCCTACGACGAGGACGAGGCTCCCAACGCCAAGGGCGGAGTCGACAAGCGCACCGTGCTGCGCCTGGACCCCCGGCTCGCCCCGGTCAAGGCTGCGGTGCTGCCGCTGTCGCGCAATGAGCAGCTCTCGCCCAAGGCGCGCGAACTCGCCGCATCATTGCGTAAGCGGTGGAACATCGAGTTCGACGATGCAGGGGCGATCGGGCGCCGCTATCGCCGTCAGGATGAGATCGGCACGCCGTACTGCATCACCGTCGACTTCGACACCCTCGAGGATGACGCTGTCACCGTGCGAGATCGCGACTCGATGGCCCAGGAGCGCATCCCGCTGGCGGCGCTGGACGGCTGGCTGGCCGAGCGGCTCCCCGCCTGCTGACGAGGCATCAGTCCAGGGGGATCGCCTCGGCGATCTCGAGGCCGAAGCCATCGAGGGCGTAGCGCCGGTCCGGGCTGCCCGTGAGTAGGCGCATGGAGCGCACGCCGAGATCGCTGAGCATCTGCGAGCCCAGGCCGTAGTCCAGCGAGTCGCCGGTCCCCGACGTCGATGTGTGGCCGCCGAGGAGGGTGGCTCCGCTCGCGGGTGGCCGCAGGTAGAGCAGCACTCCGCGTCCCTCTGCGGCTATGCGTGCAAGGGAGTCCCGGAGACGATCACCGCAGCGGCACCCCTGCGAGTGCAGGGCATCGCCTGCGAGGCACTCGACATGCACGCGGACGAGGATGTCGGCGCCGTCCCCGATATCGCCCATGACAAGTGCCGCGTGCTCCGTGCCGTCGACCAGGCTGCGATAGCCGATGATCGTGAAGTTTCCGTGCTCCGTGGGCAGAGGGGTCACGGCTCCGCGCTCGATGAGCCGCTCCGACCCTCCCCGGTAGCGGATGAGATCGGCGATCGAGATGAGGAGCATGCCGTGCTCGTCGGCGAAGGCACGGCACTGCGCGGCATCCATCATGGTGCCGTCGTCGTTCACCATCTCGGCCAGGGCACCCGCAGGGTGCAATCCGGCGAGGTGAGCCAGGTCGACGGCTGCCTCGGTGTGCCCGGGGCGACGCAGTACGCCGCCAGCCACCGCCCGCAGCGGAGCGACGTGGCCGGGGCGGGTGAGATCGGCGGCCGCCGTCGTGGGATCACCGAGTGAGCGGATCGTGATGGCGCGATCGGTCGCGGAAATGCCCGTCGAGGTCACGTCACGTGCGTCGACGGTCACGGCGTACGCAGTGCCCTTGCGATCCTCGTTGACCACCGTCATCGGAGGCAGGTGGAGGCGGTCGAGGTCATCGCCCGTCATGCCGACGCAGATGTAGCCGCTCGTGTGACGGATCATGAACGCGGTGAGCTCGCTCGTGGCCTTCTCCGCGGCGAAGATGAGGTCGCCCTCGTTCTCGCGTCCCTCGTCGTCGACGACGATCACGGCATGCCCGTCGGCGATGGCCTTGATGGCCTCGTCAATGGCGTCCATGCGCACGGCGTCGCGGTCCGACACGGGGCTCCTCGCTCGCAGCACTCGCAGGGATGGGGCTGCCAGCCTAGCGATGAGGTGCCGGTCGGCGACCGATGGAGCGGCCCCGCGACAATGTCGGACATGGCCCCTCTCGTCGCCGGCGGGTTCCGCGTGGATCCGCCCGTGGTTCTCGCGCCGATGGCGGGCATCACCAACCGCGCATTTCGGCGGCTGTGCCGCGAGCAGGGCGCGGGCCTCTACGTGAGCGAGATGGTGACCTCGCGTGCCCTGGTCGAGCGTCACGAAGCCACGCTCGACATGGTGCGCTTCGATGCTGACGAGTCCCCACGATCGGTCCAGCTCTACGGCGTCGACCCCGGCGTGGTCGCCGAGGCTGTGCGGATCGTCGTCGACGAGGACATGGCCGATCACGTCGACCTCAACTTCGGCTGCCCCGTGCCCAAGGTGACGCGCAAGGGCGGAGGCAGCGCGCTGCCGTGGAAGCGCGACCTCTTCACGGACATCGTGCAGTCGGCGGTGGCGGCGGCAGGGGGCCGCGTGCCCGTGACGGTCAAGATGCGCAAGGGCATCGACGATGACCACCTCACCTACCTGGACGCCGGCCGCATCGCGAGGGATGCAGGTGTCGCCTGGGTGGCGCTGCATGGCCGCACCGCTGCCCAGATGTATTCCGGCACCGCCGACTGGTCCGCGATCTCACGGCTCGTCGAAGAACTCGCCGGATTCCCCGTGCTCGGCAACGGCGACATCTTCAGTGCCACGGATGCGCTGACGATGATGGAGCAGACCGGGTGTGCGGGCGTGGTCGTGGGTCGCGGGTGCCTCGGTCGGCCCTGGCTCTTCGGTCAGCTCGCGGCCGCGTTCTCGGGGGCGACCATCCCCGCCGATCCCGACCTGCCCGTCGTCATGGCGACCTTCCGTCGTCACGCCGAGCTGCTCATCGAGGCCTTCGGCGAATACACCGGCTCGCGAGAGATCCGCAAGCACGTGGCCTGGTACTTCAAGGGCTACTCGGTCAAGCGCCAGGTGCGCCTCGGCCTGGCCAACGTGGGATCCCTGGCCGAAGTCGATGACTGGCTTGCTCAGATCGACGCTGACCAGTCAGCTGATGAGCTCGTCATGGCCGCGCCCCGAGGTCGCACAGGGGGCGAGCGCCCACCCGCGCTGCCCGACGGATGGCTGGACTCGCCCTACCTCGACGAGGCGGGAGCCGCCTGCGTGCGCGAAGCCGAGCTATCCGTCAGCGGCGGCTAGGTGCCTTCCTCGGGGGAGACTCGGTCCGCCTGTGGGCATAGAGACGCAAGTCCCTGGCGGCAAGCGCTTGCGGCGTGCTGCGATGTGGCCGTGCCCACCGATGTGCCCTCACCGACCTACGTCTACGACTTCGCCAGGGGCGGTCGCGGTCAGGCGGATCTGCTGGGCGGCAAGGGAGCCAACCTCGCCGAGATGACCCGCCTGGGATTGCCGGTGCCCCCGGGCTTCACCATCACCACCGAGGCGTGCCGTGCCTACCTTGAGCAGGGAGAGGAGCCGGCTGAACTCGCGCGGCAGGTGAGCGTGCAACTCGACCGGCTCGAGGAGCGCATGGGCCGGCGTCTGGGCGACCCCGACGATCCGCTGCTGGTCTCGGTGCGCTCCGGTGCCCGCTACTCGATGCCCGGGATGATGGAGACGGTCCTCAACATCGGTCTGAACGACGCGAGCGTCAAGGGCCTAGCACGCATCTCGGATGACAAGCGCTTCGCCTGGGACTCCTATCGCCGACTCATCCAGATGTTCGGCAAGACCGTGCTCGACATCCCGGGACACCACTTCGAGGAGGTGCTCGACAAGGCGAAGTCGAACGCGGGCGTGACCTCCGACGTCGATATCCCGGTGCCGGTGCTCAAGGACATCGTCGCGGCGTACAAGGGCATCATCCGGGAGCAGGCGGGGCGTGACTTCCCCCAGGAGCCGCGCGAGCAGCTCGATCTGGCCATCCTCGCGGTCTTCCGGTCCTGGAACACCGACCGCGCCCGCCTCTACCGACGCCGCGAGCGCATCCCGAATGATCTCGGCACCGCGGTCAACGTCCAGGCCATGGCCTTCGGCAACCTCGGCGAGGGATCGGGCACGGGGGTGGCCTTCACCCGTGATCCCGCGACCGGTGCGCCGGGTGTCTACGGCGACTACCTTCCTGACGCGCAGGGCGAGGACGTCGTCGCCGGTATCCGCAACACCATGCCGCTGGTCGAGTTGGGGGAGCGCGATCCCGAGGTATACGAAGAACTCCTCGACATCATGCGTCGCTTGGAGTTGCACTACCAAGATCTATGCGACATCGAGTTCACGGTTGAGCGCGGCAAACTGTGGATGCTGCAGACGCGCGTGGGCAAGCGCACTGCGGCCGCGGCGTTCCGCATCGCCGTGCAGTTGGTCGACGAGGGTGTCATCGATATGGACGAGGCTGTCCGCCGTGCCTCGGGCGCGCAGCTGGTGCAGTTGATGTTCCCTCGATTCGCCAACGACACGGGTCACCATCTCCTCGCCCGGGGCGTGAGTGCCTCCCCCGGCGCCGCCGTGGGGGCGGTCGTCTTCGACTCCCGCACGGCGACCCAGTGGGCCGAATCCGGACGCGCGGTGATCCTGGTCCGGCGCGAGACCAACCCCGACGACCTCGAGGGCATGGTGGCGGCCGCGGGCATCCTCACGAGCCGCGGCGGCAAGACCTCGCACGCCGCCGTAGTCGCCCGCGGGATGGGCAAGACCGCGGTGTGCGGCGCGGAGGAGCTTGCCGTCGACACTGCAGCCAAGCGCATGACGGCACCGGACGGCAGCGTCATCACGGAGGGCGACGTCATCTCCATCGACGGCAGCAGTGGGCAGGTCTTCCTTGGGGAGGTCCCTGTCGTGGCCAGTCCCGTCGTGCGCTACTTCGAGGAGGGGGTGGCCTCGGCCCTCCACGGTGCAGATGACGCCACGCGAGATCTCATCAAGTCGGTGGACCGCATCATGCGCCACGCGGATCGCTCACGCCGTATGCTCGTGCGCGCCAACGCCGACACCGCGCCGGATGCGGCGCGTGCCCGACGCATGGGTGCGGAAGGCATCGGCCTGCTGCGCACCGAGCACATGTTTCTCGGAGACCGCAAGCAGTACGTCGAGCGTCTCATCCTGGCCAATGACGACACTGAGCGACGCGAGGCACTCGAGGCACTTCTCCCACTCCAGCGCGATGACTTCACCCGCATCCTCGAGGCCATGGACGGCCTGCCGGTCACGATCCGCCTTATCGATCCACCCCTCCACGAGTTCCTACCTGACCGCACCGATCTCGCCATCCGAGTCGCGCTGGCGGAGCAGCGGGGCGAGGGCCACGAGGCGGACCTGCGCATGCTCCAGGCCGTGAACCGCCTCCACGAGCAGAATCCGATGCTCGGACTGCGTGGTGTGCGCCTCGGACTCGTCCTGCCGGGGCTCTTCGCGCTCCAGGTGCGCGCGATCGCCGAGGCGGCGTGCATGCGACAGAAGGCGGGAGGCGATCCGCGCGCGGAGATCATGATCCCGCTCGTCGGATCCATCCAGGAGCTTGAGCTCGTCGCCGAGGAGGCGACCCGTGTGCTCGCCGAGGTTGAGGCTGCACATGGATGCCGTCTCCGCTTCCCCATCGGCACGATGATCGAGTTGCCGCGCGCGGCGCTCACGGCGGGTCAGATCGCCGAGGCCGCGGAGTTCTTCTCGTTCGGCACCAATGACCTCACCCAGACGACGTGGGGCTTCAGTCGGGACGACGTGGAGGCTGCCTTCTTCTCGACCTACCTGGACAAGGGTGTCTTCGGTGTCTCGCCCTTCGAGTCCATCGACCGCGAAGGTGTCGGTGCACTCGTCCGCATGGCGGTCGAGCGAGGTCGTGCCGTGCGACCCGGTCTGAAGTGCGGTGTCTGCGGTGAGCACGGTGGCGATCCCGACTCCGTGCACTTCTTCGACGAGGTAGGGCTCGACTACGTCTCCTGCTCGCCCTTCCGCGTCCCGGTGGCGCGACTGGAGGCTGGTCGGGCCTCCCTGGGGGCCGCAGGATCCGATAGCCGCTGACGCCCGGATGGTGTCGTGGCCGACGGCTAGGGTCAGGGGGTGAACATTCCTCCGGGCTATACCGCCGCAGACGTCGAGCGGTGGGTGCACGACAGTCCGAGCGAGCGGTCGCCCTTCACCCGTGATCGTGCGCGCGTGCTTCACTCCGCGGGCCTGCGACGCCTCGCCGCGACCACGCAGGTGCTTGTCGCAGGCAGTGCCGACTTCCCGCGAACGCGCCTCACCCACACCCTCGAGGTCGCGCAGATCGCGCGAGAGATGGGCTCCGCGCTGGGCTGCGATCCGGACCTTGTCGATGTCGCCGGTCTCGCGCATGACCTGGGCCACCCGCCGTTCGGTCACAACGGCGAGGGCGAACTCAATCGACTCGCGGAGCCGATCGGGGGCTTCGAGGGCAACGCCCAGACGCTGCGCGTGATGACGCGACTCGAGGCCAAGGTCATCGATCCGGCGACGGGCCGCAGCGTTGGCCTCGATCTCACACGCGCGTCGCTCGATGCCGCCTGCAAGTACCCCTGGCCCCGTCGCGACCCGAGCACGATCGATGACCGGCGCGGATCCGATCTGGGTGGCCAGTCGCACAAGTTCGGCTACTACGCCGATGATGCGGAGATCTTCCACTGGTTGCGCGAGGGTGCCCCCGGGGAGCGCACCTGCCTGGAGGAGCAGGTCATGGACTGGGCCGACGACGTGGCCTATTCCGTGCATGACCTCGAGGACGCCCTCCACGCCGGCCTGATCACCCTCGACATGTTCACCTCCGCCACGGAGCGGGAGAACATCATGGATGTCGCGCATCGGGGCTACCTACCGCTTGTGGATCCCGCGTCGATCGGCGCGGCACTCGATCGACTCCTCGACCTGGACTACTGGCCCGGCTCCTACGACGGCACTCAGCGCGACCTCGCGGCGGTCAAGACGGCGACGTCACGTCTTATCGGTCGATTCTGCGCGGCGGCCGAACGCGCGACGCGCGAGGCCTATCCCGGGGAGCGGCTCACGCGCTACTCCGCCAATCTCGTAGTCCCCGATGGAGTGCGCGCGGAGGTCGCCGCACTCAAGGCGATGACCGCCATCTACGTGATGAACCGTGCGGGTGCCGACGTGGAGTACGCGCGCCAGCGGGAGATGATCGCGGAGCTCGTCGCTGCCCTGGTGCTCCGCGGCGGCCGGGACCTCGAGCCCTGGATCGCGCCCGAGTTCGACGCGGCCGCCGACGATGGTGGCCGGCTCCGGGTCGTCATCGATCAGGTCGCCAGCCTCACGGACGCCAGCGCCGTGGTCTGGCATTCCCGTCTCTGTCGCTGACGCATCGGGCCCGGGGGATAGCGGGAGCGGGGGGTCTGCGGGGCGACCTAGGATCGGGTCATGGCGGGGCGCATCCGGGACGAGGACGTCGCTCTCGTGCGCGAGAAGGCCCGCATCGATGAGATCGTGCGTGATTACGTCGCCCTCAAGCCCGCCGGCGGTGGCTCGCTCAAGGGCCTGTGCCCCTTCCATGATGAGCGCTCGCCCAGTTTCCACGTCACCCCGAGCCGGGGCATGTACTACTGCTTCGGCTGCCAGGAGGGTGGCGATGTCATCTCCTTCGTGCAGAAGCTCGACCACCTCACCTTTGCCGAGTCGGTGGAGAAGCTCGCCGGGCGCACCGGCGTCACGCTGCGCTACGTGGAGGGCGGTGCCGGTGTCAACCGCCAGCAGGGGCAGCGCACCCGTCTCGTGGAGGCCAACCGTGCTGCCGAGGAGTACTTCGTCTCCCAGCTCACCTCGCCCGAGGCTGCTCCCGCGCGCGCCTTCCTGACCGAGCGTGGCTTCGATGCGGCGGTCGCCGAGGACTTCCGGTTGGGCTTCGCGCCCAAGTCGTGGGACTCCCTCACCACGCACCTGAGGCACAAGGGCTTCACTGACGCCGAGCTCCTGGCCGGAGGTCTCGTCTCCCAGGGCAATCGCGGGGTGTACGACCGCTTCCGCGGACGTCTCATCTGGCCCATCCGCGATCTCGCGGGTGATGTCGTCGGATTCGGCGCGCGCCGACTGCTCGAGGACGACGACGGCCCTAAGTACCTCAACACCCCCGAGACCCCGCTCTACAAGAAGAGCCAGGTGCTCTACGGCATCGACCGTGCGCGCAAGGAGATCGCCAAGCAGCAGCGAGTGGTCGTCGTCGAGGGCTACACCGACGTCATGGCATGCCAGCTCGCCGGCGTACCCGTGGCCGTGGCCACGTGCGGCACCGCCTTTGGCGGTGATCACATCAAGGTGCTCCGGCGCCTGCTCATGGACGACGACCGCCTGCGTGGTGAGGTGGTCTTCACCTTCGACGGTGACGCGGCCGGGCAGCGCGCGGCGCTCAAGGCCTTCGATGACGACCAGCGATTCGTCGCACAGACTTTCGTCGCGGTCGAGCCGCACGGCCTCGATCCGTGCGACCTACGCCAGCAGCATGGCGACGCCGCTGTCCGCTCTCTCGTCGACCACCGCGTGCCGCTCTTCGAGTTCGCGATCCGATCGACCCTGGCGTCCTACGACCTCGAGAGCGCGGAAGGCCGCGTGGCCGCCCTGCGCGAGGCCGCGCCCATCGTCGCCAGGATCAAGGACCCGGCCCTGCGCCCGGAGTACGCGCGGCGTCTCGCCGGTTGGCTCGGCATGGATCCGGCCGCCGTGAGCCGGGCTGTAGGCGGGGGAGCGCAGGCGGGGCCACCGCCGCGTCGTCCGGATGCGCGCGACCCGATTCTTGCCGTGCAGCGCGAGGCCCTGAAGTGCGCGCTGCAGGAGCCGGCGCTGGTGAGCGCGTGGTACGCATCGGTCGAGCCGGATGCCTATCCCGATCCCACGCTGCGAGCCGTGCATGAGGCGATCTCAGCGGCCGGGGGACCGCGCCCTGAGCTGGTGGGACTGCCGTGGGTCGACGCGGTGCTCGCCGCCTGCCCGGACGACGACGTGCGCGGACGCGTGCGTGGTCTGGCTGTCGAACCCGTGCCGGTCTCCCACGGGGCCGATGCACGCTACGCGACCTCGGTCATCGCGCGTCTGCTCGAGATGGACGCGGCACGACGCATCGGCGAGCTTCGTGGCCGCCTGCAGCGCTTGGACGAAGGCACACCCGAGCAGGCGGCGGCATTCGCTGACCTCATGGCTCTGGAGGCCTATCGACGTGATCTGCGCGAGCAGCGCGAGGGCTGAGATGGGTCTCCTACGCAGGTCACCGGCTGAGGTGCGCGAGGTGGTGCCGGCGGGCGAGCGGGTCCTCGCGTGGTCGCGAGTGTCGCCCGGTGGTGTCGCCGTGGCCACCGATGCCGCGCTCTACCTGCCCATCGATGGCACAATCCGCCTTGCCTGGGACCTCATCGCGAAGGCCACCTTCAGTGAGGCCGCCGTGCTCGTGGTCGAAGGCCGCCCCGATCCGCGCGCGCGCGATCGCGCATGGCGCGTCGTTCTCGACGAGCCCGGGGCCCTGCCCACCGTGGTCTACGAGCGCGTGACGTCCAGTGTGGTCGTCAGCGAGCGCATCGCCCTCAGGGGTGAGTTGGGCGCCCGCATCGTGGCAAGGCGCGCCGGTGATGGACTCAGGTGGACCGTGACCTTCGACGCGGGCCTGGATCCCCGGGATCCGGATCTGCGAGCCGAGGCGGACGCGGCGCTCGCCGAACTGAGGGCCACGCTCGGGGTCTAGAGGGCGTTGCTATTCTTGCCTCCGCCAATCCCGCATAGCTCAATTGGCAGAGCACTCGACTGTTAATCGAGTGGTTCCTGGTTCGAGTCCAGGTGCGGGAGCAAAGAAGAAGGGCCCCTGCGATGCGCGGGGGCCCTTCTTCATCAGGTAGGTGTCGATCACCCGTAGGGGCGACCCGCCCACGAGAAGTGGGCGACGTTCCAGGAGTTCCACACGTCGGTCACGCGAACGCCGGTCGACGGGCTCGAGGCCTCCACGATCATGCCGCCGCCGATGTACATCGAGGCGTGGTGGGCACCGTTCTTGAAGAAGAAGAGCAGATCGCCGGGCTGGAGCTCGTCGGGGGAGATTCGACGCACCTCCTGTGCCTGGACGTAGGAGTAGGGGGTCAGCTGCACACCGACCTGCGCCCATGCGGCGGCGGTGAGCTTGGTGCAGTCCCAGGAACTCGGCGGCTGGGCCGCGAAACTGTAGGGCTTGCCGACCTGAGCGAGTGCGTAGGAGACGACGATTGCCGCGCGGTCGGAGCTGACACCCGAGCCACCGGAGTAGCCACCTCCTCCGCCGCCACCGCCGGAGTTGTACTCGCCGTTGTCGTTGGGGCCGCCGTTGGCCGACGTGGTGCCGGTCGAGGAGCCTCCGCTGGAGCCACCGCTGGAGCTGCCGGAGTTGATGGCTGCGGCGGCTGCGGCAGCGGCCGCACGGGCTTCCGCCTCGCGGCGGGCGCGCTCGGCCTCGATCTGCTCGCGAAGTTCGTCCTCGAGCCCGTTGAGGTAGGCGTCAGCGTCGGCGACGGCCTGGTCGAACTCCGCAGAGCGGGCCTCGAGATCCGACAAAGCCGCCTGCTCGGCCTGCTCCTGCTGGGTCAGCTCCGCGGCCGCCTGGGCGAGCTGGAGCTTGGCGACCTGGGTCTTGCGCAGTGCCGCGCTCTGGCCCGAGGCGACGATGTCGAGCACGACAGCCTGGTCGAGGAACTGCTGGGCATCCTCGACGAGGAGGAGCTGGAGCGAGGAGTCGACGCCGCCGGAGCGGTAGGCGGTCGCGGCGTAGCGACCGATGGTGTCCTGGGTCTCCTCGAGCTGTGCCTTCGCCTTGGCGACCTTGGCCTTGGTCTTGTCGATCTTGCCCTGGACCTGGGAGACGGCGTACTCGGCCTCCTCGACCAGACCGTGGGCTGCGGCTGCCTTCATCTCGAGGTCCTCGAGATAGGCGCGGGCGTTTTCGACGTCCTGGCGCAGATCGGCGCTCGAGGAGCCGATGCCCATCAGGGTCGCGGCCGTCAGGGCGGTGACGGAGACGGCGGCGATAAGCGCACGCCGAAGGCGTCGTGGTTGGTGCGGCACGGTCATCCTCTATCCCTCTTGCCTACCGGGTGAGCTGACGGGCTCGGGCGGGGAATGCCCTACGTCGGGTGGCGAGCCACCCTTCGATTCGCCCCGGGTACCTGGGTCCCCGGCTCCGGTCTCAGGTGAGACCGGACTCGGCATGGTTGGTCGGTGTGTACGTGTGTCGCCGGACCCTGCTCGGTCATCACCGGATCGGTCATGATCGGTCAGGGACCGGTGCCTACGGTAACAGGATGATCACGGCAGGCAAACTCTACCCCCGAAACTGTGGATAAGCCTGGGGATAAATGGGCTGGAGTTGCTCGTGGGACTACTTCTTCTGCTGGACCGTGACCGAGAAGGTCAGCTCCACGGGACTCCCCAGGGCTGCCTTGCGGTAGCCGGACATGGTGCCCGTGCCTACTGCCCCGGCGTAAGGGCCGGAGCCCCCGATGACGGTGACCGTGCCCCGGAAGGTGGCGTTGGCGGTGCCCTGCTCCGGCGGGGAGGTCGCCCAGCCGCTGACCGAGAGGGCAAGTGTGACGCCGTCGGCTCGGGTGATGGTCACGAAGCCGCCGAAGGGGCCGGTGCCGCTGACGTAGTCCACGCTGCCGAGGAAGCGCATGTCCGCGGCTGCCTTCCCCCAGCGGGTCAGGCCCTTGAGGTCGTTCCAGCCGTAGGTGATGTCGCCGGGCAGGGTCTCCAAGGTCGTCCCCGAACTGGTGAGGTCGACGTCGAAGACCAGGTTCTTGGACTTGGCGGCTTGGGCCGGAGTGCCGGCCAGGCCCACGATGGCCGCGAGGCTCATGACGGCGAGGGCGGAGATGAGTCGGCGGCGCATGATTCCTCCAGGTGGCGTGGTGGGCGCATGCTAGCCCCCCACGCTCGTCCTCACCGGCTCGTCCTGAGCGGCGCGCATACGGACCGCGGCCTCGTGTCGCTTATCGCATGCGGTGGGGACGATCTCGGCCCGCGGGTCGAGCCCGCGCCCACCGATGCAGATCTGCCCGCAGAGTGAGCACAGGTACGGCGTCTTCTCGAAGTCGTCGCTGCACCACGAAGGCTTGACGCGGTCGCCCTTTGCCCTGCAGTAGTCGCCGAACCTCTGTGCGTAGGCCCCGCTCCACTTGGTGCGCCTGTTGCAGCCGAACGTCGGTCGACCGGTGAGGGCTGAGTCCGGGAGCGTGACTCCGCGCATGTCCGCGTCGTCGAAGATGGCGGTGCGGATGTTGGAGCCCGACAGGTCGGCGTTGCGCAGGTCGGATCCGGTGAAATCGACCCCGCGCAGATCCGAGTCCAGGAATTGCGACTCGCGCAGATCGGCTGCGGTGAAGCTGTTGGGCACGTAGTAGTCACCTGAGTCGGACCTACCTGTGAGGTTGGAGAAGGAGACCCGAATGTTGCCCCGTGCCCGGGTGAACACCGCACCGCGCAGGGTCGCATCCTGCACAGCGAGGCCACTCACTTGGGCGCCGGTGAAGTCGGCAACGTCGATCTCGGTCTCGACCATCGTGGCGACCGGCAGGCGCGACTGGTCGAGTTGGACTCCTCTCAGGATCGCTGCGGAGAGATTGATCCGCGAGAGATCGGAGCCTTCAAGGCTGACGGAGGACAGGGTGGCGCGGCTCACGTCGGCGTCAGCCAGGGTCGCGCCGGACATATTGGTCTCGCTGATGCGGGCGTCGGTGAGGATGGCGCGGGTCAGATCAACGTTCGCCCATGTGCTTCCGCGGGTCGGGGTCCGCTTGATGGTGATCCACGGCATCTCCGCGCCGGTGAAGTCTGCGCCGGATGCGTCTACGGCGGTGAACGACGGCCCGGCGTAGGTGACGTCGCGGGCGGTAGCCCGGCGCAGGGAGAGGCCGCCGAAGCTGATGCCCGTGCTGGCGGAACCAGACAGGTCCGCACCGGCGAGAGAGCCGTAGAGGAAGACGACGTCATTGAGCAGGGTTTCGGTGAGGTTGGCGCGAACCAGAGTCGTGCGCTCGACGTACGCGCCGGACAGGTCCGACTTGCGGAAACTCGCCTCGGTGAGGTTCTCGTCGGTGACACCGCCGCGGAAGGGCAGCATCATCTCCTCGCAGATCGTGCCGGGCTTGAGATCGCAGCCGTCGACGACGCGGGCATCGGCAATGGCCGTGGTGATGAGGCCTGAGGCCGCCAGCCCGATGAGGAGCGGGATCCCGCGCCGCCAGGCGTGTGTGCGTGTCACGCGCAGAGGGTAGACCAGGCCGAGATCCCGATGGGTGCTGAAATGAAGGAGATCTAGGGCCGGGCACAATGGCGTGGCAGGGGGCGGTAGCTCAGCTGGTCAGAGCAGCGGACTCATAATCCGTCAGGTCGTGGGTTCGAGCCCCACCCGCCCCACCGAGGTTCGTGCCCCACGGGGCGACCCACCGTGGGGTGGGCCGCCCACCAGTGGCTAGGCGCACTCCCGACGCGTCGTGCACGTGAGGGTGGTGGTCACCGACGAGTTGAGGGTGCCGAACTCCATTCCAGGAGCGAAGAACGTCGCGCCGACATAGGCATTGAGGGCGTTCACGAACTGCGCATCATCGATCAGGGACACGTTGCCGGTGACGCGATGCCGGTCGGTCCTCTTCCACGCGGCGCCAGACTTCGTGACCTTGCCCTTGGTCACCTTGACCGTCAGGTTGTCGACGTCGAACACCGTGACTCGGCCACCCCCGATGCCGTTGTACTGATCGAGGAAGGTGATGCGACCAGTCGTGGCCCCCGCACCGGTCGAGTACTCAAGATACGGGGACGCGAAGTCGATTCGATTGAGCGAGGCCCCGATCGTCATCACTCCGGCGTTCTGGACGAGACCCGGCTTGTAGGGCTTGGTCACCGGGAAATGGAAGGCCTGGGTGCCCGACGGATTGCTGCTCGTCGCGGGGTCGAGAGCCTGGAACTGCACGCCCGCCACGCCAAGTTGGGAGTACACCCCGGGAAGGATCGTGATCGTCGAGGTCCCGGCCAGCGTGGACGTGGTCTTGGCCTGGGCGGGCGCGGCCGAGATGGCAGCTCCCCCTACGAGTGCGATCGCCGCCACGGCGCTGAGGAATGAGGTGCTCTTGCGCATCGGACCCTCCAGAGAACGTCGAGGAGCCGGTGCCGACTCTCGCCCCCGTATGTTGAGGAGCGAGTCTGGCATATCGGGCGAATGGGAAGCGAGCCCTGCCGCCCATCCCACGAATGACGGGGGCTCATCACCGGGGCGTCTGCCCGTGGCGGCGTCTACTCTGCGCACGTGAGCACGACCGAGGCCGCTAGCCGCACGGACTCGCGCCGGGTGCTGCTCGGCATCTGCCTCATCGTCGGTGGGTCGTTCACCGTCATGGCGTCGTTCAACTACATGCTCACCCCGATGCTCGCCGACCTGGGGCTCACGCAGGCTCAGGCGAATGTCGCCCTGTCGATCCCGCCGATCGCTTCCCTGCTCGTCGTCTTCCTCGCGGGCCGGCTCGGTGACCGCCTCGGCCATCGTCTTGTCCTCACCTGGATGAGCGTGGGATTCATGGCCGGCTCGGCCATCGTGGTGATCGCGCAGGGCTTGCCCGCCATCGTGATCGGACTGCTCATCGAGGGCATTGCGGCGACCGCGATCCAGATCGTGGGCATCGGACTGCTCTCCGAGCGATTCCCTGAGCCCAAGGCGCGCGCTGCGGCGTTCGGCACCTTCGGCATGGTGTCGCCGTTCATCTGGATGTGCTTCCCCGTGCTCACCGGTTGGGTGGTGGGTGAGGTCTCATGGCGCTGGGTGCCCGCTATCTGGGTCGCCTGCGGAGCCGTCATGCTGATCGCCACCCGCGTGCTGCTCGCGCGCGAGCATGAGCGGGCTCCCACCGGTGAGGTCATCACTCCGATTCTTGCCGGCGCTACCGTCGCCGCGGCTGTGCAGTCACTCAATCGATGGAGCGATGACGGGCTGCTCGCGCCGATCACACTCGTGAGCTTCATCGGCACGGTGGCGTTGGCGGCGACGTGCGCCTACCTCATGCGCCGCTTCACGGATCCGACCTTCTCCATCGCGCCGCTGCGGGTCAGTCGCTCACGCGACCTGCTGGGCGCGATCATCATCATCCCGCTCATCAACACTGTCTTCCTCATGACGATGGCCTTCCAGTACCTCTACGGGCTCACGGTGCTCCAGACGGCGCTCGTCATGGTTCCTGCGCAGGCGGGAGCAGTGCTCGGCACGCGGCTCATCGCGGGCCCGCTCATGAAGCGCATCGGCATCACGCGCACGGCGCAGATCCTCTTCGCCGTGCTCGCTGTCGCGATGCTCGGGTCCTTCTTCGTCACCGCGGACTCACCGCTGTGGGTGCCGATTCTCTACGTCATGGTCTACAACGTCCTCACCGTCGCCGCGTCGATCACGGTGACGAGTGGCGTGCTCATCTCGGCACCGGGTGTCGATTCGGGCCAGTTGAGTGCCTACCGTGGCTCCGCGCAGGCTCTCGGCCAAGTGCTCGCGGTCGTCGTGATGAACACCTTGGTCTTCACTCTCGGGCGTCTCTTCCTCTCCTCCGACCTGCAGGCACAGGGCCTGAGCGAAGAGGAGGCCGCGGCCCAGATGGCGGACATCCAGGCGGCTGCGACTTCGCCTGATGTGATGAGTCAGTACGCCGTACCGCTGCCCTCGGGTGTCGAGACCTCGACCGTGCTGGCCGACAGCATCGCCGCGGGGCTGCACGTCAACGGGGTGATCGGGTCGATCCTCGCGATCGTGTGCGTCCTCCTGGTTCGTGAGCGGCGTCGCTCCTAGTGCCTGGTGCGACTCCAGCCGGGCACCGCATAGATGCGGCGCACCACGACGGCGAGTACGACGTTCAAGACGACGTAGATCGCGAGGGCGAGGTAGAAGTTCATGCCGGGGATGAAGCACGCGGGTACGGCAATGATCGAGACGACGACGGGCGACAGCGCTGAGAGCACCGAGTTGCGCCGCTCCACGGTGGTGAGGGGGCGCACGAGCAGATCATCGTGGATCGCGACCACCATGAGGACGACCTCGAGTCCGCTGATGCACGCCATGTATCCGATGAAGAACGCCAGCGCGACGAGACTGGCCGACTCGCCGAGCACCGAGGCGGGAAAGGGCAGGAGCGCCACGAACGCGAGGTAGGTGAGGATCGCCCAGATGTAGCGGCTGTCCATGCGCCGCAGAGTCAGAGTGAAGCGGTGATTCGCCTTCCAGTAGAAGGCGATCCACATGAAGGTCAAGGCATAGGGCCAGATATTGCCCAGGCCATCTGCGATCGCCGTCCCTGCATCCTGACCGTTCGTCATGCTCGTGAGCGTGGGTGAGACGAGCGTGGCCGCGATGAGCGTCAGGGCAATCGCGTAGACGGCATCGGAGAAGAGGATCACGCGCTCGAACCCCTGTGTGCCCCGGTCGTAGAAGCGCTGGGTCCATGGATCGGGGGTCTCGTCGTGCGCGGATCCGGCTTCGTCGACCATGGCCCGCAGGGTAGCGCCGTCTAGGGGTCGATCAGGTCAATCCGGGCGCTCGACAGCTTCTCGGGAAGGGCTGCGACGACATCGCGGCGCGGATCGGGCACGTCCAGATGTGGTCCCCGCGGAAGCCGTGCGAGCACGCGCAGGCGCGGGTCAGCGAGTGCCTGCTCGACGAGGGGACGGTCACCACCGGTGACGACGTACTCGACAGGCAACGCGGGCAGGATCACGCGCACGGCGTAGTCGACCGCGGCTTCGACCAACTCGTCGGCCTGCTTCTGGCGGCGCCGCGCGAAGCGCTGCTGTGACCACCCCCCGGCAGCCGTGCGCCCCTGGACGTGACGTCGCCCCACGTCGCTCGCGGTCACGGCACCCCCGTCGACGATGGCCGCGGCGAATCCGCCTCTGCGGATGAGCACCACCGCGCAGCGAGGGGGAGTCCCCACATGCCCCACGAGCGAGTCGGGCGTGCCACCGTCGAAGGGGAACAGCGGATGCAGGCGCGCGGTCGCGCCGTCCGAGCCGTCGATCGCAAGGACGCCATCGACCACGTGCGGACTCCCGCCGTGCCGCTCGACGAAGCCGTCGATCCACCGGGCGAGCCGGCGCGC
>JBJOJS010000062.1:0-36056 GCA_046046455.1 Actinomycetota bacterium | reverse complement strand
CGCCAACGAACCCATCAGCCTCGACTTCAGACGGCATTCACCCTTGGCAGAAGCGGGAAACACACGACACGCGGACATCCCAGGCGGATTTGACACTATTGCCTAGTGACTTGATAGACATTATCGGAAATCCCCTACGGAAGGTCCTCACATGCCCGCCACCACCCGGATCCGCCTCGGCGTCGGCCTCGCGGTCGCCGCCCTCGCCCTCGCTGCCTGCTCCTCGGGCTCTTCGGACGGAGCCTCCTCGGAGTCGGGATCCGCGGCCCCGGCGGCGGATCTCAGCACGCTGCGCCTGGGCTACTTCCCCAACCTCACCCACGCTCCGGCCCTGGTCGCCACCCAGCAGGGGCTCTTCAAGGAGGCCCTCAAGGAGGTCGACCTCACCGTCACCCCGACCGTCTTCAACGCCGGCCCGGACGCCGTGACCGCGCTCTTCGCCGACTCCCTCGACTGCTCCTACATCGGACCCAACCCGGCCGTGAACGCCTACGTGCAGTCCGCCGGCGAGGCCATCCGCGTCGTAGCCGGCTCGACTTCGGGTGGCGCCTCGCTGGTCGTGCGCCCCGGCATCACCGGCGTCGAGCAGATGAAGGGCAAGTCCTTCGCCACCCCGCAGCTCGGCAACACACAGGACGTGGCCTTCCGCTACTGGCTCAAGGAGCAGGGCGTCGAGACCACACCCGAGGGCGGCGGCGACGTGTCCATCAAGCCGCAGTCCAACGCCGAGGGCCTCGCCGCGTACGCCGCGGGCGACATCGACGGCGCCTGGGTCCCCGAGCCCTGGGTGTCGGAGTACGTCGCGCAGGGCGCGGAGGTGCTCGTCGACGAGACGAGCCTATGGCCCGAGGGCAAGTTCGTGACCACGCACATCATCTGTCGCACGGCCTTCGTCGAGCAGCACCCCGATGTCGTCGCTGCACTGCTCAAGGGGCATCTCGCCGCCATCGAGTCGATCGAGGCCGATCCGACCGCGGCGAAGGAGTCCTTCTCCGTCGCCCTGGCCGCGCTCACCGGCACCTCCCCCAAGCCGGAGATCCTCGACCGCGCGTGGGACCAGGTCACCTTCACTCCCGACCCGCTCACCGGCACGCTCGTGAAGTCCGCGCAGGACGCCGTGGCCGTCGGCCTGCTCGATCAGGCGGGTCTCGACGGCGCGGGTGGACTGCCCGGCACGCTCTACAGCCTGGACACCCTCAACAAGGTCCTGGCCGAGCTCGGTCTCCCGGCCGTCTCGTCATGACCGCCGGCGCAACGGCGCCGGCCTCGCCCGACATCGCGCTCCGCGCCGAAGCCGTAAGGAAGGTCTTCGGCGCGGGGCCCGATGCCACGGTCGCGCTCGACGGGGTGGATCTCGACATCCGCGCCGGGGAGTTCGTCACCGTGGTGGGCGCGTCCGGCTGCGGCAAATCCACCCTGCTCAATCTCTTCGCCGGGCTCGACGCCCCGACGTCGGGTGTCATCTGGACCTCGGACAAGCCGGCGCTGATGTTCCAGGAAGCCACTCTCCTGCCGTGGCTCACGGCGCAGCGCAATGTGGAGCTCGCCCTCAAGCTGCACGGGGTGCCGCGGGCCGAGCGGCGCGAGCGTGCTCGCGAACTGCTGCGCGTCGTGCGCCTGGAGGGCTGGGAGGACAAGCGCCCGCATGAGCTCTCCGGCGGTATGAAGCAACGCGTCGCCTTGGCGCGCTGCCTCGCCCAGGACACCTCGATCGTGCTCATGGACGAGCCGCTCGGCGCCCTCGATGCCATGACACGCGATCACCTGCACGACGAGATCGAGGCGGTGGTGCAGGAGCAGCAGCTCACCGTCGTCTTCGTGACCCACAACATGCGCGAGGCGGTGCGTCTCGGCGACCGCGTGATCCTCATGGGCTCGCGGCCCGGGCGCATCGTCTACGAGACCGAGATCGACCTGCCGCATCCGCGACAGATGGACTCCGCCGGTGTCGCCGAGCGCGCGGCCGACCTTACGGTGCGCCTCAAGGCGGGCCGCAGCCACCTCGAAGGAGCCGACTCGTGACCACCGTGCTCACCCCCAACGTCGAGAAGGCACCGAAGCTCAAGTCGAATGCAGGCAAGGGAGCCCGCCTCTGGGCCTGGATCTGGCCGAAGGCCCTCGCGATCCTGCTCGTCCTCGCCGTATGGCAGCTCGTCTACTGGAGCGGCTGGCGACCGGCGTACGTCTTCCCTTCCCCGGCCACGACGCTCGCCGAACTCGGTCAGATGGTGCAGACCGAGCGCTTCTGGTCGGCGATGGGCACCACGGTCCTGCGGGCCATCACCGGCTTCGCGCTCGCCCTGGTCATCGGTACCGCGATCGGCATCCTGGTCGCGCGCATCACCCCGCTGAGACTCGCCATCGGCAGTCTCATCACCGGTCTGCAGACCATGCCGTCCATCGCGTGGTTCCCGCTCGCGATCCTGCTCTTCGGCCTCGACGAGCAGGCGATCCTCTTCGTCGTCGTGCTCGGCGCCGCGCCGAGCATCGCCAACGGCGTGATCAACGGAATCGACAACGTCCCGCCCGCGTTCACGCGACTGGGCCGGGTGCTGGGAGCAGGGCCGATCGCGCTGTATCGCGACGTCGTGCTGCCCGCCGCCCTCCCGACGTACGTCTCGGGTCTCACTCAGGGATGGGCGTTCGCCTGGCGCAGCCTCATGGCCGGTGAGCTCCTCGTCATCATCGCCGAGCGGCCGTCGCTCGGGGCCCAGCTCGAGTTCGCGCGGCAGTTCTCCCAGTCGGCGACGCTCCTGGCGACGATGCTCGTCATCCTCATCCTGGGCATGGTGGTCGACGGACTCTTCTCGTCCGCCGCCCGCTCCCTGCGCCGCAAGCGCGGGCTGGAGATCGACCGCTGATGGACTCCCCCGAGCCCGTTCGGCGCATCCCGTCGCACCGGGGCATCCATCAGCGGTTCAATGGGACCATGCACATCTCGGCGCGCGTGGAGTACGCCATGAAGGCGCTCATGGAGCTCACCGCCGCCTACGACGAGGACCCGGCCCACCTGGTGAAGTCCGAGACGATCGCCCGCGAGCAGGAGATCCCGTCGAAGTTTCTCGAGAACATACTGCGCGGCCTGCGGCACGCGGGCATCGTGGCGAGCCAGCGCGGCGCCGAGGGCGGCTTCCGTCTGGCGAAGCCGCCGGCGGAGGTATCTGTCGCCGACGTCATCCGCGCCCTGGACGGTCCGCTTGCCGCGGTGCGCGGTGGCCCGCCCGAGGAGGTCCACTACTCGGGCAATGCCGAGCATCTGCGCGAGGTGTGGATCGCGACGCGCGCAGCCGTACGCGATGTCCTCGAGCATGTGACGCTCGAGGACATCGCCTCGGGAGCCATGCCAGGGCCGGTCAACGACCTGCTCGAAGCACCCGGGGCGTGGGAGCGGCGCTAGCCGTCGTCCCCCGCTAGCCTGCAGGAGTGCGCCGTCTCATCGAGCTTTCCCGGTACGTGGTCATCCTGCCGGCCCTCGGCGCGCTGATCGGCGCCCTTGTCCTCGTCGTCATCGGACTGTGGGAAATCGGCACGGCGATCTACAAGCTTGCCCAATTCGACGTCGAGTTGAAAGCCTCGATCGTCTCGGTGCTCACCGCCGTCGACACACTCCTGCTCGCCACGGTGCTGCTCGTCATCGGCTACGGCCTCTACGAGCTCTTCGTCGACGAGGACGTCGAGTTGCCTGCCTGGCTCCAGATCCACTCGCTCGATGACCTCAAGGGCAAGCTCATCGGAGTCGTCGTCGCGGTCATCGCGGTCGTTTTCCTTGGCGAGCTGGTCGAGGGCACGAATCCGGAGGCGGTCATGCAGTTCGGCATCGGCGCGGGCGCGCTCGTGCTCGCCCTTGCGGCCTTCCAGTACGCGACGCGCTCAGGCAAGGGCGGCGGTCAGTAGGCTTCCCTCCATGTCCGCAGCCACGCGCATCGCCTACCAGGGCGAGCCGGGATCCAACTCCGACGCCGCTTGTCGCGAGGTCTATCCCGGTGCGGAGTCGGAGCCCTGCGCGACGTTCGAGGACGTCTTCGTGGCCATGGACGAGGGACGCGCCGATCTGGCGATGATCCCGGTGGAGAACTCCATCGCCGGACGCGTAGCAGACATCCACCATCTGCTGCCCGAATCCGGCCTGCACATCATCGGCGAACACTTCATGCCCATCCACTTCGCGCTCCTCGCCGTCCCGGGCGCCAGCGAGGCAGGCATCACGACGGTGCGCAGCCACTCCCATGCACTGGGCCAGTGCCGCCAGTTCATCCGCGAGCACGGCTGGCGATCGGTCGTGGCGGACGACACCGCCGGATCCGCTCGGGAGGTCGCTGAGGCCGGCGATCCCACCGTGGCGGCCCTGGCCCCCGTGCTCGCCGCCGAGCTCTACGGACTCGACGTCCTCGCGCGCGATGTCGAGGACGAGCATCACAACACCACGCGCTTCCTCATCCTCGCCCGCGAGCCCGTCACGCCACCGGTTGACGCGGGCCCCGTGATCACGACGTTCGTCTTCCGCGTGCGCAATGTGCCCGCCGCGCTCTACAAGGCGATGGGTGGCTTCGCGACCAACGGCGTCAACATGACGAAACTCGAGAGCTACCAGCTCGGTGGCACCTTTTCGGCCACGCAGTTCTACGCCGACGTCGAGGGTCACCCCGAGGAGCGACCGCTCGCACTGGCCCTTGAGGAGCTCGCCTTCTACACGGCATACCTGCGCGTCCTGGGCACCTACCCCGCGAGCAGTTTCCGCGAGGGCATCGCCCCGGGCGAGCCCGCGTGAACGTCCACCACGTCACCCTGACGGTGCTCGATGTCGATCGATCGGCCGAGTGGTACCAGCGCGTGCTGGGACCGGCCGAGGCCATCACTCGGTCGGGCAACGGCTGGCACCGCGTCCGGATGGCCTGGCCCGACGGCCTTGTCATCGGGGTGACGGCTCACGAAGCAACCGCACCGGGAGACGCCTTCGACGCGAGCCGCATCGGCCTCGATCACATCGGCCTCGCGTGCTCGACCGAGGATGAGGTGCGCGCTTGGGCCGACCGCCTCGACGAACTCCAAGTGGACCGCGGCCCCGTCGAGACGGTTCCCTACGGATGGGCCGTCACAGCGCGCGATCCCGACGGCATTGCGATCGAGTTCTTCTGCGCGAAGACCTAGGTCTCGCGTCTCGCGAAGACGAGGTCCCCGGGATCCCACGACTGCAGGGCTCGGACATAAGGCTCCGCCTGCTCACTCATCCCCAGCCGCCACATGAGGGCAATCGACGCGGCGTTCTCAGGATGCACCGTGCCCCACAGCTCGCTGATGCCGAAGGCGTCACCCAGGTAGTCGGCAAGCCACAGGGCTGCTTCGCGCCCATATCCACGGCCCCACCATGGAGCACCGAGGATCCAGGCGACCTCGGCCCATCCGGGATTCACGGTGGCTTCCAGCCGACCGATGATGGGGCCGTCGATCTCGCGCACGGTGAGGTTGACCCAGGTCTGATGAGGATCATCGGGCCCCGCGAGCACATGCTCGATCCGGCGGCGTACGTCATCGAGGTCGCCCACGTCCGGGCCACCGAGATAGCGGCCGACTTCAGGGCCTGCGAGCGCGTCGTGCAGTCCTTGTGCGTCGTCGAGGGACATGTAGGAGATGACGAGCCGCTCCGTGAGCCCGGCGTGCTCGGTCACGCCCGGGATTCGCCCAGGGTGATGGCGACAACGCCGATGATCACGATGGCGATGCCGGAGACGGTGAGCAGGTTCATCCGCTCACTGAAGATCAGCCATCCGCCGACTGCCGCACCGACGGTGCCGAGGCCGGCCCAAAGCGCGTACGCCGGACCCACATCGAGGGTCTTGAGAGCGAAGGCCAGCAGGGTGAAGGCAAGTGCATAGCCGACGACAACGGCGACCGACGGCCACAGTCGGGAGAAGCCCTCGCTGGCCTTGAGCGACAGGGTGCCGACCACCTCGGCGACGATCGCAAGGACGAGCAGGACCCAGGCCATAGCCCTAACCCTCCCAGGCCACCGTCACTACGTCGTAGGGGAGGGTCCACGCACCAGGGCACAGCAGAGGCAGCACCAGGACCCCGGCACCGACCGCATAACCGAGCTGCACTTCACCCGGGTCGAAATGGGGCTTGGGCACCTGCATGTCCACGACGTACTCGTCGAACTGCTTGGCGATGCGCGCGCGAAGGTCGGCGTTGTGCCAGCTCAGTCGCAGTTCCTCGAGGGCGACGGCGCGCAACTCACCACGAGTCGGATCCTGTGTCTCGCGAATGAGGGCGGCTTCGGCTACCCCTCGACCATGGTCCTTCTCGATAGAAGCCATCCATGACTCATTGGCACGCAAGGCGAAGCCGAGTTGTCGCTCGGCTGCGTCGACGAAAAGAGCCATCTTGGTGGGATACCGCGCGAAGAGCGCTCCCTGCGACGAGCCGGCGCGCTCGGCGATAGCCTCCACGGTCGTCGCGTCGAAGCCGCGGTGGCCGATTTCATCCAGCGTCGCCTGGAGCAGGCGGTCGCGCGTCTCATCCCCCGTGTCGAAGGCGACAGGTCCGTCGATGTGCGGCGCCGGGACAATCGGCACCCGGCGGGGATCGAGATCCGTCGCGAGAGCCGAGAGGAGCACGCGGGCCGCCCCGTGCAGGGCAACGTCGACCACACCGGGACGGCGTTCGATCATGGTGAGGCCCAGCGCGGCACCGATCACGTAGGCGCGCTTAGCGGCCATCGCGGGTGCGAGGACCCCCTCGACCGGGGTGCACCACACCGTGATCTGCGGCTCCAGGGTCTCGCGGACGACCGCGGCCATGACGGGATCGAAGTGGGACACGATGAGGAGCTCGCACGCTGCACGCAACTCACGGGCGGGATGGGCGAAGGTGTCGAGCGCCTGCGCGAACTGCCCCGAGTCGGGAGGCTGGTCGACCAGCCCGGCGTAGGAGAGCGCAGCCACGAGGTCGCGCCTGAGCGCAGGCTCGATGTGGTCACGCCACGTGGCCGCGGCGAGCGCATACCGATCGTCGAACCTGTCCTGCAGGGGGCGCCGCGATGTCCCGGCGCGCTCGGCCACAGAGGAGAAGGACAGACCCGCCCAGCCCTCCTCCGCGATGACGCCGACGGTCGCCGCGGCGAGGTCCAGATCCATGCGCCGTACACGCGCCTGGCTCACGGTCGAGCCTCACCCATCGTCACGGCCGACATCGCCTGGATGCGCGGCTCCCGCTCTGCCGTGAGAAGGACTTCCAGACGCACCCTGCCCGCAGATGTCTCAACCTCCCACCGCGCATGCGCGGGACTCCGCGACTCGACGCTCGACGACTGTCGCGTCACCGACTGAGCATCGAGGGCGCACCACGCGTCGCGGCGCTCCGCGCGAGACTGGTCTAGATCGAGGTTGACGGCCGCCATCGCATCCAGTGCATCGTCGTCCCACTCGAGGAGCAGGCTCTCGGCGAGCAGCATCGCGCGCTCGGTGTGCGGCCAGAGGCGGTCGATAGCGCGCGTGCGGGCCGCCTCCGCTGCCTCATCGGCGACGATGGCGGCGAGTGCATCAGAGCAGACCACGCGCATAGGGGCATAGGTGCGGTTGGCCAGCGCCACGACGCCCCAGCGCGTGTCGGGGTGCCAGCGCATGTGGGATCCGTAGCCGGGATACCCACCGCTGTGGTGGACGAAGCGACCGAGTTCAGCGTGGTCGGTCACGCGCAGGCCCAGACCGTAGGAATCGAAGGACCCGTCCGGCTCACGGCCCACCGTGATGTGCGCGCGCTGCATCTCCCGTCGCGACCAGCGCGACAGCGGTCCGGTGTCGGGGGCATCGGCCCAGGCACCCTCGAGGAAGGCGACCCAGGCAGCCACGTCCTCGACCGTGCTCCACAGTCCGCCCATCGGACTGAAGGCCCCCGACGGGCCCTCCTCCTGCTCGACCAGACGGTGCGCCACCGGGTGCATACCGACCACACGTCCCGATGCGGAGCTCACGTCGAAGGTCGACGACGTCATGCCGAGGGGATCGAGCAGGCGCTCGCGCACGACAAGTCGGTAGTCCTGCCCTGTCACCTGCGCGATGACGCGACCGAGCAGGGCGTAGCCGATGTTGGCGTACTCGAATTCCAGGCCCGGGGGCCGGCAGAAGGTGAGGCCGCCGGCGACCAACGAGTCGAATGCGTCGAGCGGGAGCGACTCCTGCCGATCACCCCAGGGGTCGTCGGTGGGGAAGCCTGCGCTCATCGTCAGCAGGTGGGCGATGCGCAATGCCGGCGCCACGGCGGGCAGGCCGATCGACCTCGACCAGGGGAGGTAGTCGGTGAGGGGTGCCTCGAGCGAGAGCAGCCCGTCGTCGCGCAGCCCGAGGACCGTCGCCGCGGTGAAGCTCTTGGTCATCGACGCAATCCGGAACGGCGCCGTCGCCGCGCGGGATTCCGGCAGGTCCCCCGTGGAGCCGACGTGCACGAGCTCGCCACCGAGGATGAGGCCGTAGGCCACGGCCGGGATGGCGTGGACCTCGGCCGCCTCAGCCATGCGCTGGTCGAGAATCCCCGCCGCTCCGGCCACGTCCACGCGCCGACGCTAGCCCAGGGACCGAGAGCCCAGGGACAAGGACCTCCCGGATGTGACCCACCGTCCGATATGGTCGGCGCGATCCGCTCGGGAAAGGGGACTCACATGACCATGACCTTCGGCCAATCCATCAGGCATGTCTTCAGCAACTACGCGGTCTTCCGCGGACGCGCCTCCCGGTCGGAATTCTGGTGGTTCTTCCTGTTCACTCTCATCGTCCAGACCATCCTGCAGATCCCCTACCAGATCGGCCTCAGCCAGATCGAGGGTGCGAACCTGATCTGGGGGACGACGCCATCCGGTGAGATCAACACCCTCATGATCATCGGCGGCGCCATCCTCTTCATTTGGTTTGCGGTCACCATCGTCCCCACGATCTCGGTCACCGTCCGTCGCCTCCACGACATCGACCGCAATGGCTGGTGGTGGTGGCTCAACTTCCTCTGCTGCATCGGCTGGATCGTGCTTCTGGTCTTCCAGGTCATGCCCGGCACCCCGGGACCGAATCGCTACGGCGAGGGCCCCGCCCGGGCGGTTTGACCTCTCAATGGCGGGTGAGACCCCGTCGTACCCCTAGCCTTGGCGTGAACCCACGGGAAAGGAAGCCCTCACGATGACCTTCGGTCAGTCCGTCAAGCACGTCTTCAGCAACTACGCCACCTTCCAGGGGCGCGCTTCGCGCTCGGAGTTCTGGTGGTGGTACCTCTTCACCGCGATCATCAGCCTGATCGTCTTCATTCCGGCTATGCCGTGGTACATCGACTTCATCAATGCCGCGAACAGCCAGACGGGTAATGCCGTGATGGTGCTCCCGCCGGTCACCGGGCTGGCCGCCTTCGGGCTGATCCTCTCCACGGTCTGGTCGCTGGCGGTCCTCATCCCGACCATCGCCGTCGCCGTGCGCCGTTTGCACGACACCAACAAGTCCGGCTGGTGGATGCTGCTGTGGTTCCTGAGCTGCTGCTTCGGCATCGGCGCCATCATCCTGATCATCTTCTGGGTCATGGCCAGCACGCCGGGACCCAACCGCTTCGGCGAAGGGCCCGCTCGGGCAGCCTGACACCCCGTCGTGCGAGGGGGCACCCGTCTAGGAGACTAGGCGCGTGCCCCCTCGTCTTGTCATCATCGGTTCGGGCGAGACCTCCCCCACGATGGTGAAGGTCCACCGTGAGCTCATCTCCAGCGTGACCAGCGGGGAGCTCACGATGCTCGACACCCCGTTCGGCTTCCAGGCGAACGCCGACGACCTCACCGACAAGATCGCGGAGTACTTCCGCGACTCGGTGGGAAGCGACCTGGGAGTCGCCTCCTGGCGTCGACGCGACGAGCCGGCTGCTGCGCGCGAACGCGCCCTCGCGCGCATCGGTCGATCATCGTGGGCCTTCGCCGGTCCGGGCAGCCCGTCGTACGCCCTGCGGCAGTGGATCGACACCCCGATGCCCGCGGGCCTCGCGGACATCGTGCATCGCGGCGGCACGCTCGTCATGGGCAGTGCCGCGGCCGTGACCCTCGGGTCGCACGCACTGCCCGTCTACGAGATCTACAAGGTGGGTGAGGAGCCGCACTGGCTCCCCGGCCTCGACCTCCTGGGCACTCTCACCGGACTCCATGCCGCGGTCATCCCCCACTACGACAACCGCGAGGGTGGACGGCACGACACTCGCTTCTGCTACATGGGCGAGACGAAGCTGCTCATGCTCGAGGCCATGCTTGCTGACGACATCGGTGTCCTCGGCGTCGATGAGCACACCGCCGTCATCATCGACATCGAGTCCCGCGTCGCCGAGGTGCGCGGCAACGGCACACTCACGCTGCGACATCGCGAGACCGAGCGCGTCGTCCCGTCGGGCGAGCACATCAGCGTCGATGAGATGCGGGCAGCGCTTCTGGGAGACGTAGCGACCCCGCGACGCTCACCCGAGGCGACCCCTGCAGGCGATCGGGAGGACACAGCAGAGCCGCCGGAGTCATCCGTGGGACTGCGCCAGTCAGCACAGCAGCGGCGGCAGGCCTTCGACGACGCGATGGCCTCCGGCGACGGTGAGGGCGCACTGGAGCAGGCCCTCGGTCTGGAGCAGGACATCCACGACTGGAGCAGGGACACGCTGCAGAGCGACGACATCGACGTCGCACGCGCGACTCTGCGCGCCATGCTCGTCGACCTGGCGACCGCTGCCCAGACGGGCCTGCGCGATGAGCGCGACGTCATCGGGCCCTTCATCGACATCGCGCTCGACGCTCGCCAGCGCGCACGGGCCGCAAAGGACTTCGCCGCCAGTGACGCGGTGCGCGATGGACTCATCGCGCTGGGCATCGAGGTGCGCGACACCCCCGACGGGGCGACGTGGGAGCGATCAACCCCCTGAGATCAGCGCCACCACTCCGCTGATGGTGCCGACGTAGACCGAGCCATCCGACCCCAGATAGCCGGCGGCGTAGTGATTGTTGAGCAGTGGGCCGACTCCTGCGAGTCGGCGCCAGCGGACGTCACCGGTCTGCGCATCGACCGCGGTGAACCACCATGCATCGGTCCCGAGCGCGCTCGACTCCTTCGTGTAGGTGAGCACGGCACCATCGGCGAGCACGCCCTTGGAGACCAGCGAGGGAATCGTGACGTCTCCGGACTCCCACGCGAGCGCGCACCCGGATCCGGTGACGTCGATGCGCGCAAGGCCCGACACCGTGGTGCGGCCTCCCGCGACGGCGGTGACGCTGTAACCGTAGTTGTTCTCCACGACGAGGGAGTCGCCGAGCGCGATCAGTGAGTTCTCCGTCGCGCTCTCACCGTCGCCGAAGACCGGGACGGCACAGTGCTCGGCCGGCATCGGCCCCGAGACGTCGAAGACGATGACGCTCATCCGCGGATCGGCGTTGTCCGTGATCGCGACATAGCGACCGCCGGCCCCGAAGACCGTGGGCGTCGTCCCTGAGGCGCGACTCGTCTGACCCGGCTTGAGACGGACACCGACGTCGTAGGGCACGCGCCACTCGATGATGGGCTCGCCGTCCCGGGCGACGAGGCGCAGGAGCTCGGCGCCCGTGACGACGTACGCGCCCTGCTCGGTGACGGCAAAGGAGTTCTCGATGTCGACGGGCGAGCCCCCAGGCCCGGCCACAACCGATCGTGCGACGCCAGTCGCGGGATCGAGGAGTCCGATGGTGCCCTCGCGCCCGACGAACCAGAGCAGGCCGCCCCAGTCGGGCACGACGGAGGTGATGCCTTCGTCCGGCTGCAGGGCTGCCGCCACGTCGAAGGAGTCGACCGGATCCAGGGTGCGCGCGTCGTAGCGGGCGATCACACCACCGGGAAGCGGGGTCACGAGTCGCTGCTGGTGATCCAGCACGGCATACCCGCCGCCGGAGAAATTGGTCAGTGCATCGCTGGCAAGGGGCCGCTGCGTGATGCGGCGCTCCACGAGCGGTACGAGCGTGCGCGGGTCCAGAACGTAGGCCCGCACCTCGGTAGGACTCACGCACATCGCCACGATCCGACCCTCGTCGTTCCAGAGCAGCGATGCGCAGTCGCCACCGGCGAAGAACGACACCACCTCGGCCGCTTCCGGATCGGGCAGGCGCACACCGGAGTAGGTGTCGGTCATCCACGAGTCGTTGTGGATCGTGGCCCACTCCCCCGCCGCGAGCGCAGGATTCTGCGGAGCGGGTGTCGCGTCGACGGGCACGCCGGTGCCCACGCCCATCTGGACCTGAGGCACCCATGGGGGCCGAGGGAACTCGGGGATCCCCTGTCCGGGCAAGGCGACTACGGCAGCGACGAGGACGTAGGCGCCCACGACGCCCGCGATCCCGGGTGCGATGCCCACGATGGGAGCGCCGGGCACGTGTCGGAGCACCAGCCCCACCACCAGCGCGATGCCGGCAAGTGCCAGAGCGGCGAGCGCGATCGGACGGGGCACCCACGATGCGACGACGACCGACCATGCGCGCGACACACCCAGACCGAGCACGACGACGACGAGGAGGAGTGCGATGACCATCGGTCGACGCCGGCCGCGCGCGATGCCCGGGAGGGTGCCCCACAGCGTGACGACGAGACCGACGACCGCGACGATGAGCACTCCGGCGACGGCGTAACTCCACGCGGCGTCGCGGAGTCCGACGGCGACGGCACCGCCTCCCACCCAGGCAGAGGTCACGAGGGCGACCGGCGATGTGACCGTGACCGCGGCAACCCCGACGATGATCGCGACGAGGAGAGAGGCGCGCCGCCGCTCGGGCCGGTCCGCCTGCTCCGGGTCTCCCACCCCGCCATTGTGGACCGCCCGCTGCCCCTAGGGTTGGCGCATGAGCTACGACGTCGACCGACTGCGCGCCCGAGTGCCCGCCCTGCGCGAGGGCGCCGCCCACTTCGATGGGCCCGGAGGCACGCAGATCCCCGATGAGGTCGCCGACGCCATGGACGCCACCTTGCGTGCCGCCGTCTCCAACCGTGGTCGTGGCACCGCCGCGGAGCGCCGCGCCGACGACATCGTGACCGGAGCGCGTCAAGCGATGGCCGACCTGCTGGGAGCCGATCCCCGCGGCATCGTCTTCGGTCGCAGCATGACCCAGATCACGATGGACATCGCGCGCACACTCGCGCAGGACTGGGGTCCCGGAGACGAGGTCGTGGTCAGTCGCCTTGATCACGACGCCGACGTGCGGCCGTGGGTCATCCACGCCGAGCGCGCCGGTGCGACGGTGCGGTGGGCGGAGTTCGATCCCGCGACGGGTGAGATGACTCCCGAGACCGTCCTGCGCCAGGTCACACCGCGGACGCGGCTGGTGGCGCTCACCGGTGCCTCCAACCTCATCGGCACGCGTCCGGATCTCGCGGCCGTCGGCGTGGGCGTGCACGAGCACGGTGCGCTCTTCTACGTGGATGGCGTGCATCTCACGGCCCACGCCCCCGTCGATGTCGCCGCCATCGGCTGCGACTTCTACGCCTGCTCGCCGTACAAATTCCTCGGTCCCCACCTCGGGGTCCTCGCGGCATCACCCGATCTGCTCGAGACCCTCCACCCCGACAAGCTGCTCCCCGCGACCAACGTCGTGCCCGAGCGCTTCGAGCTCGGCACGCTGCCCTACGAGATGCTCGCAGGGGTGACCGCCGCCGTCGACGTGCTCGCCGATCTGGTCCCCGGGGACGGTGATCGACGTACGCGCATCCTGCGGTCGATGGCGGCCCTGGAGGAGTACGAGGACGATCTGCACGCGCGTATGCGCGAGGGCTTGGAGTCGATCCCCGGCATCACGCTCTACAGCAACGCGAAGCACCGTACGCCGACCGAGACCTTCACCATCGAGGGGCGCAGCCCCGGTGATATCTCCGCGTTCCTCGCCGAGCGCGGAGTCAATGCCCCCGCGAGCAACTTCTACGCCCTCGAGGTCTCGAGGTGGCTGGGTCTCGGCGATGCGGGTGGCGTGCGTGTCGGGCTCGCGCCGTACTCGAATGCCGAGGATGTCGATCGGCTCATCGCGGGTCTCCGCGAGCTCACGACCTAGACCACCGCACCGCCAGGACTGGAGACCAGATGCTCGCCGCTGCCGCCACATCGATACATCCCGACGCACCCCTCGACGGGCTCACGGTCGGCGACATGCCCGATCCCGTGGCCGAGCCCGGCTGGGTGCGCGTGAGCGTCCACGCCGCGAGCCTGAACCATCACGACCTGTGGAGCCTGCGCGGTGTCGGACTGCCCGTCGAGCGCCTGCCCATGATCCTGGGCTGCGATGCCGCCGGAGTCCTCGATGACGGCACCGAGGTCATCGTGCACGGCGTCATCGGCGATCCGGCTGCGGGCGGCGGTGACGAGACCCTCGATCCGCGGCGTTCACTGCTGTCGGAGGTCTACCCCGGCACGCTCGCCGACTACGTATGCGTCCCCGCGCGCAATGTGCTGCCCAAGCCGGCGGATCTCGACTTCGCCTCCGCCGCCTGCCTGCCCACCGCCTGGCTCACGGCGTACCGCATGCTCACGACCAAGGCGCAGATCCAGCCGGGCCAGACGGTGCTCGTGCAAGGTGTGGGCGGCGGCGTCTCGACGGCCGCGATTCAGCTGGCCAAGCAGCTTGGCGCTCGCGTCTGGGCGACGAGCCGAGATGAGGCCAAGCGAGCCGCGGCCATCTCCCTCGGGGCCGACGAGGCCTTCGAACCCGGTGCGCGTCTGCCCGAGCGCGTCGATGCCGTGATGGAGAGCGTGGGCGAGGCCACCTGGTCGCACTCGCTGAAGTCGCTGCGACCCGGTGGGCGACTGGTCGTGTGCGGTGCCACGAGCGGACCCAACCCGCCCTCCGACCTCAACCGCGTGTTCTTCCTTCAGCTCGAGGTGCTCGGCTCCACCATGGGCACCCGCGAGGAACTCGCTGCGCTGATCGACCTGGTGATGTCCTCCGGCGTGCGGCCCACCATCTCCGCGACCTACCCCCTGGCCGATGCACGCGAGGGATTCCAGCAACTGGCCGACGGCGACGTGATCGGCAAGATCGTCCTCACCCCCTAACCCTCGTTGTCCTTACCGACATGGTCGTTAAGGGAGGCTGATAACGACCACCACGGTAAGGACAACGGCGGGTGGCCTAGGCGTAGTGCGAGCGGCGGGCATCCTCGACGGTGATCCGCTTGCGGAAGACCCAGAAGGACCATGCCTGGTAGGCGATGACCAGGGGCAGGCCGATCGCTGCGACGACCGTGATCACGCCGAGCGAATACGGGCTCGCAGCCGCACCCTCTACCGTGAGACTTGCCGCGGGATCAAGGGTGCTCGGCAGCACATTCGGGTACAGCGCGATGAACATCGATGCGACGAAGGCGGCGATCGCCACGCCGTGCGCCCAGAAGGCGAGCAGGGGCCTCGTGCGCAGGTTGGCGAGCAGGGCCACGAGCATCCCGAGGACCGCGAGGATCCCGACGATCAGCGCGATGGCGTCATCGCGCGAGTAGGACCAGTACGTCCACGCGGCGAAGGCGGTCATGAGAGCACCGGCGACGAAGTCGAAGCGCGTCGCCCACGTCTCATTCTTCCGCTGCACCGGCCCCGCGGTCTTGAGAGCGAGGAACGTCGCACCGTGCGCCAGCGAGAAGGCCAGCAGGGTGAGACCACCCAGCACGGAATAGGGATTGATGAAGGACAGCAGGCTGCGACCCACGAACTGGCCGCTGTCATCGATGGGGATGCCGTGCACAATGCCCGCCCAGAAAACCCCGAAGAGGAAGGCCAGCAGGAGCGACGCCACCGCCACAGCCGTGTCCCACCGGGAGCGCCAGGCAACTCCCGGACGCTTGGACCGATACTCGATCGCCACCGCACGCACGACGATCGCGACGATGACGAGCAGGAGGGGCAGGTACGCCGCGGGGAAGAGCGCGGCGTACCACGCGGGGAAGGCAGCGAAGATCGCGATACCGCCCGTGACGAGCCACACCTCGTCGGCATCCCACACGGGTCCGATCGCTGTGAGCATCTGGCCGCGCTCCGCCTCATCGGCCCCGAGCGTGCGGGCGAGCATGCCCACACCGAAGTCGAATCCCTCGAGGAAGAAGAAGCCCGTCCACAGCACGGCGACGATGACGAACCACACCTCCGGCAGCCCCATCACGCCACCTGCGCAGGTCGCGGCGGGGCCGGCTGGCCGACCATGGGCTCATCGTCATCGGGTGGCCCCTTGATCACATAGCGGCGCAGGAGCAGGAACTCCACGATCGCGAAGGCGCCGTACAGGAAGAAGAAGACGGGCAGGCTCACGAAGAGGAAGGTCGGCGAGATCTGCGACACGGCGTCGCGGGTGAGCAGCATGTCGTAGACGACCCAGGGCTGCCGGGCGTTCTCGGTGAAGATCCAGCCGAACATGTTGCCCAGCCACGGCGTGAAGACGATCCAGATCGAGATGGCCCAGAAGATCCGGCCCTCCGGGAGACGACCCTTGCGCGTGCGCCACCAGGCGACGAGCATCCACGCCGCCCCGATCAGGCCGAAGCCCATCATGAGCCGGAAGGCGTAGAAGGCGATCCAGACATTGGGTGTGTAGTCGCCGGGGCCGAACTGCTCCTCGTACTGCTCCTGCAGCTCATTGGCCCCGACGACGACTCCGTCGAGGGAGTTGGTCGCCACGACGGAGAGCAGGCAGGGAATCGAGAGCTCCCAGGTGTTCTCCCGGGCCTCCTGGTCGATGATCGCGACGATCCCGAGTGACGCACACGGGCCCTCGGTCTCCCAGAGGGCTTCGCCCGCCGCGATCTTCATCGGCTGCACGTCGGTGACGATGACGCCGAGGACGTCTCCGACGATGACCTGCCCTGATGCCGCGATGAGCCCCATGGCGATCGCGGTGCGCCACGCCCAGCGCATCTCCGGGATGTATTGGCGCCGCTTCAGGTGGTACGCCGCCACCGCGAAGACGAAGACGGATGCCGCGACGAGACCGCCGAGCACGGTGTGGACATACGCCCACAGGGCGAAGGGCTGGAAGAGGACCGCGCCGATGTCATTGAGTACGGGATAACCGGTGAGCGGGTCGAGCTCATAGCCCACGGGATGCTGCATCCAGGAGTTGGCGACGATGATGAAGTACGCCGACGCCCACGTGCCCAGGGTGAAGATCCAGATGCACGCGACGTGGACTCCCCGCGGCAGGCGGTCGCGCCCGAAGAGCCACAGCCCGAGGAAGGTCGACTCGAGGAAGAACGCGAGTAGGCCCTCCATCGCGAGGGGAGCTCCGAAGACGTCTCCGACGAACCTGCTGAAGACCGACCAATTCATCCCGAACTGGAACTCCTGCACGATTCCCGTGACGATCCCCATCGCGAAGTTGATGATGAGGAGTGATCCGAAGAAGCGCGCGAGGCGGCGGTACACGTCCTTGCCCGTGCGCCAGTGGAGTGTCTCGAGCAGCGCGACGTAGGGAGCCAAGCCGAGTGTGAGCGGCACGAAGAGGTAGTGGTAGAGCGTCGTCGTGGCGAACTGGAGCCTCGACAGATCCACGAGAAGGTCGTCGCCCACCGGCACATCCCACCAGACGCGAGACGCCGCCGTGGCACGATGGCGCAATGCGCCTGCTGCCCGGCCCCTGCGAGGGCGCCATCGCGGTGACCGTCACGTCGCTGGAGATGACCTCGGCGGGCGACGTCGTCGCTGTGGACGCCATCCCGGAGTCGGCGACCTGGCAGCGCGTCGACACCGACAAGGCGCCTCTCTCCCGCGAGTTCTATCTGCGCGTGGGAGAGCCCTGGCACTGGGTGGATCGCCGGGACTGGTCCGAGGAGCAGTGGCAGGCGTGGACCGATCGCCCCGAGCACCACCTCCTCGTCTGCCGCCAGGGCGGACAGGATGCGGGGTACGCCGAACTCGAGAAGCAGGCCGACGGCACCGTCGAGATCGCCTACTTCGGGCTGCTGCCCGAGGCCATCGGGCGCGGGCTGGGTCGCTGGTGGCTCGCCGAGGTGCTCACCGAGGCGTGGCGGCTGCCCGGGACCCGTCGCGTCTGGGTGCACACCTGCACCCTGGACGGTCCTGCTGCACTCGCCACCTACGTGGGCCGGGGGCTCACGCCCTACGCGCGCGAGGTGGAGTGGCGCCTGCCGGAGACGCGTGATGACACGCCTAGGCTGTCGCCATGAGCACGCCGACGAACCCCGACGAGCAGCCGTTCTACGCGTCGCCGCAGCCACCCGCACCTCAGCCACCCGCACCTCAGCCACCCGCACCTCAGCCTGCGTACGGCTACGCTCCCCAGCCCGGATTCCCAACGCCGTACGCCGCGAAGCCCAAGACCAACGGCATGGCGCTCGCCTCGATGATCCTCGGCATCCTCGGCATCACGGCCGGCCTGTGCCTCATCTTCTTCCCCGTCATGCCCATCCTCGCGGTGATCTTCGGCCACATCGGGCTCACGCAGACACGCAACACGGGCGCCCCGGGGCGTGGCTACGCGATCGCCGGGCTCGTCACGGGATACATCGGGATCGCCCTGGCCGTCCTCTGGCTCATCGCCGTCGCCATCGGCACCTTCACCTCGCCCGTGCCGACCTTCTGATCAGCGCCGCTCACGAGGACTGATCGATGACCCGCCGAGGCCTGACCCTTTTCATCGCGCTCTCGATCATCTGGGGCACGCCGTACCTCTTCATCCGCATCGCGGTGGAGTACGTCGAGCCGTCCGTCATGGTGGCCCTGCGCGTCGGCCTCGCTGCACTCCTCCTCCTGCCGGTCGCGCTGGTGCGTGGACAGTTTCGCGGGATCCGGCCCTACCTCCCCTGGATCGCGCTCTTCGGCTTAGTCGAGATCACCGGACCCTTCCTCATGCTCGGGTACGCCGAGACACAGCTGACGAGTTCGACGACCGCCCTGCTCATCGCCGCTGTCCCGATCGTGGCCGCGGTCCTCGCGCGACTCCTGGGACTCGACGCGCGCCTGGGCGGCCTGCGCGTCATCGGCCTCGCGGTCGGCATCAGCGGCGTAGCCGTGCTCGTGGGCCTCGACATCCCCGGTGACCAGTGGTGGGCGGTCGGGGCGGCGGCGATCACCGTGGTGGGCTACGCACTCGGCCCGATCGTCATCTCCACCAAGCTCGCGGGAGCGCCTCCGCTTGCGGTGATCAGCCTCGCCCTCGCGGGCAACGCGATCCTCTACGCACCGCTCGCGTGGGTGCAGCGACCGACCAGCCCCGTCCCTGCCTCGGCATGGTGGTCGATCGTCGTGCTGGGAGTGGTGGCCACGGCCATCGCGTTCCTGATGTTCTTTGCGCTTGTCGCCGAGGTCGGGCCGTCGCGCATGACGGTGATCACCTTCCTCAACCCGGCGGTCGCGGTGCTGCTCGGCGTGATCGTGCTCAGCGAGCCGATCACCTGGGGACTCGTGCTGGGCTTCCCGCTTGTGCTGCTCGGCTCCTACCTCGCGACGCGACCGGATCGCAATCCCGCCGCGCGCGTGGAGGATGCCCCGCACGCCTGACTGCTCAGGAGGGCTGCTCGGCGAGTCTCTGCTGCACGCTGCGCGCGACGTAGTGGTCGGCGAAGAAGGAGGCGAAGGGAATCGTGCCGGCCAGAAGCACGGCGACGGTGCGCACCACGGTGAAGCGCATCCGGAAGGAGATGTCCAGTCCGGTCGCGACGTAGAGCACGTAGAGCCAGCCGTGTGCCTGCCAACCGATGGCATAGATCGTGCCGAGGATCCCACCGTCGGTCAGCCCGAAGACGTACTTCAGCGGCAGGAAGACCACCGACATGACGGCGAGGAGAACGCCGGTGACCCAGGCCATGATGCGAAAGCGCAGGAGTGCGCCGCTGAGACCGCTCATCCGTCCAGGCTATCCGTGTCGGACGGACTGCGCCGGATGACCCAGAGCCACCACATGACCCAGACGAAGCCGGCGAAGACGAACCACTGCAGCGTGTAGGCGGCATTCTGCAAAGGGAACGGCACATCCGCGGTCTGCACGGTGAGCGGCACGGGAGCCGGCGCGGGAGCGGACGCCGGATCCTGGCGGCCCAGCACGAGGACGAGGGAGACCACGGGCGTACCCCAGGCGGCTTCGATCTCCGTGCGCGAGACCGCGACGAGGGTGCCGTCCGGGCGGCGCGCCTGCTCGGCGTAGAACTCCTCGAAGGGCTGCAGTGCCCCCTCGAGGCGCACCGGCTCCGTGGGCACCGCGAGCGCAGGGCTGGTCGGGGAGTCGACCCAGCCGCGGAGCACCGCCACAGTGACGCCGTCGACGACGAAGGGCGTGATGACCCACTCCCCGGGGCGTCCGTCCAACTCACGCGGCGCGACGAGGAGTTGCTCGGCATCGGAGTAGTCACCGCTGGCTGTCACCGGGCGACCGACGGATGTCGCGGGGAAGCCCTCGACGCTCGCGGCTTCGAGCACCGGGATGGGCGCTGCCACTGCGGCCCGCTCCGCGTCGACGATGTCGCGCGTGCGCGACCCCTGCCACAGACCGGCCACGATGCACAGGGCCGAGAGGACTAGGGCGAGGAGTGTGAGCGCGACATTGCGCGCGCTGACCGCCATGTCAGCGGGTCGGCGGCTCGTCGGCGCCCGATTCCTGCGAACCCTGCTCCCGGGTGCCGGACTCCTGAGCGCCGCGCTCCTCAGCCTCCTCGGTGTAGCGCGCATCGGCTGCGCGCTCGGCGTCACCGGGACCGTCGGGAAGATTGGGATCGACCTTCCCGATCTGCTTACGCATCGACCGATAGAGCAGCACGATCGCGACGACGAGGAAGACGAAGGACACGAGCGCGAGCAGGCCCGGCGTGACCCGTGACGGGTCGATGGGGGGCTCCTCCGGCAGTGGGCTCGGCAGAGGGCTCTCCTCGAGCAGGAGTGCGGCGAGGAGGGAGGTCACATCCACCATCATCCCTCCCGGATGCCCGCGAAGAGATCCGACTCCGGCACCTGCGTCTCCACGTGCGAGATCGCGAGGTGGTAGTCCTCGGTGGGCCACAATTCGCGCTGCATGTCGAGGGGCACGGCAAACCACATACCCTCGGGGTCGACCTGCGTGCGATGCGCGCGCAGGGCGTCATCGCGCTGGGGGAAGTAGTCATCGACGCGCACGCGCGTCGTGACACGGTCTTCCTCGCCCTCGTCCCAGTCCTCCAGCCACTCGGCGTACGGGGACTCCCTGCCGGCAGCGATGAGCGCCTCGTGGAAGGTCATCACGCGATCGCGGGTGAAGGCCATGTTGTAGTAGAGCTTGAGCGGCTGCCACGGCGTACCCGCGACGTCGGGATAGGCGTCGGGATCCCCGGCCTTGGTGAAGGCCTCCATCGAGACCTCGTGGCAGCGGATGTGATCGGGGTGCGGGTAACCGCCGTTCTCGTCGTACGTCGTGATGACGTGCGGACGGAACTCCCGGACGAGTCGCACGAGCGGAGACGATGCGACCTCCAGCGGAAGGTCGGCGAAGCAGCCCTCCGGCAGCGGCGGCCGCGGATCGCCCTCGGGGTAGCCAGAGTCCGCGAAGCCCAGCCAGGCATGGTCCACGCCGAGGATGCGCGCGGCCTCGGCCATCTCCTGGCGACGTACTTCAGCGATGCCGAGAGCATCGACATCGGCCTGAGCGGCCGGGTTGAGCACATCGCCGCGCTCGCCCCCCGTGCACGTCACCACGAGGACCTCGACGCCCTCCTTGGCGTAGTGGGCCAGGGTCGCGGCACCCTTGCTCGACTCGTCGTCGGGATGCGCATGGACCGCCATGAGGCGAAGGGGCTCGGGCACCCCGCTAGTCTCCCAAGGGAACGCCGATGACGCGACGGGAGGTGCCGTGAGCAGTGCCATCGACGGGCGCAGCCTGCCCCCCGACCTCCAGGCGCGCTACGGCGTCGGGCGCAGGTCGCCGCTGCCCCTCATCGCGGGAATCCTCGGTATCGCCGCCTTCATCGCGGCGCTGGCCTTCGTGAGTTTCAATCTCGTCTCCCCCAAGGTCACCTACGAGCTACTGGCATGGAATGACATCTCGGCGGACCGCGTGGATGTGACCTTCGACATACGTCGCTCCGCCGAGTGGGACGTGTACTGCGTCATCCGCGCCCAGGACGAGTCGCGCATCGATGTGGGGTACGCCGTCGCCGGCATCCCGCGGGGGACCTCCTACGAGCAGATCACGTACTCCCTGCGGACCCTGGCACCGGCGTACGTGGTCGAGATCCTCGCCTGCCAGGCGGGATCCCCTCCCGAGCGCGTGGTCCCGCCGCAGTTCCCGCCCGGGGTGGTGCCGCCGGAGCAGCCATGGACTCCGGCCTGAGGCGGAGTCCGCATCAGGCTCTGGACTCCGGCCTGAGCCGGGGAGTCCGTTTCTCCCGCTAAGCGGGACAAACGGGCGATGCGGGCCGAGGATCGGCCGGTATCCACCGTTTCTCCCACGCGGGCGGGGTTTGAGGCCACGCCGTACCCTGTCCCGATGAGCACTGAGATCACCTGGCTCACCCAGGAGGCCTACGACCGACTCGAGCAGGAGCTCGAGGAGAGGTCGGGGCCGCGCCGCGCCGAGATCACCAAGCGCATCGAGGCCGCGCGCGAGGAGGGCGATCTCAAGGAGAACGGCGGCTACCACGCTGCCAAGGAGGAGCAGGGCAAGAACGAAGCCCGCATCCGCCAGCTCAAGCAGTTGCTCGAGAACTCCCAGATCGGTGCGCCCGAGGCCGAGCACGATGAGGTCGCCCCGGGCAAGGTGGTGACAGTGCGCTTCGTCGAGTTCGGCGACGAGGAGACCTTCCTGCTCGGCTCCCGTGAGGAGGCCGCACACGCCTCCGTCGAGGTTTACTCCCCGACGTCACCACTCGGCCAGGCGGTGCTGGGCACACGCGTGGGCGACACGGCCACGTACGCCCTGGCTAACGGCAAGCAGGTGACGGTCGAGATCATCGCCGCTCAGCCGTACGCCGGCTAGCGGCTCGTCGCCGTGCGGTAACGCCGCACCGCGAGCGGCGCGAAGATGCCGATGAGCACGGCGCATGAGATCAGCGTGTAGGCGATCGGGTTCTGCTGCGGCCACGCATCGCCGATGATCCCCGTGGGGTTGCCGAAGAGCTGCCGCGTGGCCAGCACGAGCGAGGAAATCGGGTTCCACTGCGCGATGGGCTGCAGCCACTCCGGCATGGCGGTGATGGGCACGAAGGCGTTGGAGAGGAAGGTCAGCGGGAAGAGCCACACCAGGCCCGCGGTCTGGGCGGTCTCCGGATTGGGCATGTAGAGCCCGATCCAGGATCCGATCCACGCCACCGTGTAGGCGAAGAGAAGGAGCAGCAGGTAGGCATAGATGGCGTTGACGATGCCGTCGTTGATGCGCCATCCGATGAGCAGACCGGTGATACTGAGCACGAAGAGGACGAGGACCTGTCGCGCCGCGTCGGCGAAGGTGCGCCCGATGAGTACGCCGCCCGATGCCATGGGCAGCGAGCGGAAGCGATCGATGATGCCGCGCTTCATATCCTCGGCTAGGCCTACGGTCGCGGCAGCCGATGCGAAAGCGACCGTCTGACCGAAGATGCCGGGCATGAGGTATTGCCGGTAGATGCTGGAATCCGGTGCCGTCGTCGGATCGGATCCCGGGATCGGGATCGCGCCGCCGAAGACGAAGGCGAAGAGCAGCACGAAGATGACCGGCTGCACGATGGAGAAGAAGAGGAGCTCGGGTACGCGGATCGTCTGGATGAGATTGCGGCGGGCTACGACGAGACCGTCGTGCAGACCCCAGCCGATGATCGGTCGCGAACGCGTGGGGACGGCGGTGCTCATGCCTGCTCCTCTTCGGCGGTGTGACCGGTCAGCGAAAGGAAGACGTCGTCGAGCGTGGGTCTGCGCAGCGCGACGTCAGCGATGGCTACATGCGCCGAATCGAGCGAGCGCACGGCATCGACGAGGGTCAGGGAACCACCCACCACGGGGGCGACGACGCGGTGATCGTCGCGGTTGACCGTCACCTCTCCTGTCGCCACCGAACGCAGGGCCTGTGCCGCCGCATCGATCTGCGCCGGATCCTCGACGACGACCTCGAGTCGATCACCGCCCACCTGGTCCTTGAGCACATCGGACGTGCCCTGAGCGATGACACGGCCGCGATCGATGACGACGATCTCCTCGGCCAGTTGGTCTGCTTCCTCCAGGTACTGCGTGGTGAGCAGCACGGTCGTGCCGTCTGCAACGAGGTCGGTGATGACCTCCCAGAGCCCGATGCGCGAGCGCGGGTCGAGGCCCGTCGTGGGCTCGTCGAGGAAGAGCACGCGCGGCTTCGCGATGAGACTGGCCGCGAGGTCGAGGCGGCGGCGCATGCCGCCCGAGTACGTGCGCAGCGAGCGATCAGCCGCATCGGTGAGGTCGAAGCGCTCGAGGAGTTCGTCACTGCGCGCCTTCACATACGCCGAGGGCAGGTGGTAGAGGTCGCCGAACATCCGGAGGTTCTCCCGACCGGTGAGGTACTCGTCGACGGCGGCGTACTGCCCCGTGAGGCCGATGATGCGGCGTACGGCGTTGGGCTTCTTGACGACGTCCAGACCGTCGACTGTCGCCGTGCCGGCATCAGGCTGCAGGAGCGTCGTGAGGATCCGGACGGTCGTCGTCTTGCCCGCGCCGTTGGGGCCGAGCAGTCCGTAGACCGTCCCCTCAGGCACGCTCAGGTCGAGGCCATCGAGCGCGATGACATCGCCGTACTTCTTGACGAGGCCGCGAGCCTCGATGATGTCGGACACGGCGCAAACGCTACCCGCAACTACTGGACCTCGGTGATGCGGTACCCGCGCTGGCGCAGGTGATCGAGCAACTGCTCGCGATGGTCGGCGCCGCGCGTCTCCAAGTCGATCGTGATCTCGACCTCGTCGACGGCGAGACGCGGATTGGTGCGCAGATGGGAGACGTCGACCACATTCGCGTCGAGCGATCCGATCTCGGTGAGCAGTCCCGCGAGGGATCCCGGTCGGTCGGGCACGTGGACCGTGATCTGGGTGAAGCGGCCGCCGGCGGTGAGTCCGTGGCGGATGACCCGCATCATGACGAGCGGGTCGACGTTGCCTCCCGAGAGCACCGCCACGACGGGGGATTCGAAGGACGTGGGGTCGTCCATGATCGCGGCCACGGCCGCGGCACCCCCGGGCTCCACGACGAGCTTGGATCGCTCGAGGAGCTGGAGCTGGGCCTTGGCGAGCATGTCCTCCGACACCACGCGGATGTCGTCGACATAGCGCTGGATGAGCGCGAACGGCACGTCACCGGGGCGCCCCACCGCAATGCCATCGGCCATCGTGCGCATCGTGCGCAGCGGCACCGGGTGACCGGCGAGGAGCGACGGTGGGTACGCCGCTGCGCCCGCTGCCTGAGCGCCGATGATGCGTACATCCGGGCGCTTCGACTTGATCGCGAGGGCAACACCCGCCAGGAGGCCGCCACCACCGGTGCAGACCACGACCGTGCGCACCTCGGGGACCTGCTCGAGGATCTCCAGGCCCAGCGTGCCTTGCCCCGCGACGATGTCGACGTGATCGAAAGGCGAGATGAAGATCGCGCCGGTCGCCTCAGCGAAGGCACGGGCCTCAACGATGGCCTCGTCCAGTGTCGCGCCGTGGAAGCGCACGTCCGCGCCGTAGTCCTTGGTCGCGATGACCTTGGGCATGCTCGCCGATCGAGGCATGTAGATCGTCGAGCGGATGCCGAGCATCGACGCGGCGAGGGCAACCCCCTGGGCGTGGTTCCCCGCGGAGGCAGCGACGACTCCCGCTGCGCGCTCGGCGTCACTCAACTGACTGAGCCGGTTGTACGCACCGCGGATCTTGAAGGATCCCGCGCGCTGGAGATTCTCGGTCGCGAGGAATGCGGGGCCTCCGACACGGTCGGAGAGCCAACGCGCGGAATGGACGGGCAGCTGGCGGACGACGCCCTCCAGGCGCCCGGCTGCTGCCTCGATATCCGCGAGCGTCACCGTCTGCGTCACGGACGCATCCTGGCAGACGTCGGCCCCCGGAGGACCCGGTGACCGCCCTCCCGGTGAGACTGGTGGGGTGACCATGACGGAACCCGACATCAAGGCGGCCGCGCGACTGGCCCAGGAGCGCGTCGCGCACTCCGACGTGCCCATCCCCCGGGATCGGCGACGCGACATCGCCCGGCCCCCCGGCCCCTCACCCCTGCGTGCCCTGCGCGGCATGACGGGCCTGGGCGCCGCACCGTGGTTCATGGTGGAGCTCGAGCGCACCTACCCGGTCATGGCGCACATGCGGCTCGCGGGCGAGCACGCTTACGCACTCACCGATCCCGCTGCCATCGTCGAGGTCTTCATCGACCACGGACGACAGACGATGAAGGGCCGGGGCCTCCAGGGCGCCAAGGCGGTGCTCGGCAATGGCCTGCTCACCAGCGAGGGCGAGGTGCACCTGCGCAATCGCCGCCTCGTGCAGCCCGCCTTCCACCGCGATCGCATCGCCGGGTACGCCGAGGACATGGTCGCGCTCACCGAGGCCCACGAGACGACATGGGCCGAAGGCAGGTCCGTCGACATGCAGGCGGACATGTCGGCGCTCACACTTGCGATCGTGGGGCGCACCCTCTTCGGCGCGGACCTCCGCGGAGACGCGCGCGAGGTCGGCGACGCCCTGGAGGCGCTGCTCAGCGGTATGGGCACACGACTGTTCCTTGGGCCGCAGGTGCTGCGCATCCCAACGCCCGCGCGTCGACGCGCCCTCGAGGCATCCGCTCGCATGGACATGATGGTCCAGCGGATCATCGACGAGCACCGAGTCTCCGGGGACAACGGCGACATGCTCAGCATGCTGCTGGCCGCGCAGGAGGAAGGTGTGGGTCTCGACGACGCACAGGTCCGCGACGAGGCCATGACCCTGGTCATGGCCGGCCACGAGACAACGGCGATGACGCTCACCTGGACGTGGATGCTGCTGGCGCAGCATCCCGAGCGCGCGGAGTGGCTGCACGAGGAGCTCGACGCGGTCCTCGCGGGCCGTACGCCCACCATGGCCGATATGGCGTTGCTTCCGCGCACACGGGCCGTGGTGGCCGAGGCGATCCGCCTGTATCCGCCCGCGTGGGTCCAGGGTCGCCGCACGCTCGCCGATATCGACGTCGCGGGCTGGACCATCCCTGCCGGCGCGCTCACGCTCGCGAGCCAGTTCGCACTGCATCGCAGTCCGCGCTGGTGGGATGCCTCGCTTGCCTTCCGCCCGCAGCGCTGGATCGACGCCGAGGGTGCCTTCAGCGAGGATGCTCCCGGTCAGCCGCGCGGCGCGTGGTTCCCCTTCGGCTGGGGCAATCGGCGGTGCATCGGCGAGCAGTTCGCATGGACCGAAGCCACTCTCGTCCTGGCCACGCTGGCCCAGCGCTGGACACCCCGTCTCATGCCCGGTGTCGACACTCGGCCGATGCCTGCCGTCACCCTGCGCACGCGGGACGGCATGCCCATGTCACTGCATCGGCGCTAGGCGCTCAGACCGGGGCCCTTGGCCCCGATGCCCTTGGCACTCGTCGTGCGCGCGCGGTCTGCGGCCTCGCGGCCGGCCCGTGACGCACTCCCGCCCCGCCGGCTCACCGAGCCGGAGTAGCCCGACCAACGGCCGCGCGCGGTCGAGGACTTGCGATAGAACGACCGCACCTCGGTCTCCTTACCGCGCAGCACCAGCGCGCCTGTTGTCGCGACGGCAGTGCCGCCGGGCACTTCAGCGGGGATCTCCACGCGCTGCCGCTGCGCCTCGGCGAGCACCTGCTCGCGGGCTTCCTGTAGTCGGTCGCCGATCCGATCGATGAAGGCACGGTAGAACGCCGCGCGAGCAGTCTGGGCGGTGTGCGGCTTGCGCCAGCCGTCACGTGAGACGTAGGTGTCGCCCTTCCACTCGCCGATCGCGAGCCAGGTCGTGGCCGACGAGGTCATCTGAGTCGCGAGTGAGGCGAAGAGCGCCTCCACGAGCTCGATGTCGCTCGGCATGCCGTAGGCGATGACATACGTGGAGTTGTGGGCGATGTCCACCTGCAGTGAGTTGCACTGACCGACGGTGACGAAGAGGCTCACGAGGTGGGTGTTGGCACGCTTGCCGCGCTCGCCGATCGTGATCGTGACACTCACCGGCTGCTCTCGCGCCTCGCGACGGGCAGTGAGAGCGCGCGCGACGGCGAGATCGACGCTCGCCTGGGTGGCGAGTGCCTGCGCCTTGGCGAGATAGGCCTCCGCCTCATGGGGATTGTCGCTGCGCTCGGCCTTGACGAGCAGCGCGGCGATGCGATCCAGCCCGATAGGTCCGGCTCCGCCGGACCGCCGGGCCAGATGGCTCATCGCACCCGCTCTGCGACGGGGATGCCTGCTCCGTCGAACGCCGCCCTCAGGAGCAGGGCCGCCTCGGGTCCGAGGACGAGTTCGACGAGCAGCACCTCGTCACCGCAGAACTCCGGGCCGTGTGCGGCCGCCGCCGGATGCGCATGCGCGACGAGGTGGTGCGTGACCTCGTGGAGCACGACGGATTCGCGAGCGGCCCAGCGCTCGCCCACGAGGCCCTGGAGCGGGAGGGCGATCACCCCGTCGGAGTAGTGCGCCCGGCCCGTGCCAGCGCGCTCGCGCACGCGCACGGGAGTGAGGCCGGGCCAGCGGGTGACGACGCCGATGAGGCCGAGCACCGCGTCGACGTACCGCTGCACGGAGTCGATGTCGGCGAATCGTCGCTCCCGCGGGATCTGCAGGGGGGATCCGAAGAAGTCCACGGCGCCCCCTCGCGCCAGCTGGCGCGCCCACTGCTCCTCCGCGGCGTACACGGCGGAGCGGTGCTGGTCACGGGAGGTCACGGGCCCACGGTAGGCGTCAGCGGCGCCCGCGCACAGACCGGCACGCGGGCCTGTGGATGACGACTCAGGTGGGGCCGAGGAAGTCGCGCAACTCCGCATCGAATCGCGCGACGTCGAACTCCGTGTCCCAGTCGACCGGGCGGCTGACCTCGACGGGCCCGTCGCCATCGACGGACGGATCGACCACGAGGAGTACGGCGGTGAATCCGTGGAGGTGATTGTCGCCGCCGACGGGTCCGATCTCCCCGGCGGCGAAGAATCCGCCCACGGCCATGGTGCCAAGGCCTTCGCGGACGATGGCGGCATCGTGGTCCGAGCTCGTGAACATCGCGCCGCCGCGCCCGTTGCACGTGACGAGGTACGCCCCGGCGACATCCTGATCGCGGCCGACGAGACCGACGACGGTGCGCAGGTCAGCATCCGCCGAGTCGGCATCGCGCAAGTGCAACCTCACCAGCGATCCGATACCGACGTCATCGCCCACGGACACGGCACCGCTCTGGGCATCGACGCCGAGGATCCCGCGGATGACGAAGTCCCCTGCATGGGCGCCGTCCACGCGCGGGTCGCGGGCGATCCCGACGTGCAGGCCTCGTACGGCGAGGGCTTGATCATCGGTGTCGAGTGCGGACACGACCTCGCGCAGCCGCTCGAGGGCGGGACGTCCGGCGAGCTCGCGGATGACGGTGCCCTCGGCCGACGTCACGGTCATGGGATCCCCGATCGGCCGGCATCCCTGGCTCACCACGACACGGACCGGGGCCGCGCGGTCGAGGACGACCCCAACACCGCCGTTGTCGAAGACCGCGCCGTCGAGCATGAGGCGCGAGTCACCGCGTCGTTGTCCGCCCGAGACGAGTCCGCCGACGACGGGGAGCGGGCCGTCGACGCGCGCGAACGCCGCGACGACCTCATCGGCCGGAAGGGTCCACGGGTCGGCGAGGAGGAGCGCGAGCCGGTCGTCGTCGCTGAGGTCGGGCAGGCCGGTGAGTGCGAGACCTCCGTGCGGGGCGGGGATGGTCGCGAGGCGGAATCCGCGTGGACGAGCATCCGGCAGATGCGCGAACCACACGGACACGGCCGGCTGCATCTCCACGGATGCGAGATCGCCGATGACACCGTGCGCGTTCGACCCGATCACCACGCAGCCGTGGGCGACCTCGTCGATAAGGGAGGCGATGTGCGCCAATGCTCGGCCAGCGGCGAGGGGCTCTCCCGGGGCGCTCACCTGGACGATGGCGAGGTGAGGTCGCGCACCGAGATCATCCAGGGCGACCCGCACCGCCTCGGGAACCGCCGAGTCCAGCCCTCGGCGCAGCGCGGAGGAGCACCGGGCAATGCTCGGGCCTCCGGGCGCCATGTCCCCCATCCTGACGTACCGTCGGGTCATGACAAGCCTCGCTCCCCCCGTCCCGGCGGACCTGCCCCGCACACTCGGGGCACTGCGTGCCAGCGGTTACGTGCCGCGCACGGTCAAGGAGGAGATCCGCGCCAATCTCGTGGCGCGTCTCGCCGCCGGTGAGCCGACGTTCCCCGGCATCGTGGGCTTCGACGACACGGTCATCCCCCAGGTGGAGCGCGCACTGCTCGCGGGCCACGACATCGTGCTGCTCGGCGAGCGCGGCCAGGGCAAGACGCGCCTCATCCGCACCCTGGTGACGCTGCTCGACGAGTGGATCCCGGTGGTGGAGGGCTCCGAGGTCAATGACGATCCGATGGAGCCGGTGAGCGCCTTCGCGCGACGGGTCGTCGAGGAGATGGGCGATACCACTCCCGTGACCTGGCGTCACCGCAGCGAGCGCTACGGCGAGAAGCTCGCGACGCCCGACACCTCCGTCGGCGATCTCGTCGGCGATGTCGATCCGGTCAAGGTCGCCGAGGGCCGCACGCTCGGCGATCCCGAGACGATCCACTTCGGCCTGGTGCCCCGCACCAACCGCGGCATCTTCGCGATCAACGAGCTCCCCGACCTCGCCGAGCGCATCCAGGTGGCGCTGCTCAACGTGCTCGAGGAGCGGGATATCCAGGTGCGCGGCTACACCCTGCGCCTGCCCCTCGACCTGCTCGTCATGGCGAGTGCCAACCCCGAGGACTACACCAATCGCGGGCGCATCATCACGCCGATGAAGGACCGCTTCGGCGCGGAGATCACCACTCACTACCCGTACGACGTGCAGCATGAGATCGGCCTCATCGCGCAGGAGGCCGATCTCGTCGCGATCGTGCCCCTGCACCTGCTCGAGGTGATCGCCCGCTTCACGCGCCTGGTGCGCGAGTCCGGCGCGGTCGACCAGCGCAGCGGTGTGTCCGCGCGCTTCGCGATCGCCGCCGCCGAGGCCCTCGCGGGTGCGGCACTGCGTCGCGCGGCCATCACCGCCGACGAGCCGGTGGCGCGTGTCGGTGATCTCGCGGGTGTCGTGCCCACCCTGCGCGGCAAGGTGGAGTTCGAGGTGAGCGAGGAGGGTCGCGAGGAGGAGGTGCTGCAGCATCTCGCGCGCAAGGCCGTCGCCGAGACCTACCGGCGCCACCTCGGCGGGGTGGATCTGACTCCGCTCGTAGCACTGCTCGACGAAGGCGGCACGATCGAGGCCGGCGATCTCGTCACCGCGACCGGACTGCTCGATGCCGCGGGTGCCTGGGAGGGCCTCGGGCGACTCATTGCCGCGACGGAGGGTCCCGAAGCCGAGCCCACGGCCGGTGTCGCCGCCGCGTGCGTCGAATTCGCACTCGAGGGACTGTGGCTCACGCGCCGCATCGACAAGGACGAGGCCGACGGCCGCGTGCGCTACGCCACCACCTCGTCGGAGGAGTAGGTGCGCTACCGCTACGGCGCCTTCCACGGGGGTCCCGATCCCCTCGCCGAGCCCGTCGATGCGGGTGCGGCGGTCGACGCACTCGCCGACCGCATCCTCGACGGCTCCTCCGTGCGGGAAGCACTGCGCGACCTCCTGCGCCGGGGCATGGATGGTGCGCGCGGACTCGACGACCTGCGCCGCCGCCTGCAGCAGCGTCGCCGCGAGCTCCAGAAGTCCGGGCGCCTCGACGGCCTGCTCGAGAAGATCCGCGACAAACTCGACGAGGCCCTGGAGCACGAGCGGAGTGCGCTCTTCCCCGATCCTTCCGACGATGCGCGCTTCCGCGAGGCGATGCTCGACACGCTGCCCGAGGACACCTCGCGTGCGGTGCGCGAGCTCGCCGACTACGACTGGCGATCCCCGGAGGCGCAGACGGCGTACGACGAGATCAAGGACATGCTCCGCCGCGATGTGCTCGACCAGCAGTTCAAGGGGATGTCGCAGGCGCTGCAGAACCCCGGATCGCCGGAGCAGCAGAAGGCGATGAAAGACATGCTGGCCGACCTCAACGCGATGATGGACAAGCATCGGCGCGGGGAGGACATCAGCGAGGACTTCGAAAAGTTCATGGACAAGCACGGGGAGTTCTTCCCCGACCGCCCCGAGTCCTTCGAGCAGTTGCTCGACGACCTCGCACGCCGCGCTGCCGCGATGCAGCGGATGCTCGACTCGATGACGCCCGAGCAGCGCGAGGAGCTCGCCGGGCTCATGGAGCAGGCCTGGCAGGACATGGACCTCGCCTCCGAGATGGCGCAGCTGCAGGATCACCTGCGCGCCCTGCGCCCGGACCTGCCGTGGCAGGGGCGCCAGCGCATGCAGGGCGAGCGGGGCCTCGGACTTCCCGACGCCACCGAAGCACTCGCCGAGATGGCCGACCTCGAGGCACTCGAGGCGCAGCTGTCCCAGGACTACCCGGGAGCGACGCTCGACGACGTCGATGTCGAGGCCATCGAGCGCGCCCTCGGACGCCAGGCGGCCGACGACATCGAGCGCCTGCGCGAGATCGAGCGCGAGTTGCGCGAGCAGGGCTACCTCACCGAGCGATCCGAGCTGAGCCCGAAGGCCGTGCGGCGCATCGGCCGCACCGCACTGCGCCGGGTCTTCGCCGATCTCGATGCGGGGCCACGCGGTGACCACGAGATCCACGACGCCGGTGCGGCGGGTGAGTTCACCGGTCAGTCACGGCCGTGGGAGTTCGGCGACGAGCAGCCCCTCGATGTCGTGCGCACCGTCGGCAACGCCGTGCGGCGCGGACTCACCGAGGGCACGCGATCCCCCGGCCTGCGTGCGGAGGACTTCGAGGTGCGCGAGACCGAGACGCGCACGCGGGCTGCCGTCGCGCTGCTCGTCGACCAGTCCTTCTCCATGGTGATGAACGACACCTGGCGCGCGGCGAAGACGACCGCCATGGCCCTGCAGGCGCTCGCGGCCTCGGCGTACCCGCTCGATGCACTGCAGGTGATCACCTTCGCCAACCTCGCGCGGACGGTGAACACCGAGGAGCTTCCCGACCTCGCGGCGAGCGATATCCAGGGCACCAACCTCCATCACGCGCTCATGCTCGCGGGGCGCTTCCTCGATCGGCATCGCGATGCCGAGCCGGTGTGCCTCGTCGTGACGGATGGTGAGCCCACCGCTCACCTCCTGCCCACGCCCACGGCGTCGGGCGGCCCGGACTGGTGGTTCATGTGGCCGCCGGATCGCGAGACGATCGAGCTCACGGTCGCGGAGGTCGACCGGCTCACGCGGCGCGGCGTACCCATCTCCTGGTTCCGGCTGGGAGACGACCCGCGCCTGGAGCGCTTCCTCGACGCCATGGCCCGGCGCAATGGGGGACGTGTCTTCGCGGCCGACGGGGATCGTCTGGGCGACTACGTCGTGACCGACTATGTCCGCGCGCGCAAGGGACGCCGCCGCTCAGCCTGACCGGAGACGCTGCGGGGCCGGGACGTAGGCTCGAGCATCGTGCGTAGCCGCCTGCCTCTCCTCAAGGACCTGCCGGTCGAGGTGGCGGTGCTGGCGAGCATCGCGTTCTTCGTCGCCCTGGGCTTCGGCATCGTCATCCCTTCGATCCCGATCTTCGCCGAGTCCTTCGGGGTATCCGCCCTCGCTGCCTCGGCCGTCGTGTCGGCGTTCGCGCTCATGCGCTTCGTATCCTCGCCCTTTGCGGGCGCGTGGACGAATCGCTTCGGCGAGCGCAATGTCCTCGCTCTCGGACTCGCCATCGTCGCCGTGTCCAGCTTCTTTGCTGGGTTGTCGCAGTCCTACCCGCAGCTCCTCGTGCTGCGCGGGATCGGCGGTGTCGGCTCGGCGATGTTCACCGTCTCCGCCATGGCGCTGCTCCTGCGCGTCGTAGAGGCGGCCCAGCGCGGACGCGCCGCCGCTGCATGGCAGGGGGGATTCCTCGTCGGCGGCGTAACCGGGCCGGCCATCGGGGGCATCCTGCTCGCCCTCTCGATCCGCGCGCCGTTCTTCTTCTACGCCGGGACCCTCGCCGTGGCGACCGTCATCGCCCTGGTCTTCCTCTCCCCCGCACGCCTGGCCGCGCGCGAGGCAGCGGTCGAGCAATCAAGCGAGGCCTCACCCGTCGTCGATGCGGACGTGCGCCCAGGCGGCTGGGCCGAGTTGCGCGAGGCACTGCGCAACGGCGCCTACCGTGCCGCGCTGGCGGTGAATCTCGCCACCGGACTCACGGCCTTCGGGCTGCGCTCGGCACTCATCCCGCTCTTCGTCATCGAGGGCCTGAAGCAGGGACCGAGCCTGTCCGGATGGGCCTTCCTCGTGGGGGCGGCGGTGCAGGCCGTCTTCCTCCTGCCCGCGGGCCGCCTCACCGACCTGCGCGGCCGGCGCCCCGCGATGATCGTCGGCACCGTGGCGACGGTCGTCGGCATGCTCATGCTCGCGATCGACGAGCTCACCACCGGGTCGCCATCGATCGCGCTCGTGGTGTTCTTCCTCAGCATGGCGGTGATGGCGGTCGGCGCGGCGTTCCTCGGCTCAGCCCCCTCCGCTGTGGTCGGCGACATCATGGGTGGTCGCCAGGGGGGCAGCGTGGTCGCGGCGTTCCAGATGGTGTCGGACATCGGCGCGGTCATCGGCCCGCTGCTGGGCGGACTGCTGCTCGACCTCTACGGCTTCGAGTGGGCCTTCGCGGCGGGCGCGGCCATCTCGGCGATCGCGCTCGTCTTCGTCCTCGTCATGCCCGAGACACTGCGGCGTACCGCCGACACCTGACCGCCCTTCTCACGTCGAGTGTGCAGTTGTGCGCACGCCATCGACCCATTCACCGCACATAACCGCACACTCGCGGTGACTCCGCTGCAGGAGACGGCCTCGGTCCCTAGTCGGGGAAGCCGGGAGCGGTACGCCGCCAGGGTCGCGTGCGCTCCACCCACGCGGCGATGGAGAGCAGTAGCGACTCACGGCCGCGACGGGCGACGACCTGCGCGGCGACCGGTGTGCCCGCCTGCGGATGGACCCCCATGGGGATGACGATGCCCGGCATCCCCGCGAGGTTCCACGGAGCAGCGAACGGCGCGTAGCGGATGTTCGCCAGCATCGTCGACGCCCAGCCACCAGTGAACCAGCGGCGTGCGTTGATCGGGGGCTGGGCGAGTGCGGGAGTGATGAGTACGTCGTACTCGCGGAGGAAATCATCGGCGTGACGGATCCACGACTCGCGCAGCCGCTCGTCCATGAGCGGTGTGCGGCGCACGAGGCGGCCGAGCATCGCGTGACGGCGCACGCGTGGCTCGAGGCGAGCCGAGTCGAGCTCGTCCGCGTCGGCTGCGGTGCCCGCGAACCAGCGCGCCAGGCCCGCGATCGCCGCAGCACTGCCTGCAGCGTCCGTCGGTGACACTGGCTCGGCATTGCGTACGTCGTGGCCGGCACCGCGCAGCATCGACCCTAGGCGATCGGCCGCCGCTGCCCACGCGGGATCGACGGCCACGCCGGCGACCGGCGCACGGAAGGACACCGCGACGTGGAGGCGATCCTCAAGCGGCGCGACCTGCGCCAGGCTCGGATTGCCCGCCATGACGGAGAGCAGGAGCGCGGCATCCTCGGCTGTCGTCGCGAGTGCGCCGTTCTCGCTCATGGAGTACCAGTCCGTCGCACCAAGGTGCGCGGGCACGACACCGAGACCCGGCTTGATGCCGACCAGCCCGGTGCATGCGGCGGGGATGCGGACGCTGCCCATCCCGTCATTGCCGTGCGCGATAGGCACCAGGCCCGCGGCGACGGCTGCGGCGGACCCACCGCTGGATCCTCCGGGCGTGCGCGCGAGATCCCAGGGATTGCGCGTGATGCCGTAGACGGAGTCGGTCGCACCGAAGACGCACAGCTCGGGCACGCGCGTGAGCCCGACGACGACGCCGCCGGCAGCGCGGA
>JBJOJS010000144.1:0-3820 GCA_046046455.1 Actinomycetota bacterium | reverse complement strand
GTGGCTGCCGCGCCCGTGGCGCCCGTCGCCCCTGTGTCACCTCGAGGGATCACGAAGTCGAGGACTGCGGACCCGGAGGTGCCGGAGTTGGTGACGCTGGCCGAGCTGCCGGCGGTGCCGGTGGTGACGCTGCCGACCGCGATGGTGGCAGCTGCTCCCTGCGGGCCAGTGGCGCCGGTGGCGCCGGTCGCTCCCGTAGGCCCGGTGTTGCCGGGAATGAGGACGAAGTCGAGCACGGCTGCCGACGAGCTTCCCGAGTTGGTGACCGTGGGGGTGCCGCCGGCCGTGCCGGCTGTGACGGTGCCGACTGTGACCGTGGCGGCCAGGCCGGCGGGGCCGCGGAGGCTGGCGTACTCCGGTCCCAGCTCGGCCGCCGGCGCCAGATCCGCCAGGTAGACGGTGCCACCCGACCCGGCCGTGCCGGGCAGGAGCATCGCGTAGGACTGGCTAACCCCATCCACAACCTCGGAGACGGTGTAGTACCAGTTCGCGGGCTGAAGGTCGCCGTCGTCGGTGACGGGCAGGGTGACCTGGAAGTCGCCCGCGGTGCCGAGGGTCTTGGTGACTCCGGAGTTGGGGAGGGCGACGTTGGCGCCTGAGTTGGTGAGCCACCGGGACGGGGTGAAGGTGATGGTGCCCGTCGATGGGTTGCCTTCGGGGGTGAGGAAGGTGCCGATGACAACGAGGGTTGTCACGTTACCGGGGAGCGGCATTAGGCCTCCAGGGCTTCGATACGGGCGCGCAAGTCTTCGATGGTGGCGGCCTGGTCCTGCACGACGGCAAGCAGCGCAGCCAAGAGCGATGTGTCCAGAACGCCCGCTGCGCTGCCATCCGCGTACCGGGTCACAGCGATGGGCAGCTTGTCGGCCACGTCGTCCGCGATGAAGCCAAGAACGCGCCGGTCAGTCGGCTGCCCCTCGTCAATGACAGAAAACTCGGCGACGGCGACGTCAAGAATTGCAGCAGGATCAACCGTGGCGATATCGCACACGCGAGCGAGGTCAACTGAGTCAGATAGTGATCCACTCAACGGAGTGATGTCGTACTTGATCGCCTGGCTTGACGAGATCCTGCGGAGTCGGAAGCCCGTGCTGATGCCCACGGTGTCGATGCCGGTGGTGTTGTTGTTGTAGACGCCCTGCATGTCGACGGCGGCGCCGCTGATGTTCAGCGTCGCGCCGGTGATTCCTCCTCCGACGCTCACGCCAGCGACGGTGGCGACGGAGTTGACTGCGAGGGTCGTGGCACCGGCGATCGACAGTTGGCCTCCGGAGTAGGACATATCGGCGCGGTTGTCCGAGGCGTCGAAGATGTCGACGCTTCCTACTCGCCCGGTGGTGCCAAGTTCGACGCGTGACCCGCTGCTGGCAGTGCGGATGCGCGAGCCGTCGACTGTGCCGCCGGTGATGTACCCACCAGAGACCGTGCCGCCGGACAGGTAGGCCGAGTTGATGTTCCAACCCGTGATCGTGCCCGCCACAATGCTGTTTGCCGTGATGGCTCCGGCAGCAATATCGGGGGCGTTGACCAGGCCAGGGGTGCCGCTGGCTGCCGTGCCCGCGCTCGTGTAGTTGCCCGCAGGGTCCGCTCCACGCAGCCGGAAATGGTAGGTCACGCCACTAGTCAGGCCTACGACGGCGAGCCCGCCAGGACGGACCAGGCGGCCCTTCAAGGTGCTGGCATCGGGCGTGAACCCTGTCCCCGCCGTCGACATATGAACCTCGACGTAGGACGTGTCGGACGGCCACAGGTCGCCAGCCGAGTTCAGTCCGTTCCAGACAACGTTGATGCCCTGCACGGCGCCGACCAGCGTCGGCGTTGACGGGGCGATAAACAGGCCGGGGGCGGGTGGGACGGGTGCCGGCTCGGTGCCGCCACCAGCACCAGGCGGCGGCGACGGGGGCACGATGGCAGTCGCGTCACCCGAGGACGAGATCCCAGCGCCGAGGATCGCGGTCGTGCGCGCCAGGCGCTGCTCCCACAGTTGCGGCGGGCGCCGCAGCTCACCGTCAGGCACTGGTGATCACCTCGAGCTCGGGCTGGAAAGACACGCCGCCGCCCTCCTCCTTCAAGCCAATGGACAGGATGCGGGCCTTGCTGGGCAGGCCCGTGCCGGTCGGGTTGGGGATGGACACGACGTCGCCGACCGCGAAGTCGACATACGGGACCGCGCCCGCGGTGACCACGACCTCAACGCCCTGGGCGAGCACCTGGGTCTTGCCGGTGCGAGCCAGCACCCGGTTCGCCTGCCGCTTCGCCGCATCCTCGGAGGCCGTGTTGCCGTACTCCAAGAAGGTCTCGCGCCAGCCGTTGGCGTCCCGGAGCGTGTTGTCCGCAGTGCGCAGCCAGCCATTCTTCGTGCGGACGAGGGCGACAGTCTTGAGTGGCCGCTCCACGGTGGTGGAGAACTTGGCGAGGTTCTGCCCGGTGTCTAGTAGAACCGTGGCGGATCGGTCAGTTCCGCGGGACTCCCAGGCCTCGAGCTCGAGGGTGGACGGGTTGAGCCAGAAGTCGTGGCCCAGGTCGACCATGTCGTCGAGGACGGTGAGCAGGGTGGCGCCGACCTTGAGGGTGAGGTCCGCCTCAGTCGTCCACGAGCCGCTGGTGGGGGCAGAGATGTTGAAGCCGTAGGTGAGCCGGTTCATGCGGTAGACGCCGCGGGCAGCTGCTTCCTCGGCCAGGGTGCGCAGGATCATGGCGGGCCGCCAGTACGGCTCGGTGGAGGAGACCTGCCAGTTGGTGTTGGTGCGCACGACGACGGTGTCGGTCTCTTTGCCGTCGGAGTCGACCTCGATGCCGGTGAGGATGAAGCCGGCCGTGTTGTCCACTTTGAGGCGCAGGTCGATCTTGCCTTTGCTGGTGACGTTGACGATGGTGCTGTCTGAGTTTGTGGTGGCGAGCTTGAAGTCGTCGTCGGTCTTGGCGCGCACAAAATAGATGGTGCCTTCGGTGAGGCCGGCGGCGCCTGACTTGTCGGTGACGGTGACCTGGGTGCCGTTTGCGAGGCCGTGCCCGGAGCAGGAGACCTTGTCATCGGTGGCGACGTCGAGGTCGTATCGCTGCCACGGCTTGTCGTTCTTCACGCGAGCAGCAAGGGTGTGGGTGCCGATGCCGAGCCGGATGGTGAACCGCGCCATCTGCGTGAAGGACGCAGCCTCCTGGTCAAAGTCGCTCGAGGACATGATCTGCTGGCCGTCAAGGTAGACGTCCATCTGGTTGTCGCAGCTGGCGAAGAATTTGATGCGCGTGGCTGAGGTGAGGGTGAAGTCTCGGTAGAACCAGTTCACGGTGCCGCGCTGCACGACGGTCTCGGGGTCGGTGCGCCAGATCCATTGCGCCGACGGGTCTTTCCAACGGACGGGGAGGTTCTTGCGGGAGGTGGTGTCGTTCTTCCACTGCACGCCGAGGGCGGCCTGGTAGTTGCCGGAGTTGCGCCAGGTCCCCGGCCCAGAGGCCCAGTTGAAGGGCCGGTCGGGGGCGAGGAAGTCGGCGAGCCCGCCCTGCGGGTAGAGCACGGCGTCCTCGAGCCAGGCCAGCAGCCCGCGTCCTGAGGCGGTCAGGGTCTGCTGTCCACTGCCGCTGGCAAGGTCCCGATCACGAGTCTCGACGAACCAGGCGAACCTGACGTCGTCCCGGTAGATGACGCGGACGACAGCGTCCTTCACCAGCAGGCTCGCGTCAGCCGAGAACAGGGGCACGGTGACGGTGCCGTAGCCCGGCTGGTTGAACTCATCCACAAACTCGCTGGTTAGTGACTGAGAGATCGTGCCCTGGTAGGTCTGGTTGAGGGCGTCGTACACGTCGAGGCGCAGATGGGTCA
>JBJOJS010000142.1:0-3436 GCA_046046455.1 Actinomycetota bacterium | reverse complement strand
CGTCGACCCAGGGGGCTGATCCACGTGGGTTCTGGGGCTCCGTAGGGGTCGGCCGGGCCTTCCTGCTCGATGTGCCAGCGGGAGGCGTCGCGGTGGCGGTTGTGGCGCGGGCAGGTGGGGGACATGCCGGTCGCCGCCGTACGACCGCCTGCGGAGAAGGCGGGTAGATGGTCCGCATCGCAGTTGCGGGCACGAACCCCGCAGGACGGGTGCTTGCACCGACCCTCCCGGTCGCGCAGGAAGCGGGCCAGCCGCGCACCGGGGAAGCGCCTGGTGCCGGAGTCGAGGAGGTAGTCGCCCACGGGATCGGTCACCCAGCGGATCCACTCGGCGTCGGCGGCCAGTGCACGCACGAGCTCGGGGTCGAGTGGTCCGAAGCCCTCGATCTCCCCGGGTGCATCGGTGAGACCGAAGAGAGTCGTGAGTGGGACGACGACACGGATCTCTACCCGCGGACGATCGACAATCGAGTGTGGGTCGCCCGTGCCGGTGGAGGCGATGTCCCGCAGTTCTGTCGCCCCTGTCGACCGCTGCCCCGTCGGGGCCAATCCGAAGGCCTCGAGCAGCGCGGCGTGACGCCACTGGCCCAGCGTGCGCTTGTCGTCGGCAGCCGCCGAGTCACGCATCGCCTTGGCTCGACTGTCGATCAACTCGCGTACGGCGACGGCGTCGAGCGCGGGCCCACGCGCGGACAGGCACGCCATGCCGTCGGGCTCGGCCCAGATGCTCACGTCGGTGCGATCGCGCTCGGCCTGCTCGCGCACCCGCGCGGCTGCGGCGGGATCGAGCGAGGCCACCATGCGGGAGACGCGCTCACGCAGGCGGGCGGGAGGCAGATCGCGGGCGAGGCGGACGAGCTGGCGGACCGCTACGTCGGAGAGGTCCTCGCCGGCGTCGTCGCAAGACCCCGACAGGACGGACACGCCCTCGTAGATCTCGCGCGCCTGCGCGACGGTCAGCCGACCGGCGGCGATCTCCTCGCCCAGGAGCGGCCAATCGCGGACGACGGCTGCGCCCGCATGGACTCGCGCGGTGGCGGTACGCGGCGCGATGTGCAGGGCCGCGGCCACCTCATCGGCGACCCAGGACTGCTGCATGCTGGCACTGCCCCGCTCGCCCGCGGTCGCCTGCTTGACGGCGTCGGACACGGCGACGAGGGCATGGGCTTGCAGGAGGTGTACCCAGCCGGCGAGTCGTTCGGTGGCGGCGAGGTAGCTGACGCGCTCCGATGCCTCGAGAGTCGACGGATCGATCTGGGCGAGTGCGTGCGCGAGCAGTGGCCCGGGGGAGAGGGACTCCCACGGGCACCCTGTCGGCGCACTCACATCGCGCCATCCATCGGCCATGTCCGCAACCTATGTGTGGGGTCTGACAGCGGCATGGCTCGAGCCGGCACGTAGCTGTGGATAGCGCATGGCAGGCTGACCCGATGGACTCAGGGCGACCCTGCTGGATCGACATCACGGTGACGAACGCCGAGGATCGCGAGCGACTGGTCGCGTTTCTCTGCGATGTCTTCGGCTGGACCTTCGAGGCATCTGGCCCGGACATGGGCTACTACACGATGCTGCGCGAGAACGGCGTCGACGTGGCAGCGGTGGGCCAGCAGGAGACAGGCGGCGCACGCTGGGTCACCTTCCTGGCAACGACGGACATCGATGCGTCGACGACCCGCGCGCGCGAAGGCGGAGCGACGGTCGTGCTCGAGCCGATGGCCATCATGCGCGCGGGCTCGATGGCCGTGGCGATCGATCCGACGGGTGCGGCGTTCGGCCTGTGGCAGCCCGACCTCTTCGCCGGCTTTCCCGACGCCATCGCACCGGGATGCCCCGAGTGGTTCCACCACGGCTCGCAGGATCCCGATGCCGCCGCGCGTTTCTACGCCGAGGCGTTCGATCTCCAGGTGATCCCCGCCGACGGCGACGTCATCCTCGGCAGAGGCGGTCGCGGCTACTTCTCGCTCGGCCGCAACATCCCCGGCAATGCGCCGGACCTGCGCCCGGTCATCCTCGTCGATGACTTGGTGGACGTGGAGGCGCGCATCGCGCAGGCGGGCGGCGAGATCTACGCCTCTCGCGTTGCGGTCCCCGGCGGCTTCGCCACGACGTTCGCCGATCCGGTGGTCGGTGCCCCGCTCATCGTCTCCGTCAACGCGTCCTGAGGACTCTCTCAGCGTCAGACGGACAGCGATCGAGACAGCACAACCCGATCGCCACCGGGTCCGTCGTAATCCGGCCAGGTCTCGGCTCCGGTCGAAGGGTCCGCAATCCGGGTGAAGCCCATCGAGGCGTGGAAGGCCAGAGAGCCGGTGTTGACGGGTGAGGTCACGGCTTTGACCGTGGTGCAGCCTCGTGAGCGGAAGTCATCGAAGGCCCGCTCGTAGAGACAGGCTCCCAGTCCGTCTCCGCGGTGGTCGGGATGCACGCCCACGAAGTGGATGTAGCCGACCTCCGGGTCATCCTGGGATACGAATCCAACGAGGAAGCCGGCGATATCGCCGAGCGACGTCTCTGCGACGGTCGACGTACCAGTGAAGTGTTGGAAGAACAGGCGGGGGAGGAGGTCCTGCATATTTCGGCCGCCCCACCATGCGTTGAGCACGGGGGCTATTCGTGCGTGATCGGCCTCGGTGGGTCTGCGCATCACGTACTGGTCCAGCGAAGGGTCGACGTCCGTCATGGTCGACTCCCTCGCCGCGGCATGGCGAGAGTGTAGGCCGCTATCCTTGGCCATCGGCGGCGTCGGCCGCCGAGTCCTCCGTGCCGCTTCGCCACGTTGGCCTCTCGATGGCAGAAAGGTTCGGCATCGTGGCACTCACCATCGGCATCGTCGGGCTCCCCAACGTCGGCAAGTCGACGCTCTTCAATGCGCTGACGGAGAACGACGTCCTCGCTGCCAACTACCCCTTCGCGACCATCGAGCCCAACACCGGTGTCGTGGAAGTGCCCGACCCGCGGCTCGCCGTACTCGCGCAGATCTTCTCCTCCGAGCGGATCCTCCCGGCGACGGTGACCTTCGTCGACATCGCCGGCATCGTCAAGGGAGCGAGCGAGGGTGCGGGACTGGGCAACCAGTTCCTGTCGCACATCCGCGAGTCCGACGCCATCTGCCAGGTGCTGCGGGCCTTCTCCGATCCCGACGTCGTGCACGTCGAGGGCCGCGTCGATCCGGCCGAGGATCTCGAGACGATCAATACCGAGCTCATCCTCGCCGACCTGCAGACACTCGAGAAGGCGATCCCTCGCCTGCAGAAGGAAGCGCGCATCAACAAGGACCGTGCCGAGACGCTCGCGACGGCCGAGAAGGCGCAGGAGATCCTCAACGCCGGCACGACCATCTTCGCCAGCGGGATGGACCCCGAGCCGATCCGTGAGCTCTTCCTGCTCACCGCCAAGCCCTTCCTGTACGTCGTCAACGCCGATGAGGCCGAGCTCTC
>JBJOJS010000006.1:0-2839 GCA_046046455.1 Actinomycetota bacterium | reverse complement strand
CATCGGCGACGTACTGCTCTTCCAGGATCGCTTCATCCCCGGCGCCGCGGCTTTCCTTGTCGGGCACCTCGCCTACGTTGTGGCGCTGCTGCTCGTGCCTCAGGAGCCACGTGGCCTGCTCGTCGGGGCAGTCATCGTCATGCTCGTCGCCATCATCGTGGGACGCAAGATCGTCGCGGGTGCCTGGAGCCGGTCTCCACTCCTCGGCGCCATTGTCGCTACCTACATGGCCGTGATCGGTCTCGTTGTCGTCCTCGCGGTCGGTTCGACGTCGATCGTTGTCGAGATCGCCGCCCTGCTCTTCCTCACATCCGACGCGCTCCTGGCATGGGCGCGCTTCGTCGGATGGACCCCGGGCGGGCGCGTCGCGGTGATGGTGACTTATCAACTGGCCCAGGCGGGTTTCGTGCTCGCCATTCCTACTCTGGCGCTCGGGTAGCAGATCGTCAGGTCAGGCGGTCTTGCGCGTGGCAATGATCCCTTCGAGGAACATCGCACCGAGGGCGGCCCACAGTGCGATGCCGATGACGTCGAGGGCTGTCCAATTGGCCCAGTCGCCGACAAGGTAGGACAGGACCACGAGCGTCGCGCCGACGAGGCCCAGGATCGACCAGATCCGACTCTTCGTCACGCTCGCACCGCGTCCGAGCATGCGCCCCTTGCCGGTGACGGCGACCCATAGCCCGGTCGCCCCCAGGACCATGAGAAGGATGGCGAGCACGGTCGCGAGGAGCCCCCACTCACCCATCGGCTGGACCACGAAGGCAAGGCCGATGCCGACGACCGCCGCAAGGATCCAGACGATGCCCACGACCCTGCGCTGGCCCACTGTCTCCGCCATGACCTCTACCTCTCAGCATGGGCAGGTGCCCGTGGCCTCAGGCTAGCGACGAGACGGTCGGTAGGCTCGCCCTCGCTATGGACGACACGCGAGAGATGTACGACGTCGAGGTGATCCAGGATCGCTGGCTGCCGGTCTGGGACGACCTGCAGCCCTTCCGCTCGGGCATCGACGGTGACCCGCGGCCGACCAAGTACGTGCTCGACATGTTTCCCTACCCCTCGGGTGACCTGCACATGGGCCATGCCGAGGCGTACGCGCTCGGCGATGTCATCGCGCGCTACTGGGTGCAGCGCGGCTACAACGTCATGCACCCCATCGGTTGGGACGCCTTCGGCCTGCCAGCCGAGAACGCCGCTATCCGCCGCGGCGAGGACCCGGGCCTGTGGACCTACGAGAACATCGCGCAGCAGAAGGCCTCCATGCGGCGCTACGCGTGCTCCTTCGACTGGGATCGCGCCCTCAACACGTGCGACCCGGAGTACTACCACTGGAACCAGTGGTTCTTCCTGCAGATGTACGAGCGTGGCCTGGCCTACCGCAAGGCTTCCAACGTCAACTGGTGCCCCAACTGCCAGACCGTGCTCGCCAACGAGCAGGTCGTGCAGGGTTTGTGCGAGCGCTGCGATACGCCGGTCACCAAGAAGAAGCTCACGCAGTGGTACCTCAAGATCACCGACTACGCCGACCGCCTGCTCGACGATATGCAGCAGCTCGAGGGCAAGTGGCCGGAGAAGGTCCTGCTCATGCAGCGCAACTGGATCGGCCGATCCACGGGCGCCGAGGTCGACTTCGTCATCGAGGGCCGCGATGATCCCGTCACCGTCTTCACGACGCGCCCCGACACGCTCTACGGCGCGACGTTCTTCGTCGTGGCCGCCGACTCCGATCTCGCGGCGGAGCTGGCAGCGGGCACCGAGGCCGAGGCGGAGTTCGCGGCGTACCTGGAGAAGGTCAAGCAGACCTCCGAGATGGATCGCCTGGCCACCGACCGCGACAAGACGGGTGTCTTCCTGCACCGCTACGCGATCAACCCGGTCAACGGCGAGCGCATCCCGGTGTGGGCGTCGGACTACGTGCTCGCCGACTACGGCACCGGAGCGATCATGGCCGTGCCCGCGCACGACCAGCGCGACCTCGACTTCGCCAAGGCATTCGACCTGCCCGTGCGTGTCGTCGTCGACGCGGGGGAGGACCCCAGCGCGACCGGCATCGCGACGGCCGACGACGGACCGCACGTCAACTCCGGTCCGCTCGACGGTCTCGGCAAGGCCGACGCGATCGCGAAGATCATCGAGATCCTTGGCGAGCGCGGCACCGGCACGGCGTCGATCAACTACCGGCTGCGCGACTGGCTGATCTCCCGCCAGCGCTACTGGGGCACGCCGATCCCGATCGTGCACTGCGTCGACTGCGGCGAGGTGCCCGTGCCGATGGACCAGCTGCCCGTCACCCTGCCGCCCGCGCAGGGCCTGGACCTCAAGCCCAAGGGCTCGTCACCGCTGGGTGCAGCAACCGAGTGGGCCACGGTCGCGTGTCCGCGCTGCGGGCGGGCCGATGCCCAGCGTGACCCGGACACGATGGACACCTTCGTCGACTCGTCCTGGTACTACCTGCGCTACCTCGACCCGCACAAGGCTGATGGACCCTTCGACGTCGACGCGGCGAAGAAGTGGATGCCGGTCGATCAGTACGTCGGCGGCGTGACCCACGCGATCCTGCATCTGCTCTACAGCCGCTTCTTCACCAAGGTGATGTACGACATGGGCCTGGTCGACTTCTCCGAGCCCTTCACGCGCCTGCTCAATCAGGGCATGGTCGTCATGGACGGCTCGGCGATGAGCAAGTCGCGCGGCAACCTCGTGAAGCTGTCGGACGAGCTCAATGTGCACGGTGTCGACGCCGTGCGACTCACGATGGTCTTCGCCGGCCCTCCCGAGGATGACATCGACTGGGCCGATGTCTCGCCCGCCGGATCGAAGAAGTTCCTCGCGCGCG
>JBJOJS010000117.1:0-4535 GCA_046046455.1 Actinomycetota bacterium | reverse complement strand
GCGCGGGCGCGGACGGCGGCGGCGAAGGCATCGCCGCGGTGGCCGTAGTCGCGGAACATGTCCCACGACGCGCACCCGGGAGCGAGCAGGACGGTGTCGCCCGCCTGCGCCAGACCGGCTGCGGCAGCGACCACCTCGGGCATCGCTTCCGCCGAGGAGTCCGTCACCTCGACGATGGGTACGCCGGGTGCGTGCGCCTCGAGTGCCGCGCGGATGACGCCGCGGTCGACACCGAGCAGCACCACGCCCCGGAGCCGACCGGCGACCATCTGCACGAGCTCATCGAAGGACTGCCCCTTCGCCTGCCCCCCGGCGATCCACACCACGGGTTCGTAGGCGCGCAGAGAGGTGGATGCCGCGTGCGTGTTGGTCGCCTTGGAGTCGTCGACGTAGCGCACACCATCGACCTCGCCCACGAGCGCAATGCGGTGCGGTGCCGGGGTGAAGGACCTCAGGCCCTCGCGCACGGCACCGGCCGGCACCCCGAAGGATCTCGCGAGCGCGGCGGCGGCGAGGGCGTTGGCGACATTGGCCGGCGAGGAGTTGGGCACGTCCCCCACCTCGCAGAGTTCCTGGGCTGCCGACGCGCGCTCGGCGATGAAGGCGCGGTCGACGAGGATGTCGTCGACGACGCCCAGCATCGACAGGCCCGGGATGCCGAGGGTGAAGCCGATGGCGCGGCAACCCTCGATGACATCGGCATCGCGGACCATCTGCTCGGTGACGGGATCGTCGACGTTGTAGACCGCGGCGACCCGGGTGTGCCGGTAGACGAGCGCCTTGTTGTCGGCGTAGGTCTCCATCGAGCCGAAGAAGTCGACGTGGTCGGGGGCGAGGTTGAGGCAGGCTGCGGACTCCGGCGACATCGAGGTGACGAAGGGCATCTGGGTGGCGCTCACCTCGGTGGCAATCACCTGAAGCTCCGGCCGGCGCACCGCATCGACGAGCGAGGCGCCGACATTGCCCGCGGCGGTCGACTCCAGCCCGCCCGCGCGCAGGATCGCATCGAGCATGAGCGTCGTGGTGGTCTTGCCGTTGGTGCCGGTGATGCACAGCCACGGCGCAGCACCCTCCGGCGGGCGGATGCGCCAGGCGAGCTCGAGCTCCCCCCACAGCGGGATCCCGCGCTCGATCGCCGAGCGGATCGTCGGTGCGTGCGGCGGGATGCCGGGCGAGACGACGTAGACATCGGTGTCGTCGGCGCATGAGGAGTCGTCCCCGAGGCGCACCTCGGCGCCGAGGATCTCCAGGATGCTCGCGCGCTCGCGCTGCTTGTCGCCGTCGCCGGAGTCGATGACGGTGACCTGCGCGCCGAGGTCGAGCAGCGCATCCGCGGCGGCGAATCCCGCGACGCCGATGCCGGCGACGGTGGCCCGCAGCCCGCTCCAGTCGGAGGCGGACGAGGTCAGAGAGGTCAGGTCGCGGCTCAACCCCGCACCCATTCGGCGTAGAAGATCATGAGGCCGATCGCGACGACGAAGCCCTGGATGATCCAGAAGCGCACGACGATGTTGATCTCCGGCCACCCCTTCATCTCGAAGTGGTGGTGCAGCGGTGCCATGAGGAGCATGCGCCGGTGGAGGAACTTGTACGACGCGACCTGGCCGATGACCGAGAGCGAGATGAGGACGAAGAGCCCGCCGAGCAGGGCGAGCAGCAGTTCGGTGCGGCTGGTGACCGCGAGGCCCGCGATGATGCCGCCGATCGCGAGCGAGCCCGTGTCGCCCATGAAGATCCGGGCGGGAGCGGCGTTGTACCAGAGGAAGGCGAAGCAGGCTCCGGCCGCGGCCGCGGCCACGACGGCGAGATCGAGCGGACTCGCCGTGGGGTAGCAGGAGGGTCCGGGGGTGAAGAAGCAGGACTGGCCGTACTGCCACACGCCGATGAGCACATAGGCCGCGAAGGTCATCGTGGCCGCGCCCGTGGCGAGGCCGTCGAGCCCGTCGGTGAGATTGACCCCGTTGGTGGTCGCCGTCACGAGGAACCACACCCACAGCACGTAGAGCGCGGCGGGCAGCACGAGCGGGGTGTCGCGGATGAAGGAGATCGCGGTGGTCGCGGGGGTCTCCCCCACCTGGTTGGGGAACTGCAGCGCCATGATCGCGAAGGTGATCGCGACGAAGGCCTGCCCGATGAGCTTGGTGCGCGCGCGCAGGCCGGTGGCCCGGCGACGGAAGATCTTGAGGTAGTCGTCGGCGACGCCCACCGCTCCGAGGCCGAGGCCGAGGTAGAGCACGAGCAGCGCCGACGGCGACGGGGGCGTCCACCACACGAGGTGGGTGATGCCGTAGCCGAGGACGATGCCGGCGAGGATCGCCGCGCCGCCCATCGAGGGCGTGCCGCGCTTGCCCTCGTGCTCGGGATAGGGCTCGCCCTCGGTGGAGACGCGGATGGCCTGCGAGTAGCCGCGCTTGAGCAGCAGCTTCATGAGCAGCGGCGTGCCGATGAAGACGGTGAGCACCGAGATGATCCCGGAGAGGACCACCAGCCTCATGACGTCGACTCCAGCAGCGCGGCGGCGACGGCCTCGAGGCCGATGGAGCGTGAGGCCTTGACGAGCACCACGTCACCGGGCTGCACCTGCTCGCGCAGCAGCGCGATGGCGGCGTCGACATCGGGCACCCAGGTCGACTCCTCGCCCCAGGAGCCCTCGTGCGCGGCGCCGAGGTGCACCGGCCGCGCGCCCTCACCGACGGCGACCAGCTTGGAGACGTCGAGGCGTACGGCGAGCCGCCCGATTGCGTCATGCTCCTCGATCGAGGTGTCACCGATCTCGCGCATCTCGCCGATGACGGCCCACGTGCGACGGCCCTGGTCCCGGCCGATCGCGACCAGCGCCTTGAGCGCGGCACGCATCGACTCGGGGTTGGCGTTGTAGGCGTCGTTGATGACGGTGACCCCGTCGGGGCGCTCGGTGATCTCCATGCGCCACTTGCTCACCGGCGCATAGGACTCGAGCACCGCGACGATGTCAGCCAGCTCGATCCCGGCGGCGAGGGCAAAGGCCGTGGCGGCGAGGGCATTGGCGACCTGGTGCTCCCCCGAGAGGGTGAGCTGCACGGGCACGGCGCTGCCCTGCCAGTGCAGGGTGAAGCGCGGCCGCGCGAGCGCATCGAGATGGATGTCGCTGGCGCGCACGTCGGCGTCGGCTGCCTCGCCGAAAGTCATGATCGGTGCGGAGGTGCGTCCCGCCTGGCCCATGACGAGCGGGTTGTCGGCGTGCATGATCGCGGTGCCATCGGCGGGCAGGTCGTCGATGATCTCGGCCTTGGCCTCGGCGATGGCCTCGCGGCTGCCGAGGAGCTCGATGTGCGCGGAGCCGACGTTGATGACTCCGGCGATGCGCGGGTGGGCGATGCGGCAGAGGTAGGCGATGTGGCCGCGGCCACGCATGCCCATCTCGAGCACGAGGTACTTCGTGCGCGTGGTGCACGACAGCACGGTGAGCGGCAGGCCGACCTCGGAGTTGAAGGAGCCGCGCGGCGCCACCGTCTCGCCATGCGGGGCGAGGATCGCGGCGAGCAGGTCCTTGGTCGTGGTCTTGCCGCTGGAGCCGGTGAGTCCGAGGACGAGCGTGCCGGGTAGGCGCTGGATGACGTAGGAGGCGAGCGTGCCGAGCGCGGCGACGACATCGTCGACGATGATCGCGGGCGATCCCACCGGGCGCGTGGTGAGGGAGGCGACGGCACCGCGCTCGCGGGCGGAGTCGATGTAGTCGTGTCCGTCGACGCGCTCGCCCCGGATCGCGGCGAAGAGCGTGCCGGGCACGCAGTCGCGGTCATCGCTCGCGGCGACGGTGACGACGATGTCGGGCTCGCCGTCGACCAGGCGCCCGCCGACGACGCCGGCGACCTCGGCGAGGGTCATGGGGATCATGCGCGCCCTCCCTCACGGCGAGTGCGGAGGGCAGCGCGCAGCTCGTCGCGGTCGTCGAAGGGCGTCACCACTCCGGCGACCTCCTGGCCGGGCTCGTGGCCCTTGCCCAGCAGCAGCAGGATGTCGCCGGGACTCGCGATTGCGACCGCGGTGGCGATCGCCTCGCGGCGGTCGCCGATCTCGCGGATGTCACCACCCACGGCGTTGGCGCCGGCGAGCATGGCGGCGCGGATCGCGGCCGGATCCTCCGAGCGCGGGTTGTCGTCGGTGACGATGAGGATGTCGGCGCCCGCGGCGGCGACATCGCCCATGGCGTAGCGCTTCTCGCGATCGCGGTCTCCCCCGCAGCCGAGCACGACGATCCGCTTGCCCCGGGGGATCACGGCGGAGATGACGCGCTCGACCGCATCGGGGCTGTGGGCGTAGTCGACGATGGCGGTGAAGTCCTGGCCCTCGTCGATGATCTCCATGCGCCCGGGCACGTGGACGTCGGCCATCGCGGTCGTGAGTGTGTCGGCCGGGATTCCGGCGGCGCGCAGTGCGGTCCATGCCCCGAGCGCGTTGGCGGCGTTGAAGCGGCCGGGCAGCCCGACCTCGATGTCGAAGGTGGCGCCCGCGGCGCCGGTCAGCACTGAGTCGCGGACCGAGAGGGTCTGCCC
>JBJOJS010000064.1:0-35760 GCA_046046455.1 Actinomycetota bacterium | reverse complement strand
GGCGGATTGACCTTGTAGCGCGGGTCGTAGGTGCGCGCGAGGTCCTCGGTGAGGATGAGGTGGTGCGGGGTGACCTCCGCGGTCACCTCGACCCCGCGCTCCTTGGCCCAGCGCACGATGTCGACCGAGCCGCGCGTGGACAGGTGGCAGATGTGCACGCGCGAGCCCACGTGCTGTGCCAGCAGGAGGTCACGGGCGATGATCGCCTCCTCGGCCACCGCGGGCCAGCCGCGCAGGCCGAGGACTCCGGAGAGCGCGCTCTCGTTCATCTGCGCGCCCTCCGTCAGGCGCGGATCCTGCGCATGCTGGGCGATCACCCCGTCGAAGGCCTTGACGTACTCCAGGGCCCGGCGCATGAGCACCGGATCGCTCACGCATACCCCGTCGTCGCTGAAGACACGCACCCGCGCTGCCGAGTCGGCCATGGCGCCGAGCTCGGCGAGGCGCTCGCCCTGCAGCCCGACAGTAACGGCACCGACAGGATGGACATCGCAGTAGCCCGCTTCGACGCCCCGGCGCCACACCTGCTCGACGACGCCTGCGGTGTCGGCGACGGGAGTGGTGTTGGCCATGGCGTGCACGGCCGTGAATCCGCCCAGCGCTGCCGCGGCCGTGCCGCTCGCGATGGTCTCGGCGTCCTCGCGACCGGGCTCGCGCAGATGGGTGTGCAGATCGACGAACCCGGGCAGCACGATGAGCCCGCGACCGTCGATCACGCGGGCATCGCCCGGGATGGCATCCGAAGCGGGTCGGATCTCGGTGATGACGCCATCGCTCCAGGTGATGTCGACAGCGTCCTCGCCATAGGGGCGGACGTTGCGCAGGACGGTGATCACTCTGCAGCCTCCTCGTGCGAATCAGCGGCGCCGAGCAGCAGGTAGAGCACGGCCATCCGCACGTGGACACCGTTGGTCACCTGCTCGACGATGACGGATCTCGGACCGTCGGCGACCTCGGCCGTGATCTCCATGCCGCGGTTCATGGGGCCGGGGTGCAGCACGATCCCGTCGTCGGCCAACAGGCTGGCGCGGCGCACGTCGAGGCCGTAGCGGCGCGAGTACTCGTTGCTCGTCGGGAAGTACGCGGCGTTCATCCGCTCCGCTTGGACGCGCAGCATCATCACGGCATCGGCACCCGGCAATGCGGCATCGAGGTCATAGGAGACCTCGCAGGGCCAGGAGTCGACGCCCACGGGCATGAGCGTCGGCGGTGCGACGAGCGTGACCTGCGCGCCGAGGGTGTGGAGCAGAAGGACGTTCGATCGCGCGACGCGGCTGTGGAGGACATCGCCGACGATGACGACCCGACGTCCGTCGAGCGCTCCCGAGCCGCCCCCGAGGTGGTGGCGCAGGGTGAAGGCGTCGAGCAGTGCTTGCGTCGGATGCTCGTGCGTCCCATCTCCCGCGTTGACGACCACGCCCTCGATCCATCCGGAGTGCGCCAGACGATGCGGCGCGCCGCTCGCCCCGTGGCGGACGATCACGGCGTCGGCGCCCATGGCCTCGAGGGTGAGCGCAGTGTCCTTGAGGCTCTCCCCCTTGGACACGCTCGACCCCTTGGCGCTGAAGGTGATGACATCCGCCGACAGCCTCTTGGCCGCGGCCTCGAAGGAGATGCGCGTGCGCGTGGAGTCCTCGAAGAAGAGATTGACGACCGTGCGCCCCCGCAGCGTCGGCAGCTTCTTGACAGCCCGATCGGTGACGCGTGCGAGCTCGGCAGCGGTATCGAGGATGGTGACGGCGTCCTCGCGCGAGAGGTCGGCGGCGCTCAGCAGGTGCTTGTTCATCCCGCCACCACGACCTCGTCGACACCATCGAGTTCGTCGACGCGCACGCGCACAGACTGCTCGAGGGAGGTGGGGATGTTCTTGCCGACGTAGTCGGCGCGCAGCGGCAGTTCGCGGTGACCGCGATCCACCAGAACGGCGAGCTGCACGGCACGGGGGCGGCCGATGTCGCTGAGCGCGTCGAGTGCGGCGCGCACGGTGCGGCCGGAGAAGAGCACGTCGTCGACGAGCACCACCAGGCGTCCGTCGACGCCCTCGACGGGGACGTCGGTCGTGTGAAGGGGTCGGGCCCCGCGCAGGCGCAGGTCATCGCGATACATCGTGATGTCGAGGGCTCCCACCGGCACCGGCACGCCTTCGATCTCCTGCATCCGCGCGGCGATTCGCCGGGCGAGGGGTACGCCGCGCGTCTGGATGCCGAGGAGGACGAGGTCGTGAGCGCCGTGGGCGCGTTCGAGGATCTCGTGGGAGATGCGACCGACAATGCGGGAGATGTCGTCCGCGTCGAGGACGCGGGCCCCGTCGGGGGTGCGGGCAGCCGTCATGGCCGACCTCCTTCCCCGCCTCGCAGGACGGGTCGTTAAAGGATGTCGAGACCGACCCTAGCCGACCTGCACGCGGATCCCCGCGGCGCCACGAGCGTGTGACAGCAGTGACGGACGGGACTGGGTGATCAGCCGCCTGCAGCCCAGGTGAGGATCGCGGAGAAGACGAATCCGGCTGCTCCGATGATGCCGGCCCACCCCTTCACGCTGCGGACCGCGATGGGGATCATCTCGTTGATGACGACGACGAGCAGCGCACCCGCGGCGATGGACTGGATGATCGCCTGCAGCGAGTCCGACGCACCGTAGAGCAACTGGTAGCCCACGGCCGCGAAAACCGCGCCGATGACGACGATCATCGAGAACCTCAGCAGCACCTTGCCGATCACCATGCCGCCGGCGAGGAGCGCCGCCGCGATGCCGATCGCCTCCGGGATGGCCGCGATGAAGATCGACCCCACAAGCGCCGCGGATACGCCGACCGACGCGGTGTGCAGCGTGAGGCCTACCGCCACCGACTCGGGTACGCCGTCGATGACCATGCCGATCGTGAGGTTGCGCGCCTCCTTCGCGGTGGCGCCGTGCACCTCGCCATCCGCCGAGCCGTGGCCGCCGCCGTGCGACGCCGCACCCTGCTCGGCCTGCTCGGCTTCCACCTCCGCGGCGATGAGCTCGCCCGGCTGCTCGTCCTCGCCCTTGCGCTCGAGGAGAGCGATGATGCCGAAGTAGATGAGGCAGCCGATGCCGATGCCGATCGCGGTGGGGCCGGCTCCTGCCTCCTCGTACGACACGGCGACGAGGTCGACGGCCACCGCGGAGATGACCGCGCCCGCGCCGAAGGCCATGAGGACGCCGACGACCTTGGGGCGCTTCAGGCTGGGGAACTTCCAGACGAGGAGGGCACCGACGATGAGCGCGGACTGGGCGACGGCACCGAAGATGGCTGCTTCAAGCATGGGCGGAACCTATACCCCGCCGCCCTTGCCTCCGCTGCCGATCAGGTGAACGCGCATGCCATTCGTCGTACCCGGGATGCCCGGAGGCACACCCGCGACGATGACGACGCGGTCGCCGTAGGTCACGCGCCCGATGTCGAGCAGTGCCTTGTCGACCTGCACGACCATGTCGTCGGTATGCCTCACCGAGGGCACCAGGAAGGTCTCGACGCCCCATACGAGCGCAAGTTGGCTGCGGACTCGCGGGTTGGGGGTGAAGGCCAGGATCGGCTCGGGCGCGCGCCAGCGCGCGATGAGGCGGGCAGACGATCCCGTCTCGGTGAAGGGGATGAGACTGGCTGCGCTCACCGCACCGGCGACATCGACCGCAGCCTTGGTGAGGGCGCGGGCCGTCGATCCCGGCGGATCCGAGGGCAGGCGACTCAGCCGATCGAGGGCATTGTCCTCGACGTGGGCGATGATGCGCGCCATCGTGGCGACGGCGAGCGAGGGGTGCTCGCCCACGCTCGTCTCGCCGGAGAGCATGAGCGCATCGGCACCGTCGAGCACGGCGTTGGCTACGTCACTGGCCTCGGCGCGCGTGGGTCGCGTGGCGGTCGCCATCGAATCGAGCATTTGCGTCGCGACGATGACCGGTTTGGCGGCCACGCGACACAACTCGATGGCACGCTTCTGGACGAGCGGCACGACCTCGAGCGGGAGCTCGACACCGAGATCTCCGCGAGCGACCATGATCCCGTCGAAGGTCGCCACGATCTCGGCAAGATTCTCGACGGCCTGGGGCTTCTCCACCTTGGCCAGCACGGGGATCCGCACGCCCTCCTCGTCCATGACGCGGTGGACATCGGCGATGTCCGCCGCTGAGCGCACGAAGGACAGCGCGATGAGGTCGCAGCCCGCGCGCAGGCCCCAGCGCAGATCGTCGATGTCCTTTTCGGACAGCGCGGGCACGCTCACCGCCACACCCGGGAGATTGAGCCCCTTATTGTCCGAGACACGCCCGCCTTCGACGACGCGCGTGACCACTCGCGTGCCCTCAACCTGCGTCACCTCGAGGGCAACCCGTCCGTCGTCGATGAGGATGGCGTCACCCACCGCGACGTCACCCGGCAGGCCGGCGTACGTCGTCGACACCATGTCGCGGTCGCCCGGCACGTCATCGGTGGTGATCGTGAAGGTGTCGCCGACCGAGAGCAGGACCGGGCCTTCCGCGAAGCGGCCGAGCCGGATCTTGGGGCCCTGGAGATCGACGAGGATCCCGATAGCACGACCCGAGGCGTCGCTCGCGCGACGGACGCTGTCGTAGACCGAGCTGTGATCGGCGTACGTGCCGTGGCTCAGATTGAGTCGCGCGACGTCCATGCCCGCCTCGACGAGGGAGAGGATCGCCTCGTAGGAACTCGTCGCCGGGCCCAGGGTGGCGACGATCTTCGCGCGGCGCATGGGACTCCTCGTGGGGATGTAAGCGGATACAGCGAGGGCTACACCGTAAGGGGTCGGGCCGAAGCCGGGATCGGGGAGGGGAGGTTGCTCGACCCCGTGAGGTAGCGATCGACCGAGGCGGCGGCCGCGCGTCCCTCCGCGATGGCCCACACGATGAGGGACTGGCCGCGCCCGGCATCGCCGGCCACGAAGATCCCCTCCGCCGACGTGGCGTAGTCATCCGCGCGCGCGATCGCTCCACGGTCGTTCACCTCGAGGCCGAGGTCCTCGACGGGGCCACCGGTCTCCGGGCCGACGAATCCCATGGCGAGGAAGACGAGATCGGCCGGGATGACGCGGGCACTCCCCTCGACCGGTGACGGTGAACCCTGGCTCCAGTCGACGTCGACGAGGCGCAGGCCGGTCAGACGCCCGTCGGTGCCCACGAACTCCTCCGTCGACACCGCGAAGACGCGCTCCCCACCCTCCTCGTGCGCGCTCGAGACGCGGTAGGTCATGGGGTACGTCGGCCAGGGCTGACCGGACGGCCGGTGATCCGGCGGCGTCGGCATGATCTCGAGCTGGGTCACGGAGGCCGCGCCCTGTCGATGCGCGGTGCCCAGGCAGTCCGCACCCGTGTCACCGCCGCCGATGATGATGACGTGCTTGCCCGCCGCATCGATGGGAGCCGAGTCGATATCTCCCTCCTGCACTCGGTTGGCACCGGGGAGGTACTCCATCGCCTGGTAGACACCGCCGAGATCGCGTCCGGGGATGTCCAGGTCGCGCCAGCGGGTGGCACCCACGGCGATGACGATCGCGTCATAGCGCTTGCGCAGATCCGCCATGCTGATGTCGACGCCGACCTCCACTCCGGCGCGGAACTTCACGCCCTCCTGCACCATCTGGCGCAGTCGCCGCTCAAGATGGGACTTCTCCATCTTGAACTCAGGGATGCCGTAGCGGAGCAGTCCGCCGATGCGATCCGCGCGCTCGTAGACGACCACGGTGTGGCCGGCCCGCGCGAGCTGCTGTGCCGCCGCGAGCCCCGCCGGTCCCGATCCCACCACGGCCACGGCCTTGCCGGTGGACATGTCAGCAGGCTGCGGCTGCACCCAGCCGGAGTCCCAGGCCCGGTCGATGATCGAGACCTCGACCTGCTTGATCGTCACGGGGTCGGCATTGATCCCGAGCACGCACGCGGTCTCGCAGGGTGCCGGGCAGAGGCGACCGGTGAACTCCGGGAAGTTGTTGGTCGCGTGCAGCCGTTCCGAAGCGGCGCGCCAGTCGTCGCGCCACACCAGGTCGTTCCACTCCGGGATGAGGTTGCCCAGCGGGCAGCCGTTGTGGCAAAAGGGGATACCGCAGTCCATGCAGCGCCCCGCCTGGCCGCGCAGCCGCTCCCCGGGGAAGGGTTCGTAGACCTCGCGCCAGTCCATGAGACGGAGATCGACCGGCCTGCGCGCCGGGGTTTCGCGAGGGGTGTTGAGGAATCCACGGGGATCAGCCACGAGCAGCCTCCATGACGACATCGGCCGGATCGCGGCCTTCGAGGATGGCCCGGCGCTGGGCCTCGAGTGCGCGGCGATAGTCGCGCGGCATGATGAGCGTGAAGCGATCGAACGCTTCCTCGTCGAGGATTCGCCGTGCCACTGGTGACTCGGTCTCATCGACGTGGCGCTCCAGCAGGGCGCGCACGATTTCGATGTCCTCCGGGCCCAGCGGCTCCAGGTCGACCATCTCGGGATTGACCCGGTCCACGGCGAGATCGAGGACGTACGCCGTGCCGCCGGACATACCCGCCGCGATGTTGCGACCGGTGGATCCGAGGATGAGCACGCGACCGCCGGTCATGTACTCGCAGGCGTGATCGCCGACACCCTCCACGACCAGCGTCGCACCGGAGTTGCGCACCGCGAAGCGCTCGCCGACGACACCGCGCAGGAAGATCTCGCCAGCCGTCGCGCCGTACCCGATGACGTTGCCCGCGATGATGTTGTCCTCCGCATCGAACGACGCGGAGCGGTCCGGGCGCACCACGACGGTCCCGCCCGACAGGCCCTTGCCGACGTAGTCGTTGCTGTCGCCCTCGAGACGCAGGGTGATGCCCCGCGGCAGGAAGGCGCCGAAGGACTGCCCAGCGGATCCGAGGAACGTTAGGTCGATCGTGCCCTCGGGCAGGCCTGCTCCCCCGTGTCGCCGGGTGACCTCGGCGCCGAGCATGGTGCCGACGGTGCGGTTGACGTTGCGGATGGGCAGTCGCGCGCGGACCGGCTCGCCCGATGTGATGGCGGGTGCGCATAGGTCGATGAGCTCGCGGTCGAGTGCGCGATCGAGCCCGTGATCCTGCGTCGTGACGCGGCGCCGCGGTCCATCGACGCGCGGCTGGTGCAGGATCGGTGTGAGGTCGAGCCCGCTGGCCTTCCAGTGCGCCACGGCGGGCTTGGCGTCGATCATGTCCACCCGGCCGATGGCCTCGTCGAGGCTGCGGAAACCGAGTGCCGCGAGCTGCTCGCGCACCTGCTGGGCGATGAACTCGAAGAAGGTCACCACGAAGTCCGGCGAACCCGTGAAGCGCGCACGAAGCTCGGGGTTCTGCGTGGCCACGCCGACAGGGCAGGTGTCGAGGTGGCAGACGCGCATCATGATGCAGCCCATGACGACGAGGGGTGCCGTGGCGAAACCGAACTCCTCGGCTCCGAGCAGGGCCGCGATGACCACATCGCGCCCGGTCTTGAGCTGACCGTCGGTCTGGACCACCACACGGTCGCGCAGGCCATTGAGCAGGAGAGTCTGCTGCGTCTCGGCGAGACCGAGCTCCCAGGGCGTTCCGGCGTGCTTGAGCGACGTGAGCGGCGAGGCGCCTGTGCCCCCGTCGTGGCCGGAGATGAGGATGACATCGGCGTGCGCCTTGGCCACACCCGCGGCGACGGTTCCGACGCCTGCCTCGGATACGAGCTTCACGTGGATACGCGCACGATCGTTGGCGTTCTTGAGATCGTGGATGAGCTGCGCGAGATCCTCGATGGAGTAGATGTCGTGGTGCGGGGGCGGGGAGATCAGCCCCACGCCCGGCGTGGAGTAGCGCGTCTTGGCGACCCACGGGTAGACCTTGTGGCCGGGCAGCTGGCCGCCCTCGCCAGGCTTGGCACCCTGGGCCATCTTGATCTGGATGTCATCGCTGTTGACGAGGTACTCGCTGGTGACGCCGAAGCGACCCGAGGCCACCTGCTTGATGGCCGACCGCTTGGAGTCGCCGTTGGCGAGCGGGAGGTAGCGCTCAGGGTCCTCGCCACCCTCCCCCGTGTTGGACTTCGCACCGATGCGATTCATCGCGATCGCGAGCGTCTCGTGGGCCTCCTGGGAGATCGATCCATAGGACATCGCGCCGGTGGAGAAGCGCGTGAGGATCGACTCGACCGGCTCGACCTCCTCGATCGGCACGGCGGGCTGCTCGCCCATGCGCAGGTCGAACAGACCACGCAGGGTCATGAGCCGTCGGCTCTGGTCGTCCACCCGGTCGGTGTACTGGCGGAAGATGTCGTAGCGCTTCTCCCGTGTCGCATGCTGCAGACGGAAGACCGTGTCGGGATCGAAGAGGTGTGGCTCGCCCTCGCGACGCCACTGATACTCCCCGCCCACTTCGAGACGTCGATGCGCGGGCGAGATGCCGCTGGGCGGATAGGCGACATCGTGACGCGCCTGCACCTCCGCGTGGATGACATCGAGCCCGACGCCGCCCAGTCGCGAGACGGTGCCGGTGAAGTAGCGCTCGACGAGCTCGTGCGATAGCCCGATGGCTTCGAAGATCTGCGCACCACGGTAGGAGCCGACGGTCGAGACACCCATCTTGGACATCACCTTGAGCAGGCCCTTGCCCAGCGCCTTGACGAGGTTGCGCACGGCCTTCTCCGGCGCGATCCCGGTGAGGATGTCGCGGTAGACGAGGTCTTCCACCGACTCCATCGCGAGGTAGGGATTGATGGCGGCGGCGCCGTAGCCCACGAGCAGCGCGGCATGGTGCACCTCGCGCACGTCACCCGCCTCGACGATGAGGGCCGCCTGGGTCCGCGTCTTGCGGCGGACGAGGTGGTGGTGGACCGCCGAGCACAGCAGCAGCGACGGGATCGGCGCGAGGTCGGTGGTGGAATCGCGATCGGACAGGACGATGAAGCGCACGCCTGCCTCGATGAGAGCGTCCACCTCGGCGAAGATCTCCTCGAGGCGCGCCTCGAGTGCGGGAGCGCCTCCGTCGATGTCGTAGAGACCGGAGACCTTGGCCGCCTCGAAACCCGCCTGGTCACCGTCGGAATTGATGTGGAGGATCTTGGCGAGCTCGTCGTTGTCGATGATGGGGAAGGGCAGCACCACCTGGCGGCAGTGCGCGGGGGTCGACTCGAGCAGGTTGCCCTCGGGGCCGATCACCGTCGACAGCGATGTGACGATCTCCTCGCGGATCGCGTCGAGCGGCGGATTGGTCACCTGCGCGAAGGCCTGCTGGAAGTAGTCGAAGAGCAGGCGTGGGCGCGCCGAGAGCGCGGCCACGGGAGTGTCGGTGCCCATGGAGCCGATCGGCTCGGCACCGCTCTGCGCCATCGGCGAGAGGATCAGCCGGAGCTCCTCCTCCGTGTAGCCGAAGGTCTGCTGACGACGGGCGACCGAGGACGTGGGATGCACGATGTGCTCGCGCTCGGGAAGCAGATCGAGGTGCACGAGCCCGGCGTGCAGCCACTCGGCATAGGGCTCCGCCTGGGCGAGGCTCGCCTTGATCTCCTCGTCCTCCACGATGCGGCCCGCCGCCGTGTCGACGAGGAACATGTGCCCGGGCTGCAGGCGGCCCTTGCGCGTGATCGAGGCTGGGTCCAGATCGAGGACGCCGGCCTCGGAGGCGAGGACGACGAGGCCGTCGCGCGTGACCCAGAAGCGTCCGGGGCGCAGGCCATTGCGATCCAGGACGGCGCCGATGACGGTGCCGTCGGTGAAGGACACGTTGGCCGGGCCGTCCCACGCCTCCATGAGCGTCGAGTGGTACTCGTAGAACGCCCGTCGCGCCGGATCCATGTCGACGTCGTTCTCCCACGCCTCCGGGATCATCATGAGCACGGCGTGCGGCAGGGAACGCCCGCCCAGGTGGAGGAGTTCCACGACCTCGTCGAAGGACGCCGAGTCGCTGCCTCCCGGCGTGCAGATCGGGAGGAGCCGCGTGATGTCACCGGGGATGACATCGGAGGTGAGCATCGCCTCGCGCGCGCGCATCCAGTTGCGATTGCCCTTCACGGTGTTGATCTCGCCGTTGTGGGCGATGAGCCGGTAGGGGTGGGCAAGCGGCCACGACGGGAAGGTGTTGGTGCTGAAGCGCGAGTGCACCAGCGTGAGTGCCGACTCCATGTCGGGGTCGGCGAGATCGGGGAAGAACGCGCCGAGCTGGTGGGTGGTGAGCATGCCCTTGTAGACGAGGGTCCGGCTCGACAGCGAGGGGAAGTACGCCTCGGTCTCGTGCTCGACCCGCTTGCGCAGGCAGAAGGCCATGCGCTCGAGCGGGAGCCCCGTCACCGGGTCGCCGAAGGGTGCGACGAAGAGCTGCTTGAAGCGCGGCATCACGCTGAGCGCCGTGCGCCCGAGGGATGACGGATCCGTAGGTACGTCGCGCCAGCCGAGCACGCGCAGGCCTTCCTCCGCAGCGACGCGCTCGATGTGGGCTCGCGTGGCCGCCTCCGCGACCTCCTCCTGGGGCAGGAAGGCGATACCGACGGCGTACTCCCCCGCGCCCGGAAGCGTGAAGTCGACGACCTTGCGCAGGAAGCGATCCGGCACCTGCATGAGGATGCCGGCGCCATCGCCGGAATCCGGCTCGGCGCCGGAGGCACCGCGGTGGTCGAGATTGAGCAGCGCCGTCAGACCGAGTTGGACGATCTCGTGCGAGGGCTGGCCGGTCAGGGTGGCGATGAAGGCGACACCGCAGGCGTCATGCTCGGCTGCCGGGTCATAGAGACCCTGGGCGGGCGGCTGAGCGCTGAACTTCAGCAGCCCGGACTGCGGTAGCCCGGACTTCGGCTGCGAAACGGACAAGGCCAACTCCTCCACGTCGTTCGACCCCGCAGATGCGGGGCGAGGACGGGACGCCGTTGGCCCGTGGAATGGACCCTAGCAGGGGTGCTCCCATGAGGCGACGCGGTGGGCGATCCTCACGGTCCGGCGCCGCTCACCTCCTTCGCGACATCGACGAACTTCGGGACGAAAATGTCGTGCAGCGGCACTTTCGTCCCGAAGTTCACGGCACGCATGCCAAGCCCTTCGCTCGCGGACACGTCTCACCCGCGCGGTGGGCGATCCGACGAGGCTGAAACAGCCCACCCCGCGGCAGTCAACGTGGCGAGGGCGGATCCGATGGATTCCCGGGTGCGGGATCGGCGTCGGGAGTCACCTCGGTGACACGGGCCGCCTCCTTGGGCGCTGCCTTCTGCTCGCGCACCTGCTCGAGGCGCTCGCGCTCGAGGTACTTCTCCGGCGGGTGCACCTCCTCCCGTCCGGGACGCATCCGCGCGGAGACGACGAGGTAGACCAGCGCGCCGAGTCCGACGAGGATCGAGGTCCACACATTGAGCCGCACGCCCAGGATGGTGTTGGCCGTGTCGATGCGGAGGTACTCGATCCACACCCGGCCCAGGCAGTAGAGCAGGACGTAGAGCGCGAAGACCCGGCCGTGCCCCATCCGAAATCGCTTATCGGCCCACATGAGCACGAGTGCGACCCCGACCATCCACAGCGACTCGTAGAGGAAGGTCGGGTGGAACGTCGAGAAGTCGGCGTAGCCCTCGGGGCGATACTGCGGCGCGATCTCCAGGCCCCACGGCAGTGTCGTCGGAGCACCGAAGAGCTCCTGGTTGAACCAGTTGCCCCAGCGTCCGATCGCCTGGGCGAGTGCGATTCCGGGCGCGATGGCATCGGCAATGGGCGGGAGCGCGACGCCGAGACGTCGTGCGCCAATCCACGCGCCGAGTCCGCCCAGTGCGACGGCGCCCCAGATGCCAAGTCCCCCGTCCCAGATGCGCAGGGCGCCGATGATCCCTGAGCCGCCGGGGCCGAAGTAGAGCTGCCAGTCCGTGATGACGTGGTAGAGCCGGCCGCCGATGATGCCGAAGGGCACCGCCCACAGCGCGATGTCACCGATGACTCCCACGCTGCCACCTCGAGCGACGTAGCGACGCGAACCGACGACGATCGCGACGATGATGCCCAGGATGATGAGCAACGCGTACGCCCGCAGGGGCAGCGGCCCGAGATTCCACACCCCCTGGCTGGGGCTGGGAAGGGACGCGAGGAGATCCACGGTGACGACCGGCAGCGGCGTTACTGCGCTGCCGCTTCCGAGATGAGCTTCTCCAGCGTGGCCTGGTCAGCGAGCTGCGCGCCATCGATCGGCGTGCCGTTGAGGACGCCGCGCGGGGTGCCCTCGACCTTGGCGTCGTAGAAGGCCTGCGTGGAGTTGGCGGCCCAGCCGAGGTAGCGGTTGCTCGTGAGGCAGTCGTTGAACTGCTCGAGCGGGACGCCGGTGATGCCGACCTCCTCCGCGAGCTGCGTGAAGAGCTCGTTGGTGTAGCCCTCCCCCTCGGTCGCCGGCTGGTTGGCGAAGATCGCGTCGTGGTACTCCACGGTCTTGCCGGCGTCGATCGCACAGCCCCAGGCGTTGATGGCGGCCGCAGAGGATGTGTTGCCGAGGTTGTTGTCGAGGAAGGCGGTCGGGCGCCACACCAGGCGCACCTTGCCGTCGGTGGCCAGGCTCTGGATGCCCGCACCGTTGAGCTCCTCGAGCGACCCGCACGCGGGGCACTGGAAGTCCTCCCAGAGCTCGAGCAGCGGGGTCGTCTCCGGGGCATTGCCCACGGGCACGCCCCAGGGCGCGACGCCGTCGGCGCCGTAGACGCCGGTGGGGACGGCGGCATTGGGATCGGGGGCGGGCATGGGAGTGCCGCCGTTGGAGGAGTTGTCACCCTGGCTGGAGGCGAAGACCGCGACTCCGATGATGCCGATCACCACGACGACGACGCCGATGGCGCCCGCGATGCGCACCGTGCGCTCGCGCCGCTTCTCCTTGGCCACCTGCTCGGCCCTGGCCGCGGCGGCCTTGTCGCGCGTGCTCTTGGTCTCCCGGTCCTTTGCCATGCTCGCTCTCAACCTCCGATGTACGCCGCCCCGACGGGCTGGCGATCGGGCACCTACGTTACGGGCCCGGCGTCGATCCTGCGACGCCGCACCCCGGCGGCGAGTTCCCCGGCCAGGGAGGCGACTGCCTGCTCCGCGTCCTCGATCGTGGGTGCGTCCTGGACGAGGCGGATGAACGCCGACCCCACGATCACGCCGTCGGCGTAGGCGGCGATCTCGGCGGCCTGCTCCCCCGTGGACACGCCCAGGCCGACCGCCACGGGTAGGTCGGTCACAGCGCGCACGCGCGCGACGAGCGCCTCGGCCGCCCCCGAGACCGAGGTCCGGGCACCCGTGACACCCATCGTCGAGGCGGCGTAGACGAATCCCGAGCACGCCTCGCTCACGGTGCGCAGCCGCTCGTCGGTGCTCGAGGGCGCGACGAGGTAGATGCGATCGATTCCATGAGCGGTGGTCGCCGCTGCCCACTCGGCGGACTCCTCCGGCGTGAGGTCGGGGGTGATGACGCCACATCCCCCCGCGGTGGCCAGGTCCCGTGCGAAGGCGTCGACGCCGAATCGCTCGACGGGATTCCAGTAGGACATCACCAGCGTTGCGGCGCCGGTCTCCGCGACCTCACCGGCGACCGCGATGACGTCAGCGGGCGTGGTGCCCTCACGCAGCGCCTGATCAGCTGCGGCCTGGATCACCGGGCCGTCCATGAGCGGATCGGAGTAGGGCAGTCCGACCTCGACGATGTCGACACCCGCATCGACCATCGCGCGCATGATCCGCACGCTGGCGTCGCGGTTGGGGAATCCGGCGGGCAGATAGCCGATGAGAGCGGCACGGCCCTCGGCCCGCGCCCGGGCGAAGGCCTCGGCGAGGGCGGTCATCGTCCCTCGGCCGCCTCGTCCACCGCGGGAAGCCCGAACCATCGGGCGGCAGTGGCCACATCCTTGTCACCGCGCCCCGAGAGGTTGATGAGGATCACGCCGTCGGGGCCGAGTTCGCGGCCGAGACGCATCGCACCGGCAAGCGCGTGAGCGGTCTCGATCGCGGGGATGATGCCCTCGGTGCGGCACAGGTGCTCGAAGGCTGTCATCGCCTCCGCGTCCGTCACCGGCGCGTAGTGCGCTCGACCCGTGTCGTGAAGCCACGCGTGCTCGGGGCCGACACCGGGATAGTCGAGCCCGGCGCTGATGGAGTGCGAGGGCACGGTCTGCCCCCACTCGTCCTGCATGACGTAGGTGCGCGCACCGTGGAGCACACCGGGTGCGCCCCCCGCGAATCGTGCGGCATGTCGACCCGTCTCCACGCCGTCGCCACCGGCTTCGAAGCCCCACAGCGCGACATCGGCATCGTCGAGGAACGCCGCGTAGATCCCCATGGCGTTGGAGCCGCCACCGACGCACGCCGCTACGGCGTCCGGGAGACGCCCCGCCGCCTCGAGGATCTGCTCGCGAGCCTCACGGCCGATGATGGACTGGAAGGTGCGCACCATCGTCGGGAAGGGACTCGGACCCGTGACGGTGCCGAGGATGTAGTGGGTCTCATCGACCGTCGTGACCCAGTCGCGCATCGCCTCGTTGATCGCATCCTTGAGCGTGCGACTGCCTGCGGTGACGGGCACCACCGTGGCACCGAGCAGTCGCATACGAGCGACATTGAGTGCCTGGCGGCGCGTGTCCTCCTCGCCCATGTAGACCACGCACTCCAGGCCGAGCAGGGCGGCGGCTGTCGCCGAGGCGACTCCGTGCTGGCCCGCACCCGTCTCGGCGATGACGCGCTTCTTGCCCATGCGCACCGTGAGCAGCGCCTGCCCCAGGACGTTGTTGATCTTGTGCGAACCCGTGTGGTTGAGGTCCTCGCGCTTGAGGTAGACGCGCGCACCGGCGCAGTGCTCCTGCCCGAAGCGCACCGCCTCGGTGAGCGGACTCGGCCGCCCGGTGTAGGTGCGCTGCAGGTGCTCGAGCTCCGCGTGGAACGCCGGGTCCGCCATGGCGGCGCCGAAGGCCGCATCGAGACCGTCGAGGGCGGCCGTGAGCGCCTCAGGAACGAAACGACCGCCGTAGGGACCGAAGTGTCCCGGAGCGGGTGGTGAGACCACCTCGCTAGCCACGGGTGCCTCGCAGGGCCGGGTGGGATCCGGCGGTGACGAGATCGTGCACGGCGGCGCGCGGGTCGGGTGACGTGGCGAGGCTCTCGCCGACGAGGACGGCGTCGGCACCTGCCTCGGCGTACGCGATGAGATCGCGGGGGTCGCGCACGCCGGACTCGGCGATGCGCAGGCAGGTGTCGGGGATGAGCGGGGCCAGGCGCGCGAAGGTGCCGCGATCGACCTCGAGGGTCTTGAGGTTGCGGGCGTTGACGCCGACGATCGTGGCTCCCGCGTCCACCGCGCGCGTCACCTCGGCCTCGTCGTGGACCTCGACCAGCGGGGTCATGCCCAGCGAGCGGGTGCGCTCGATGAGGCTCACGAGCGCCTCCTGCTCGAGCGCCGCGACGATGAGAAGGACGACGTCTGCGCCGTGCGCGCGCGCCTCCCACAGCTGATAGCTGGTCACGATGAAGTCCTTGCGCAGGACGGGGATGTCGACTGCGCAGCGCACGGCGCGCAGGTCATCGAGCGAGCCGCCGAAGCGACGCTGCTCGGTGAGCACGCTGATGCAGCGCGCACCGCCAGCCTCGTAATCGCGCGCCAACTGCGCCGGGTCATCGATCTCGGCCAGGCGGCCCTTGCTGGGACTGGCGCGCTTGACCTCCGCGATGACACCCACGCCGGGCTCGCGCAGGATGCTCTCGGCATCGCGCGGAGCGGGCATGCGCGCGGCAGCCGCCTTGACGTCGTCCAAAGGTGTCGAGGTCATGCGCGTGTCGAGATCGACGCGCACTCCCGCGATGATGTCGTCGAGGACAGTCATCGCTCACCCCCGCCGACAAGGCGTGACTCACGCCGCGCATTCACGTCGTCAGCGTGCCACAGGTGACGGATCGTTGCTCACCCGACCCCCGCCGGGCAGACACGTGCCGCTCAGCCCACTCCGGAGCCCAGGAACGGCACGAAATTGCGCACCACCGCGAAGGTCATCGCGACGATGATGATCACCATGGGAGCCGCTCGCGAGATGAGGTCTCGAGTGGGAGTCCTCGCGGGTGTGACCCCTGTCCAGGCGCGAGAGAGCCACAGCGCCCAGAGTCCGACGAGGACGGGCACGAGCACGACGAAGAGCGCGTTGTTGTCCAGTGCCGTGGCGATGTCGCCGTTCGCCAGGGCGTGCGTTGCGCGCAGGCCCCCGCATCCCGGGCAGTCGATGCCGAGCAACGCCAGAGTGGGACACAGCGGGTAGTGCCCGGGCTCGTTGGGATCGACCGCGCGGATGTACGCCGTCGCGAGGAGGATGCCGCCCGCCGTGGCAAGCGGACCGAGGAGGCGACGCGAGCGCGGGCGCGAGTCCACCGTGGGCTCAGCCGGGGGCTGCACCGGTGCGACTGCCATGCCCGCAGACTACGCGGGCGGCGGCCCGTCAGGCAGGTCAGCAAGCGGGACGCCCACGGTGAACGCCGCTCCGCCCTCGGGCGCCGACCCCGCGCGCGCCCAGCCGGCCATGCCCGAGGCGAGTCGCCCCACGAGCGCGAGTCCGAGTCCCGTTCCGACCGGCCTCAGGCCCCGGTAGCGCTCGTGCAGGATTCCCGGCTCGAAGGCCACGTCGAGGTCCTCGAGGGCCAGCCCGGGTCCCGAGTCGCGTACCTCGACGACACCCCACTCCAGCTCGGCTCGGCCGCTGATGACGATGGCACCCCCGGCGGGGGTGACCCGCAAGGCGTTCTCCGCGAGGTTGTCCACCACCTGGCGCAGGCGAAGGGGATCCGCACGCACGATCACCGGCGCGACGGGAATGTCGACGGAGAGCGCGATATCAGCGCGCTGGCACCGGTCGCTCCATACCTGCGACGCATCGGCGATCATCTCGCGCAGATCGACATCGACGCATTCGACGACGAAGTCGTCGGCGCGCAGGCGCGCCAGGTCCAGCAGATCGCTCACGAGGCGATCCAGTCGCTGCGTCTCCGCGGCCATGACCGTGCCGGTGCGCGCAATGTCGTCGTCGGGGACGAGCCCATCGGCCAACGCTTCCGCGTAACCGCGCACGGAGGTGATGGGCGTGCGCAGCTCGTGCGACACGGAGAGCAGGAACTCGCGCTGACGCCCCTCCGACACCGCAAGCGCAGCCGCGAGCCGGTTGAGTGCCTCCGCCATATCGGCGACCTCGGCGGGACCCTCGGGTCGGACATGGATCCCCCGCTCCCCCCGGCCCAACCGAAGGGCGGCGTCAGCTGCGCGCCGGAGCGGCGTGGTGAGCCACGCGCCCGCGACCAGCGCGATCGTCACGGCGATGGCGAGGCCGATGACGAGGGCGAGCAGCAGTCGCGCGATGAGCTCGGTCGCCGTACCCCCCGCGACGGACGAGGGCTGGACGAGGATGACTCCGATGCCGGGCTCGAAGGGCCTGCCGACGACGAGGACCGTGCCCGCGGAGGTCTCAGCCTGAGCCTGGACGCCCGATCCGCTGGTGACCGCGGCGACCTCCTCGGGGGTCACTCCCTCGGGCAGGTCCTGTGCGCCGGGGCCCACGACGTAGGCGGTCACCTGCTCGGCCTGCAGCACCCCGGCCACGCGCGGCGGCAGGACGTAGCGCCCGCCGCGCTCCACGCGCAGTGCCGTCGCGGTGAGATCGGCGAGGCGCGCCAGCTCGGCCGTCGCGAGCGCTTCGGCGTTGCTGCGGATCAGGGGAAGCGACACGAGTGCCGCGACGACGGCACCGATGGTCGCCACCGCGACCGCGAGCAGCACCGTGGCGGGGAGGATGCGCAGGCGCTTCACGAGAGCCCTGTCATGACGACTCCGCGGAGTAGCCCACGCCGCGCACCGTGCGGATGGGGCTCGCATCACCGAGCTTGGCGCGCACCTGCGCGACGTGGACATCGACCGTGCGCGTGCCGACGATGGCGGCGTAGCCCCATACCTGCTCGAGGAGCTGGTCGCGGGTGATGACCCGACCCGGGTGCTGCATGAGGTAGGCGAGCAGATCGAACTCCGTGGCGGTGAGCATGACCTCCGCGCCCTCCACGAGCACGCGGCGCGCACCCCTGTCGAGCGTGACGTCGCCGATGACGAGTACGTCGCCGGGCTCCTCGACGCGAGCATGGCGCAGGGCGACCTTGACGCGCGCCACGACCTCGCGCGGGCTGAAGGGCTTGGTGATGTAGTCGTCGCCGCCCATCTCGAGCCCCAGGACACGATCGACCTCGTCATCGCGCGCGGTGCAGAAGAGAACCGGGGTCCAGTCGCCGTCAGCGCGCATGCGCCGGCAGATCTCGGTGCCATCCATGCCGGGCAGGCCGACATCGAGGATGACCGCATCCGGACGTCGGTCGCGCACCGCAGCGAGACCGCGAGGTCCATCGGACTCGACGGCCACGTCGTAGCCGGCGCGATCGAGGTAGAGGCGCAGGACGTCGGCGATCGGTGCTTCGTCTTCGACGACGAGGATGAGCGGGCGGCGTTCAGCGGGGGGCACGGCGATCCTCGATGCGTTCGGTCGCTGACAGCCCGGATGCGTCAGCCGGCGTGCTGACGTGCCTTGCCCAGCCCGGCCTTCTTCATGACGCCGCCGACGATCCCGCCGAGGGCCACGATGCCCACACCCACCCAGAAGCCCGGCCACTGCCCGATGACGAGGGACACGGTCGACACGATGAAGCCGAGGGTCACCAGGACGACCAGGGTCCATGCCGCGGGTGTCGAACCGTGATTGCCGGCGCTCATCGCTGCTCCTTACGTGCGGGTGTCGGGTGGTGCGCTCCCCATTGAACCAGGGGTTGTGCCCGGGGAGTCGTGCGGCTCGTCGGCCAGGGTGGGGTCTTCGCCACGGTCGAGGGCATCCCACGCCGCAGCAGCGCTCGGCGCGACTGTCCGGCCGTCGGGGCGGGAGTAGCGCGCTCCGAGGCGTGGCCAGCGCGGACCGTCGAGCAGGGCAAGCATCCCGCACGCGACCAGGGCCAGGCCCGACAGGAGGGCGAGCACCCACCAGGCGCTGATGCTCACCGACGTGGCACCGGGGTCCGCGCCGCCGAGCGCCGCGGCGATGAAGGCTCCCCCACCTCCCGAGGCCACCTCGGTGAGGGCGAAGGCAAGTGCCGTGACACCGCAGACACCGCCGGCGAGGAGGACGACGGCGCCGGTGACACGACGCCCCCAGGTGCGCGTGGCCAAGAGCGCCGCGATCGCAGCGAGCCCCACCCAGGCCATCGCCGCACCCAGGGGCGCGAGATCACGGCCGCTGAGTGCCACCTCGCGGGCGGGAGCGGCCGCGTCGCCGTCACCGGCGAAGACCGGGACGAGCGCAACCACCCACGTCGCGCCGTACGACACGAGAACACCCGCGGAGCCGAGGCCCAGGACGAGCAGAACGCCGACGAAGCGTCGCCCCGGACTCATCGAACCCGGACTGATCGAACCCGGACTCACCGAATCCGTGCTCATCGCGACGCTCCGATCCCGCGCACGCTGCCCGCGATCGCCACAGCGCGCAGCACCGCGGCCGCCTTGGCACGGCACTCGGCATCCTCGGATGCGGGATCGGAGTCGGCGACGACCCCGGCACCGGCCTGGACGTAGGCCTGGTCCCCGCGGATGAGCGCGGTGCGGATGGCGATCGCCGTGTCGAGGTCCCCGGCGAAGTCGACGTAACCGACCACACCGCCGTAGAGACCGCGACGCGCAGGCTCGAGGGAGTCGATGATGGACATCGCGCGCGGCTTCGGTGCGCCCGACAGGGTGCCCGCGGGGAAGGTCGCGACCAGGGCGTCGAGGGCGGTGCGATCGGAGTCGAGGGCTCCGACCACCGTGGACACCAGGTGCATCACATGCGAGTAGCGCTCCACCTGCATGAACTCCACGACCTCCACCGAGCCGGGCTGGCAGACGCGGCCGAGGTCGTTGCGCCCCAGGTCGACGAGCATGAGGTGCTCGGCGCGCTCCTTGTCATCGGCGAGGAGACCGTCGACGAGCGCGGCATCCTCCTCGGGGGTCGCTCCGCGCGGGCGCGTGCCCGCGATGGGGTGCACTCGGCACCGCCCCTCCTGCACGGTGACGAGCGCCTCGGGCGAGGACCCGACGATGTCGAAGTCGACCCCGTCGCCGTCGACCCGGGGGATGCGCAGGAGGTACATGTAGGGGCTGGGATTCGTGACGCGCAGGACGCGATAGACATCCAGGGCACTTGCGGCGCAGTGCGCATCGAATCTCTGGGAGACGACGACCTGGAAGGCATCCCCTGCGCGAATGAGTTCCTGCGCCTCGCGCACGCTGCGCTGGAAGTCCTCGGACGAGGTGCGCGCGCGCACCTCGGTGGTCGCATCCGGGTCATACGTCGCCACCGTGGATGGAGCGGGGAGCTCGAGATCGTGCTCCATGGCGTCCAACCGCGCGATCGCGTCGTGCCAGGCCTCGTCGATGCGCTCATCGGTGTTGTCGACGTTGACGGCGTTGGCGATGAGCAGGACCGTGCCATCCGCGTGGTCGAGGACCGCAAGGTCCGTGGCGAGGAGGAAGCCGAGTTCGGGCACATGCAGCTCATCGGGATTGGTGTCATCGACCCGCTCCCAGCGACGCACCGCGTCGTAGGACAGATAGCCCACCATGCCTCCGGTGAGCGGCGGCAGACCCTCGGGCCGGTCGGTGCGCAGCAGGTCGACCGTCGCGCGCAGGGCAGCGAGCGGATCGCCCTGTCGGGGCACGTCGAGCGGCGGGGTGCCCCACCAGGCGACCTCGCCGTCGCGCTCGGTGAGCAGGGCGCTGCTGCGCACGCCGACGAAGGAGAAGCGCGAGTAGGCCCGCCCATGCTCGGCGGATTCGAGGAGGAAGGTGCCGGGGCGCTCCTGCGCGAGCCGGCGATACAGCCCGACCGGGGTCTCGCCGTCGGCGAGGAGTCGGCGGACCACGGGGATCACGCGTCGGCCGGGTGCGAGCTCGCGGAAGCGATCGAGTTCCGGCGCGGTGCCCCCCGGGGCCGGGAGCGGGAAGCCCCAGGCGCGACGTTCGCTCATGGAGCCTCGTCCGGGAGGGGGGTGAAGCACGTGCGCGATCCGGTGTGGCACGCGGCACCGGTCTGATCGACGAGCAGGAGCAGGGTGTCGCCGTCGCAGTCGACGCGGATCTCGCGCACGGCCTGCGCGTGCCCGGAGGTCTCGCCCTTGACCCAGTACTCCTGGCGACTGCGCGACCAGTAGGTGGCGCGACCGCTATCGCGTGTGCGCCGCAGCGCCTCAGCGTCCATCCACGCGAGCATGAGCACCTCGCCGGTGTCCCACTGCTGGACGACGACGGGCACCAGGCCCCGGTCGTCGAAGCGCACCTCGGTCACGTCGTCATTGTCCGCTATCCCGACGCGCGCGCGGTCAGCGGGCGCACCGGCAACCCCGCGGCAGCGAGGGCGTCCTTGACCTCGGCGATCGTGACGTCGCCGAAGTGGAAGATGCTCGCTGCGAGCACGGCATCGGCACCCGCCTCGACAGCGGGCACCGCATGATCGGGTCGACCGGCCCCTCCGCTGGCGATGATGGGCACGTCGACGCACTCGCGCACGGCGCGGATGAGCTCGAGATCGAAGCCGTCGCGCGTGCCGTCGGCGTCCATGGAGTTGAGCAGGATCTCCCCCACTCCGCGGTCGACGGCCTCCCGCACCCAGGCCAGGGTGTCGCGGCCGGTGCCCTCGCGACCGCCGTGCGTCGTCACCTCGAAGCCCGAGTCCAGGCCGGGGGCGCGACGCGTGTCGACGGAGAGCACGACGCACTGAGAGCCGAACTGCGCGGCCGCGGCATCGATGAGCTCCGGCCCGGTGACGGCCGCGGTGCTGAGGCTCACCTTGTCGGCACCCGCGCGCAGCAGCCGGTCGAAGTCCGCGACCGAGCGCACGCCTCCGCCGACCGTGAGCGGGATGAAGACCTCGTCCGCGGTACGCCGCACGACGTCGTACGTCGTCTCGCGGTCGCCCGAGGAGGCCGTGATGTCGAGGAAGACGAGTTCGTCGGCGCCCTCGGCGTCGTAGCGCCGCGCCAGCTCGACGGGGTCCCCCGCGTCACGCAGCCCGGTGAAGTTGACGCCCTTAACCACGCGCCCGGCATCGACATCCAGGCACGGGATGACGCGTACGGCGAGGCTCACGGCTGCGGCGGACCCCACGTCCACAGGTCGATCCGCGGCTCGATCGCGGCGACCAGCTCGGGGAAGGTGAAGGCCTGGTCGTAGAGCGCGCGGCCCACGACGGCACCGGCGATGCCCTGGGGGATCATCTCGACGAGCTTGTGCACGTCCTCGAGCGTCGCGATTCCGCCGGAGGCGATCACGGGGGTCGAGGTGTGCTTGCAGATGCGATGCAGCAAGTGGAAGTGAGGCCCGTGCATCGTGCCGTCGCGCTCCACGTCGGTGACGATGTAGTGCGCGCAGCCGGCGGCGTCGAGGCGGTCGATGGCCTCGAAGACATCGCCTCCCTCCTGGGTCCAGCCACGTGCCGCCAGGGTCGTGCCGCGCACGTCGAGGGAGACCGCGATGCGCTCGCCGTGCTCGGCGATGACTCCGGCGACCCAGTCGGGCTGCTCCATGGCGGCGGTGCCGATGACGACGCGATGCGCCCCCGTGGCCAGGGCGGCCTGCAGGGACGCGTCGTCGCGGATGCCACCCGCGACCTCCACATGGCAGCGATCCCGCACGGCGGCGACGATCGCCTCGACCTGATCGGCGTTGGTGCCCCGGCCGAAGGCGCGGTCGAGGTCGACGACGTGGAGCCAGAAGGCCCCCTGGTCCACCCACTGGCGAGCAGCGGCGACCGGGTCGCCGTACGACGTCTCGGTGCCGGCCTCGCCCTGGACGAGGCGCACGGCGGTGCCGTCGGCGATATCGACAGCGGGGAGGAGTTCGAAGCGGGTGCCTGAGGACATGGCCTGCACCCTACGGGGTTGACCGCTGTGCCCCCGCGAGGCGTCCGAGGAAGGCATCGGGCGCCTCCACCTCGATCCCCTCCTCCGTGAGGGCGTCAACGAGTTCGGGCCGGGCGGTCACGACGGTGTCGCCCGGATGCGCCTCGGCGCTCAGATAGGCCACGATGTCGACTGTCGCCTCGACCTGGATCGCATGCGTCCGGTCGCGCTCGGCGTCGTCGCGCCCATCGCCCTGCACGACGGCGACGATGCGACGCGCCTGCGTCTCGTCGCAGGAGTCGGCGATCCGTGCGAGTACCTCGGCATTGGATTCCCGACGCGACCTCCACCACGCCCCCCTTCGGGTACCGGCGATCCAGTCGACATCGACGAGGCACCGATCCTCGGACCGCTCGGGCCCAGGCTCCGCTGGCACCACGCCGGCCTGACGCAGCGCGGCGAGGACCTGCTCGCGGATCGCCTCATCGCCAGACGCCTCCCGGTCGCGGTGGGCGCCCTGGCGCACCGCCCACGCCGTGATCGCCGAGAAGAGCACCGCCGCGAAGAACACGCTGGTGAGGATGACGATGAAGCCCAGGACCTCGCCCGGCGCGGTGATGGGCTTGACGTCGACCAGCGCCGTCGAGCGGAAGACCTGGGCCGCGGCCCAGATCAGGGCCTGCCCCGCGTTGGTGATCTGCCTGTTAGCGGCGGCCGCCTCGACGTCGGCCATGGCGAGCGAGATGAACACCAGGATGCCGCCGATGGCCAGCCCGGCGTACCAGGTCGGGTGCGTCTTGACGACCCCGCGCAACTCCAGCAGGTAGTAGAAGACGAAGCCGACGACGAGGATGTCGCCGGACCATGGCCCCCACCTGCCGAGGGGCAGCCAGAGACCGGCGGACACGAAGACGACCAGCGCGACAAGGAAGATCGAGGGCGCCACCTCCAGCCACGCGCGACGCGTAAAGCCTCCGCCGACCAGCGTCACCATCACGACGCAGAGCAGGGCGACGATCAGCGCGCTGCCGAGGACGAGATACGGCACGGACTGGGACACCGACAGGTCCAGAAGGTTCGGAGCCATCGCGACGACACCGAGCGCCACGCCGAGCACGAGCCGCACGGCACTGCGGAATCTCGCACCAGCCCAATCGGGAGGGACGTACACGCCCGCCAGGGTAGGGGAACGCGCACCCGGCGTCGGGGACTACACCCGACCGAAGGACATCACCCAGACGACCGGCGCGGCGAGCAGCGCGAGGACGAGGACGACGAAGCGCGCCGTCCATCCCGGCAGGAAAGGCCAGGTGAGCACGCAGATCGCGACGATGCCGAGCGCGAAGGCGAGCAGTCGGCGACGGCGCTTGCGCGCCAGGAGCCCGGGGGTGAGCTTGGGCGCGTCGGGCACGAGCGATGCGACCGCGCGCTTGCCACGTTCGACGCGCTCGCGCCGGACCCGCTTGCGCGCTCGCTGCTCGCGCTCGCGTGCCGCCGCGGCCTCCCGCTCGGCCCGTTTGCGGGCGCGCTCTTTGGCCATCGCCTACTCCAGGGTCCCGAGCCAGTTGCGCAGCAACCGTGCACCGGCGTCGCCGGACTTCTCGGGGTGGAACTGGGTCGCCCACAGGGGTCCGTTCTCGACCGCCGAGACGAAGGGCGCGCCGTACGTCGTCCAGGTGACCTTGGGCGCGGTCAGTCGGTCGGAGGGGGGAAGCATCCACTCCAGCACGCCGTAGGAGTGGACGAAGTAGAAGTACTCGTCGCGGATGCCGTCGAACATGACCGAGCCCTCGGGGGCATCGACGGTGTTCCACCCCATGTGCGGCAGGACATCGGCGTGGAGTCGCTCCACCGTGCCCGGCCACTCCCCGAGTCCCGGCGTCTCGATGCCGTGCTCCACCCCCATCTCGAAGAGCACCTGCATGCCCACGCAGATGCCGAGCACGGGGCGACCCCCGGCGAGACGACGTCCCACGAGCTTGGGTGCATCGACCGCGACGAGTCCGGCCATGCACGCCGCGAAAGCACCGACACCCGGGACGACTAGACCGTCGGCCACCATGACGGCATCCGGGTCCGCGGTCACCTCGACCGATGCCCCTGCCTGCTCCAGGGCACGCTGCGCGGAGCGGAGATTGCCGGAGCCGTAGTCGAGGACGACTACGCGCATCAGGTCGCGCTCCATGCGTAGAGCGCGCCGCCGATGAGTGCCATCGCGGCGAGGATCCCGAGGATCACAGCGGCATTGCGCTTGCCCTGCTTGGCGAAGGAGTAGACACCCCCGGCGAGGAACGCAGCGAGGGCAAGCAGGAGTACGGCGGTCCAGCCCATCAGGACTCGACCGACTCGCGACTCGAGAGCGTCCCCTTGGTCGACGGCACGCCGACGACTCGCGGATCGAGCGCGACTGCGTCGCGCAGCGCTCGAGCGAAGGACTTGAATTGCGCCTCGACGACGTGGTGGGCGTTGCGGCCGTTGAGCACCCTCACGTGCAGCGTGATCTGCGCCGTCGCGACGAAGGACTCGAAGATGTGACGCGTCAGCGTGGTGTCGTAGGTGCCGATGAGCTCGACGATCTCCGGCTCGACGTGCACGAGGTAGGGCCGGCCCGACAGATCGACGGCGCACTGGCACAGGGACTCGTCCAGCGGCACCAGCGAGTCGCCGAAGCGCCGGGTGCCGGCCGCATCCCCGAGCGCCTCGCGGAAGGCCGATCCCAGTGCGAGCGAGGTGTCCTCCACCGTGTGGTGCGCGTCGACCTCGAGGTCGCCGGTGGTCCGCACGGTGAGGTCGAAGCCACCGTGCTTGCCGAGCTGGCTGAGCATGTGATCGAAGAAGGGCACCCCGGTCTGCACATCAGCGCGCCCCGAGCCGTCGAGGTCGATCTCGACGAGCACGCTGCTCTCCTTGGTCGTCCGCTCGACGCGGCCGGTGCGGCTCATGCGGTGCCTCCATCCGTGCTGCCGCCATCGTCGGCAGACCCATCTCCGATGTCGCGCACCATCATGCCGTCCTGGGCCACGACCTCGGCCAGCGCCGCGCGCAGCGCCTGGTTGTCCTCGGGAGTGCCGACCGTCACGCGCAGCCAGCCCTCGGGTCCCACCTCGCGGACGAGCACGCCGCGATCGAGCAGAGCCTGCCACGCGCGGTGCCGGTCGGTGAACTCGCCGAAGAGGATGAAGTTGGCGTCCGAGTCGACGGCGCGCAGACCCTCATCGCGCAGCCACGCCACGAGGGCATCGCGCTCGACACGGAGGAGCTCGACCTGGCCGAGCAGTTCGTCGCTGAAGGCCAGTGCCGTGCGCGCGACCGCCTGCGTGACGCTCGACAGGTGGTAGGGCAGGCGCACGAGGCGCAGCGCGTCGATCGCCTCGGGCGCCGCGACGGCGTAGCCCACGCGGGCACCGGCCAGAGCGAAGGCCTTGCTCATGGTGCGCGTCACGACGAGGTTGGGATGCGCGTCGAGCAGCGTGAGCGCCGTCGGCGTGCCCGGCCGGCGGAACTCCGCATAGGCCTCGTCCACGACGACGATGCCCGTCGACATGGCGCATGCCGCCGACACGACGTCAAGCGACAGCGCCGTACCCGTGGGGTTGTTGGGCGAGGTGAGGACGACGATGTCCGGGCTGCCGCCGATCATCGCGGCGACGACCATCGCGGCATCGAGGCCGAAGTCCGGACGCCTTCCCACGGTGCGATAGCGGGTGAGGGTGTCGCGCGCGTACTGCTCGTACATCGAGTAGGTGGGCGAGAAGCCCATCGCGAGCCGACCCGGGCCGCCGAACGCCGAGAAGATGTGCTGCATGACCTCGTTGGATCCGTTGGCGGGCCACACCATCGCGGCGTCGACCGTGACACCGGATTCGCGGAGGAGGTAGGCCGCGAGATCCTCGCGCAGCTCCCCTGCCTCGCGGTCGGGATAGCGGTTGAGCGACGCGGTCGCCTCGGCCACCGCCCGCCCCACCGCCTGGGCGAGCTCGGGAGACGGGGGGAAGGGGTTCTCGTTGGTGTTGAGGCGCACGGGAACGTCGAGTTGGGGAGCGCCGTACGGCGTCTGCCCCCGCAGGTCCTCGCGGACGGGAGGAGTCCAGGTCATCTCGGTCCCGTCAGTCCGCGAGGCGCACGGTGATCGCCGCGGCGTGGCCGGGGAGGTCCTCGGCGAGCGCGAGGGCCACGACGTGATCGGCGACACCGGCGAGCGCGTCGGCGTCGTAGTCGATGATGTGGATGCCCCGCAGGAAGGTCTGCACCGACAGCCCAGACGCGTGCGACGCGGATCCACCCGTCGGCAGGACGTGATTGGAGCCCGCGCAGTAGTCACCGAGTGAGACGGGTGCGTGCGTGCCCACGAAGATCGCTCCGGCGTTACGCACGCGCAGGGCGACCGAGCGGGCATCGCGGGTGTGGATCTCAAGGTGCTCCGCGGCGTAGGCATCGACGACGCGCAGGCCCTGATCGATGCCATCGACGAGGACGATCCCGCTCTGCGGGCCGGTGAGCGCCTCGGTGATCCGCTCGACGTGCTTGGTGCGCGCGAGCTGCTCCTCGATCTCGCGGTCGACGGCATCGGCGAGTTCGGGTGATGTGGTGACGAGCACGGCCGCGGCGAGCGTGTCGTGCTCGGCCTGGCTGATCAGGTCGGCGGCGACATGGGTGGCGTCGGCGGTGTCGTCGGCGAGTACGGCGACCTCGGTGGGCCCGGCCTCGGAGTCGATGCCGATCTGGCCCTTGAGCACGCGCTTGGCCGCGGTCACCCAGATATTGCCGGGGCCGGTGACCATGTCGACGGGCTCACAGCGACCGCCGGGCAGGTCGACGCCGTAGGCGAGCATGGCGATCGCCTGCGCGCCGCCCGCGGCGTAGACCTCGTCGACGCCGAGCAGTCCGCAGGCGGCGAGGATCGTGGGATGCGGGAGTCCCCCGTGATCGGCCTGCGCGGGCGAGACAACGCACAGCGATCCGACGCCGGCGATCTGAGCGGGAACGACATTCATCACGACGCTGCTCGGATAGACCGCCCGCCCACCGGGGACGTAGAGACCGACGCGGGCGACGGGCACCCAGCGCTCGGTGACCGTGCCCCCCTCGACGACCGTGGTGACCGTCTCCGCGCGCACCTGGTCGGAGTGCACGATGCGGGCCCGGCGGATCGACTCCTCCAAGGCGGCGCGCACGGCGGGATCGAGCGCGTCGACCGCTGCGGCGATGGCGTCGGCCGGCACGCGGAGGTGGGCGGGGCGCACGCCGTCGAGCCGCTCGGTCCAGTCGAGCACCGCGTCGGCCCCGCGCTCCTGGACATCGCGCACGATGGGCAGGACGGTCGCGGTCGCCTGCTCGACGTCGACCGCGGCACGGGGAAGCACGCTGCGCGGGTCCGCGAGGGAACCCCGGAGGTCGATGCGCTGGATCACGGCGACCATTCTAGGTCTAGCCTGCGGATGTGACGTCGGCGCGAGTCATACCCCTCTTCCCGCTGGGCAGCGTCCTGGTGCCCGGGCTCGTCCTGCCCCTGCACATCTTCGAGCCGCGCTACCGCCACCTCGTCTCCGATCTCGAGACCATCGACGAAGACGCGCGAGGCTTCGGCGTCATCGCGATCCGCGAGGGACGCGAAGTCGGCATCGATGGGGTGCGGGCCCTCTACGACGTGGGGACCTTCGCCTCGCTTCGCGAGATCACGGCACTACCCGACGGCCGCTTCGACATCGTCACCGTGGGCGCGCAGCGATTCCGCGTGCTCGGGCTCATCGAGGGCCAGCCCTATGCGCAGGCGCGTGTCGAGTTCCTCGACGAGGAGCCCGGCGACGCGAGCGGACCGCTGGCACTGTCCGTCACGGAGCGCTTCCAGGAGTATCGCGACCTGCTCACCGACGAGGAGGACGACGCCGAGCTGCCCGACGACCCGCGGGTGCTGTCCTATCTGGTGGGCGCAGCCGTCGTCGCGGATCTCGGGACGCGCCAGGGCTTCCTCGAGGCGCCGGACGACACGGCCCGTCTGCGGCAGGAGCTCGCCTTCCTAAAGCGCGAGATCACGCTCATCCAGCACGTGCCCTCGCTGCCCGCCGTCGACCTCGCCCGCGAGCCCTTCGGCGTCTGCTGATGGCACGCCGCGCGCCCGCCGGGACGCCGGCACTCGTCGCCCTGCAGCGTGCGGGTGTGGAGCACAGCGTGCACGCGTATGAGCACGATCCCGCGGCAGAGAGCTACGGCCTCGAGGCGGCGCAGGCCCTCGGCCTGGATCCGTCGACGGTCTTCAAGACCCTGCTCGCGGAGGTCGATGGCAGCCCGACCGTGGGGATCGTCCCCGTGACGGGGCAGCTCGACCTCAAGGCACTGGCCGCCTCACGCGGCGGCAAGCGAGCGCAGATGATGGACGTCTCCGCCGCGGAGCGACTGACGGGCTACGTCGCCGGCGGCATCTCGCCGCTCGGTCAGCGCAAGGCCCTCCCCACCGTCATCGACGCGAGCGCGCGTGACCTCGCGACGATCTACGTCTCCGGCGGGCGCCGCGGCCTCGACATCGGGCTCGCACCCGAGGATCTCGCGCGACTCACGGTCGCGACGTTCGCGCCCATCGCTGCCAGCTGACAACCGTTGTTGTTACCCGGGATGTCGTGAAGGGAGCCCCTTGACGACCACGGCGGCAACAACAACAAAGGAGGCTAGGCCGCGAGGGACTCGACGCGATCGTGGTCGCGGCCGCGCAACCAGTCGGCGAGCGCCGCGAGGAAGACGATGACGACGCTGGCGAGGGGCCACAGGACGAGGACGCCCGACATGCGCAGCTCCAGCGGTGCGGTGACGGACGTGCCCTCCGGGCTGGCCGCGACGAGGGCGTCGAAGTCGAAGCCCCCCAGGGTTTCCCCGGTCCACCACAGGGCAAGCGCGCCGACCGTGCCGAGCACGAGCACGCTCGCGAGCGCGACGAGCAGGGAGTGCTCGCGCGAGGAGATACGCCGCGCGACCCAGACTGCGGCGAGGCCCACGACGAGGCCCGCGCCGATGCACAGCAGGGCGGCGATGCCGTCGTCGGTCATGTACCCCTCGGGCTGGTATCCCTCCGGATAGGGATTGCCGTCGGAGGCGACGATGAGCGTGACGCGCGGGGCGAGTGCCTCCCACAGGACGCCGAGGAGTGCGCCCAGGCCGAGGGCGGCAAGAAGCGCGACGACAGCGGCAAGGAATCGGCGCAGGTTCATCGAGTCACCGGTCATCTCGGCATGGATATCAGGTGAGGCAGGACGGGCCGAGCAGGGCCTTGAGGTCACCGTAGAGCGCAGGACTCGGCGTGACGCGGAGACGATCATCGAGGCGCAGCACGGTTGTGCGCCCGGTGGCAGCGAGGTGCAGGTGCACCTCGGTCGTGCCCGGATGCGCCGCGAGGATCTCCTTGAGCCGTTCGACCACCGGGGGCACGCAGCGTGCCGCGGGCATCGACAGGCGCACCGGGCCGGCCGGCGCCTCGCTCACATCGGGCTGGAGGATCTCCATCGCGACCAGCCGCGCGGCGTCCTCGTCGGGGCGGTCGATGCGTCCGCGCACGAGCAGGATCGCGTCGTCGACGAGAAGCGTGCCGGCGGCGGCGTAGGTCTGCGGGAAGACCATGACCTCCACGGCGCCGTCGAGGTCCTCGAGCGTCACGATCGCCCACACCGAGCCCTGCTTGGTGGTCTTGCGCTGGACACCGGTGACGAGTCCGCCCACGGTGACCACCGTGCCTTCGGCGCGGTCACCCGAGTGGACGTGCACGACGGAGCAATCGGTGGCCTGCGCGAGGAACTGCTCGACGCCGTACAGCGGATGGTCCGAGACGTAGAGACCGAGCATGTCGCGCTCGTGCGCGAGCAGCATCGCCTTGTCCCACTCGCCGAGCGGGATCTCCGGCGTGATGCGCAGGCTGGAGGATCCCTCCTCCTCCCCCATGCCGCCGAAGAGGTCGTACTGGCCCATGGCCTCGGCGCGCTTGAGGTCGACGGCGGCATCGATCACCTGCTCGTGCACGGAGATGAGGCCGCGGCGGGAGTCGCCGAGGGAGTCGAAGGCGCCGGCCTTGATGAGGCTCTCCACGACGCGCTTGTTGCAGACGGACGCCTCGACCTTGTCGATGAAGTCGTAGAAGTTGGCGAAGCGGCCCTGGGCCTTGCGCGTGGCGATGATGGAGTCGACGACGTTGGCTCCGACGTTGCGCACGGCCGACAGGCCGAAGCGGATGTCGCTCCCGCGCGGGGTGAAGTCGAAGTCGGAGTCGTTGACGTCGGGGGGCAGGACTTTGATGCCCATGCGCCGGCACTCGTTGAGGTAGACGGCGCTCTTGTCCTTGTCGTCCTTGACCGAGGTGAGCAGCGCGGCCATGTACTCCTGGGGATAGTTGGCCTTGAGGTAGGCGGTCCAGAAGGACACCAGGCCGTAGCCGGCGGTGTGCGCCTTGTTGAAGGCGTAGTCGGAGAAGGGGACGAGGATGTCCCAGAGGGTCTGGATGGCGCCATCGGAGTAGCCATTGGCCTTCATCCCCTCGCGGAAGGGGACGTACTCCTTGTCGAGGATCTCCTTCTTCTTCTTGCCCATGGCACGGCGCAGGAGGTCGGCGTTGCCGAGCGAGTAGCCGGCGAGCTTCTGCGCGATCGCCATGACCTGCTCCTGGTAGACGATCAGGCCGTAGGTGTCTCCCAGGATCTCCGCGAGCGGCTCGGCGAGCTCGGGGTGGATCGGCACGACGGGCTTGCGTCCGTTCTTGCGGTCGGCGTACTCGTTGTGCGCATTGGCACCCATGGGGCCGGGGCGGTAGAGGGCGAGCACGGCGGAGATGTCCTCGAAGGAGTCCGGCTGCATCGAGCGCAGCAGTGCGCGCATGGGGCCGCCGTCGAGCTGGAAGACGCCGAGGGTGTCGCCACGCGAGAGCAACTCGAAGGTCGGGCCATCGCGGAGCTCGAGATCCTCGAGCACCACGGTCTCGCCGCGGTTGACGGCGATATTGGCGAGGCAGTCGTCGAGGACGGTGAGGTTGCGCAGGCCGAGGAAGTCCATCTTGAGCAGGCCGAGGGACTCGCACGCACCCATGTCGAACTGAGTGATGACGGCGCCGTCCTGCTCGCGCCGCCACACGGGGATGACATCCATCAGCGGCTCGCGGCAGAGGATCACGCCGGCGGCGTGCACGCCAGGCTGGCGCTTGAGGCCCTCGAGACCACGCGCGGTGTCGATCACCTTGGCGACGTCGGGGTCGGCGTCGTAGAGCGCACGGAACTCCGCCGCCTCGCCGTAGCGCGAGTGCTCCTTGTTGAAGACGCCGGACAGCGGGATGTCCTTGCCCATGACCGACGGCGGCATGGCCTTGGTGATCCTGTCGCCGAGGGCATAGGGATAGCCGAGCACGCGCGCGGCGTCCTTGATCGCGGCCTTGGCCTTGATGGACCCGAAGGTGACGATCTGCGCGACGCGCTCCTCGCCGTACTTCTCGGTCGCGTAGCGGATCATGTCGGAGCGCCGACGCTCGTCGAAGTCGATGTCGATGTCGGGCATGGAGATGCGCTCGGGATTGAGAAAGCGCTCGAAGAGCAGGCCGTGCTCGATGGGATCGAGATCGGTGATCCCCAGGGCGTAGGCGATCATGGCGCCGGCGGCCGAGCCGCGGCCTGGGCCGACGCGGATGCCGTTGTCCTTGGCATGGCGCACCAGGTCGGCGACGACGAGGAAGTAGCCGGGGAATCCCATCTGGCTGATGACGCCGAGCTCGTACGTCGCTTGCTGCCGGACGTTGTCAGGCACTCCCTGCGGGTAGCGGCGAGCGAGGCCACGCTCGACCTCGGCGATGAGCCACGACTCCTCGGTGTGCCCTGCCGGCACGGGGAACTGCGGCATGAGGTTGGCGCCCTCGTTGAAGGACACTTCGCAGCGCTCGGCGATGAGCAGGGTGTTGTCGCAGGCCTCGGGGAGCTCGCGCCACACGTCGCGCATCTCGGCGGACGTCTTGAGATAGAAGTCGCGCGCATCGAAGCGGAAGCGCTTGGGATCGTCCATCGTCGTGCGCGTGCCGATGCACAGCAGGACGTCGTGGGTGTCGGCGTCACCAGCGCGCACGTAGTGCAGGTCATTGGTGGCGACGAGCGGGAGCTCGAGCGACCGCGCGATCTTGAGCAGGTCCTCACGGAAGCGCCGCTCGATCGCAAGGCCGTGGTCCATGACTTCGACGAAGTAGTTGTCCCTGCCCAGGATGTCGCGCATGTCGGCTGCCGCGGCGAGCGCCTTGTCGTAGTTGCCCGCCTGGAGCCAGCGATTGACCTCCCCCGACGGGCAGCCGGTGGTGCCGATGAGGCCGGGGCCGTAGGTCTGGAGAAGCTCGCGATCGAAGCGCGGCTTGAAGTAGTAGCCCTCCAGGCTCGCGAGCGAGGCGAGGCGGAAGAGATTGTGCATACCAGCGGTGTCCTGCGCCCACAGCGTCATGTGGGTGTAGCTCTGCGTTCCGCGACCCCCCGAGCCGTCCTCGCTCGCACCCTCGTCGAAGCCACCGCCGAAGTCGAACGCGCGGCGCTCGAACCTGCCCTGCGGGGCGTAGTAACCCTCGAGGCCGATGATCGGCTTGATGCCGGCAGCCTTGGCGGACTTGTAGAAGTCGTAGGCGCCGTAGAGGGTGCCGTGATCGGTCATCGCGATCGCGGGCATGCCCTGATCCGCGGCGGCGGACATGAGATCGGGCAGTCGGCTCGCGCCGTCAAGCATGGAGTACTCGGTGTGCACGTGGAGGTGGACGAAGTCGCTGCCTCCGGAAGTCACCGGCCTACCCTATGCCGAGGGTCCGACGCCGGCCGCCGATCGCCGCGCCGAGAGGCAGGGGTCGCCACGCCCGTCACGTGCGTCCCGGCAGCCACGGCTGAGGACTGCGTCCGCTCAGCAGGTATGGGAGGCGATGACGTCGGCGTGGTCGACGGGATGGGCGGCAGGATCGACGGCCGCCACCTGCTGCAGGTAGGCCGCAAGGTCGACCCTGTGCCCTGACAGCCACGTGCCCTGAACCTTCACCTGCTGAGTCAGCTGGACGGGATCGGCAAGGTAGGGGTCCATTGACAACTCCACGAGATCCGCCAGCTTGCCTCGCTCGAGCGAGCCGATCTCGTGCTCGCGCCGAAGTCCGTACGCCGCGTCGATGGTGTAGGCGCGCAGCGCCTGGTCCATGCTGATGATCTGGTCGCGCCCGTGCACATGACCAGCGAGGGACATGCGAGTGACGGCGCACTGGATGTTGGTCAGGGGGATCGGTGGGCTGAGCGGACCGTCAAAGTGCAAGGAGAATCGCATACCCACGTCCGCGGCATCTCCGGTGCGCGCCCACTGCGATCCGACGTCCGAGGCAAAGAGCTGCCCGTCGATCAGATCGCCCCAGTAGACGACCTGATAGAGGGCAAGCGAGAGCACCAGGCCCATAGAGTGCGCACGCCGCAGCTGGTCGGCGCGTGCGCCCCCGCAGTGCTCGATGCGCCAGCGGTGGTCCGTGCCGAGAAGTCCCTGAGTGGCTAGGGCGCGCTCGTAGGCGTCCAGGATGATGTCGAGAGCGACGTCTCCATTGATGTGAGCAGCGAACTGCATACCGCTCCCCGCGAAACTGTCGAGGATCGGGTCCAGCTGCTGGCGGGTCCAGTTCATGTTCGCGTCGCTGCCCGGGCCGATCGGGATCTCCGCCCTTTGCACGACTGAGCTATCGAGATAGGGAAAGGAGGCGGCCAGTGTCCCGAGGAAGGGCGATCCGTCGGCCCACATCTTGACGCCAAGCTGCTGAAACATGGCAGCGGGCAGCGACGTGTCCACCAGCTCGTGCGCATCCGGGCCGGTCATCGATCGGTAGACGCTAAGGCGCAGAGGGGTATCGGGGCGGGAGAGCAGTGCCTCGTATCCCGTGGTCATCGAGTCGGCGTAGGCCATGTCTGTCGTCGCGGTGATGCCGTTGCTCGCCATGAGGTGAATGAATGCGGCGGAGGACTTGAGCGGATCGGTGACGACCTGATTGATGGTGGGCATCGCCATGGCCACGATGGCGGCCGTCTCGTATCCGATGCCGTTGGAGGTGCCGTCGGCGTTGCGTCCGTAACGCGCCCCTGGAGGATCCGCGGGCGGCTTGCCTCCGGGCCACCCGAGGGCATCGATGACCTTCGAGTTGACGTAGACGGCGTGTCCTGAATCGTCGAGGACGACCGCCGGGCGGTCGGGGAAGTAGCCATCCAGAGTCGTGTTGGTGGGCGCGCCCACGCCCTGGGTGGGCCGATCCAGGCCGTAGAACACCACGGGGGCGCCCGCCGGTGCATCGGAGTTGACGGAAGTCCACAGTGCGGCAACCTGGGCGAAGGTCGTGTAGCCATTGGACGCCGCGATCCAGTGGACCGGGTCCTGGGTGAGGAGCCCGGCGAGGATCGGGTGGCTGTGGGCCTCGACGAACCCCGGCATGAGGACCGTCTCGCCTAGATCGGTGACATCGGCACCGGGAGCCGCCGCCTGGCAGTCCGCGACTGTGCCCACAGCAGTGATCACTCCGGTGGTCGCATCGAAGGCGATCGCCTCCGCGCGCGGATTCCCCGGATCCATCGTGATGATGGAGGCGGCTTTGAGGATCACGCCGGTCATCGTCATCTCCCTGAAACGTAAGGAATGAACAGACTAGGCCCCGTCAGCGAGCCTCCGGAGTGCCTCGCTGAAGTCAGGGGGGTCCGGCGACTCCACCGCGACCAGTACCCCCGTCGACGGATGCTCGATCTCCAGGCGCGCGGCGTGGAGCGCGGGCCGGGTGAGCCCGACCCGCTGCGCGAGGGTCGGGTCGGCGCCGTACGTCGTGTCGCCCACGAGTGGATGACGCATCGCTGCCATGTGCACGCGGATCTGGTGCGTGCGGCCCGTCTCGAGGTCGATCTCGAGCAGGCTTGCGTGCGGGAAGGCCTCGAGCGTG
>JBJOJS010000038.1:0-15878 GCA_046046455.1 Actinomycetota bacterium | reverse complement strand
GTATCCGTCGCCCTCGTCGCTGAAGTTTTGCCCCACCCCGGAGTCAATGCCCCGGCCACTCACTCACTGTCGACGCGATTGCCTCGACGCGAGTTGCATGATCGATGCGCGGCGGCCAGGGGGGAGGCGGGGTCTCCCGGCACCACATGGTCTGCTGTCCACGGATCACCAGCGCGTGCAGGCTCTCCGCACAGCCAGCAAGTGACGGCGTTGGCTCGCACCTCTGCCGCTCGCTTGCGGTAGTCGCCTGTGTAGTGGCGAGCACCGCGCTGCCTGCTGCGGATGCGCTCGCGTTTACGTGCGCAGTCCTGGCAGTAGGTGCCGTTGAGGGAGGGGGCACCGCACCTCATGCAGATGCGCTTGACTCCGGGGATCATGCCGTTGCTGGGATGCGAACGGTGACCATGATCTCGTCAGGCTGACGGCCCGGCCCTCGCCCGTCGTACACCTCGTAGGTGTAGCCGAGCCCCTCAAGGTGGGAGGTGATCGCCCCGAGTGCGCCGTCCCCGGTGATGTCCTCGATGAAGTACCGACCGTCAGGATTCATCAGCGGGAGGAACACATTGAGGGAGGCCAGCTGGTCCCAGACCGTGTGCGATCCGTCGTCGATGACGTAGTCGTAGGTGACGCCGGGCAGCTGCTCGGCGATGGCCTGAGCGTTGGTGCCGTCGCAGTGGCGTACCAGGTCGTGCGCCATCTCGAGGTGACTGAGGTCGATGTCGATGCCGATGACCGTGGAGTCGGTCAGGTAGGCGTCCCACATGGCGATGCTGTGGCCGGCGTAGACGCCGATCTCAAGCAGGGTGACGCCGCGCGTGCGGGTCATCTCACGCTCGTAGACGGGCAGGTAGTCGTGCGCGGTGCCCTTGTCGCCCCAGCCCGCGGGGGCTGAGTAGTCCTGGTAGACCTCGGCCAGCGTCGGCATCAGCGCTTCTCGGCTGCCTCGATGACGCGGGTCTCGCGCTCGTCGTCCTCGTCGGCCGGCGGGTTCAGTGCGGCGTCGAGGGCATCCACAATGCCGGGCGTGATGTCAGCGACCAGGCCGGTGACGGGCGCTCCGGTGACGGACTCGATGACGGCTTGAATCTCGGCGCGGTTCATGTGGGCTTCCGTTCGCAGGGTGGGGTCGGCACCCTCCCCCCCCTCGTTTTCAGTGGGAGAAGGCGGGCCGGTGGGCGAGCAGCTCGGCACGCTGCGCGAGCAGTGAGTCGACGTAGGCGTGCCAGGCACTGCCACGCTCATCCGGGGGCACGGCGCGGCAATGCTGCAGCGCCTCGTCCACCTCGGCGAGCGTCGGCATGGGGGCTCCTATACGACGAAACCCCGAGCGGTGGCTCGGGGTAGGTCGCTGGTCACACTGCAACCAGACAATCACACGTTAGCGGACCCGGATTTTCCTAGCCAGTATTCACAGCCCCGTGGATAACTTGGTGGATGGAGTGCAGCTCGTAGCGTCCATGCTCACGTCTGATGCGGTCGGCGCGTGCCCACTGGCGCAGCGTCTTGGACGTGATGCGGAAGTAGCCGGCGGCCGCTTCGGGGTCGGCCCACAGCTCTGCGCCTGGTGTGCTGATGGCGACGTGCATGAGGTGCGGGACGTCCCACTCGGTGCGGCAGCGTCGGCAGGTGACGCGGCCGCGTATCTCATCGATGCCGACGGGGATGCGCTTGCCGCAGATGCCGTCATGCCGGCGCTCGTCGTCGGCGACGCAGGTGATGGACAGCGAGCGGGCCGGGGAGACGCGGGCGGCGGACTGTGCCAGCGCCCAGCACTCGCGCAGCTCGCGGGCGAACTCGTCGATGGCCGGGTGATCGGTGCAGGCGCGTGGGAGCCATTGGGTCAGGAAGCCCACGGATCGGCTCAGGGCGGGCGCTGGGCGGCTCAGCATAGGGTCGATGGACAGTTCGTACGTCTCGCGCCAGTCGGACTCCCACGAGGCCAGAATCGCCACGACGTCGTGGCCGGCGAGGAAGTCCAGGGCGGTGATGCGCACGCCGATGCTGCGCTCGTTACCTCGTGCTCCGCTGCTGGAACCGGGCACGAGCTCGCCCTCGGCGATGGCGTAGAACTCGAGGACGTCGGTCAGCTGGTCGTGCATCCGGCGCTCACAGACGGCGCAGGCGAGGCGCTCGCCGCTGACGGCGACGTTGACCGGCTTGGTGCAGACGACGCATCGATGCTGATCTGTCATGCCTGCTCCTCGCGCGCGTTACCAAACGTGATGTCTTCTGCCATGTCTGAACGCTCGTTAGTCCGTCCGTACGTCCGTCCGTACGTCCGCGATTCCGCTACGGACTCCGTGCCGGACTCCGCTACGGATTCCGCAGCGGGCTTCACGCCAGACTCCGCTCTGGACGTCCGGGCGGCGGGGCGGGACTGCAGTCGCAGTCGGCCGGATGCCATCGCCGGCAGTTGAGCCACCGGGCGCGCTGGCCCCTGCGGTCGCTCTCCTCGCTGCTGGGCTGGTAGTCCCGCCAGTCGTTGACCTGCCAGCCGCCGGCCACCTCGTGCCACAGCACCACGTCGACCAAGGCGCGGGCCTCCTTGATGCTGGCGTGCATGAAGGGCAGGGCTGCTCGAGGGATGAAGCCGTCGGTGCCGTGCTGGCCGCAGTAGGCCAGGCCGAACATGTAGGCGGCGATGGCCTTGTGGTTGCGGTCCCCTACCAGCTGCAGAATCTTGTGGTTGGTGGCTATGGATGAGTCCAGACGGACCCACGGCAGGCTCATGTCGTCCTCTCGATGACGAGGTAGAGGTGCGGGTAGTTGAAGTCCGGCGCGTCGATGACGGGCGGGCTCCAGGTGACGTACTCGGGCGAGTCGTCGGGCACGACGCCGGCGTCCACGAGCCCATCGATGCAGGGCTTGAGGGTGCCGACGAGGTTGTCGGCGTCGCGCCGGCGGCCGTCGCGGGGGACGTAGTGCAGCTGCACATGGATGGACTCACATGCGGGGATCTGCAGCACGCGGGCCAGCGTGGCCGTGGTGCCGCGCACCTCCTTGACCCCTCGGGCCTTGGTGGCCCAGTGCTGGCGGCCGTTGAGGGTCAGCGGCGGTGTCGAGTACGGCAGCCGGATCGTCCAGGACTCGGTCACGGGTTCTCCCCCGCCCCGTGCTGCCGATACGCCCCGTGGGTGTCCTGCCAGTGCTGCTGGGCGGCGGCGTGGTCGTTGAAGCCGCGGCGGTAGGCGGCGAGCACCTCGATGCAGATGCACTCAAACGTCGCCGTGTTGTTTTCGCACTCCGGCTCGTGGGTCACGCCGCCCTCGCACAGTGCTCGAGCAGCCTCCATGCGGCCTCGGCGCTGAACGTGCGCGCCGTCGAGACGCCGTTGGTGATCTCCCAGCAGTAGGGCTCGACGCGGTAGATGCGGATGCGTCGGCGCTGCTTGGCCGCCTTGGGCATCTTGGGCCGGTCGGGCTGCTCCCCTACCACGACGATGGCGGTGCCGGCCCTACGCGCCGCCTTTTCGCGGGCGTACCACGGCATGCGGTCCCAGTCGACCTGGCTGATGTGCGGCGGTCGGATCATGGCTAGAACTCCGGGTCGTTGTGGTCTTGCTGGATGTGCCGCTCCAGCAGCGCGATGGCGTCCCTCATTGACGGCGCCTCGGCGGTCCAGTCGCAGTCGGCGCAGGTGGCGCGGCTCATGACGCGGCCTCGATCCGGGCCTCGTCGATGGCGGCGATGATGTCCTCGATGGTCAGCAGCACCAGGCCGCCGCGGGCGAGGTCGTCGCGCATCCACTGCAGGAAGCCGAGCAGGTGGGCGTTCTCCTGCTCAAGGCGCACAGCCATATCCCGTGCGCGGTCCCGCTCGGTCAGCAGCGTGGCGTACGCCAGCAGGTCAGGACTGGGCTGGACGAGGGTGGGCTCGACGGCCTGCTTACGCCACCGCATCTGTGGCGCCCTTCATAACGACCTTGTCCTCGGGGGTCAGCGGGTAGCCAAGCTCGACCATGTGCTCGGCATGGGTGTCGTACATGTAGGTCCGCGGCGCGCAGGCGCCGGTCAGGATCAGCGTGACAAGCAGCACCTTCTCGTCGCGACTGAGCGCGCAGGCCGAGCGGTAGACGCGCTGGTGCGCGTCGTCCTCGTCCTCGTCCTCTCCTGGCGGGTCGATGCCCACCATCGGCAGTGCCTGGTCGGCCTGCCACTCCTCGAGGGTCTCCTCTAGCGCCCAGTCGAGCAGGCGGTCGGCGACTACCGGGTCGCTGGTGGCGACGCGCCCGGACAGCCAGTCGTGCATGCGCGTCCACATGCCGCTGCGGGCCTCGGCGAGTGCAGCACGCTGCTGGCGCTCGGCCTCGTACTTGGCCTCCCAGTCGGCGCGCTTGCCGTCCAGGTCGAGGTCGTCATCCGCCGGCTCCTCGTTCTCCTCGGGCTCCTTGCGGGCGTCGAGGATGCGCTGGATGCTCCAGTCGATGCCGCTGGCGAACGACCAGGTGTTGGCCTTGTCGATCAGCTCGAGGATTTCAGAGTCGTCGGCGTACTGCTGGCGCAGCTTGGCGCACTTGATGGCGCCATCGAGGCTGAGCTTGCCGCCCTCGTACTCCTCGCGTCGCTGCGTGGGCAGCGACGCGAGGAGCAAGCGCTCGTGCACGGTCTTGCGGCTGCGGCCGGTGGACTTGGCGATGGCCGCCTCCTTGACGCCGAGCAGCTCAAGCTGCTGGTAGGCGTCGGCCTCCTCCATGACCGTCAGGTCGGTGCGCTGCAGGTTCTCCACCAGCATGGCCTCGAGCTGCCTGGCCTGGCTGTCGAGGTCGAAGCGCACGATGCAGGGGACGGCGTCGGCACCGGACTGCACGGCCGCGGCGTAGCGGCGGTGCCCGGCGATGATGACGAAGCCGTTGTGCTCGGCGTCAGGCGCCACGGTGAGTGGCTGGAGCAGGCCGATGCCCTTGATGGAGTCCACGAGCTCGGTGAGGTCGCCGAGGTCGCGGCGGATGTTGCGCCCGTGCGGGGCGATCATGGTGACCGGGACGGTCTGCAGCTCGCTCATGCGGCATCGCCACCGAGGGACTCAAAGGCGTCCTGTGCGGCCTTGTCGGCGTTCAGGGCGTCGATGATCTGGATGGCCTCGGCCTTGGTGAGCTCGTTGCGGCTGGTGATGTCGCGGCGGATGACGTCGGTGCAGTAGGTGAGCGCCCCATCGCGGGTGGTGATTCCCAGGTCGCGCATCAGCGCGCCCATCATCTTGGACTGCGGGCCGTTCATCATCTCGACGTCGTGGACCACGGGCGGCTCCTCGACCACCTCGGCGTCGACCACCTCGGGCTCCTCGACCGCCTCCTCGATGACCGGCTCGTCGTCAAGCGGCGGCTCGACCGGCGAAGGAGCGGCCGAGGCGGAGCGACGGCGGACGCTGGTCGGCTTGGCCTCCGGCTCTTCGGCGCGGGTGACGACGGTCTTGGCGGGCGCCTCGGCCATCTCCATCTCCTCGACGGAGTAGCCGATGCCGGCAAGCGCATCCGGGGCGACCTGGCGGCAGACATCGGAGGCGGCGCGGGCGTAGAGCATGGCCTGCGGGTCCGAGTCGTACTTCTTGTTTGAGAGGTAGCCGGCCTTCTTGGCTCGGGCCGTCGTCCACGTCTCGGTAATCCAAGTGCTCGAGCCGCGGCGGCGGCCACGGACGGTGACCTCGGCGTCGGTCTTCTTGATGGTCTCGACCTCGTGGCCGGCGGCCAGGACGATGGCGACCATGGCACGGGCGTACAGGGCCGGCTTACCGCTGACGACGTAGACGCTCTGCAGCGACTGCGTCGGGGTCAGGCCGATCTCGTCGCCGTAGAGGATAGCCGCGGCGGCCTCCTCGGGCTTGTTGCGAAAGTGCTGCGGGACGAAGGTCGTCGAGCACAGGGCGGTGCCGATCTGGTGGGCGGCGGACAGGCTGGCCGCCCAGGCGACGAGCCGGCCCCCGGTGGGGTCGCCCGTCGTGGTCTCGCGCAGGGCTATCTCAGACATGCAGGTACTCCAGTTCGCTCGGTTCGGTGATGGGTTCAAGTCGGAAGCTCTCGACGGCCTTCTTCTGCTTCGCCAGCCAGGCGACGTGCTGGAAGACTTTGAACGGGTAGCCGTCGGACTGCATCGGGTAGAGCGTCGTGCCGCCGTCGCCGATGTGGACGATGCCTAGGCGTGTGATGCCTTCGGGCATGGGGTGCTCTGTGTCGGGGTCGTCGTCATCGACGTAGAACTCGGCATTGCGGTAGGCGTCGAGCTGCAGCGCGGCATCGGGGTAGGCGCCGCCTGTCTTGGCGTCGAGCAGCCAGCGGTCGGGGCCGATGTCGGCGATGAGGTCGAAGCGGCCGGCGTACCAGTGCTTGCGGTTGGCGCAGCTGCGCTCGGTGAGCACGGGGCGGACGTCGAAGCGGTCGAGCCAGTCGGCGTAGCCCTGGACGGAGTCGACGAGCTCCTCGGGCACCTCGACGTCCTCGCCGTGCACGACGCGCTCGGCCAGGGCGTGGATGTCGGTGCCCTTGGCGGCGGCCTTGTCGCGCTTCTCCCACGGCACGCCCTTGAGGGCGTTGACCATGGGCTCGCGGCCCATGTCGCGCAGGGTCTCGATGGCGTCGGGGTTGTCGGCGACGTACTCGGCGACGGTGCGGGCAGACCAGTAGATGAGCGCCGGCTTGGGCAGCCCGTCCTTGAGCAGGGTGGTGACGCCGGGGACGGGCTTGCCGTCCAGCCAGTAGCGGTGCACCTTGGCGTTGAACTTGAGCGTCACGCGGCATCCCCTCGCAGAGCACGGGTGGTGAACATGGGTGCGAGCTGGGGCTCGTTGGCGGCGATCAGCCGGGCGTAGCGGCTGACGTAGTGGTCGTTGATCTTGAAGCCGTCAGTCGACTGCGTGCGGGTGCCGTAGTCCCATCGCACGAGGTGGACGAGCATGTCCATGCTGCAGCGCTCGTGGCCGGCGGCCCGCCACTCGTAGGCGAGCTCGACGAGCCGGTCGTAGACGGCGGGGTTGGCGTGGTGGAACTCGAGGAAGCGCACGTCGATGGGGTCATCAAGCAGCGCCAGCTGCTGCGGCTCTGCCCAGGTCATGCTGTCCTCCTGCGCGACTCGGCCTTCTCGATGGCGTCAGTGGTGACGCCGAGGCGGTGGGCGATCTGCACGGTGGTGTTGCCGAGCCGGCGCAGGTCGTCGACGACCTCGAGGTCGACTCGCGGCCGGGGCTTATGGGCGGCGAGGTAGGCGTCGATGACCTCACGGGGCAGGCGGCCGCGCTTGCCGAGGTTCCAGCCGCTGCGGTTGCCCCAGGTGCGCACGTCGGATGCGCAGATGCCCTCGGGTACGACGGGGCCGACTGGCTTGGGTGCGGGCGCGTGTGCGGTGCGGGCGTGCTCCTCCCCCGCTGGCCGGCCGCCGATGCCGGTGGCGCCGCAGTGGTAGCACTCCCACGGGTCCGGGTTCGTCCACATCAGCGGGCCTCCCGCCGGTCGTCGTGCTGGCGCTCGGCGGCGACGTCGACCTGGTACTCGAGCGCGCAGACCGGGTGCGTCCAGCCGAACTCCCCGAGGGTGATCGGGTCGCCGACGTGGATGCTCATGCCGCACATGGGGTTGGCACAGTCGAGCTCGACGCTCGCAGTCATGTCGGGGCTCATCGCTCCCCCGTCCCCTCGCACACGCCGCAGCCCTGCGGGTCGTCGGCGCGTCCGGTGATGCCGGTGCCTCGACAGGCAGTGCAGGTGCCCTTGCCGCTGCAGCAGGAGCAGCGCAGGCCGAGGGTGTCGCAGTCCTCGCAGGCGCCGCGCCTGCACGGGCCGCACGTCATCGGTCGCCCTTGATGGCGGCGATCAGCTCGGCTCGGGTGTCATCCGTGCAGAGGTAGCCATCGCCGGTCACCAGCGACTCCACGCGCCGCGCCGCAGCGTCCAGCGCGTCGCGCTCGACGGTCTCCAGCGCGATGCAAACGCAGGGCTCATACCTGTCCGGCACCTGAGTGACCGGGCAAAGCGCGTGGTGCGTCATGGTGGTCATCACGGCACCAGCCCGTTGCAGCGCGAGCCCGGCGCATACCAATGCCGCCAGCCGCCGGAGTCCAGGGTCTCCAGCGCGGCGATGTCCTGCCAGAGGCCGTGCCAGGTGACGATGGGGCGGCCAGCCAGGTGACTGCGGACCTCGCGGGCGTCGGCCTTGGGGACGCCGAAACGGACCAGGCGCTTGTAGACGTTCCACGAGCCGCCGGAGCGCCAGCCGCTCGCGTCAAGCATCTGCCATCTGCCCTGAGCTGACGAAGCCGGATTACGGCTGCCGACCCCCGACTGTCGGCGGTCAGGCGTCGCCCCGCTCTCGCGGGCGAGTACGCAGGTAGCGAAGGCGCGCCACGGCCCGAAGTCGGAGGCGCGGCGGATGGCCGAGACCGAGCGGCTGGGTCGTTGCAGGCTGATCTGCCGGTCGTCGATGTCGGTGGCGACCTCGACGGCCGCACCAATGAGAGTGTCGATCATTCGGGCGCTCCTTCGCGCTCGTGGGTGTGGCGGTCGTCGTGCTGGTGGCGCCGGTGGGTGCGCTGCCACTCGTCGGCGTAGTGCGCCTCGAGGGCTCGCTGGTAGGCGCGCTCGCGCAACCAGGCGGTGACGAGGTAGCAGCAAGCGACGAGCGCCATGACGCCGATGAAAAACACGGCGGCGCCGAGCATGGCCGGGTCGCTCACTGCACGACCTTGAGGACGCGCACGTTGGACGGGTGCCGGCGTCGGGCCTCGGCCTCGTCCTCGGTGAGTGCGTTGACGATCCACTGAACGTCATCGGCGTGCCGGCGGGCGTCGTCGCGCTCGTCCAGGGCCACCATGAGCCGGCGGCCCTTCTCAGTGGCGATGCGGTGGGCGATGTCGCGCTGGCGCTCGGCGGCGACGCGGCGGCGATAGTCGGCGATCCAGCCGATGCAGGCGAGCGCGGCGATGAAGCCGAGCATCAGGTGCAGTCCGTTGATGGTCATGGGTTCCTCCGTTGCTCGCAGGTGAGGGGGCGGCGGGGCCGAGGACACGGGGGCTCTACTCGGCCCCGCCGTATGTGGGTCGCAACCGGAGGCGACCGTTGTCCCGAGCCCGCTTCCCCACGGGCGTCGGGGGCTTAGGTGGTGCGGTTTTCCGTGGGGGCGGACTTGATCCACGAGCGCAGGTCGTCGATCAAGATCACGGGCTTGGCGCTGACGTAGTGCTCGACCAGCTCGCCGGCGCGGATAGCGCGGAGCAGAGTTCGGCTGGACAGGCCCACAAGCTCGGCGGCCTGGTCCCGCGTCACGGCGATCCGCTGGGACAGGTCGGGGCTCACGCGGCGATCTCCACGATCAGCTCCTCCATCGGGAGGCCGAGCACCTTGGAGAGGCCGACGAGGGTGCGCAGGGTGGGCTGGCTCTTGGCGTGGGGGCTGAGTGCTCGGTGGAGGGCTACCCGGCTGACGCCTGCGGCGTCGGAGAGGCTGACGACGGTGGTCAAGCCCTGCTGGGCGGCTGTCTCAAGCACCCGCTCGCGGTTCAATCCGTATCGCATACGTTGCAACGTACAGCATGGGACGTTTGGATGCAGCGAAATGGGGTAGCAACTTCACGCGGCGTGTCGCATGACGTATCGTGTGAGATACAAGGGGAGCAGAGGAGGGGGCTCAGGACATGAACGAAAGCCAGCGCATAGCGGCGTTCATCGACAGTTGGCGCGAGCAGCGGCACCTATCGGGCAACGCCTTCACGCAGCAGGCTGGAGTCGCCTCCAACTTCCTGACCCAGTTGCGCCGCGGCGCGGACGTCCAGCTCAACACGCTGGCACGGGCCGCCGAGGCCATGGACATGACGCTGCTGGAGTTGCTGTCCGCGGCCGGCGTGGGCGGCACCGCTCCAGTGATGGCCGGCGGCGAGGAGCGGCCGGACATCCTCGCGCTGATCGCCTCCGACCCCGACCTTTTGCCGGAGGCCAAGCAGCACTTCGCCAACCAGTACCGGCTCCTGGTGCGGCTCAACCCTGACTCGCACCTGCCCGACAGCGAGCGCATCCTGCGCGCTGTCGCGCACGCACCCGACGAACCGATTGAGGCCGACCAGGACGACGCGGCATACGACGCCTAGTGCGTCAGACGGACAGCACAGACTTCGGGTACAAACACGCGCTCGAGGAGAGACGGGGGAACGTCTTGCACCATCACACCGGCACGACCTACGACCCGTGGCGGCACGCGGCCGAGCTGAGAGTCGATGTCTTGGAGCATCCGCTGCCACCTGGCAATCGCGGCCACTACTACCACCGCGAGCGCCTCATCATCCTGTCGCCCAAGCTGACGGCGAGGCAGGCACGGGTGACGTTGACGCACGAAGTGATGCACGCGGTGCGAGGCGACCAGTGGACTCCGAACCCCTTGGCGACGGCGCGCACCGAGCGGATCGTCAACACGCTGACGGCCCTGCAGCTGGTGACTGTCGGCGACTACGCCCGAGCCGAGGCCATCCATGGACCCCACGATGCGGCCATCGCGCACGAGCTGGACGTGACCCGCGACGTGGTGATGCTGTGGCGGGCCGTGGTGCTCAACGAGATCGAGCAGGCTGCCTAGCCCAGCGACTCCCCCAGTGCCGTCACGGCGGCGCGGGTCATGGTGTCGTCGCTGTGCTGGTAGCCGCGGGTCGTCACGACACTGGTGTGCCCGAGCAGGTCTTGGATGACCTTGGCGTCGACTCCCTGCGCCATCAGCAGCGTTGCCGTGGTCGCACGGGCGCCGTGCAGGGTGACGGACGGCAGGCTGAGGCGCTCGAGTAGCGCATCCCACGCAGCGTGGTCGTCCTTGGGATCGATGGGCTGGCCGTCGTCGCGGGTCCACACCAGGCCGCCACCGAGCCGGGTGCGACGGTGCTTGCGCAGGGCGTCGACCAGCGCCGGCGCCAGGGGAATCATGCGCGTCGAGCGTGCCGTCTTGGGCCGGGTCAGGACGAGACCGCTGCCGTCGAGGCTGCGCACCTCGAAGTCATCCGGGGCATCAAGCTCGCGCTTTGGGCAGTTGCCGCCCCGCTTGTGCCCGCAGGGCCGGTCGCCGCACCCGTGCCGGTAGGGCAGGCGCTGCAGTTGCCATGCGACATCAGCCGTGCCGGCCTCGAGGTCGACGCGGTCCCACTCCAGCCCGAGGGTCTCGCCCTGGCGGGTGCCGGTCAGCAGCGCGAACGCCCAGCGGGAGCCGAGCGGCTCGTCGACCGTTGCCATCAGCAGCTGCGCGGCGCCTTCGGCGCTCAGGGGCATGCGTGGGTTCTTCTTGGCCCGCGGCGGGGTGACGTGCTCGGCCGGGTTGCGGGGGATGAGCCCGTCGGCGACGGCGTCGTTGAGGGCGGTGCGCAGGCAGCGGTGCACGTTGTTGGCCGTGGCCGCGGTGTACTCGCTGGCGAGTGCCTGCTCCATGATGCGGATCTTCTGCGGGCTGAGCTGCGGCAGTCGCTCGTGCCCGAGCCGGGGCTTGAGGTGCAGGCGGATGCACCGCTCGTACTCGGCGTAGGTCTTCGGCCGGATGCGCGGTCGCGCGACGGACTCCAGCCAGTCGTCCAGGTACTGGCTGACGCTGGCGCCCTTGGCGACGGGCGTGCCGATGGTCTCGCGCTCGCCGCGGGCCTTGCGCAGCTTCGCCAGGGCACCGTCCTTGGTGCGGCTGGAGCCGGTCCATCGCTTGCGCTTGCCGTCCGGGCCGTAGCCGAGATCGAGCGCCGCAATCCACATGCCGTCCTTGCGCAGGTACAGGCTTCCGTCGCCTGACATGCGTCGCGCACTGTTCTTGGTAGCCATCACGGGCCTCCGATCTACCGCTTCTACGCCTACTGTAGCCAACACTGTAGCCACGCCTAGTCCGGACCTGTCGTGTCAGTTCCCTCATATCGTGAGGGAATCCGGGAGCAAATCGGACACCTAAGTGTACTAGCAACCGCCTTGTAAGCGGTAGGTCGTCAGTTCAAACCTGACCGGGGGCTCGTCATTTCCCCAATAACGGCAACACTTCTCATGAATCACGGAAATCGCCGCCGACCTCACTGTAGCCGTGACTGTAGCCAAGCCCTACGCGAGCAGCCCTCGAGCAGACCGCGCCTGTAGCCGCTCATCCCTCATGCGCCGCAGCCGAGCGACTGTGGTGGGCGCGTAGGCCAGGGCGTCCGGCTGGTCAATGAGGACGCTGACGCGGCGCCAGTAGGCGGTGGCCGAGAGGCCCAGCTCGTCGCGCATCGCCTGCTCCTGCGCGCCGGGGAAGCGATACCAGCGGCCGGCGAAGTCGAGGAGCGCCTTGTCGGCGTAGGTCAGGGCCATGCACGCAGGATGCCTGCAGAGGCTGACATCTGGCAGGGGTTCGGCGTACCTTGATGAACGAAGGGGGAGACATGAAGTCGATGCGGCAAGTGTGGATTCTGACCGTCGCGGTGACCGCTGGGGCCTTGCTGGCGTGGGCCATCTTCTGGGCCTCATCCGGCAGAGACGTGCGCTCAGGCGCCCTCGGCGACACCATGCTGGGTTTCTGGGTGGTCTTCACTCAGGAGGGCACCATGATGTGGCTGCCGTATCTGCTGTTCGGGTTGGGCGCCGGGTTCATCACGTTCATGATTGCCCGCTCGAGCTTCAAGAACCGCGAGGCCCGCGAGGCACACCAGCAGGTGCTCGCCCAGCAGCCGCACCCGATGGACTGACGCGCAAACGCCCCCCGCACCACCGGGTCACGGTGATGCGGGGGGCGTTGCGTCGCTGACGTCCGCTCGTTGAGCGTCAGCCTGCCCGGCTTCCCGACCGGGGGTCATTCTTCGTCGTTGTAGTCAGGTGGCTCGGCGAGCTGCTCGGCTTCGCGCTCAGTGATGACGGTGAAGCCGATTGGGGGCCGCTCCTCCCCTGCGCCGGCCTCGGCCAGTCCGACGTGGATGCCGGCGGCGAGCCGCAGCAGTGAGCGCAGCTGCTTGGTCGTCAGGTCGGCATCGACGCGCACCTCGACCTCGCCGACGCGGACACGGGTGCTCACTGATACCTCGGCGGGTGGTGGGCGGCGGCGTCCGCATAGCCCTCGAGGTAGTTGCGGCGCTCGACGAGCGGCATGTTGGCCTGCCAGGTCTCGTTGAAGGCCTGCTTCTCCTGGCCGCGGGCAGCGGCGACGGCCTCGCAGATGGGGCAGTCGAACTCGGAGGTGCTGTCGAGGGGGCAGCACGGGTCGTGGGTCATACGACCTCCAGCCCGTTCCAGCGGCCGTCCTCGGCGAGAAATGTGAGCGCGGCCGGCGGGGCGGACAGGCCGCCACGGTGGGCGAACCAGGTGCTGCCGCCGTCGAGGCTGCCGACCTGCATGTGGGTCGTGGGCCCCATCTGCTCGAGGCGCAGGTGGTGGTAGTGGCCGGTGACCACGACGTCGGCGGTGCCGATGGCATCGCGGTCCATCGCCTTGGAGGCCAGCCACGCCTGCGTCTTTCCGCGGGTCTGGTGGCCGTGCAGCAGCCCGATGCGGGTGCCGGAGGCGTCGACAGTCAGGTGCATGGCGTCGCGGCCGGGGAACGTCCAGCCGACCTCGTAGCCCTTGGCGGCCATGACGTCGGCGACCTGGCTGGCTCCCTCGATGGCCCAGGAGTCGTCGTAGCGGCTCGCCATCTTGTCGCCGACGCGAAGGGCCTCGTCGTGGTTGCCGGGGACGACGGCGACGTGGGTGCGGTCAAGCGCGGCGAACTCCGAGACGGCGTCGGCAAGGGTGCGGCGGTAGACGCGCAGTTGCTCGGTGAGAGTGAGGTCGAGCCGGGAGACGAGCTTGCCGCCCTGGCTAGTGGTGCCCTCGAGGCAGTCGCCGGCGATCAGCAGCAGGACGGGCCCGGCGTGGCCGCGGCGGCGCAGCTGCTTGTAGCGGGTGACGGCGCGGTCGACGGTGTCGTAGAACCGCTCGACGGTGCCGACGGAGCCGTCGCCGTCGGGCTTGCCCCACTGGGTGTCGCCGAAGGCGAAGACGTAGGTGGCGGTGCCGGTGCGGGTGGTCAGCGGGGCGGGCTTGCGCTTGCGGATGGCCTTGAGCAGGTCGTCCACGTCGATCCGGGATGGTGCGGGCTCGACGACGAACCTGTAGCGCCAGACGGGCCGGGTGGTGGCCTGTGTCTTGACGGGGTACTTGCGGCCCTCGACGGTGGTGTAGGACTCGTCGCGGTGCCATGCGGCCGGGTCGTACTTGGCCTCAACCAGGCGGACGCGGTAGCCGTCGGGGATGTCGGCGCCGAGGGATCGGATAGCGGTGGACCAGGAGTCCTCGTCAGCCAGCGCCGGGGACGGCGGAAGAGTGACGATCTGGGAGCCGTCGGGCTCGTACCTGATGCCCGGCTCCCAGCCAGCGGGAGCGCCCTTGATGGCCGGCACCGTGGTGCCCGCCTCGGCCAGCGCGTCGAGCTCGGCGCGCCGGTCAGACAAGGCCACGGGCTCGCCCTGAGCACGCGCCGCGACGATGGCGCTGGATGGCCTGCTGCCCGATGTGGGTGATGCCGTCGGCCTGCAGCCACTGCATCAGCTCGAGCGAGCGTAGGTGCTCGTTGTCGAGCCACGACTGCAGCGTCTCACGGTCGGTCTTGTCCATCGTGATGAGCGCGATGCACACCGAGCATTTCGGGCCGGGGATGGCCTGCGTCGGCGTCCTGTCACGGTTCAGTCCCACGGTGCCTCCCTAGGGTGCTGCCTAGCGGGGTACTGCCTTGCGCTGCAGCCACGACCAGCGAACCTTCGGCTTGGGCCGGTAGTCCTGGCGGTCGTGGGCGTTGTTGGCGAGGCCGTTGCGGCCCGCGTCGTAGGACACGATCTGCGCGAGTCCACCAGGAGCCGGGAGCAGGCGGACGTCGGTGGTGTAGCCGCCGGGGCCACGTCCGGGCGGCGGGACGCAGATGCCGTGGATGTGGGGAGCGAAGCCGTCGGCGCTGGTGCGATACCAGGCGGCCCAGCCACAGTCCCGGAGGGCGCGAGTGACGGCGTAGCGGGTCTTCTCGTCCCACGCGCCGACGCGCAGGTCGATGGCCGCGGCGCGCCCGTGCACTCCGGCACTGGCGGCGGCCCATGACCAGCCGCCCTGGCTCGGGGAGAACGTCAGCAGCGGCTTGTTCAGGCGCTTGCGCACGAGCTTCTCGGCGGCGTTGAGGCTAGAGGCCGATCGGCGGTCCAGCCAGACGCCGCGCCAGTTGATCCTGTCAGTGGCGCGAGGGATGACGGCCATGCCTATTCCTCATCCCCCGGCACGTTCAGGAACGCCAAGACGAGGTTCGCCACGGCCAGCCCGGCGGCGACCCATGCGGCGGCAGCGTCGGCCTCTACGCCGACGACGATGAGCACCGCGATGATCGGCGCGGACAGCGCGTAGATGGCCTTGCGGACCTTGGCTGAGAACATGGCTTCTCCTAGAACGTGCGGATGAGGGTGAGGACCACGGCGGCCGTGGCGATGACGACAGAGGCGCCGGGGATGGAGTAGACCTTGACCTTCATCGACTCCAGCTCGGCCCGGATGGCCTTGACGTCCTCTTCCATCGCGGTGACGCGCAGCCCGTTGTCGGCGGCGGCCTCGATGGCGCGGATGCGGCTCTCGTGGTCGGTCAGCGAGACCTGCGTCGCGGCGGCGCTTGTCGTCAGCGTGGTCACCTTGTGGTCGACCTGCAGCAGCAGTCGGTACATCTCGTCGAGGGACACGTTGACGCCGGGCTCGGGCATGGGTGACTCCCCGTGGTCGCGGGTGGGTGGGGTGCTGGTGCGCGTGCTGGTTGCGGCTACTCCGTGTCGTCGAGCAGCCCAAGCAGCAGCCGGATGAGCGCCGTGTTCTGCCGGGTGAGCGCCTTCACCTGGGCGAGCGTCTGCGCGTTGGTCGGGGCCGACAGGGCGAGGAAGTCACGGTTACCCTGCAGCGCGGTCTGCGCCCGCTGGACGAGCGTG
>JBJOJS010000119.1:0-41083 GCA_046046455.1 Actinomycetota bacterium | reverse complement strand
GAGATCACCAACTACCTGGCCAGCGGCGACGGCCCATTCGCTGAGGACTTCGGTCCCGATGCATGGGGTGGCTACGACGGGCCGCGCGCGATGAGCGTGAGCGTGAGCGTGCAGCCCGAGCCGGTCGTGCCCGACGGGCCGCTGCTCGACCGCGTGCTGCACGACGTGTTCGTGACGGCGATGGAAGGCGGCATCGGCTACTGGTCGAGCTGCTCGTCGTACCGTTGGAGCGTCGACGACAGCGGGGTCGATGACCTGACCGGGTTCCGCGCGGTGATCTTCGACGATGCGAACGACCCGTCGCCCGGCAGTCCCGAGATGACGATCGACCGCGACGTGATCCTGCGGGGCTACCTGCGTGCCCTCGACTTGGATCTCCGGTGGAACTGCGAGCCGCTCCCGCACCCGCATCAGCTGACCGAGGATGGGTGGGAGTGCGACGCCGAGGATGCGGACGTGATCGTGCAGCTGGGCCTCTTCAACGAGGTGCGCTATGGGTGAGCGTTACCGACTCACAGGTGACTACGGCACCTTCAGCATCCGTCGCGTGGTCGAGGTGTCCGACATCGAGGACGCGTGGGCCGAGACGGGGATCTGCACGACGCTGGTCGCCGACGGTTGGGAGATCGTCGAGTGGCCCGATGGTGAGGAGTGGACTGCCGAGCTGTGGCAGGACGGGGCGTGGGTGGAGGTGGAGCTGTGAGCATCCCCGGCCCCGACCCTGACATGGAGCGCGTGCTGCGCGCGCTCGGCATCCCCGACGGCGACTCGTTGCACGACCTCGTCGTGGCGGCCGAGCGGATGAGCGAGACGGTGGGCGCGATCGATGCGCTGCACCAGCCGAGCACCCGACCGTGGGACATCACCCACTGCACGGCCTGCTTCCTGCGTTGGCCCTGCCCGACGAACCGTCTGATCCACCCGTCGGACGAGGCACCGGAGGTGGAGCTGTGAAGGTGCGACGCATCGAGCATGGCCACGTCGAGGGGAACTGCGACCGTTGCGACACCCTCGTCGAGTGGTTCGGGTACGGCTCCGAGATGGAGTGCTTCGCTTGCGGGGCGTTCTACAACGTGTTCGGCCAGCGGTTGCGGGACGACCTGCACAGCCGGCCGAACGCATCAGCGTGGGATGACGACATCGACGACATGACCGGCGACGAGCTGTCGCTGCTGGCAACGGAAGGGGGTGACGTGTGAGCGTGGCAGGAAACAGAACGGCCGCCCCAAAGGGCGGCCATCCCGTGCAAGTTGCCGCCTGGAGGCAGCGACATGCCGGCCAGCCTACACGGGCGGTGGTGTACCTGCGCGTGTCGACCGTCGAGCAGGCTGAGCGGGGGCTCGGGCTCAAGGTGCAGCAGGCTGCATGCGTCGAGCTGGCCGAGGCTGAAGGCTTCGAGGTGGTGGCGGTGCATGCCGACGAGGGTGTGTCGGGTGCCGAGCAGCTCGACGCGCGCGACGGGCTGGTGTCGGCGATCGACATGCTGCAGTCGGAGCAGGCTGACGTGCTGGTGGTGTACCGCCTCGACCGCCTGGCACGCGACCTCATCATGCAGGAGACGCTGCTGCAGCGGGTGTGGGCGGCGGGTGCGTTGATCCTGTCGTGCTCGGCTGCCGAGACGGAGCTGGCACGCCTCGACGACGGCGAAGACCCGGCCCGCACACTGGTGCGTCAGATCCTCGCCGCGGTCGCAGCGTACGAGCGCAGCATGATCCGGTTGCGGATGCGTGGCGGCCGCCGCCGGGCGGCGCGCGAGCGTGTGTTCGCTGGGGGTATCCCGCCGTTCGGGTGGGAACCGGACAAGACCACCCCGATGGGGTTGCGTGAGGTGTGGCTCGAGCAGGCCACGATCCAGCGGGCTGCCCGCCTGCATGAGGTCGACGGGCTGTCGTGGCCCGAGGTTGCCGCCCAGCTGAACGCCGAGGGCATGTACCGTCGGGAGGCGCGAGCGTGGGATGCCCAGTCGGTGCGCCGTGCTGTCGCCGCCGATCAGCGGGTGCGAGACGAGGCCCGCGAGAAACGCATCGGCTGACGTTCGAACAGGTGAAGCCCCCGACCTACTGGTCGGGGGCTTCTTCGTTCACCGGCTGCATCACGGTCACGCCTCGCCGGTTGCGGCGGCATGCGTTGGTCGCTGCGCACAGCACCTCGACGGGCTGCACGCCGGCCGACTGGTATCGCTTCTTGCACACCGGGCACTGGTAGAGCGGGAAGCGGGGCGCCGGCTTCACGACACGCGCAGCCGCAGGTAGCCCTCGTTGGGTACGTCGACCTGGCGGCCGCTGGCGAACGTGACTCGAAAGCGTGCGAGCAGCTCGGCCGGCGCCACGGTCAGGTCGCTCGTCGTCTCGCACGACACGATGCCCTGCGAGGTGGAGACGATGGTGCAGGACTTCGTCCAGCTCACACCCGAGCGTGGGTTGTCGATGTTGAGCTCGACGGCTGAGGCGGTCGTCAGGTCGATCGCCGTGCCCTCTTCGGACTGGAGGGCGCACACGATGTACGGGAGCGTGGTGCCAACGCCGAGCCCGATCACTTGGTCGTTCACGACAGGCCGCTCGCAGTCTCATCGAGGGGAACCGCCACCAGGCGGTAGGAGGGGACGACGGCCGCCTGGGGGGTCTGCCCGTAGGTGCCGCTGCCGTACAGACCTTGACCGTACAGACCTTGGGTGGTTGCCACCCCTTCGACCAGGCGAACCGTCGTCTCCCTGCGCATGCGACTGATCCTAGTTGCAACGGATGGCAACAGGTGTGGATCAGCCGACGCTGACTGTCACGTCCTCCACGGGCGGTAGCAGTCGCCCCATGCCCGGCGTGCGAACTCGCACAGCTTCGCCGCGGCACGGATGTTGTTCGTCGGGTTCTTCAGCCAGGTCGCCATCTGCGAGGTCGGCACACCGAACTTGCCGCTGAGGTAGGCGAAGTTGATGCGGTTGATCTGCAGCAGACCGTGGTCGTTGGTGCGGGACACCACGCCCGGCAGGCAGCGCGACTCGCGCCAGCTGAAGTAGCTGATGCGCTTCACGTCCCAGCCGCCGCGCGGGGCGAGGCTGGTCATGGCCGGCTCGAACTGGGGGCAGCGGCCGCCGGCCGCATGGGTGGTGGTCGGAATGATGGTGAGGGTGCTGGTGGCCAGCAGGATGGTGGCGAGGATGCGTCGCATCGGGTCGCTCCTTTCGGTTGGTCGTGTGTTGTCGTCCCCCAGGGGCGTCCCTGGGGGCGGCGTAATAAGGGGGGCGGCCGTTGGCCGAGGCGGGGCGTCACTAGGTGCGCTCGATGACGATGTGGGCGCCGGTCACGCCGTTGGTGGCGTACTGCTTGGCCATCTCGACGTGGACGACCTGCGAGTCGTCGTTCCACACGCCTGCGTCGGTGAGCCCGTCGAGGGTGGAGCGGAGCAGCTTGTCGATGTCGGGCTTCTTGGTCGTCCAGACCATGCTCTTCGGCGCGCTCTTCGGCTTCGGCATGCCGAAGGCGACGGTGATCTTCACGGGGCCATCGATCGCCGGGGCTTCGCCGCGCGCCTCGATGGCCTGGAGGGTGACGGCGGTGCGCCAGGCGCGCTGCTTCTCGCGGCCGCTCTTGCTGGAGCCCTCGACGACGACAGCTCGGCCGCCGCGCACGAACGCCGACTTGCTGCCCTGGGGTGCGGGCACGCCGTGGACGAAGAAGTCGAGCATCACGACTCGTCACCCCACAGCAGGCGGGCGGGGGTCACGTCGAGTGCCTTGGCGATGGCGTCGAGCGTGGTGATGAGGCAGTCCTCGCCGGCCTCGATGCGCGCCAGGCTGCGCATGCTGACGTGCGATTCCTCGCTGAGTGTCTGCCGAGTCATGCCGCGCGCGGTGCGTAGGGCTCGGATGTTGCGGCCGACGTTGTCGGTGATGGGTGATGCAGTCGATGGCATCTGCCAAGTATGGCACATGCAACCTGTTGCAACTACCTCATGGTCCCGCTCGGGGGGTGGTGGTCAGGCGTCCCGGTCCCGACGAACTCCTTGTGTTATGGGGCAAATGGCGCGAGTATGTAACTCATGGCACAAAGGAAACGACACATTCTTCGGCACCTTCCACCGGAACCATTCGGGCGAAAGCTGTGCCGCATGCGGGAAGATATTGCCCACCTCGGTGTCGACGAGCTGGCGCAGCTCGTCTCGCAGTGGGCTGCGGTGAGCGGCTCGACGATCTCGCGCTTCGAGCACCAAGAGGCGCCGCCGAACCGGCCGCAGGCACGCACCGTGCTGGTGTTGGCTGCCCTGGCCTGCGGTGTTGACCCCGAGGAGCTCGAGCTGTCGATCGACGACCTGCCGCCGGCCTGGGATCGTGAGGCGGTGATGGCGTCACTCGCCCCTGCATCTCCATGCAATCCGCGCTCCTCCAGGCAGCCACCGATTTTCACAGCACCTTCGTCACGGGCGGCGTGATTCGAATGAAGAGGCGGGGATCACTCGGTCGGGATTTGAAGAAGAATCTCGGCGCCCCAGTTGGACACAGTTTTGATAACTGTGTAGAAACTCCCACTTCTGAAATAGACCACCCTGGGGAGGAAAACGTGGTTCAGGATCTTGAGTGGGTGCGGCTCCTGCATGCCTACCTGGGGGAACGGACAGCTCGACGAGATCTGTGCGCGCTCACCGTGCGACAGCATCGGTACACGCTGGTGGCGTTCATCGCCTGCATCGAGCACGGCGGCACCGTCGATCGTGACGTGGTGATCCGCTGGCTCGACGACTGCCGCACGATGCAGCCGGGGACGTTGCGCACCTCGATGGGGCGGGTGCGCACCTTCACCTCCTGGCTGTACATGGTGGGCGCGATCGTCGCCGACCCGATGGTCGAGTTCAACGCACCACGGGTGCCGAAGGCGGTGCCGCGGGCGTTGGGAGCGGACGAGCTGCAGCTGCTGTGGGACGTGCTGCCCGACTCGAGGGCGCGGCTGATCGTGGCGCTCGGCGTCGGGCTCGGGCTCCGACGAGCAGAGATCGCCGGGCTCGAGCTCGGTGACTGGGATCGATACAACCAAGTGCTGACGGTGCGGCACGACACCAAGGGCGGCAACCAGCGGCTGCTGCCCGTGCCCGACCATGTGGCCCGCCGCATCGAGAGCTACCTGCGCGACCGGCCGCGCGGCGCCGGGCGGCTGATCCGCTCACAGGTGACGCCGGCCAGCGGCATCAACGCCGACCGCATCGGCAGGATGATGACGGCCTGGATGCTCGAGGCCGGCGTGAAGGAAGCGCCGTGGGATGGGCGCTCGACGCACGCGCTGCGTCACTCGTTCGCACAGATGCTGTACCGCCAGGGCGGCGACCCCGACCTGCGGCTGGTGCAGCACGCACTCGGCCATGCGCACCTGTCCTCGACCGAGGTGTACATGCGTGCAGCGGTCGACACCGAACGGCTGCGGCTGGCGATGGCGAACGTCGACATCGGCGGGCTCCCGCCGACGGCCGCCTGAGCTACTGGCTGAGCCGCTCCCGCTGCTTCTCGCGCCGCTTGCGCTCGGCCTCGGTCATCGTCTCGGGGAACGGGACGCCGAACATCGCAGCGAGCGCACCAGCTCGGGTCTTCCCGTTCGGGATCGGCCGGCCGCTGCGGTCCTTGATCGGCTCGCCGGTGCCGTAGCGGATCGACGGCCCGTCGATGAAGTCGCGCAGGTTGCGCGCCATCGGCAGCTGCCCGAAGGCGTAGCCGAGCAGACCGGCCGGGTCGTAGGCCAGGGGCTCGGCCACCTGCTGGCCGAACGCACCGCGCGCACGGTCCTTCGGCGGCTTCGTCACCTGCTGGAGCCGACCCATGTCGATGCCGGTGAGCCCGGCGATGCCGACCTTCAACGCCGGGGACATCGACCGGAGTAGCGACGTGGGGTTGAGGATCGGGTTCTCGAGCGGGTTCTCGAGCGGCGACAGCGACCCCAGGTTCACCGACGACCCGTCGCCGAGCATCCACTTGCCCGAGAAGAACGCCAGCTCGGCGCCGGTCAGCCCCTCCTCGTTGGCGAGCACCGACAGCTGGGCCAGCCAGGCGGCGCGCATCGGATGCTCGATCGGGAGACGCATCGCTGCGACGGTCGAGTGACGAATCCAGCTCCACCAGGGGAACACCTGACGAAGGTACTTGCGCTGCCACGGGGCCATGTTCGTGTAGTCGCCCATCGCTCGCAGCGTGTCGCGCAGCGCAGCCTTCGCTGCCGCCTCGACGGAGGCTGACGGGTTCGTCTCGTCGACCAGGCCGCGGCGCACCATCTCCTTCACGTTGCGCTCGAGCTTCGACAGGTACACCGCCGAGCGGGACACGTTGTCGAAGAACTCGTTCACCCCGTACCCGTAGTCGGTCACCTTGCGGAGGGCACGGCCGGGGCGGGTGCGGGCGTCGGGTGTGTCGAACTCGGCGAGCCCGAGGCCGCGGCGCTGGTTCTCGAACAGACCCGACTGCACGATGCGACCACCGCGCACGCCGCCCACGTCGAGCGCACCACCGAGCAGGTCGGCCTCGAGCATCGACTGCGACTTGCGCCCCGCGCCCTTGAACCCGACCTCGGAGCGGAGGCGCTTGATCTGGCGGAACAGCTCGACCGGCCCGACGCCACCGAACACGCCGGCCATGATGACGTTGCCGATGGTGTTGTTGATGTACCAGCGGGCCGACAGCGGCAGCACCTGGGTCTTGTAGGCACGGTTCGCACGGGTGAGCAGCCGGAAGCCGGGCAGCGTGCCGCGGTCCCACAGCGAGGCGTCGCGCATCATCTCGCGGGCGATCGTGTCGGGCACCAGCTTCGGCAGCGCAGCCTCCTCGGCGGCGGCCAGCTCGGCGGCGCGCTGGTCGAACTCCTTCTGTGCTGCGGCCAGCACATCGGGGTCCGTCGAGTACCGACCTTCGAGCGACCCGCCCTCGGGGTCTTGGTCGAGCATCTTCGCCAGCTTCACTCGAGCCGTCTCGTACCGGCCCCACGCCTCGCGCAGCACCTTCGGGGTGGCGTTCACCGACCGCTGGTGTGCGGTGTCGGCGGCGTCCAGCTCGAGCCGGGCACGCTGGATGCGGGCATCGTCGCCGGAACGGATGGCGTCGTCGTAGTTCTTCTCGGCCTGCTGCAAGTCCTCGAGGAGGCGGCCGGCGTTGTCGACTGCCTTCGTCGCACCGAGCCCCTTCGCCCGGTTGAGCGGCACCCAGCCCATCTGGCGGGCGGTGTCGACGAACTCGTCGCGCGCCGGGTAGCGGTCGTTCTCGGCGATGAAGTCGCGCAGCCAGCCATCGAGGCCAGGCACCTGCGACACCGTCTTGCCGAACGTCTGCTCCACCCGGTCGTACGTCTCGTTGCGCAGGCGTCGCACCATGCGGTCGAGCTGGGTGCGCTGCGCACCCTCGACGGTGAGCGGCTTGAACGGGGTGCGACGCATCTTCTCGTCGGGCAGCGGCGACTTCGACACCGTCTCGACGGTGCCGATGCTCTTCGCCGGGATGCCACCGGCAACGTAGATCGGGTCGACACCCATCTCGGCCAGGTCGCGGATGTTGGTCGCCACCTCGGCGGCGATCTTCAGCTGCTCGGATGCGGCCAGGTGGTCGCCGTCGTTGGCGAGCCGGCGGGCCTCATCGAGATACCAGCGCACCTGGCGGCGGGCGAACTGCGCCGGGGCACGCCAGCGGGGCGGCATCGCCTCGACGTTGAGAGCGTCATCGGCCAGGGAGCGAGCACGCCGGTCGTCGAAGTTGAACCGGACACGGTTGCGGGCGTTCTGCCACTCCTGCGGAGCGAACTCGAGATCCTCGGTGAGCCGTCCCAGTTCATGCGGCAGATCCATCCAGGCGCCGTCGTTGTGCCGCTGGGTGACGACAGCATCCATCGTGGCGAGCTTCTCGTCGACACGCATCGACTCCTCGAGCGCACGCAGCTCGCCGTCGTTCAGGCCGAGCCGGTCGGCGTTGGCCTCGAGGTACGAGTACCGCTCCCGGTCGCTGGCAGCGTTCGCCAGGTCGTCGCCGACCTCGATGAGGGTGTCCACGGCATCCTCGCCGAACGTGCGGTTCACCGCGGTGCGCACCGTGTCCCACACCACACCCTTGCCGACGGTCACCTTGCGCGTCGTCGGCATCCCCGACGCCGCCAGGTCGGCGAGCTCCTCCTTGCTGACGTTCAGCGACTCCTCCCGGTTGGCGAGGAACCCGAACGGGTCACGCAGGCGCCGCAGCTGGCGCTGCAAGGTGCCGACAGCACCCGAACGCTCCCCGACGTACCGCCACTTCCCTTCGAACGGCACCGACTCGACCTTGCCGCCCGACATGCGCACGTTCCAGCCGTCGGCCTTCAGGATCGGCATGCGGTCGGGGCCGAGGACCGGCTTCCCGTTGGGGCCGATGACCTCGACCATGTTCGGACCAACGACCCGACCCCAGCGCCCGTCCTCGAGCTCGATCCAGCCCCTCTCCTTGACGACCTTGGCCTCGGGGAGGCGCTTGGCGGCCGGCAGCGACTGCGACGTGCCATGCACGGCGTCGCGGATCTCGGCCTGCGCCGGCCGGGACAGCAGGTGCGGGACATCGGCGATGTCTCGGTTGATGCGCTCGATCTGATCGACGAGCTGGGCATGGCGTCGAGCAGCGACCGACGCCCGCTCCTCGGCGGCACCGACCTGGCGGTTGATGCGCTCGACGGCGCTGCGGGTCTTCAGCACCCCGTCCTTCGTGTAGCTGCGACGCCACTGGCGTGACGCCGTGCGCTCCTCAGGGGTCAGCTCGCCGAACGTCTTCACCGCCTCGAGGTTGCGACCGGTGCGCTCCACGTTGTCGAGGGCGGTCGACACGGCGTCGCGCGCCTTCGTGATCGTCACCGGCTCAGGGCCGGCAGCCTTGCGAGCCAGCTTCACCTGGGCGCTGGTCGCACGACGCTCGGCCTCGCCGAGGGTGCGCTCGGCCTCGAGGCGTCGACCGCGCGCCGTCGGCAGCTTGGCGCGCTCACGTCCGACGTTCATGTCGCCACCGCCCGCGCCAGCACCGCCCGCGCCGGAAGCAGGCGGCACGGGCGGCTCGGCCGGCGGCTGCGCACCGCCACCAGCGGCAGCAGGTGCAGGCTCGGGCTCGGGTGCGGCAACCGCCGAGACGGGCGCTGGCTGCCCACCGCCGTCGAGCGGCCGACCGGCGGGGTCCGTCAGGTCGCGAGCGAACCGCACCAGCTCTGCGTCCGACGGCAGGCTGATCTTGCGGCTCCTGCCGTCGGCGTCGAACAGCAGCTCGATGTAGGCGCGCGGGTTGCTGGTCAGCGAGGCGTCGTCGACGGTCACCTTGGCGACCATCGCACGCTCGCCATCCCACTCGACGACGTTGCCAGGACGCAGCTGCTCCATCGATGCCACCTCACCAACGGCACCGCCAGCGCGCATCTTCTCAGCATCCTCGAGGTTGTCCCAACGCCATCTGGCGACGGCGTCCCACTCCTTGAGGGGCCGGATCTTCTCGGCCGCCAGCTCCTTCATCAGCGCGTTCGAGCTCATCTCGCTCATCCGGTAGGTGAGGACATGGCCGGGGGTGTCGACAGGCGGCAACGTGTCGAACGCCAGGTTCTCGAAGCCCGGCATGCGCCCCATGCGGTACACGGTTTCGTCGGCGTACGCCCTGACCGACCCGCCCCCCGTCGGATGGGAGTGCCCGAAGCGGTAGCCGACGCGCTCGAGCGGCACGCCCGGCGGCGGCGGGCTGAGGTGCAGCACGGCGTCCTCATCGCCGGGGAGCTTGTACTCGTACTCGGGGTGCGGACTGCCCTCAGCGACGACGTAGATGCGGCCCGTGTTCTCGTTGAGGATCACGTCACCAAGCCGCACCTCGCTGCCGTCGATCGCGTCGACAACGCCGTCGCTCACCAGGCGCTCCACGTCTCTGCCCGCAGCCTCCCACGCCTTCTTGGCCTGGTCGTCGAGCGCCCGATACTCTGCCGCACCCGACTCGCCGGGGAAGCTCATGTGGACGCTGCCGTCAGCGTCCACTCGGGCTTCCTTGATGGATCGGGTGTACGACTTCGCCAGCTTCGACTTGGGCTCCACGACGTTGCGCGGAGCAGCGGGACGAGGCTTCGCCGCCGCAGCGAGCTTCGGTGTGGCCGGTGACGCCGGCTCGGCAGCCTTCGACCAGTCCTGCGGGGTGCCCTCCTCGAGCTGGGCAGCGATGTCGTCGAGGCCGTTGACCATGCGCATGGCACCCTCGGCGCCCGCCCCATTGCGGGCCATCACCTTGGCGAGCAGTTCGGCGCGACGGTCGTTGATCGCCTCGACCACCTTCGGCACGTCCCGCGGATCGACGTAGGCCGCGCCATCGACCACGTCGAGGTAGGGGATGGCCGGCTTCGTCGACGGGCGCTGGTTCATCAGCTGGTCGTACGCCCTCAACCCGTCGCCAGACACCGTCACCTTCACCGAATCACCGGTCGGCACCTTGGGTGCTGTGACGGTCACGGTCGGCTTCGGTGCCTGCTTCGAGAGCTTCAGCGACTCGGCCCGGCGAGCGGACCCGGCGATCTCCCCGGCGATCTTCTTCTGCGCCCCGATCCCCTCCGACCCGACGAACGGAGCCACGACATGGCGGTCGCCGATGGTGGTGACGACGGCGCCCGTGTACTCCTTGCCGCCGAGCACGACGACCGGCTTGTCGGGGAGCCCGCGCGCCTGGCGGCGCAGGGTGTTCACGTCGATGACGCCCTCGTCGCTGAACTTGAACGACACCTCGTACGGCTCGATGACCTCGTCCAGGGGGAGGTAGCCGTGCTTGGCCGACAGGATGCGGATGCGAGAGTCGTCGCCGCCGGTGATGGCGCGGGCGGCCTCGAGGTTCTTCTTGAAGTAGTCGCTGGTGTACAGGTCGGCGGCGGCAGCAGCCGTGCCGAGCTTCGAGTTGCCGCAGGAGATCACGACGATGGCGTCGTCGCCGGCCTCCTTGGCGACCTCTTCGACGGAGCGCAGAGGCTTGCGGTTCATCTCGCGGCCGGTCCTGTCGAAAGCCTTGCCCCGCTCGGGCACCAGGCCGTCGAACACGTCCTCGGCGTTCATGCCGCGCTGCGCGCCCTTGCGCTTCCTCCAGGCTTTCGGGATGTCGACGCCGAGACGCTGGAGCAGCTGCGGCTTGCTCTTCGCACTCAGCTGTCGCAGCTCGACCGTGTAGTCGGACACCTGAGGCTTCGGCGCTTCAGTGGCACGGCGTTGCCGTTCGGCCTTCAGGCGTTCTGCGTGCGGGAACGGGGTCTGTCGCAGCAGCTCGACCCGTTCGTTTGCGCTGATGCCCCACACCTTGCCGTCGGGTGCGATCATCGCGGCGTACCCGGCGTCGTTGACCCACACGACGGTGCCCGTCACATCGATGCTGTTCGAGCGCACCACTTCGCCCACCTGCAACGTGGACGGGTCGACCCGGTCGATCACCTTGCCCGACTTCCACGTCTCGGCCAGCTCGGCGGCAGCCTCCAGCGCGGCGCGATGCTTCGCCGAGAGATTCTTGTTGTCGAGGCCGACGCCACCGAGGTTGTCGTTGAAGACGACCCGATCGCCGTTGATGGCCTCGTCGGACTTGAAGGTCAGCTGCTGGGAGAGGTAGTCGTTGATCGTCTCATCGGCCCGCCGAGTGACCTCGGCCGGCTTGGCGACCTCGGCGATCTTCCTGGGGATGCGCGTCTGCGTCGACGGCCGCGCCATCACCCCGTCGGGCGGGGTGACCATGCGAGGCACCTTGCGCTGCGGCGCCACCGGGGTGGCGGCGGCCGCGACCCCCTCGGCCTTGCCCTCGATGATGTCGATCGCCGACTGCGCCTGTGCGATGAGGCGCTGCTTCATGTCGGACGGGAACATCGACAGGTCGATGCGCCGGTTCACCACGTTGTACAGGTAGTCCGACGGGATGACGGCCGGTCGACCGTTGCGGGCCGTGGCGCGCTCGGCGGCGCGATCCATGTCGTTCTTCAGGTTCCCGAGGTACGTCTCGAGGATGCCCATCACCTCGGCGCGCTTCGTCTTCCTCGAGAGGCCGTCAACGTCTCGGAAGCGTTCGATGATCGAGCGGACGGTGTCGGCCTTCTTGACGGCGGCGAGGCGGTCCCTGAACGACAGGTACTCGTTGGTGGCGCGATCGAGGTTCTGGCTGCCGACGCGGGCGTTGTAGTCCGTGTAGTGGTTGGCCAGGTCGCCGAACTCGGCGCCGGGGTTCTCGAAGATGTCCTTGACCGCAGCATCCTGGGCGTCGCGGAACGCCCGCTGTGCGCTGTCGTACGGCGAGTCGAACTTCCCTCGACCGCCGGCAGCGCGCGCCTCGGCGATCAACCCCGTCTTCGACGGTTCCCGCACCCACCCCTTCGACTCCCGGTCGGGGTCCAGTTCGGCCATCCGCTTCGAGATCCCAGCGATCCGCTGCTCGACCTCGGGCTTCACCTTGCCCTTCCCGAGCTCGAGGAGGCGGTCGAGAGCCGAGCCAGGGCGGGCGTAGGCGCGGGACTTCTTCACCATGTCCCCAACCCGCTTCGCCAACGCCTCAGCGTCGAACGAGCCGGGCGCGAGCTCACCGCGCACACCCATCACCAGGCCGACGGGCTTCCCGTTGCGCATCACCAACACCGGCTTGGTCGGGCTGTCACCGATGAACAGCTCGGTGCCGGGGCCGGCGACGGTGTTCAGCTTGTCGAGCTGCACGCCGATCGTGTTGGTGCCGTCGGACAGCAAGATGGCGTTCGTCTGATCCTCACCGATGAGGCTGCGCCCGATCGGCTCGGCACGCCGGTAGGCGCCCTTCTTGATCGCCTCGAGCGGCGCCGTCAGCAGCTTCATGAAGTCGGGCGCCTCGTTGCCGGTGGCCCTCCACTTCGTCTCGTCCTTGAACGAGCCCGACACCTTCTCGGAGTCGGGCAGGTAGGTGCCGGGCTCGGTGATCTTCCCGACCAACCTCGGCGGCAACGGTGCCATGAGGTAGGTGTCGGTGTACCACAGCTCCCCGTCGACGAGGTTCACCGGGAGCGATCGAGCGGAACCGATGTGCGCCTTGATCGTCGCCTCGGCGCGCTGGGTCAGCACCTTCTCCGTCGGCGCTTCCCACTTCCGCTCGCCCTCGGCCTGGCGGTCGAGCTCGTCGGCGATGGCGGTCAGCTTCTTCGCATCCGACGGCGACAGCTGCTCGTCCTTGGCGGCCTCGCGCAGCGCCGTCGAGAACTCTTCAGCGGTGCCGCGCTCCAGGGTCTTGACCCCCTGGTCGCGCAGCTCCTTGCGCTCCTTGTCGAGGCGGGTGTACTCGGCGTCGAGCTTGCTGGCGTTCGCCTCGGCCTCGTCGGCAGCCTTCTTCGCCCTCTCGAACTCGACTCGAGCGCGTGCGGGGCGGGTGCGCGGAGTGTCGGGTGCCGCCGTGGCAGCCTCGGCCGGCTTCTCCGGTGCGCGCTCGGCGACACGGGAGAGCTTCGTGGTGCGCTTCGGTTCCGTCGGCGTCGACGACCGGCGCAGCTCGCTCCCGGCGGGCTGCGGTGCAACCTCGGGCTCGGGCTGCGGAACCACCTCGGGCTCCGGTCGAGGAGCCGCCGCCGGTGCCGCACCACCGCCACCCGAAGGGGGTTCGGGCGTGTCAGGGGAGGACGGGCCTGACGACGGGGGGACATCCGGCGGCGGCGGCTCGGTACGCGGAGCACGGGCAACCTTCGCCCGGCTCACGCGCGACTGCTGAGTCCTGCGCAGCTCGGCCTCACGCGCCTTCAGCTCCTCGACGCGCTGGGCCTGCTTCTCGACGGCAGCGAGCTTCTCATCGACGTTCGCCCCACCACGCTGCAGCTCGGCGTCGTAGTCGGCGTACAGGCGGCGCAGGTTCTGGCGGGCTCGCACCAGCATGTTGCGAGCACGGCGCTCCACCTCGACGGCGCGCTGCACCGACTTGCCGCGCTCCATGATCGTCGACAGCCGCGGCGGTGCCGGGATCTCGTCAGCGAGCAGCGACGAGATCCTCGCCTGCACCTGGGTGCGGTTCATGTCCTTGAACGCACGCATCTCCTGGCGCTGCAACACCTCACGGCGCCCCTCGAGGCGACGGCGCTGCCGCTGTTGCTCGACCGGCAGAGGCTCCGACCCCATCTCGGCGGCCGTGATCGGCCGGCCACCGACACCCTGGCGGCCCATCTCGGGCAGGATGTCGTACATCTCGCGCATCGCCGGGCTCACCCGGTTGATGAACTCGGCGTCGGCAGCCGGGAGACGACCGAGGGCGTCGTCGATGAGGATCTTCGCCACGTCGGGCGTCACGATCTGCGACGAATCGGAAGCGCCTTCGAACAGCGTCGACAGCTGGCCGGCAACCCGATCCATCACCGCGGCCTGCTCGGCAGGGGTGGCCGCCGCCTCATACTCGCGCGCCCAGCCAGCCACCTGCTGGTCGAGGTCTCCGATCGTCTTCGCCACCGTCGCCTTCGACAGGTTGATGTACTCGGGGTCTTCGCGCGACAGGCGCCGACCCGTCTCCTTCGACACCTCCTCGACGATGGTGCCGGGCTGGGCCACATCCATCTGTGCCTTCAGCAGCTGATCCTCGAGGGGACGCTGTGCCACGTCGGCGAGCGCCTGCCCCTCAGGGGTGAGGCGGGAGAACAGTGCGCTGCGACCGACACGGGTGCCGACGAGCCCGTTTGCCGCCACCTCGGACAGACGCAACGGCCGCGAGCCCGTGCGGGCGATCTCGAAGGGGCGACCGAGACGTTCGGTGACGGCCCGCTCGACGAGCGGAGCGGCGGCGTCGCCGAGCTTGCCCGACGCCCACCGGATCGCCGGGAACGGCTGGCTGGCGACCGTGTCCACCACACGACTGCCGTGCTTCAGCATCGTGCCGGCGCGCTCGGCGGCCTGTGCCGCCTCGAGATACCCGCCCTCGTTCAGCAGTCGAGCGACACCGGAGCCCCTCGCACCCGCCTGAGCACCCCGAGCGACAGCCTGCGTCGCCGCCTCGCCGATCGTGCCAGCAGCAGCACCGGCTTCGGCTGCGCGCGCTGCCGCACCGGCGGCCCCGGCGCTGCCAGCGGAGCCGAGTGCCTTGCCGAGGCCACCTGCGACGATGGCAGCGTTGCCGAGATCCTCGAGCACGACACCGACGATCTCGCCCCGCTCGATCGCCCGCAGGTAGCGCGACGGGTGACGCAGCCGCATGACCGAGTTGCCCAACGAACGCGCCACCATGTCGCCGAACGGCAGGTACTCGTTCGTGAAGTCGCCGAAGGAGTCGACATCCACGTCGCCCTGGGCTGCATCCCACGCCAGGTGGAACGGTGAAGCGACCGTCTGCGCGGCCTTGCCGGCGAACTCGGCCAGGCCGCCGGGAAGGCCGCGCAGCACGTCACCGAACTGCTCGAAGAGGCTCGGCGCCGGGGTGTCACGGGTGAGCTTGGAGATCGGGGTGTAGCCCGACCCGCCAGAGCTGGTGCCGAACTTGCGGTAGCCGCCGACGGTCGAGCCGGCAGACGCCAGGTCACCCATGTCAGTACCCCGTGTAGGCGTCGAACACCGCACGCTGGACCGCGTCCAGCTGGCGACGGATCTGGAACAGCGACTCTTGGAACTCGGTGTCGTCGGCAGCGTTCTGCTCGGCCTGGCTGGCGTCGGCCAGGGCGGCGTTGAGCATCTCGTCTTGGTTGAGCATGGTGTACACCTGCTCGGGCTTCATGTTCGCCGACCGCGCCAGCTGCTCGACATCCATGCCGATCTGCTGCGACATGGTGTCGTAGTCGGCCTGCGCCGAATCCTTGGCCGCCTGCTCGCTCGCTCGAGCCGCCTCGGCGTCGGTCGGACCACCCGAGATCCGGTTCGTGTAGTCGGCGTAGCTCTCGCCGACGTTGTACGTCGGGGTCAGCGCCTCGATGAGATCCTTCACCTCGACGTTGGCGAACATCGGGTCGTTCATGGCGATCCGGTTCATCGCCTCCTGAATGACCGACGGGTCGTTGAGCAGTCTCGACTGCTCACGAACGGCACCACCGAGCTGATCCTTGGCGCCGGCGATGCTCTTCGAGAGGCTGCGACGCAGCTCGGGCGGCACGGTGTCCTTCAGCTGCTTCTCGTAGGCACCCTCGAGCGACTTGTCACCCATCCGGTAGCCGACCAGCGCCTGCGCCTGGGGGTTCGACTTCGCTGCGATCATGCGCAGCCGGGCCGCCTCGCGCCCCATCGCCTGCTGGGCCTGCTTGGTGTACAGGCCCGCATCGGTGTTGAACTCCATGCCCTTGGCGCGCTCGTCGTAGTCCTTCGCGCGCTTCGCCAGGTCAATGCCTCGAGCGACCGGCTGCTCGTAGTTCTGGCGCAGCCAGTCGGCGAACGGCATCTTCGCCCGCTCCGACCCCTTGGCAGCGAGCTCGATGCGGTTCTTGTTCGTCATCAGCTCGCCCATGCCACGGGTGATCTGGCGGGCTCGGATCGCTTCCTTGCGGACGTTGCCGCCCACCTCAGCGGTTGCCTTGTCGGCGAGCGCCTTCTTCAGCTCGTTCACGGTGAACTTCGTGCTGCCACCGCCGCCACCGCCACCGCCGCCACCGCCCGACGAGCGACGCTGCGCCTGGAGCAACGCCAGCTGCGCCTTCGTCTGTGCGTCGATGACCGATGCCTGGTCGCGGGCGATCGTGTCGACCAGCGAGCGAGCCGACTCGACGTTGTGGGCGTACTCGTTCCAGCGGGAGGTGCGGCGCGCGGTGTCGGCGTTGAAGTCGGCCGCCTGCTGGGTCATGTTCAGGGCGGCCATGTCGTAGGGCTCGCTCGTCGCCGACTCGATGCTGCCCATCGATGCACCAGGCGCACCGCGCCCAGCTGCCTCTGCGAGCGCCGTGTCGACGGCCGCCTTCTTGCGGCGCGCCACCTCCTGCTGGGCCTCGAGGTAGGCGTTGGCACCGTCGATGCCGCCGGCTGCCTGTGCGCTCAGAAGTGCCGAATCTGCGCTCATTTCTGCCCCTGGTAGAACTTGAGCAGCTGATCCTGCTGATCCTTCTGCGCCTTCGCCGTGGCCTTGCGGGTCGCCTCGTCCTGCTCGGCGCCCAGCATCCGCTCGACGGTCTGCTGACGGAGCGAGTCCTCGACCTGGCCGTAGGCACGATCGATCGCCGTGAGCCGGTTGGCCTTGCCTTCGGCGAGCTGCGACATCTGGCGGCCACGCTCGGCGTCCTGCTTCGCATACCGGTCGTTCGCCTCACCGGACGAGAAGATGCCCCTCGAGACGAGGTTGGCGGTCAGGTTCTGGCGGCCCTGCTCGTAGTTCCGGCCGGCGTCGTCGACGGAACGGATGTAGTCGCGGCCGGTCTGCCCACGGTCGCGCGCCCGCGTGTCCTCGGCGTTGGAGAGGGTCATGCCGACCCCCCGCAGATACGCCATGAGGGCAGGGGTGTAGAACGGCTTGTTCCTGGCGTCGAGTTGCAGCTTGCTGAGGACTCCACGGGTGTAGTCGTCGAGCGCCATGATGGGCCTCCGCTCAGTACAGGGCGAGGATGAGGGTGGCGGTCGTGCCCGTGGCTCGGACGCGCACGGCCGTCATGTCGAGCTTGTAGCCCGCGGTGATGCCCGAGACGAGCACGGTGGAGCCGCCGCCGGTGATGAGCGAGATCGCGCCAGCGCCACCGACCCACAGCGCCTTGCAGGGGCCGTCGGGCAGGTCGGCGGTGTCGCTCGGAGTGACGGCCTTGGCGTCGATGGCCGGGCCGATGAGGCCGTAGTTCAGCTGGGGCATTAGCCCTCCCCTGTGGTGCGGTTGCCGATGATCGGTTCGACGGGGTCGCCGCGTCGGGCTGCGATGCCGTTGCCGAGGATGTACCCGCCGATGGCGGTGAGGAACGGGACGCCTGCTTCGCTCGAGACGTGATCCGTCATCATCAGCAGCGTCATGAAGCCCGACAGCACCAACGCCGCGACGAGCTTCGGAAGGTTGTTCACGGACATCATGCCCCCTTGGTCGGACAGGTGCCGCCGGCACCCTCGTAGAAAGCCGCCACCCGGCTCGCCACCTGGCGTCGCAGCTCGTCCATCTGACGGATGCGCTGCTGACCAGGGCAGGTCTTGCCGACGTAGATCGACCACTCCTTGAACTGGCTGTGGTAGCCGATGCCGGTGTCGTCCCACGTCGTCGGCGCCGTGCAGGCGATCCGATAGGCGACGCATTGGACGGTGGTCATGGCGACCAGGGCGTGGAACTGCTGCTGCGCCCACGGGGTGGTCTGCAGCGAGGCCGCGCCGAAGTCCTGCGTCTCGCAGGACAGGGCGCCGTACCGGTTGCCGAGGTGCGTCCAGCTGTTGCCCTTGTAGTTGTTGTCGGCGCGCACGTTGAACGGCATCGCCTGGATGATCGTGCCATCGAGGTTGCACAGGGTGTGCGCCTCGCCGGTGATGTCGCCGCGGTTCCAGTACGCCCAGGCGTTCCACCACGGGATCTTCGTGGGGGCGGCCTGCGAGTGCAGGATGACGTTGCGCGGCGTGATCTTCGGCTGGGTGGCAGCTTCGGGCAGCGGCTTGTAGAGCACACCGGGGCCGTGGAGGACGTGGTCAGCGTCGAGCCAGAAGCCGCCGGTGGCGAACTTGATGATGTCGAGCTTCGAGGTCTTGCCGTTGAGGCCGAGGCCACGGAAGGCGAGGTGAGGGGCGGCGGTCATGTGGGAGTCCTCCACAGGTGGGCGATGGGTTCGGGTGTCATGCGGACACCCGTCGGACGGCCACGGCGTGCGAGTAGACGCAGGTGCCGCCGGTGGCGTTCAGGACGTTGCAGACGATGGTTCCGGCGGCAGCGATCGGGACGGTGACCGCGAACGACTCGGTGATGCTGGTCACCGCCATCTCGTACACGGTGCCGCCGGCAGTGATTTTCGCCAGCGTGCCGAGGCCGGCGCTCGGCGTGCCCGACGTGCAGCTCAGGTCGAGCGCAACAGCCCACGTTCCCGCCTCGGGGACGGTCACCGTCGCACTGCCGACGGCCGACATGGCGTCGGTGTCCAGCGTCTCGGTGTCTGCGGACAGGTTGGCGTTGCCGCCGTTCGCGATCGACGTGCCCGTACCGGACCAGTTGCCACCCATGAGGCCCGAGACGAGCAACCAGTTCGTCCCGTCGAAGACGCGCACGCGCGACTTGTCCGTCTCGAAGATCAGCTGGCCGGCGATCGAGCCCGCCGGGCGGGTCGACGAGGTGCAGATGATGAGCGGCCGCTGGGTGGCGACGAACTTCGTGTGGTCGACCGAGAGCGCAGCGAGCTCGTTGTAGCCGACGGCGTTGTTGGCGATGCGGGCCTGGTCGACCCAGTCGGCCGCCTCGATCGTCTGGAATCGCTGGTCGACCGTCGCCACAGCACCGGACGGGTTGGAGCCGAGCTCGTTGATGATGTCGGTCAGGGCGTTCGAGACAGCGTTGTGGTCACCCGCATGGTTGGTGTCCATCGAGGTGAGATTCCCGCGCGAGTTCGGTGGGACGGTCGGGGGGTACGCCACGGTCTGATCCTACTTTCCCATCTGCAACACGTCAGTGATGCAACCGGTTGCTCATTGGGTGGTGCTCAGGTGAGGTTGAACGCCTGAGCGGCGACGGAATGGAACGTCCACACGGCGCTGGTGTTGGGCAGGACCGACAGGCCGGCGAACAACGTCGCCCCGGTCGTGTCGAACGCTGCCGACGTGACGTTGAACATCTGCTGCTGCTGCACATTGGCGATACCTGTGTTCGTGTTCTTGTGCCACAGGGTGATCGTCGCCAACGCCAACGCCGTCGCCGACGAGCCCGACAGCGACAGCTCGATGTCGAACCAGCCGGTGTCGGCCGCCGCTGTCTGGACAGCAAATGCGTTGAAGCTGCAGCGGGCCGCGTCAGCGATGGCCCCGGCGGTGCCGAACCGGACGAAGATCTGTGGGGCAGCTGTGCCGAAGGCGGTCTTCGAGAACGTGGCACGCCAGCGCAGGTGGGTTCCCGCCTTGATGCGACCACCGATGGCGAGGCTCGAGCCCGTGAGGTAGGTGTCGGTGGCGTTGATCGCCTGCGTCGCCGAGTTGCCGTTGACGATGAGCTGAGGTAGCGGCAACGTCTGGAATGTCGCATCACCCCGCAGGTAGGTGGTGGTCGTGCCGGGCGGCGCCAGGGTCGCGAGCGAACCGAGGCCGAGGTTGGTGCGCGCCGTCGCCACCGACAGCACGTCCGACAGGTTGTTCGCGCGCAGCATGTCGCCACCACCGGCAATCGACTGCCAGGTGGCGTCACCACGCAGGAACGTGGCGGTCGAGCCGCCGGAAGGGACCAAGCCCTTCAGGACCGTGGTGAACACGTCGAGCAGGGTGGTGGCCTGGGTTCCGGTGAGGTCTTCGGGATCGCCCGTGCCCGCCGTCAGCCGCCCCTTCAGGGTGGCGGTCGCCATGTCGGCCAGGTCGGCGTTGGTGACGGCGTTCGCTGCGATCAGTGCGTTACCCACCGTGCCCGTCAGGTCGCCGCCGACCGCCAGCATGCCGGCCACCGTCGCCGTCGACAGATCCTCGGGGTCGCCGGTGCCGGCCGTGTTGCGCCCCTTCAGGGTGGCGGTCGCCATGTTCGCCAGCTTCGTGTTGTCGACGGCGTCGTTCACGATCTTGATCGTCGACACCGTGTTGTCGGTCGGCGTCCGAGTGTCGGTGAACCGGGCGTCGTTCCCCAAGGGCACCGTGGTGCCCGTGGTGCCCGTCGGGATCTGAGCGATCGGCACCTTGATGCTCGCGTCGAGAGATGCGTAGCCGTTGGCGGCGGCCTTCTCCGACTCGAGCTGGTACTGCGTGTGAGGGTCACCTGTGGTCAGGCCCGCCAGGTTGTTGTGGCTGATCGGGTCGGTGCCGCCCGAGCTGTGCGTCGATGCGTGCGCCGTCGGCGTGCGCGCGTCAGTGAACCGGGCGTCGTTCCCGAATGGCACCGTGGTGCCCGTGGTGCCCGTGGGGATCTGAGCGATCGGCACCTTGGTGCCTGCGTCGAGGGAGGCGTAGCCGTTGGCGGCGGCCTTCTCCGACTCGAGCTGGTACTGCGTGTGAGGGTCACCGGTGGTGAGGCCGGCAAGGTTGTTGTGGCTGATCGGGTCGGTGCCGCCCGAGCTGTGCGTCGATGCGTGCGCCGACGGGGTGCGGGAGTCGGTGAGCCGCGTGTCGTTGCCCTGCACCACTTCGGTCGCAGCGGCGTTGCCGGTGGCCGGGACATCCTTCGTGGCCGCCGTGCCGAGGCCGAGGTTGGAGCGCGCCGTCGTGACGTTGGTGAGGTCGGACAGGTTCGATGCCTTCTGCGCCGCCCCGGTGATGCGGGAGTCGTCACCGGCAGCGACGGTGCCGGCCGCGGTGCCGACGTTCAGGGTCGCAGCGCCGCCGAGCCCGAGGTTGGAGCGCGCCGTGGTCACGTTCCCGAGGTCGGAGAGGTTCGATGCCTTCTGCGCCGCCCCGGTGATCCTCGAGTCGTCACCGGCAGCGACGGTGCCGGCCGCGGTGCCGACGTTCAGGGTCGCAGCACCACCGAGCCCCAGGTTCGAGCGCGCCGTGGTCACGTTCGCCAAGTCGGACAGGTTGTTCGCTGCCAGGAGCGCCCCGGCGGCGGCGGCCGCCAGGTACGGCAGGGTGTTCCAGGCGGTCACACCGTTGCCGACCTTCAGCTTCGGGGCTGTGGCCGGCGCAGCGACATCGATCTCGATGCCGATCTCGCCGACGCCGAGCACCGGGTTGTTGGTCGCCCAGTTGGCGGCCGTGTCACGCCTGCTGCGGATCTGCACGCTCACAGTGATGCTCCTCCGTTGATTACCGACGTGAACGACGCCGTGGTCGAGTCGCCGCCATCGAACGTCGCCGACGACGAGCTGCTGCCGCCACCCGACCCGCCGGGCGGTGCCGCCCAGGTGCCGTCGGCGCGCAGGAAGTTCGTGGACCCGCCGCCGGATGCGGGCACCACCCCCTTGGTGGTGGAGGTGAACTGGTCGAGCAGCGCGGTCGCTCCCGAGCTGGTTGCGGTGGCGAACGCTCCGAGCCCCAGGTTCGACCGGGCGGTCGACACACTGAGCACGTCGGAGAGGTTGTTCGAGCGGAGCATGTCGCCCCCGCCGCCACCCCCGCCGCCGCTGGCGGCGAGCTCATTGAGCCAGTCCTCGAGCTGGCGGTCACGCTCGTCGAGGATCGCAGCTTCCGAGGAGTCGCCACGCAGCTGCGACCAGCGGATGATGAACTGGAAGAGCCTCATCACGTCCTCTGCGAGCGCACATCCAGGCCGACGACGATGTCGCGGATGGCGACGCCCCGCATGTCGGTCACGTTGATGCGGAACCCTGAGCCGAAGCCCTGGTCGCCGATGGCGAAGCGGGCGATGAGGTCGGAACCGGAGGTCGACACCTCGTTCCACGCCACCCGAGCATGCTGTTCGGGGCTGGTGGAGCTGCGGTCGTCGTACGGGCTCAGAGTCTCGACGGAGACACCGAAGCCCGACATCAGCTTGCTGGCCTCGGTGGCGTTCGAACCGATCTTCCATGCCCGATACCGGACCTGCACACTGCGAACCCGCACGTCGCGGCCCTGGGGATCGAACCAGGCTCGTGTCTGCAGGTAGGCGTCGATCGGAGTGTCGACGCCGTCGCCGAGCGATCCGAGGGTGTCGCTGGCGATCGGCGGGCGGTCGGCGTCGATGTTCCAGGCGTACAGCTGCAACGCTTCACCGGCTGTGGTCGACTTCTTCGCAGCCAAGATGGTGCCGGGCGTGGAGATGCCGTAGCCGTTCTCGATCACGTCGGGGGCGTAGCCGGCCAGGCTGACACCGAGGTCGTGGTAGGAGGCGCCACCCGACTCGGCGAACATGATGACGCTCGAGGTGGCGCCGTTGTCGTAGCCGAAGATGTTGGTGCGCCCGGTGGGCGACGCCATCACGGCCTGCGACGCCAGAGGGTTGAACGCCGGCACGACATGGTCGAGCAGCAGCGACGAGCGAGAGCCGTTGAAGAGGGCCGGGTTGTAGGACCGCGGCCAGTAGACGATGCGGTTGTCGGCGGTGGCGCCAGCGCCGCGCGCATCGACGGGGCCGTCGCCGCTGGTCGCCTGCCGGATGGCGCTGCTGGTGCCGATGACACCCGTGATCGCCCACCAGCCGCTGCGCTTGCCGACGAACAGGGTGTTGTAGACGGGGACGATCGCGGTGATCGGCTCGCTGTCACCCACGTCGAGGTAGTTGCCGACCGGCCAGACCGAGAAGTCGAAGCCGCCGGCCGTGATCTGCGAGAACCACAGCCGGTACGGGGTGACGGAGTCGACACCGACGCAGTACAGGTTCCAGCGCCGGATGAAGCTGAACGGCGACGGGGTGGTGACCGCGGTGGTCGTCATGCCCGACGTGTTGTGCCGGTAGAGGGCGTTGTCGACGAGGGCGAAGATCAGCGAGTCGGTCTGCGCGACGTACGTCACCCACTTCGACGGGGTCACCGGGTAGGCGGCGAACGGGGTCGCCACACCGGCGCCGGCCTCGAGCCCGGTCAGCGGGATCATGTACGTCCTGTCGGCGGTCACCAGGGCGTTCGAGCCGAGAGTGGCGAAGCCCTTCGGCCCGTTGGCGACCGGCACGGTGATGCCGCCGCCACCGGACACGGTGACGGCGAGCGACTTGAGCCCCCAGCGCGGCCCGATGAGCCCCGAGTTGTACATGTGGACGTTGCGCCCGTACCAGGCGTTCTGTGGGGCCATGCCGGGGTCGAGGCGGCCGGCGTTCCCTGCGGACCAAGAGTCGAAGCGGACGAACAGGTCGGGCATCAGATCCAGCCGTCCCGGCGCACCCGCGGCACGACCGGGCCGGTGGAGCGACGCAGTGCGTTGCGCATGCGCCGGATCCAGTTCGCCACGTCTTGGTCGCAGGCGTCCTTGATGCCACGCAGCTCCTCGCGCATGGCGATGTTGGCGGCGGCCGCGGCGACGACCGAACCGTGCCACTGGTCAGGGATGAGGGGCTCGTCCTCGTCGGCGACCAGCTCGATCGTCTGCCGGTAGTAGAGGTGCGTCACGGTGTACGCCTGGTCGGGCGTTTCGACGAGCACGATGTTGTTCCCGACGATGCCGTAGGCGTCGGGTGCGCCGGTTGCGAGGTCCGACTTCGCCAACGCCTGGGTGGGCGAGACGTTGTACAGGATGCGCTGGCTGCCGCCGGTGTTGCGCAGCAGGATGCTGCGGGTGGCGCGATAGTTCGCCGGCAGGGCGTAGGTGTCGGTGCCGGCCACGGTGGTGAAGGTGTCCGTCACCTCGAGCCACGGCCAGTGGTACTCGGCGTCGATCTGCTCGAGCGCCTGGTTGACGGCGTCGTCGATCACGCTCGACGGGATGAACTGGTCACCCGAAGCGATGCCGGCGCGGTTGCGCACCTTCTCGCGGTACTCCATGAGCCTCACGCCAGACCTGCCTTCTTGACCTCGAACCGGAGCCGCTCGCCGGCTTCGACGAGCTGCTCGACGTTGCGGTCGAACTTGGCCTTGTCGAGGCGGGCGTTGTGGGCATACAGCGCCTTCAGCGGGTCGGTGCGGCGGGTGTCCTTGGCGACGAGGTAGTCGATCAGCCGCTCGTCGAGGGGCTGATCGGTGGGGCGGCGGGCGACGAGGTGGTACTGACCGAAGTCGAGCCGCCACAGCTCCCACTGGTCGAGCTCGGTGTTCAGGACGAGCGCGAGACGCTCATCGCCTTCCCAGCCGCGGGCCGGGTCGCCGTAGCGCAGCTTGTCGGCGAGCTCGCCAGGGCTCGTCCCCTGGGCGCTCCACACGGTGTGACCACCGATCGTCTCGGGATGCACCAGGCCGGTGACCGTCTCCTCGCGCTGCAACACGTTTCCTCCTGGGGGGTTGAGCCCCCACGCCCCGGTGCTCGTAGGCCGGGACGTGGGGGCGCCGTCAGGCAGCCGGGTTGGATCAGCTGTCCGACAGGTCGTCGATGCGGGCGTGCGACTGGCGGCTGTCCGTGCAGGGCTGCGCGTACAGGAACAGGGTCGCCTCGTAGGCATCGGTGTTCGGGACTCGGCTCAGGATCGCGCCGTCCTCCTCCATGAACTCCCAGTCGCTGGCGCGCTGGAACTCGAGGCGGGAGGTGCAGAGGCCGAACGCCTGCTTGACCGGTGCGTCCTGGTCGTAGACCAGGCTGACGGTCGAGCTGCCCTTGCGGCCCTGGCCGGCGGCCGAGATGTCGACGCCCTCGTAGCCGCCCTTCAGCACGTTGGTCGGCATGAAGCGACGGTCGTTGAGCAGGTCGGTGGCGACCGAACGGTGGATGCCGGGGGTGGTCACCCACAGGTCGATCTCGTCGCCCGAGGCGATGTGAGCCGACTGCCAGGTGGCGAAGAACAGGTCTTCGACCGCGGTGCGCGGGGTGCCACCGTTGGCGTTCACCGTCGACTTCCACACGCCGTAGACGGTGGGGTCGATGGTGAGGTAGGTGCCGGTCGCCGACACGATCTTCGCCAGGCCGTCCATCTCGGCGTCCTTCGAGCCGGTGCGATAGATCTTCGCACCGCTCGCCGCCGTCACCGAGGTGGTGAGGGTGATGGTGGTCGAGGTGACCGACTGGATCACCACGGCGGTCGCCTGGGCGGTGCCACCGTTGAAGATGTCGATCACCATGCCGGGCACGATCTGGCGCAGCTGCGTCGAGCTGAGAGCGACCGTGAGGGTGGTGGCGGCCGTGGTGGCAGCCGTCAGGGTGGCGAGGGCGCCGGTGGCGTCACCGTACAGCTGACGGTTGATGTCCTTCTTCAGGTCGGTGACCACGCCCTTCGTCTCCGTCTCCAGCGGACGGGCGAAGCCGCCCTTGTCGCTGGTGACCGAACGCATGAGCGGGCCGCTGATCTGGATGCGGCCGTAGTTGTAGGCGAGTGCGACCTTGGCGTTGACCGTGACTTGGTTGCCGGCCGCCGGCAGCGTGCCGCCGTCGGCGCGGGCACCGATGCCCTGGTTGCGGCCGACCTTGATGTCCATGAGAACCTGGCGGCCCTCGACTCGGTCGGACTTGGCCTCGATCTGCGACAGCAGGAAGCACTCGTCGTTGAGGGTCTTGCGGACGCCGGGAAGGTAGTAGTCCTTCAGCAGGGCGTCCATCGTGGAACGGTTTGCAGGCATGGCTGCGTGACTCCTTTGGGAGGCGAAACGGGGATGGTGTTTCTGCGTCCCTGCACCAGGCAGGCGCCAGAGTCGAGCGGCGCTCCAGGCGTGAGCTCGAGGGGGGGGTCAGGGCCGGGCGCTCCAGGCGCACCGGCAACCTGTCCCGAACGTTAGCTCATCCCGCCTGTGTTTTTGAGGAACTCGCGACCTGCCTTGAACGCGTCGTCGAGGTTCTTCGGCTCGACGCGCTGCACGCCGGTCGTGCCGTTGGGGACGAGCGGGGTGGTGCCGCCCTTGGCCTTGCCCTGAACGTAACCGTCGATGACCGACTGGCGGTACTGCTCATGTGCGGCGAGGGCGGCCTGGATGTCGCCGTTCGTCTCGTTGCTGGCACGCCAGAGCACCATGTAGCCGTCCATCGAGTTGGGGTCGATGCCGGCCTGCTTGATCTCGGCGAACACCTCGCCGACCATCGACTCCATCTCCTGGGCCGCGGCCTGACGCTGCATCTCGGCCTGCACGATCCGCTGCACCTGCTCCTGGGTGAGCTCACCGCCGGCCTCCTGTTCGGCGTCCTCGAGGTCGTCGTAGAACTCGTCGGACGCGTTGCCCTGCTCGATGTCGCCGAGCACGCGGCTGGCGATCGTGCGCATCTGCTCGGCGGCGGCGTACGGGTCCGACTGCCACGTCTCGGCGAGCCCGAGCCACACGGCCCGGTCGTCGTCGTCGTAGTCGTCGAGGATCTGGTACTTGCCGGGCTGCTGCATCTTCTGCTCGAGCTCGCGCAGCTGGGTGCGGTAGCCGGCCGATTCGCTGCGCAGCTTCTCGACGTAGCTGCGTTCGAACAGCTGCTGCCCGTCTGGCAGGTCGATCGGCGCGTAGCTCTCCGTCGTGCTCGAGCTGGAGGTATCAGCGGCAGGGGCTGCGGCTGCGACATCTCCAACGGCGGCAGGTTCGGTTCCTGCGATGTCACTCATTCATGGTTCCTTCCATCGGTCCTCCCGGCGCTGCGGGAGGGGGCGGTGCGGGTTGCTGTGGCTGGGCACCGCCGGCCAGCACTTCGGGCGGGATCACGCTGGATGCCGCAGTGGGGATGAGGGCAGCGGCAGCGCCGCCGGCCTGGGCCGCCATCGTCTGACGTGCCGCCTGCTGGGCGGCGTACATCTCATGGGCGGCGAGGTGCTCGACGAACATCTGTCGGGACTCGTCGGCCAGGTGCTCGAAGCGGTCGGACTTCATGAAGTCGCGATGCGTGTTCAGGTGGTTGGCGTGGTCGTCGATCTGATCGACGGTGCGGGCCACGCCGACAGCCATCTGATAGTTCTCCCGGCGGGCTCGCGCCGTGTCGGGGTCGATGCCCTCGAGCAGGTCGTCTTGGTCGGGAAGGTCGGCGATCTTGGCGAGCTCCTGCGGGCTCTTGATGATGCCGCGGTCGTACAGCTGCATGGCGTAGGCGGCCTGGGCGGCGCGCGACCGGGGGAGCACGGCGTCGATCGGCACCTCGGCGTACACCTGGCCGGCCAGGTCACCGCCGTTCCACTCGACGATCTCGGGGACGCCCGACGGCATCGTGATGCGGGCGGTGCGCGTCTCCTGCACCCGCACCTCGAGGAGCTGGAGCACCATTGTGGCGACACGGCCCCAGCATTCGCCGAGCTCCTTGGCGAACGACCCGACGGGGGTGTCGTCGTTCTCGGCGAGGATCGACAGGGCGACACCGGACTCGACACCGGACGGAGCCTGGCCTCGGGACACGTCGTGGACGTTCAGCACGTCGTCGAGCGCCTCGCCCAGCATCGAGGGCTGACGGATCCACCAGTCGGGCATCGACGGGGGCGACTCGTAGACGGGGCGAAGGTTGCCGATCGGGTTGTACTCGACGGCCTCGCCGGGCGTGTCGGTCAGCTCCTCGATGTCGTCGACCGACCCGAGCGGCACCCACAGGCGGGCGTTGCCGGCCTGACGCAGGTGCTCGATGATCGACGACCAGCTGGCGTTGTAGAGCGCCTGGATGGGGACGGCGTCGGACACGGGGGTGTGGCCGAGCCAGGTGGCGTGCATCGGCTGCACGCAGGCGGTGGCGACGTTGAGGCGGTCGGTGAACTTGAACGGCCACGGCGACTCGCGCACGACGCTGTCGTTGACGACGGTGACGACACGGCCCTCCGAGCTGCCGAACGGGCGCTCGTACATGGTGAGCACCATCGTCAGGTTGCTGTCCTGAAGGTCACGCACCGAGTCGCCCAGCCGGTAGATGCCGTCGACGCTCGAGGCGTCGGCCTGCGGCTCCTTCTCCATGCCGAACAGTGCCTGCACCTCCCTGGCCGGCAGTGCCTGACCGCGGATCCACCATTGGGCGTGCTCGATGTCGTGGGTGCCGGGCTCGCAGCACATCTCGTGGAGCGACAGGGTGGTGAGACGGATGTCGCCGGTGCAGACCTTGTTGCCCTGCTCGTCGAACCCGACGTGCGTCCCGGCCTGGGGATCCCACTCGACGCAGATCGCACCGACACCGCCCTCCCAGGTCGTCCAGGCGTGGTCGAAGCGGATGCGTTCCCAGTTCTGGCGGCGATGCAGGTCGGCAAGAGCGGCCTCGGCGATCCGGCTGCCACGGCCGGCAACGTCGTCGGCAGAGGTGGCGGGCACGTCGAAGATCAGCGGCCGGCGCATCAGCTTGGCGATGATGCGCCGCGAATCCGGCCCCATGCGGTTCACGGTGGCGCGCACCCGCGACGGGACACGCGGCGCCTCCTCGAGCCGGTTCGTCTCCTTGTTGTAGAAGACCCACTGCTTGTTGCGCATGAAGCTGCGGTTCACCGCGGCCTGCTGGCGCTCGGCCATGAGGTTGCGCGAGCCGCGCATCCAGCGGTCACGGATCTCGACGGCGGGGCTCTTGTCTTCTGCCATCACGACAACCCTTCGATGTACGGCGGTGAGGTGCGGTCATCCGACCGCTCGGGCACATACGAGCCGTTGTCCAGGGCGCGCACCTCGCCGACGTGCTTGGCGACGACGAGGTGGATGAGGTGCTCGCGCTCCCTGGCTGCGCGAGTGAGCTCGGCGTTCAGGATGAAGCCGTAGACGATCGAGGTGGACAGCGCCGTGAGCACCAGGCCGACGACGAGGACGATGACCATCAGACCACCAGCTCGTAGGTGGCGGCGAACACGTCGGGGGCGCACGGGTAGATCCCGTCGACCGCCCCCTGGATCATCCAGTGGTCGGGGCTGGCGTGCGTCCAGCCTTCGAGGGTGAGCACGTCGATGCCGCCGTCGGCGCCGATGAAGAGCAGCTTGCCGGCGGCGTGCGCGTCACGAATCGCCTGCGGCAGCAGCGACCATTCGGTCTGCATCGTCGTGGTGAGGGAGGCCACCGTCCACGCCTCGACCTCCACCGGCAGCTTCCGGTAGGCGGTCATTCGGTCACCGGCTTCTTCGCTGCGGCCTTCTTCGCCGGCTTCGGCTTCTCCTCGACGGCCTTCGGTTCGGGCAGGCCGAACGCCTGGAGGGTCGCCATCAGTGCGGCGACCTTCTCGTTGAGGGCGCTGTTCTCCTCACGGTACGCCTCGGTGAGCGCCAGCTGGTCGAGATGCACCTGCTCGCTGACCATTCCGAAGTGCGCCGCCATCGAGCGGATCGTCTCGGCCGACAGCACCAGCGTCTCGGCGCGGCGGCGACGGGTGAACATGTCGGTGCTGATCTGCAGGTCGACGCACGGGCCTTGGGAGATCTGCCCGTTGACGAGGCAGTGCCCGAAGGCGGGGTGCGGGGGGAACGTGTCGCGAAACCTCACATGGCTCCAATCATCGGGCGGCCACGGTGGCGGCCGCGCTTGTCGAGGAATCGACGGACGTGGCTGTCCACATCCGTCATGTCCGAGTGGTCGCGCTTGCGACCTCGGGCGGTGCCGCGCGCCAGCTCGATCGCTGCGTAGCTGGTCACGTCGACGGTGTCGTCGTGGGCTGCGACCGGGAACGAGAGCAGCTCGTCCTCCCAGGTGGACAGCCAGTCGGACTCGGTGTCGCGCGGGTGGTAGATGCGGCCGGCCTCGTACAGGGCGGCGGCCGTCTCGGCTCGAGCGCCCTTCGACTTGTCGGGGGTGAGGGGGCGCACGACGACACCGCGGCGCTGCGCTTCGACGAGCAACGTCAGCGAGGCGGTGGTCTTCTCGATGCCGATCCAGCTCGGCTTCCACTTCCTCCAGGCGCCCTCGACCATCGGGGCGTGCTCGGTCGAGTCGACCCGCACCCGATACCCCTGCAACAGCAGCATGTACGCCGGGTTGTGCGGGGTGACACCCCAGATGGCGAGTGCCGTGAAGTCGGAACGCTTCCCTCGGGTGAACGCCGGGTCGAAGGTGCCGAACACGAACAGATCGCCCTGGTGGACGAGGTGCTCGCGGTCGCCGAGGATGTACAGATCCTCCTCCTTGCGCCAGTAGTGGAAGTGCTGGCGCTGGAACACCGACCCACCCTGACGTTGCGGACGCTGCTGGTAGAGCGACGCCCACACCCTCGAGCCGACCGACTCGCGGATCATGGCGAGGGCGTTCAGGTCGTAGCGGGGCGGGCACAGCGCCTCGCCGGGGGCGCGCCCGAGGGCGTCGTCCTCCTCGGCGATGGCCGGCAGGTTGACGAGCTTCACTCGCATCGTGCCGAGCGCCGCTTTCAGCAGACGGCCGGCGAGGTCATCCTCATGCCAGCGGGTCATGATGAGCACGACCTTCGCGCCGGGCTCGCGGCGGGTGAGGAACGTCGAAGTCCACCACTCCCACACCTTCTCCCGGTACACCGGCGACTGCGCCTCCTCGGCGTTCTTCACCGGGTCGTCGACGAGCAGCAGCTGGCCGCCCTTGCCGGTGACCGGGCCGCCGACACCGGCGGTCCACATGCCGGCGGTGGAACCCTCGAGCTCCCACCGGGATGCCGACCGGGTGTCGGACTTCACCTTCACCCCGTACTGCTCGCCGATCTCGCCGATGATCTCCTTGGTGCGGCGACCGTGTGTGGCGGCGAAGTCGGCCTCGTAGCTGGCGAGGCCGACACGCAGGCCGTGCTTGATGATCGCCCAGGCGGGCGTCCAGCGGGACGTGAGCTCGGTCTTGCCGTGCCGGGGTGGGGTCGTGAGGATCAGCAGATCCCACTCGTTGCGCTCCACCCCGGCGACGATCTCGTCCGAGATGAACGTCAGGTGCCGGTACGGCTCCCACAGCCCGTTCGAGTGCGCCGCGGCGAACGCTGCCGGTGACGCCAACGGGTCAGCGACCAGCGCCTGACGTTCGAGTTCGGCCAGGAGTGCGCGCCGCTCCTCGACGGAGAGCCCGCCAAGGATGTCATCGGTTGCACTCTGGCGTCGCTTCACAGCTCGAAGCCCTCGTTCGTCTTGCGCCACTGGGACGGGGCGTGGTTCGCCTCGACGGCCTTGCGGGTCGCCGGGTCATCGCCGTACAGCCGCACCATCGGGATGCACGGGTCGTACTCCTCGGCTTCCTCTTCCTCGGCTGCGGACATGGGCATGCCGTCATGGGTGATGCACAAGACGGCACCACACCAGCCGTTCTGTACGCCGACGGCGTACCACTCTTCGAAGTCGATCTCCATCCAACCTCCTTGGATCGACGGGGCGGGTCAGTCGAGGGTGAAGCCGCGCGGACGCAGCTGCTTACGCGCCGCCTTCGCCGCGTAGAACGGCCGATTGCCGCCGTTGCCACGCATGTACGCCGCAGTCGCCTTGCGATCAGCCACATAGCCGTGGCGCGACGTGCTGAGGTCGCGGTCGGCGCCCGTGTCCTTGTCGACCTCGCGCGTGTCGGGAACCCAGGAGGTGTAGGCCGGGCGCTTGTTCTGCATCGTGCCCTCCCTGCGGTATTGGTCCTCGACGGTGCGAGCCCACTTCACCGAGCCGGCGCGCGACTGGAAACGCTGCTTGGCCGCCCTGCCGTTGTTCTCCCGGTCGAAGCTCGAGGGCATGCTCGGCGAGTAGGTGTTCATGCCGGTCATCGCCACCTTGCTGCCGCTGTGAGCCTCACGATTGGCCTTCTTCTCGGCGGCCTCCTCGCTCTGCTCCTTGGGAGACGGACGCCCAGGGGCGCCGGCGCCCCGGCCCTTGCCGCCAGCGACACGGCCGAACGCCTCGGTGGCCGCCATTCGGCGCTTGTAGCTCTTGCTCATGCCCATGAAGGCACCTCCAGAGAAACCATGTGACACCCCCATCGTATGGTGCCCGTTGCAGTCGGGCGTGGATGCTGTTGCAACCAGTCCCGAATGTGCAATACTCGGCAACCCTGGAGGACTGACATGACCGATTTCAAACGCGACCGCTACGGTCGCCCCCTCGTCGTCGTCGGCGACGACACCGTCGCCTACAAGCGCCCCTCGAGCTACGGGAACGTGCTCGAGGACAAGTTCGCTCTGAACGCCTGGTCGCAACGCATGGCACTCATCGGCGCAGCGAAGCGCCCCGACCTGCTCGCACAGATCGCCTCGACCGCACAGACCGACGAGAAAGGCACCACCGCGGCGCTCAACGAGCTCGTCGAGAACTGCATCGAGGCATCGGGCGGCAACGAAGGCCGCCGGCTTGGCGACGCGCTCCACAAGTACATCCACCTCGTCAACCAGGGCCGAGACGTGCAGGTCATCGCCCCGTGGGACAAGGACGTGGAGGCGTACCGCCGGCTCCTCGACGAGTACAACCTCGAACCGATCCCCGAGCTGTGCGAAGTGAACCTCGTCAACGACGCCTTCATGGCCGCCGGCTCCGCAGACGAGTTCCTCCGCGACCGCACCACCGGGCGCATCTACCTCGCCGACGTGAAGACCGGCAAGCGCATCAACAGCTGGAACGCCTACCTCATCCAGATGACCCTCTACGCCAACAGCCAGCTGTACAACACCGAAACCGACGAACGGCGCCCGCTGCCCGACGAGCTGCGCACCGACGTGGGGCTGCTGATCCACATCCCCGCCGGCACCGGCACCGGCGAGATCATCGGCCTCGACCTCATCGAAGGTCTGCGCCGCACCGAGATCGCACAGAACATCCACGGCCTTATGAAGGACACGTCCTTCCGGTCGGTTCTGCCGAAGCCGTCCTCGACCACTGCAGCTCCGTCCGCAGCGGAACCCCCTCCTGTGGTGGTCGAGGACACCCCCCGCCCGCGCTACCAGCACCTCGCCGACCGCCTCCAGGCGATCGTTGCCGTCCCCAACGGCAAGAAGGTGCTCGCCGAAGCCTGGATCGCCGCAGGCATCGGGTTCCCGCCGAAGGAGCTCGCCGAGAAGGTCGACCAGGCCAGCCATCCGTCAGCGAACGACGAGCTCACCGCACAGATGGAAGCCGTCCAGCGGGTCATCGAGCACGGCGAGAAGCTGCTCTCGATGCCGTTCCTCGACCCGCCGCAGCCGCCGGCGGCCGCACCGAAAACGAAGGAACGCACCACCCAGCCCCGCACCCTCGACGAAGGTGGCGACGCCGACCCGGCCGCCATCAAGGCGCTCGAGAAGCACGTCAGGGCACTCCCCGACAGCATGCAGCAAGGCATCAAGCAGATCGCCGCCGACGCCAACAAGGCCAAGGGGTCGATCAGCCTGCGCCAACGCCGCACCGTGCGCCGCTTCGAGCTCGGACGAGCCCTCGTCGCCATCGCCAACATCCTCGGCCCCGATGACGACCTGGGCACCTACATGGCTGCGCTCATCCAGCACGTCTGGCCCGACCACACCCACATCTCCGTCGGGGCGGCCATCGCCACCCTCGACGCCGAAGCGGCCAGCGCACTCGCGCACGCCGCCGACCAGCTCGCCGAAGGACAGCTCACCCTGCGATTCGACGACAACGGCCGCCCCGTCATCGGGCGCGACTGAACCACCCACGTCAACACGCCAAGACACAAGGAGAACCACATGGCACTCGACGACATCATCAACGACGCCCTCAGCAGCGGCGGCAAATGGCTCAAGATGGGCAAGGTCGGCGACAAGATCGTCGGCGACATCGTCGACATCGACAAGCGCGACAAGCGCGACCTCGAGGGCAACGTCGTGCTCGGCAAGAAGTCCGGTGAACCCCGCAAGGAATGGGTCGTCACCATCAAGACCGACGAGCGCGAAGACGGCGAGGACGACGGCGTCCGCAAGTTCTCGGCCAACGAGAGCATGCAGCGCGCCCTCAAGGAAGCGATCAAGCGGGCCGGCTTCACCAGCGGCAACCAGCTCGAAGGAGCGAAGCTCGCCATCCAGATGACCCGCGAGCCCGAAGACCGCTTCTCGCAGGCCGACTACGCCGCCCAGGTGAAGGCCGGCGAACGCAAGCCCGTCGCCGACCTCGACGACCTGTTCGGCTGACACCCCCTGCCCGGCCGTCGCTCCCGCTCAGGTGACGGCCGGGCACCCCGCCCCAGGCAGGCAGCTCGCTGCGTCACGCCGATCGGGTTCGACTCCCGACTGGGGCACACCATCCGCTGCGAACAGGAGAACAACATGGTGGACCCCGCAATCGCCGAGCAGGTGCCCGGCCTTCTCGCAACCCTCCGCTCGACCGCAATCGAGCTCCACAGCCAAGGGCTCAACGCCCTCGGCGACCTGCTCCTCGACACCGCCACCGTGCTCGAGGTGTTCATCGAAGAGCTGGAGAACCTCGGCGCCGTCAACGTGGAGTGGTGATGATCGACCCCATCGACCTCGTCGAAGACCGCCTCGCCACCGCCGGCTGCGCACCACGGCGCCGCGGCGACAAGATCATCGCCCGCTGCCCCGCCCACGACGACTCCACACCCTCATTCAACGTCGCCAGAGGCACCAACCAGCCCGTCATCCTCGACTGCCGGGCAGGATGCAGCACCGAGAACATCCTCCACGCCCTCAACCTCACCTGGGCCGACATCTCCACCCCCCTCGAGAAGATCGACCACCGGGTCGTCGCCACCTACGAGTACCGCGACGAGCACGGCGAACTCCTCTACAGCGTCCAACGCATCGAACCCGGCTACGACGGCAAGACCAAAAGCTTCAAGCAGCTCCCCGCCAACGGAAAAACCGGCCCCGGCAGCATGCAAGGCGTCCGACGAGTCCCCTACCGGCTCCCCGCCATCCTCGAAGCCGTCCGCAACGACACCGTCGTGTTCATCTGCGAAGGCGAGAAAGACGCCGACAACCTCGTCAAGGCCGGCTACGAAGCCACCACCAACGCAGGCGGCGCCCAAAGCTGGACCGCCAGCTGGAACGGATGGTTCGAAGGGGCGCGAGTCGCCGTCGTCATCGACCGAGACGCCGCCGGCTACGAACGAGGCGCCTACATCGCCTCCACCATGCACTCCATCGCCCGAGATGTCACCATCCTCGAGCCCACCGACGGCAAAGACGTGACCGACCACCTCAACGCCGGGCACGCCGTCACCGACCTCAAGCGCATCAGCCTCGCCGCCTGCATCAGCAACGGCAAAAAGCTCGAACAAGAAGCCGCACCAGCCGTCGACTCCAGCCGGCTACGCCAGTACCTCATCGACTGGAACGAGCTGTGGACCGCCGACCACTCAGCCGACTGGCTCGTCGAACCCTTCATCGCCACCGGCCGCGCCCACACCCTCTACGCCGGGGCCAAGACCGGCAAATCGCTCTTCACCCTCAACGCCTGCGTCAAAGCCGCCCTCGGCGTCGGCGCATTCGGCATCCCCACCAACGCCAACCCCGTCGACATCCTCTACGTCGACCAAGAGATGACCCCCAGCGACCTCATCGAACGCATCGCCGACATGGGATACGACGGCCAGGTCTTCGACCACCTCCACTACATGCAGCTCGCCGCCCTCCGACCCCTCGACACCCCCGAAGGCGGCGGCGAACTCGTCGAACTCGCCATCGAGCTCGGCGTCCAGCTCGTCGTCATCGACACCACCAGCCGAGTCATCGCAGGCGAAGAGAACTCCGCAGACACCTTCCGCTACCTGTACATGAACTGCATCCAACCCCTCAAAGCCGCCGGCATCGCCAGCCTGCGCCTCGACCACGCCGGCAAAGAAGCCGGCCGAGGACAACGAGGCTCCAGCGCCAAGAACGACGACGTGGACGTGGTCTACCGCCTCGACCGCACCGAAGAGGGATACGCCCTCGCCGCCACCCACCGCCGCATGGGTTGGGTGCCCGAACACACCGCATTCACCATGCGCACCGACCCCCTCGACTTCCTCCTCGGCCTCGAAGCCGTCCCACCCGGCACCCGCGACCTCATCATCGCCCTCGACCGCCTCACCGTCCCCCTCGACGCCTCCGTCCGCACCGCCTCCGCAGCCCTACGAGCCGAAGGCCACAAGGCCCGCACCGCCGTCGTCTCAGCCGCACTCAAAGCCCGTCGGCGCACCCACATCGCCCCCGTCGTCGAGGACGGAGACGAGCTCATCTGACCCCCGAAGCAGCGTTACCCGAGCTCGGGAAACGCACAAATGTTCGATGGGAAACACTTCGGGAAACACCAACCCGCTGACCTGGGGAAACACACGGGAAACACCCTGGGAAACACCGGGAAACGCAGGATCGGTTGTTTCCCGTTTCCCCCTCTCTATAGGGGAAACGGGGAAACGCTCCCAGGAACCAGCCCCAAACCTGCCATGCATTGCACAATCCCGATGCTCCGGTCTAGGAACGCATGGGATCCCATACATGCAGGGGGGCGCCCCTCACCGGGGGCATGGGGGGGCGGGGCGCTCGCCGTCGGGGCGGGGGGCGACGGATGCCCCTTCCCCTCGACAACCGGCGGGGTTCGTCGTCGAGCTGGTCGCCACCTCCACGCCGGGCACCGTTGCGTCACGTCACTGGAGTGCCCGGTAGCGGTGCAGGTCAGCGGCCGTCGGCCTCGACCACGGCGCCGGCCAGGTTCGCTCGCACCTTCTCCACCAGTGCGCCGAGATCCTGCCCGGCCGCCTCGATCGCCGCCGGCCGCCGTCGGCCTGGCGCTACAGCTGCCCGCTCCTGCAGTGCCTGCACCGCTGCGGCCGCCCTCACGATCCCATCGAGGAGGGCAGCGGCATCGGCACCGCTGCGCACCAGCTCGCCAGTCCGCGCCGCGGTGGCCAGTGCCCGAAGCACGGCGCGTAGGGTGTGCATCGCACCTGTGGCCGCCGAGTCGAGCATTTCGGCGGGGTCGGTGGGTTCGGTGCGCCGGGTGCCGTGTGCGGCTTGTGCCTTCGCTAGTGCGGCTGCCTGTTCCTCGAGCCGGCGGCGTAGGGCGGCGGCTTCGGCTCGTGCTGCACGCGCGTCGGCTTTCTGCTCGAGCAGCTGGGCGCGTGCTTCTCCTAGTTGTGCCTCCAGTCGCTGTGTGAGCTTGTCGAGCTTTGCGGCGGCGGCGACCTGTTCCCGTTCTCGCTCCTTGTTGGCCCGGCGGGCGGCGGCGCTACGGGCTTGCATTTCTCGGGCGGTGTCGGCGGTGATGGGGGGACCGGGCGGGGTGGGTTTGCGGGGCGTGGTTGCGGGGTCGGGGTCGTTCTGCATGTGTGCAGTCTGTCGGCCTGGTTCCTGCCACTGGTGGAACATGCAACAGGTTGCACAATCGTGGTAGTGTCGAGTCGGGCACCGTGCAAGGGATGCCCCACGACAATGGAGGAATGAGCAAATGTTGGATCTGTTGAACCCTGCAGCGTTCTGGCTGGGCGTTGCGTTCTGTGTTGCCGCTCTCGGCGCACTCTGGGCGATCCTCGACGGTTGGGCGTTCGAACGTGGCCGCCTGGCTGGGCGTGCTGAGGTGCGCGAGGAGATGAGCGAGACGGCCGATGAGCTCGCCGAGCTCCGCTACTGGCATGTGCCCGCGAATGGCGGCAAGTGATGGGCGGCCCGATGCGTCCCGATCAAGTGCGCACGGTGGACGACGCCCTGTCGTTGGTGCGTTGGCTCGGCCTCGACGATCGTACGGTGGCGATCCTGTTGCCGTCGGTGTCGGCGGTTCTGCTGGTCGATGACTGCCCGGTTCCGCCGGTCGAGATCCTCGACATGCTGACTGCACAGGGGCGCATGGTGCGCGCCGAGTTCGCCGACCAGCTCGACGACGGCGACGCCCCGGCGGCGTTCCTTGTGTTGCCCACTCCGGTGGGCGATCTGATGGGGGTCGAGCTGTGATTCTCCGTTGGCATTCCGGCGCTCACTGCCTGGGCGTGTTGAAGCCCGACCGCTCGGCGTACATGGTGCGCCTGCGTTACCGCTACCTGCGTTCGTACATGGGGCGGCGTGCTGCCCGCCTGTGCCTGCTGTCGGAGCTGAACGCTGCCCGGGCGGTGTCGTGGTCGGTGCCCGCCTAGTTGCGCCGTCTCCCGCATCGGCTCCGGTCGGTGCGGGACGCGGTGCGCCTAGTCGAGGTGCGCCCCGGTCGCTTTGCAAGGGCGGCCGGTGTCTGTTGGAGGGGTTCTGATGATTGAAACGCTGTGGCCGGGTTCGTGGTTCCGCATGCTCGATGTCGTCGACGGTGCGCCGTGTCCGGTGTTCGTCGGGGTCGACACGCTCGATGGTGCTCTGAACATCTACGCCGGTGGCCCTGAGGGGTGCGGCTTCACGATCGAGGTTGACGGGGGCGTGGTGCGGGTGATGCGCCGTTACGGCTCGATCTTCGAGGAGGTGGACCGCTGCCGCGTGTCGCCGACGTGGCCGGCGCCGGTCGAGCAGCCGCGTGTGCGGGTCGGTGCCGCTGACTGTTTCGAGGTGCGGGCCGGTAATGGCACGTTCTACCCGTTCGGGCGGGATCTCTCGACGGCGCTCCGCATGGGCGGGCTTGCTGTGCGGGGTGAGCTGTGACGTTGCGCGCTGGTGCTCAACAGGTCGAGGCGTTCGGGGGCGTGGCGGTGTCGCTGCGCCCTCGTGGCGCGTTCGTCCGTTCGTACGATCGCAAGGTGTCGCCGCTGGTGCGGGTCCGGTCGACTCAGTCGGCCGCGGTGATCGGCAACAGTGTCGGCACGACGGCGGGTGTCACCTGCCCTGGTCGTACGTCGTTCTGCTCCTCGTGCTACGCCGAGAACCTGCAGCGGGCACGTCCGGCGGTGGCTGACGTTGTCGAGCGAAACACGGCGGCGTTGTTGGCCGGCGATCCGGTCGAGCTGCACGCTGCAGCGGTCGCCGAGTTCTGCGCCGAGTTCGACCGCTACCTGGCGCGCGGCCTGGTGCGGGAACGGGATCGGATCTATCGCCACAAGTGGGATGGCGACGTGGCGACGGTGGAGGAGGCGCGCGCGATCCGTTCGGTTGCCCGCCGGTTTCCGACTGTCCGGTTCTGGATCTACACGCGTTCGCTCCGGTGGGTTGGCTCGATGCTCGGCCCCGAGAACCTGACTGTGTACCTGTCGGCCGATGCGGAGAACGTCGGCCAGGTGCGCCGCCTCGTCGAGCGGTACGGCGAGCGGGTGAGGGTGGCAGCGTGCGCCTCGACGCAAGCGGAGGCGGCCGAGATCCACGCCGCTACCGGGTCGGCTCGACCGTTGCGGGCCTGCCCTGAGAACGTCGGCCGGTTGCCGCTGGTGGTGCCTGTCGAGCGGGGTGGCGAGCTGGTGCCCGGCTCCTGGGGGCGGGGTGCTTGCGCCGCCTGTCGTATCTGTGTCGTCGGCTCGGCTGACGTGGCTTTCGCTACCCGCAAGCGGTAGCGGCCAGCGGTGCCCCTGGTGGGGCGGCTTCGGCCGGCGGGGTTCGATCCCCTGCACTGCACTCCCGGTCATGGTGGCCGGGTCGGAACCCTGAGAGGGGATGCAATGAGTACGGAACGTGTGAGCGTGGGTTGCGATCGGTGCAGCCAGCTCGTCGAGGACGGCGGCGGGCACCGCGTCGGCGAGTACCGGGTGTGCGCCGAGTGCGCCGCTTCGGCGTGGGCGGCGGCGACGCGTGAGCGTGTGAGCGTGCAGGCGGCCGGCGGTGTGAGCGTCGAGCGTGTCGGGGCGGGTGAGCGGTGGCCGCACCGGTTCCTGCTGGCATGGGAGGACGAAGGTGGGCGAGCGTGGCGCGGGAGCGTGGAAGCGGACAGCGAGTCGGCTGCACGTCAGGCGTGGATCGATGGCGATCTCGATGCCTCGCATCCGCTGTTCACGGTGCCCGACCTGGCCGCCAACGAGGTGGTGCTGCACGACCCGTACACCGAGCGTCGTTCGGCGTGGGTTCGGGTCGATGAGACGGGCCTGTGCCTGCGCCCGGTGGGCACCCATCCCGACAACTGCAATCTCATCGTGGAGGCTCACTCGGGGCACCAAGTGCGGATCTACACGGGCACCGATGCGGAGCGCGTCTACTGCTTCAACCTGAAGACCGGAGCTTTCGAAGGGGTGGAGTCGTGAGCGTCGACGAGTGCTGGCAGTGCGGCGAGGAGCTGACCGATGACACGGTCGGCACGGTCGGCGGCGACGGCTTCGCAACGTGCGAGGACTGCGACCAGGCCGACGTGATGAAGAGCGCGCACGCGCGCATCGAGGAGATGGGCAGCGACGAGCTGTGCGACCTGGCGCACGAGCTGCTGCGCGAGTTGGAAGAAGCGAACCCGGCCGCAGCGACGGCCATTGCTGAAGGGATCACGACATGAAGACCACGACCCGTACCTATCTGGTGACGGTCGAGCTGGCCGGCGACGACCCGGCCCGGTTCGACCGGGAGATCACCAACTACCTGGCCAGCGGCGACGGCCCATTCGCTGAGGACTTCGGTCCCGATGCATGGGGCGGCTACGACGGGCCGCGCGCGATGAGCGTGAGCGTGAGCGTGAGCGTGAGCGTGCAGCCCGAGCCGCTGCCCGACGAGCCGCTGCTCGACTGCGTGTGGCAGGACGGAGCGTGGGTGGAGGTGAAGCTGTGAGCGTGCAGCCCGAGCCGATCGTGCCCGACGAGCCGCTGCTCGACCGCGTGCTGCACGACGTGTTCGTGACGGCGATGGAAGGCGGCATCGGCTACTGGTCGGGCTGCTCGTCGTACCGGTGGAGCCTCGACGGCGGCGAGGTCGACGACCTGACCGGGTTCCGCGCGGTGATCCACGACCACGTCATGCCCGGCCCTGCGATCACGATCAACCGCGACGTGATCCTGCGGGGCTACCT
>JBJOJS010000092.1:0-2701 GCA_046046455.1 Actinomycetota bacterium | reverse complement strand
CCCATTCGCCAGGCGAAACGAGATCGTCATCCCCGTGCACCGTCCGGGTGGGGAGTCCGAGGTCTAGGCCCCCACGTCAGCCGGTGATGGGCGCAGTCATGACTGTGCCGACCATGCCACGTGAGGCATACGTCACACGTGGGTAGGCAAAGCGGAATGTCCAACGACACGAGGCAGCGGGGAGGGGCGGCTACCAGGACTCGTTGAAGTAGACCTTGGTGCCCGTGATCGGCGACTTCACCCAGACGCTGATGGCACAACTGTCGCTGGGCTGCCCTGTGATCGTGCACGTGCCGGAGCCGCCGCCATTAGCCACCTTGACGTCGGCGCTCAGCGTCGCTGTCGAGGAGGACGGATTCGTGATGTCCATGAGGAAGTCCATGGACACGTCGATCCGCGACGTGCGGTGGTAGCGAATGCCGATCGTCTTCCAGGACACCTGGCGCTCGAAGTTGAAGTCCACCCCACCGCCGAGCGTCATGGTGCTCGAGTTGTAGTTCAGGTAGAAGTCCTTCGTCACATCTCCATGGGTGTAGTCGAAGCGGAACTGCAAGCCGGTCAGCAAGCCGCAGTCCAGGGATAGCGATCCGTCGAAGTCGAGATCGCTCGCCATCGCAAAGTCCGCATTGGCATTGCCCGTGCCGGACGCCTTGAAGGTCCCGCAATTAGTGGGCCCGACCGCCATCGTGAAGTCGAAGGCGAATTCGTTGATGTCCAAGCCCTTGCCGCTCGAGCTGGTCCAGCCCCAGTCGGTGAGCTCCACCGAGCCGTTGACATTGGTCCCGGCCTTGCTGCCCTGCATGTTGAAGTTGCCGTTGAATCCACCCATGGGCAACTGCATGTCGGCGACGTAGGTGACCGAGTCATCCGTCGGGGTCGCGACGACCGACATGATCATGTTGCGGTAGTCGATGCCGCCGATGTTGAGGTCGGTGACCGCGACGTCGCCCTTGAACGTGGGCTGGCCCTTGGCGTTCTTGCTCATGGCGAGGTCGAAGTGGATGGTGCCGTCACCGACCTCGGCATCGAAGTAGGTCGAGGCTCCCGGAGCGACCGTGTAGTCGCCCACCGCGCACCCTCGTGGTGCGAAGGTGATGTGGAAGTCCTCGGCCTTGATGGCGCCGTCAGCGATCGAGATCCCGCTGTTGCCGCCATTGGCGCCATCGCTCTTGAAGGTGAAGTCGAAGCAGGGATCCACCTCGTCGACGTTGATGACCGCCAGGCCGTAGATCCAGTCGGAGCCGTAGAGCATGTTCGGGATCTTCGACGGGTCCTGGTAGACCGCTGCGAGGACGCTGAGGCCCGGCTCGCCGTCGTCGACCTCGACCTGGACCGTGAAGCCCCACAGGTGCATGCCGGGGATACCGAAGGCGTCGTCCCAGAGGTACTGGTAGCCGGTGCTCGGGTGCTCGAGCGGCGTATTGACGCCATAGACGTTGTCAGGATTAATCGGGTCCAGCGGCTCGTTCGTGAGCGACACCGAGTCGACATCGAGTACACCGCCCGGGGTGTCTGACTCCACGATCATCCGCAGGGTGTTCACCGTCGTGGACAGGGTGCAATTCAGCTGAACCTTCTGCCACGTCGCGTTGGCGATGAACTGGTCCGAGCTCGCGGTGCAGCCATTGGACATCTTCAGGTAGCCGACGACCGTGTCGTCGTTGCCGGAGCGGACGTAGGCCGAGAGTGTCTGCGTGCCGTTGAAGCCCCCCGTCGCATCTGCGTAGAGGGTTGCTGTCGAGGTGCCGGTGTTGGTGAGGCGACCGTAGCCGCTTCCCTCGTAGGCGCCTGCACCGTCATTGAGGACATCGTGCGTGCCGCTGGTCGCGACCCACTGAGTGGCGACGACGGCGACGTCGTCGACGTACAGCGTCACGCCGGGGGTCGTGGCGATGAGGGACGCCTTCATGTCCGTATGCCCGGCGTTCTGCACCGGCAGGCGGAGCTGGATCAGCTGCCAATCCTGCGTCGCCGTGACGGTCTGCTGCTCTGTCTCCGCCGCGGCCGACCCGCCCTCGGCCGAGAGCTCGAAGGTGAACGTCGCCGTGTCATCGCCCCCGGTCCGCACCCAGGCCGTGGCCGAGTACGTCTGTCCCGCCACCGGGGCCGGCGTGGTCTTGACGAGGCCAGCGTCGGCAGTGCCCGTCTTGGACATGGTCAGGTGGCCCAGGCTTCCGTCGTGAGCGTTGGCGGGGTCGTCGTACACGCCCCAGGTCACCGAGGTGCCGGACGGCTGGTAGACCGTCCACGGCTGGTCCTGGTCGATGAGCACGGGCGAGATGGTCACCGTGTCCAGCTGCAGGCTGCCCGCCTTGGCCAGGACCAGCGTCGGCGTGATGCTGGTGAACTTGCCCGTGCCCGGGGCAGTGAAGGTGACCTGGACGTCCTGCCAGTCGCCGGTCGCGGTGAAGTTGGGGCTGTCGCTGTCATCGAGTTGCGGCACGGTGAGGGTGCCCACCTGCGAGCCGAAATTCATCCCGAAGGTGCCGGTGGTCCCGGCGGGAGCCTTGAGCTGCGCACGCAGGGTGAACGTCGAGCCGCCCTGGGCCTGGATCGGGTTGCCGCTTGAGTCCACGGTCGTGGGCGCCTGGACGCCCGTGTTCGCGCTCGTCGTGGTGAAGCGTAGATATGCCGGCGGCGTAGCCGAGCCGGCCGGGTCATTCACGACCAGGCCTCGCACTCCGCTGCCCTGGGGGATGAA